>NZ_FOAE01000012.1:0-1003 GCF_900109505.1 Pseudomonas sp. NFACC41-3
TCTCTTAGTCATGAAATCGAGTAGGACGGAGCACGAGAAACTTTGTCTGAATATGGGGGGACCATCCTCCAAGGCTAAATACTACTGACTGACCGATAGTGAACTAGTACCGTGAGGGAAAGGCGAAAAGAACCCCGGAGAGGGGAGTGAAATAGATCCTGAAACCGTATGCGTACAAGCAGTGGGAGCAGACTTTGTTCTGTGACTGCGTACCTTTTGTATAATGGGTCAGCGACTTATATTCAGTGGCGAGCTTAACCGAATAGGGGAGGCGTAGCGAAAGCGAGTCTTAATAGGGCGTTTAGTCGCTGGGTATAGACCCGAAACCGGGCGATCTATCCATGGGCAGGTTGAAGGTTAGGTAACACTGACTGGAGGACCGAACCGACTACCGTTGAAAAGTTAGCGGATGACCTGTGGATCGGAGTGAAAGGCTAATCAAGCTCGGAGATAGCTGGTTCTCCTCGAAAGCTATTTAGGTAGCGCCTCATGTATCACTGTAGGGGGTAGAGCACTGTTTCGGCTAGGGGGTCATCCCGACTTACCAAACCGATGCAAACTCCGAATACCTACAAGTGCCGAGCATGGGAGACACACGGCGGGTGCTAACGTCCGTCGTGAAAAGGGAAACAACCCAGACCGTCAGCTAAGGTCCCAAAGTTATGGTTAAGTGGGAAACGATGTGGGAAGGCTTAGACAGCTAGGAGGTTGGCTTAGAAGCAGCCACCCTTTAAAGAAAGCGTAATAGCTCACTAGTCGAGTCGGCCTGCGCGGAAGATGTAACGGGGCTCAAACCATACACCGAAGCTACGGGTATCACGTAAGTGATGCGGTAGAGGAGCGTTCTGTAAGCCTGTGAAGGTGAGTTGAGAAGCTTGCTGGAGGTATCAGAAGTGCGAATGCTGACATGAGTAACGACAATGGGTGTGAAAAACACCCACGCCGAAAGACCAAGGTTTCCTGCGCAACGTTAATCGACGCAGGGTTAGTCGGTCCCTAAGGC
>NZ_FOAE01000011.1:0-1565 GCF_900109505.1 Pseudomonas sp. NFACC41-3
AGGCTGAAAAGCGTAGTCGATGGAAAACAGGTTAATATTCCTGTACTTCTAGTTATTGCGATGGAGGGACGGAGAAGGCTAGGCCAGCTTGGCGTTGGTTGTCCAAGTTTAAGGTGGTAGGCTGGAATCTTAGGTAAATCCGGGGTTCTAAGGCCGAGAGCTGATGACGAGTTACCTTTTAGGTGACGAAGTGGTTGATGCCATGCTTCCAAGAAAAGCTTCTAAGCTTCAGATAACTAGGAACCGTACCCCAAACCGACACAGGTGGTTGGGTAGAGAATACCAAGGCGCTTGAGAGAACTCGGGTGAAGGAACTAGGCAAAATGGCACCGTAACTTCGGGAGAAGGTGCGCCGGTGAGGGTGAAGGACTTGCTCCGTAAGCCCATGCCGGTCGAAGATACCAGGCCGCTGCGACTGTTTATTAAAAACACAGCACTCTGCAAACACGAAAGTGGACGTATAGGGTGTGACGCCTGCCCGGTGCCGGAAGGTTAATTGATGGGGTTAGCTAACGCGAAGCTCTTGATCGAAGCCCCGGTAAACGGCGGCCGTAACTATAACGGTCCTAAGGTAGCGAAATTCCTTGTCGGGTAAGTTCCGACCTGCACGAATGGCGTAACGATGGCGGCGCTGTCTCCACCCGAGACTCAGTGAAATTGAAATCGCTGTGAAGATGCAGTGTATCCGCGGCTAGACGGAAAGACCCCGTGAACCTTTACTATAGCTTTGCACTGGACTTTGAATTTGCTTGTGTAGGATAGGTGGGAGGCTTTGAAGCGTGGACGCCAGTTCGCGTGGAGCCATCCTTGAAATACCACCCTGGCAACTTTGAGGTTCTAACTCAGGTCCGTTATCCGGATCGAGGACAGTGTATGGTGGGTAGTTTGACTGGGGCGGTCTCCTCCTAAAGAGTAACGGAGGAGTACGAAGGTGCGCTCAGACCGGTCGGAAATCGGTCGTAGAGTATAAAGGCAAAAGCGCGCTTGACTGCGAGACAGACACGTCGAGCAGGTACGAAAGTAGGTCTTAGTGATCCGGTGGTTCTGTATGGAAGGGCCATCGCTCAACGGATAAAAGGTACTCCGGGGATAACAGGCTGATACCGCCCAAGAGTTCATATCGACGGCGGTGTTTGGCACCTCGATGTCGGCTCATCACATCCTGGGGCTGAAGCCGGTCCCAAGGGTATGGCTGTTCGCCATTTAAAGTGGTACGCGAGCTGGGTTTAGAACGTCGTGAGACAGTTCGGTCCCTATCTGCCGTGGACGTTTGAGATTTGAGAGGGGCTGCTCCTAGTACGAGAGGACCGGAGTGGACGAACCTCTGGTGTTCCGGTTGTCACGCCAGTGGCATTGCCGGGTAGCTATGTTCGGAAAAGATAACCGCTGAAAGCATCTAAGCGGGAAACTTGCCTCAAGATGAGATCTCACTGGAACCTTGAGTTCCCTAAAGGGCCGTCGAAGACTACGACGTTGATAGGTTGGGTGTGTAAGCGCTGTGAGGCGTTGAGCTAACCAATACTAATTGCCCGTGAGGCTTGACCATATAACACCCAAGCAATTTG
>NZ_FOAE01000001.1:0-11384 GCF_900109505.1 Pseudomonas sp. NFACC41-3
CATTGCCGGCGCCGCCGACGATCAGGGTCTTGTCGGTGGAGAGCGTACCGTTGTCGACGCTGACCGTACCGCTTGAGCCTTTTTGGGCAGCAATGACGGTGTTGCCAGCGGTCTGTACCTTGGCGCCGTTGGTCAGCGACAGCGAGCCGTTGCCCGATTGGCCGACGATCATGTCGCCCAGGCTTTTCCAGAGGCTGCCCGCGCCATCGAGGCTAGCGGTGCCAGTGGAGCCCAGGTCGGCAGCGATGATGCTGTCCTGGCTGTTGACCTGACCGCCGTTCTTGATGTCCAGGACGCCGTTGCCGGCGCCGCCGACGATCAGGGTCTTGTCGGTGGAGAGGGTCCCGTTGTCGACGCTGACCTTACCGCTTGAACCTTTTTGCGCCGCGATCACGGTGTTGCCAGCGGTCTGCACCTTGGCGCCGTTGGTCAGCGACAGCGAGCCATTGCCCGACTGGCCCACGGTCATGTCGCCGAGGGTTTTCCAGAGGCTGCCCGCGCCATCGACGCTGGTGGTGCCATTGGAGCCCAGGTCGGCGGCGATGATGCTGTCCTGGCTGGTGACCTGGCCATCGTTCTTGACCTGCAGGGTGCCGTTGCCGGCGCCGCCGACTACCAGCCGCTTGTCGCTGGTCAGCGTCGAGCCGCTGTCGACGATAAGGGTGCCGGAGGCACCGCGGTCTGCGCCGATCAGGGTGTCGCCCTGGGAGCGGGCCTTGGAGCCGTTTTTGAGGGTCAGGTCGGCCGATCCGCCTTTGCCGACGATCAGGTCGCCGCCCGTGTTCACTGTCGCGCCGTTGTTGAAGGTGGCCTTGCCCGTGGAGCCCTGGACGGTGCCCAGGGTGAAGCTGTCACCGATGTTCAGCTTGCCGTTGGCGCCGACATTCAACTGGCCCAGGCCATTGTTGGCGGTGCCGACGTTCAGGCTGCCGACCGTTCGCGCGCTGTCCAGTTGCGCGACCTGGTTGTTGCGCCCGGCGAGCGGTCGGTCGATGTTGACGACGTCATTGCTGGCGGGAGCGCCGTTGCTCCAGTTGCCACTGTTTTCCCAGGCGTTGCTGTCGTCGACGCGATAGGGATTGCCGTCCTGGTCATAGGCAATGTGATGCGCGTCTCCGGTCCAGTTCGTCGTAGCGAGTACGGCCGGGGCGAAGGAGCTCAACGCCAGTGCGACGGCGAGCGCGGTGCTGGAGGGTCTGAAGCTGTGGGGTGTCATGGTTTTCTTTTCCAAGGCGGTGCCTGTGTGGTCGGAGGGGTGGAAATGGCGTTGAGTGCGCTATGGATCAGCGGCGCGCGCCGGGGGTTGAAAGCGTTCGATGGCCGCACAGAGGCGCGAGGCGCTTCCTGGCCGGGAGAGGAGTTTTCTGGCTATGAAGTGCAATAGGACCGGTGCTGTAACAGTGCGGCCTGAGAGATCTGTTCATAAGCGTTGAATAACTGATCAAGTTGTCTGGGGAAGTTGTGAACGGGCCGGTAACTTAATAAAGAAGAAGGCGGGAATATACGTGGGGAGAGAGGTTGGGAACTTTTTTTAAACTTTTCAGAAATATCTTTATGGTGGTCGAGAATAATCTTTGTTGGTTGTGGTTAGTTCGTTGTTGTTATCAGTGGAACTCTCTGGTGCGGGCTTTTTTTGCGAATTTTGTTCAAGTTTTATGGGGTTTGGACGAGGGGGTGAAAGGCGGGAGTAAAAAATAAAGACGGCGGGGTAATGGTTTTTTTCTTGAGGGGATATTTTTATTGAGAGAGCAGTATTTGTTTTTAGAAGGCGATGATTTTTATTGTTTTAAGTCCTTTTGCCGAAGGGCGGAAGTTACGGTGTCCGATAGGCGGTTCGATTCCGCTCAAGCCTGATCGAGACTGTCATGCAAGTGGCGAGCGCGCCCATGTTTCAGGGCCGCTCGCAATGCCGGGGAATCGACGCGATCAACGATCCGCCAGTTCCCGGGGCGAGGCGACCCGGGCCCCTGGCTTGAGGACCAGCCACAAGGCCGCGGCGATCAGCACGCCGCCATACAGGTGAGCCATGGACAGCGGCTCGTCCAGCAGCAACGCGCCCCACAGCACCCCGAACGGCGGGATCATGAAGGTCACGGTCATGGATTTGACCGGGCCGATCGAGCTCAGCAGGCGGAAATACAGGATGTAGGCAAAGGCGGTGCAGGCCAGGCCCAGGCCCAGCAACGACAGCCAGACGCTCCAGCCGCCCCAGCTGGCGGGCGGCTGGCTGATGGCGCTGTAGGCGAAGATCGGTAGCAGGAACAGGCTGGCGCCGAGCATGCTGCCCAGGGCCGAGAGGCGACTGTCGAGGCCGCCGGCCTGGTCCAGCCAGCGCCGCGCGAGGAAGCCGGCGAAGCCGTAGCAGGTGGTGGCGAGCAGGCAGGCCAGCGCGCCCAGCAGCAGTTCCAGGTCGAATGCCATGGGGCCGGCACGGGTCAGGATGCCCACGCCGAACAGGCCCAGGCTGACCCCGGCGATTTTTGGCGGGGTCAGTTTTTCATGGAAGAACAACCCGCCGATCAGCACGCCCATCAACGGCGTGGTGGCATTGAAGATCGCCGAATAACCGGCCGGCAGCACCAGGGCCGCCACCGAATACATAGTGGTGGGGATGCCGGAGTTGATTACGCCAAGCAGCAGCACGGTCTTGAACTTGCCCTGGAAGTCCCAGCTGATGCGCATCAACGCAAGGATCACCAACAGGCCGGTGGCGGCGATGGAGACACGAAAGAAGGCCGTGGGAATGCTGCCGATCACTGGAGCGATGATGCGCATGAACAGAAAACTCGCGCCCCAGATCGCGGCCAGGGACAACAAACGCAGGGTATCGACAAGTCTCACGGCGCAACTCCTTTTAATAGGCCGTTCAACGGCCCTTTTTTCAGCAGGGCGAGAGTGTTGCCGAGAGATAGGGCGCGGGCAATCGCTATCTTGCGGTTGAATGGGCGGCCGCCTTCGCTATCTGCGCAAAATTGCACTTCTCCTGTACCCGGTTCACTGGCTAAGCTCAGGCCTTTCCGAATTCCCGCAGAGGTCTCACCATGCCGCAGAAATGGCCCGCCGCCGATATCGCTCGAACGATCCTCGATGGCTTCGACGATTACCGCGAGCATTTTCGCCAGATCACCGACGGTGCCCGGGCGCGCTTCGAGCAGGCGCAGTGGCAGGAGGCGCAGACCGCCTCGGCGGCACGGATCAACCTGTACGAGGAAAAGGTCAGCGAGACCGTGGAGCGGCTGCGCGCGACCTTCGACCTGGAGACCCTGCTCGACGTCAATCAGTGGCCGCTGGTGAAAAGCGCCTATATCAGCCTGATCGACCTGCGCTTCGACGATGAGCTGTCCGAGACCTGGTACAACTCGGCCTTCTGCGGCCTGTTCAGCCATGACCTGATCAGCGACGGCTGCATGTTCATCCACACCACGCGGCCGAGCCTGCGCCGCGCCCGGGCCGCGCAGACCCGCACCTACCGGCCGCAAGGCCATCTGTCGACGATGCTCGAACAGATTTTCGTCGACTACAGCTTCAGCGAAGCCTACGCCGACCTGCCCGGCGACCTGCGGCGCCTGGAGTCGCAGCTGCGGGAGAACCTGCCGGACTGGGTGTGCAAGGACCCGGAACTGGCGGTGGAGTTGTTTTCCTCGGTGCTGTACCGCAACAAGGGCGCCTACCTAGTGGGGCGCATCTACACCCATGACGAGCAGTGGCCGCTGGTGATTCCGCTGCTGCACCGCGAAGGGCGGGGCATCCAGATCGACGCGCTGATCACCGACGAAGCCGATGTGTCGATCATCTTTTCCTTCACCCGCTCCTATTTCATGGTCGACGTGCCGGTGCCGGCGGAGTTCATCGGTTTCCTCAAGCGCATCCTGCCGGGCAAGCACATCGCCGAGCTGTACACCTCCATCGGTTTCTACAAGCACGGTAAGTCCGAGTTCTACCGGGCGCTGATCAACCACCTAGCCAACACCGACGACCAGTTCATCATGGCCCCGGGCGTGCGCGGCATGGTCATGAGCGTGTTCACCCTGCCGGGCTTCAACACCGTGTTCAAGATCATCAAGGACCGCTTCTCGCCGTCGAAAAACGTCGACCGCGCCACGGTGATCGAGAAGTACCGCCTGGTGAAAAGCGTCGACCGGGTCGGGCGCATGGCCGATACCCAGGAGTTCGCCGATTTCCGCTTTCCCCTGGGCAAGTTCGACCCCGCGTGCCTGGAGGAACTGTTGGAAGTCGCGCCGTCCACGGTGTCGGTGGAGGGCGATACGGTGCTGATCCGTCACTGCTGGACCGAGCGGCGCATGACCCCGCTCAACCTCTACCTGGACCACGCCAACCCGGCTCAGGTGCGCGAGGCGCTGGAGGACTACGGTTTGGCGATCAAGCAACTGGCCGCGGCCAACATCTTTCCCGGCGACATGCTGCTGAAGAACTTCGGCGTCACCCGCCATGGCCGGGTGGTGTTCTACGACTACGACGAGATCTGCTTCCTCACCGAGGCCAACTTCCGCCACATTCCGGCGCCGCGTACCCCGGAGGACGAGATGGCCTCCGAGCCCTGGTATTCCATCGGCCCGCTGGACGTGTTCCCCGAGGAATTCCCGCCATTCCTGTTCGCCGACGCCGGGCAGCGCAAGCTGTTCGACCAGTTGCACGGCGAGTTGTACAACGCCGATTACTGGAAAGGCCTGCAGGAGGCCATTCGCGCCGGCAAGGTGATCGATGTGTTCCCGTACCGGCGCAAGGAACGGGACAACGAATAAGCCTGCACCGCACGCCCCTGTAGCCGCTGGCGCAGCCTGCGTCCGGGGACGAAGTCCTCGCAAAACCGCTGCTCGCGGTACATCAGCAATACGCGGGAAGCAGGTTTACGGCGGCTTCGCAGCCGAACGCAGGCTACGCCAGCGGCTACAAGGATCTCGTTCGCTCGTTAAATCTGCGACAATCCGCCCCCTGCATAAATAAGACGACCCTTGCGTACCCGATGACTTCCGAATCGCCTGCAATCGACCAACTGCTGAAAACCCTCGACCACGCCATGCTCGCCGACCGTCACCGGTTGCGTCGGCAGCTGCTTGAGCTGCGCAAGAAGCCCGACGAGGCCAAGCTTGGGCAGTGGGTCGAGCGCATGCAGGCGTCCTGCGCCCAGGTGCTGACGCGGCGCGCCAGCGTGCCGTCGATTCGCTACGACGACAGCCTGCCGATCGCCGCCAAGCGCGACGAGATCAAGGCGGCGCTGCAAAAGTACCAGGTGCTGATCATCGCTGGCGAAACCGGCTCGGGCAAAACCACCCAGTTGCCGAAGATCTGCCTGGAAATCGGTCGCGGCCAGCACGGCCTGATCGGCCACACCCAGCCCCGGCGGATCGCCGCGCGCAGCGTCGCCAGCCGGGTCGCCGAAGAGCTGGCGACGCCGCTGGGTGCCCTGGTGGGGTATCAGGTGCGCTTCGAAGACCAGAGCGATTCCAACACCCTGATCAAGCTGATGACCGACGGCATCCTGCTGGCGGAAACCCAGAACGACCGCTACCTGGAACGCTACGACACGATCATCGTCGACGAAGCCCACGAACGCAGCCTGAACATCGACTTCCTGCTGGGCTACCTGAAGACCCTGCTGCCGCGGCGTCCGGACCTCAAGGTCATCATCACCTCGGCGACCATCGACCTGGAGCGCTTCTCCAGGCACTTCGACGACGCGCCGATCGTCGAGGTCTCCGGCCGCACCTTCCCGGTGGAAACCTGGTACCGCCCGCTGACCCTGGAGCAGGACGAAGAGGGCAACCGGGTCGAGGACGACCTGACGGTGGACCAGGCGATCCTCGCCACCCTCGATGAAATCGCCGCCCATGAGCGCAGCGAGCGCCGCAGTCCGGGTGACGTGCTGGTGTTCCTGCCGGGCGAGCGGGAGATTCGCGACGCCGCCGAAATGCTGCGCAAGGCCCAGCTCAAGCACACCGAGATCCTGCCGCTGTACGCGCGCCTGTCGCCGGCCGAGCAGCAGCGGATTTTCCAGTCGCACCCGGGCCGCAGGGTAGTGCTGGCGACCAACGTCGCCGAGACCTCGCTGACCGTGCCGGGCATCCGCTACGTGATCGACAGCGGCACCGCGCGCATCAGCCGCTACAGCTATCGGGCCAAGGTCCAGCGCCTGCCCATCGAGGCGATTTCCCAGGCCAGCGCCAACCAGCGCAAAGGCCGCTGCGGCCGAGTCGAGCCGGGCATCTGCGTGCGCCTGTACAGCGAAGAGGATTTCAACGGCCGTCCGGAATTCACCGACCCGGAAATCCTGCGCACCAACCTGGCGGCGGTGATCCTGCAGATGCTCCATCTGCGCCTCGGTGAAATCACCGCATTCCCCTTTATCGAGCCGCCGGATGGCAAGGCCATCAGCGACGGTTTCAACCTGCTGCAAGAACTCTCGGCGGTGGATCGCAACAGCCAGCTGACGCCGCTGGGCCGCCAGCTGGCGCGCCTGCCGGTGGACCCGCGCATGGGCCGCATGCTGCTGGAAGCGGCGAAGCTGGGTAGCCTGCAGGAAGTGCTGATCGTCGCCAGCGCCATGTCGATCCAGGACCCGCGCGAGCGGCCGCCGGAGCGCCAGCAGGCGGCCGACCAGGCCCACGCGCAGTGGAAGGACGCCGACTCGGATTTCGCCGGCCTGGTCAATCTGTGGCGCGGTTTCGAAGAACAGCGCCAGGCGCTGACCGCCAGCCCATTGCGTAACTGGTGCCGCAAGAACTTCCTCAACTACTTGCGCCTGCGCGAGTGGCGCGACTCCCATCGCCAACTGAGCCTGATCTGCCGCGACCTGCAATTGAGCCTGAACAAGGAGCCGGCCGATTATCCGAAGCTGCACAAGGCGGTGCTGGTCGGGCTGCTGAGCCAGATCGGCCAGAAGACCGAGGAGGGCGACTACCTCGGCGCCCGCCAGCGGCGCTTCTGGATTCATCCGTCGTCGGGGATCGGCAAGAAGCGCCCGCAATGGCTGATGACCGCCGAACTGGTGGAAACCACCAAGCTCTACGCGCGCATGGTGGCGAAGATCGACGCCGACTGGATCGAGCCGCTGGCCGGGCACCTGATCAAGAAGAACCACTTCGAACCCCATTGGGAGAAGAAGCGCGGGCAGGTGGTGGCCTACGAGCAGATCACCTTGTTCGGCCTGATCGTGGTCGGTCGTCGCCCGGTGCATTACGGCCCGGTGGACCCAGTGGTGTCGCGCGAGCTGTTTATCCGCGAAGGCCTGGTGCGTGGCGAGATCCAGTCGAAAGCCAAGTGCTTGAGCGCTAATACGCGGCTGCTCGAGCAGCTCGACGAGCTGGAAGCCAAGGCCCGGCGCCGCGACATCCTCGCTGACGAGGAGACCCTGTTCGCCTTCTACGATGCGCGCTTGCCGGCGGAGATCCACCAGACCGCGACCTTCGACAGCTGGTACCGGGTGCATAGCCAGAAAGACCCGCAGTTGCTGATCATGCGCGAGGAAGACGTGCTGGCCCGCGAGGCCAGCGAAGTCACCGCCATGCAGTACCCGGACACCCTGCAGATCGGCGATCTGGAACTGGCCCTGAGTTACCACTTCGAGCCCAACCATCCACGGGACGGCGTAACCCTGCGGGTGCCGGCGCCGCTGCTGCCGGCCTTGCCCGCCGAGCGCCTGGAATGGCTGGTGCCGGGGCTGGTGGAAGCCAAGTGCATCGCCCTGGTGCGCAACCTGCCCAAGGCGTTGCGCAAGAACTTCGTACCGGTGCCGGACTTCGTCAAGGCGGCCCTGGCGCGTATCGATTTCGCCCAGGGCTCGCTGCCCCAGGCCCTAGGCCGCGAACTGCTGCGCATGACCGGGGCGCGGGTCAGCGACGAGGCCTGGGCCGAGTCGGCGCAACAGGTGGAAAGCCACCTGCGGATGAACCTGGAAATCGTCGACGCCCAGGGCAAGTTCCTCGGCGAAGGCCGCGACCTGGCCGAGCTGACCGCGCGTTTCGCCGAGGCCAGCCAGGCCGCCCTGGCGGTGCCGCAAACCGCGAAAAGCCAGCAGCCGGTGGAAGCCAAGGTGTTCGCCGCGGTGGCGGAGAAAACCCAGCAGAAGATCGCCGGGCTGTCGATGACGGTGTATCCGGCGCTGGTGGAAGAGGGTGGCACGGTTAAGGAGGGGCGTTTCTCCACTCCGGCCGAAGCCGAGTTCCAGCATCGCCGCGCCTTGCAGCGCCTGTTGCTGCAACAGCTGGCCGAGCCGGCCAAGTTCCTGCGCAACAAGTTGCCGGGGCTGACCGAGCTAGGCCTGCTGTATCGCGAACTGGGGCGCGTCGATGCCCTGGTGGAAGACATCCTGCTGGCCAGCCTCGACAGCTGCGTGCTGGAAGGCGAGGACAGCCTGCCGCGCGATGGCGCCGGCCTGGCCTCGCTGGCCGAGCGCAAGCGCGGCAGTTGGACCGAGCACGCCGAGCGCCTGGCGCGCCTGACCCTGGAGATCCTCAAGCTCTGGCATGGCCTGCAAAAGCGTTTCAAGGGCAAGATCGACCTGGCCCAGGCGGTGGCGCTGAACGACATCAAGTCGCAGCTAAGCCATCTGGTGTACCCGGGGTTTGTCCGCGAGACCCCGGCGCAGTGGCTCAAGGAACTGCCGCGTTACCTCAAGGCCGTCGAGTTGCGTTTCGAGAAACTCGGCAGCCAGGTGCAGAAGGACCGGGTCTGGAGTACTGAGCTGGCCGGCCTGTGGAACCAGTACCAGGCGCGGGCGAGCAAACATGCCCAGGAAGGCAAGCGCGACCCGCAACTGGAGCTGTACCGCTGGTGGCTGGAGGAGTACCGGGTCTCGCTGTTCGCCCAGCAATTGGGCACCAAGGCGCCGATTTCCGACAAGCGCCTGAACAAGCAGTGGAGCCAGGTGGAAGCCTGATGCGCTGTAGCCGCTGCCGCAGGCTGCGTAAGGCCCCGCAGGGGCCTCGAGGGCCTCAAGAGCGCGACCGCTTCGCGCTCGATCGCAGGCTTCGCCAGCGGCTACAGGATCGGCGATGTTGCGCCGACTACGCTTGCCGATGGGGCCAAACGCCGGCGTTTATGGCAAACTTCGCCGTTATAAATGCCGGCCCCGCGGTTTTGAGCGTTCGCCGCCCGGGCAAAGCGGAATAAAGCGATGTCAGGTCCTATTCCGCCCGTCGGGATAGACCATTTACGGTTTGGTACGACGGTGCCAATACCTTCTGCCTGAACAGAATAGAGGAACGACCGTGCATAACGTCGTCATCAGCGGCACTGGCCTGTACACCCCGGCCAACAGCATCTCCAACGAAGAGCTGGTGGAGTCTTTCAACACCTACGTGCATCAGTTCAACGCCGACAACGCGCAAGCGATCGAGCGCGGCGAGGTTCAGGCCCTGACCGAATCCAGCGCGGCCTTCATCGAGAAGGCCTCCGGCATCAAAAGCCGCTTTGTCATGGACAAGGACGGCATCCTCGATCCGCGGCGCATGGCCCCGCGCCTGCCCGAGCGTTCCAACGACGAATGGTCGGTGCTCTGCCAGATGGCCATCGGCGCCGCCGAACAGGCCCTGCAACGCGCCGGCAAGACCGCCGCGGACATCGACGGGGTGATCGTCGCCTGCTCCAACCTGCAACGCGCCTACCCGGCCATCGCCATCGAAGTCCAGGAAGCCCTGGGCATCGCTGGTTTCGGTTTCGACATGAACGTGGCCTGCTCCTCGGCCACCTTCGGCATCCAGGCGGCCTGCAACAGCGTGCAACTGGGCCAGGCCCGGGCGATCCTGATGGTCAACCCGGAAGTCTGCACCGGCCACCTGAACTTCCGTGACCGCGACAGCCACTTCATCTTCGGCGACGCGGCCACCGCGGTGATCATCGAACGGGCTGACCTGGCCACCTCGCCGTACCAGTTCGACATCATCAGCACCAAGCTGCTGACCAAGTTCTCCAACAACATCCGCAACAACTTCGGCTTCCTCAACCGCGCCGCGGAAGAGGGCATCGGCGCGCCGGACAAACTCTTCGTGCAGGAAGGCCGCAAGGTGTTCCGCGACGTCTGCCCGATGGTGGCGGAACTGATCGCCGAGCACCTGCAGGAAAACCAGCTGAACGTCAGCGACGTGAAGCGTTTCTGGCTGCACCAGGCCAACCTCAGCATGAACCACCTGATCGTCAAGAAGCTGCTGGGCCGCGAGGCCACCGAAGAGGAGGCACCGGTGATTCTCGACACCTACGCCAACACCAGTTCGGCCGGTTCGGTGATCGCGTTCCACAAGAACCAGGACGACCTGCCCGGCGGCTCGCTGGCGGTGCTCAGCTCGTTCGGCGCCGGTTATTCGATTGGCAGTGTGCTTCTGCGCAAGCGTTGACAGTCTTATGGATCGCAGCCGCTGATTCAGCGGTTGCGATCCTGGATTCCGATTACGAGGCATGAATGTCCGCAGCTGACGACACGCAACTGCTTGAACGCCTGTTGGCCGGCGAGCAAAAGGCCTACAAGGAACTGGTCAGCACCTACCAGAGCGCGATGCGCGCCGTGGCCTACGCCATTGTCGGCCAGCGCCACGCCGACGAAGTGGTGCAGGATGCCTGGCTGTCGGTGGTGCGCAACCTGGCCGGTTTCCAGGGGCGTTCCAGCCTCAAGACCTGGCTGCTGACCATCACCGCCAACTCGGCGAAAAGCCGCTACAAACAGAACCGCCGCGAAGTCCTGCTGGATGACCTGCCGGCACCCCACGGCACCATCGGCGACGAACGTTTTTCTTCCTCTGACGGTCACTGGCTGGTGGCGCCGTTCGCCTGGCACGCCGATACCCCGGAAGCCCTGCTCACCGAGGCCGAGCTGCGCGAATGCCTGGAGCACACTTTGCTGAGCTTGTCGGAACTGCAAGGCAGCGTGTTGACCCTGCGCGAGCGCCAGGGCCTGGAGCTGGAGGAAATCTGTAATCTTCTGGACATTTCCCTCTCCAATGTCCGGGTGCTGCTGCACCGGGCGCGGCTGAAGATTTTTGCTACGGTGGAGCACTTCGAGGAGACCGGCCAATGCTGACCTGCAAGGAACAAGTGGCACGCTCCAGCGACTATCTCGATGGTCAGCTGAGCTTTCGCCAGCGCCTGATCCAGCGCCATCACCTGTTGTTCTGCCCCAATTGCCGGCGTTTCCTGCGGCAGATGCGCCTGATGCAGGCCACCTTGCGCAAGATGCCGGAAGCGCCCGTGGCCGATATCGATGCGCTGGCCGAACGCCTGGCCGCCGAGCGCAAGCGCAACACCTGATTCACCCGACAATCCTCCCGTAGCCGCTGAAGCCTCGAGGCCCTCAAGAGCGCGACCGCTTCGCGCTCGATCGTAGGCTTCGCCAGCGGCTACACCAACGCCTGCAAGGTGTACGAGTTCCTGTAGCC
>NZ_FOAE01000001.1:11630-287393 GCF_900109505.1 Pseudomonas sp. NFACC41-3
GTAGCCGCTGCCGCAGGCTGCGATAAGGCCGAAGGCCTTCAGCGATCTTGAAGTCGCTGCGGCCGTTCGGCCGATCGCAGGCCTCGCCAGCGGCTACAGGGTTTCGTTTTCCCCCTAATACCCCGCCGACCGCTCTAGTACAGGCTTTTTGCCTTATTTCGTTTGGGAGTAAAAAAGTTCCGCTGTCATCAAATCTTTATCTATCGGCAACTCCCCTGAAATAACCCGCCGCCAAGATTCCCTCCCAACACAAGCGGGCCTGACTCGCGTGTTTTTTCCAGCGCTACAGACCACCAATTAGGGGAAATCTTCGATGATCCGTAAGCACTTCGCCGGTTTTGCCGCCAGCGCCCTGGCCCTGGCAGTTACCGCCCAGGCTTTCGCTGGCACCGTCACCACCGATGGCGCCGATATCGTAGTCAAGACCAAGGGCGGCCTTGAGGTCGCCACCACAGACAAAGAGTTCAGCTTCAAGCTCGGTGGTCGCCTGCAAGCCGACTACAGCCGCTTCGACGGTGTCTACACCAAGAACGGTGACACCGCCGACGCCGCTTACTTCCGTCGCGCCTTCCTCGAACTGTCCGGCGTGCTGTACACCGACTGGGCCTACACCATCAACTACGACTTCTCCCACAACACCGGCGACTCCGATAACGGCTACTTCGACGAAGCCTCGCTGGCTTACAACGGCTTCAAGCCGGTGTCGATCAAGGTCGGTCGCTTCGACCCGGACTTCGGCCTGGAAAAAGCCACCAGCTCCAAGTGGGTGACCGCGCCGGAACGTAACATCGCCTACGACATGGTCGACTGGGCCAACACCCACCAGAACGGCCTGGGCCTGCAGGCTTCCAGCACCTTCGCCGATTCCTTCTATGCCTCGGCCGGCGTGTTCAGCAAGGACACCGACGACACCGACGGCGACAGCGTCAAGCAGGTCAACGGTCGCTTCGTCTTCGCTCCGATGCACGATGCCGGCAACGTCCTGCACTTCGGTGTGAACGTGGCTTCGCGTGATGTCTCCGACACCGCATTCGACTCCCGTTATCGCACCCGCATGGGCATGCGTGGCGTCGAGACCCTGGGCGGCAACGATGCCGGCACCAACGGCAACCGTCCGGTGCTGGGCGGCAGCTCGACTTCGCCGGCCGGTTCCTTCGACCGCGACACCGCGCTGGGTCTGGAAGCCGCGTTCGCCATGGGCCCAGCCTCGATCCAGGGTGAATACATCACCCGCAAGACCAAGGCTGATTCCAACGCCTACGAAGACATCAAGGGCCACGGCTTCTACGTGCAGGGCGCTTACACCCTGACCGGCGAATCCCGCGGCTACAAGGTGGGCAAGTTCGACGCCATCAAGCCGGCCAACAAGGCTTTCGGCGCCTGGGAACTGTTCTATCGCTACGACAGCATGACCGTCGAGGACGACAACATCACCACCGCCAGCCTGACCCGCGACGTCGGCGATGCCGAAGTCAAGGTGCACAACCTGGGTGTGAACTGGTACGCCAACGAAGCGGTGAAAATCTCCGCCACCTACGTCAAGGCCAAGACCGACAAGGTTACCAACGCCACGGCCGCCAGCGGTGGTACTCCAGCCGCGCGTACCGGTGACGACGACGGCGACGGCTTCATCGTTCGCGCGCAGTACGTGTTCTAAGGTTCATTTACCGCTGTAAAGAGCTCTTCCTCATCCGTTAAAGCTCCTTTCGTTTCAGCCCCGCTCCGGCGGGGCTTTTTTTTGCCCGTCTCCCGGCTAACGCCAGACCGGTAGCAGGTCGAAGCTGAACAGCAGGTGGGCCAGGGCGTTGGCCAGGCCGAACAGCAGCACCAGAACGATCATCGGCGTGCCGCCCCAGACCCGGTACAGCGGGCTGGCGAAGCGCTTGCGCGAGGCGCGGGCGAGCAGGGCCGGGGTGATCACCGCCCAGACGGTCGCCGCCAGGCCGGCAAAACCGATGGCAAGGATGAAGCCTTCCGGCCAGATCAGCGCGCAGCCGATCGGCGGGGCGAAGGTGACCAGCGCGCTTTTCAGGCGGCCTTGGGGGCTGTCGTCGAAGCCCAGGGAGTCGGCGATGTAGTCGAACAGTCCGAGGGTGACGCCGAGGAACGAACAGGCCACGGCAAAGTTGGAGAACAGGGTCAGCAGCAGGTCGACCCGGGCGCTGTCGAGCATGCTGCCCAGGGCGCTGATCAGCACATCGATGGTGCCGCCCTGGCGGGCGATGTCCTTGAACTGCTCGCGGGGCAGGGTGCCCATGGTGCAGAGCATCCACACCGTGTACAGGACCAGGGCGATCAGGGTGCCGATCAGCAGGCAGTTGCGGATGCGCTGCGGGTCCTTGCCGTAGTGCTTCATCAGGCTCGGCACGTTGCCGTGAAAGCCGAAGGAGGTCAGGCAGAACGGCAGGGTCATGAACAGATAGGGCAGGTAGTCCGGCTGTGGGTTGCCGCGATCGAGCAAAACCTGTGGCTGCACCTGGCCGAGCAGGCCGCCGAAGGTCAGGAAGAAGGCGAGGATCTTGGCGCCGAACACCAGGGTGGTGATGCGGCTGACTGCCGCGGTGCTGAGCCAGACCACCAGGGCCACCGCCAGGGCGAACAGCAGGCCGCCGTTGCGCGAGGAAATCTCCAGGCCCAGGGTGTGGGCGGTATGACGGATCACCGAGCCGCTGGCCGAGATGTAGGCATAGGTCAGGATGTACAGGACGAACACCAGGGTGGCGCCGTTGAACAGGCTCCAGCGCCGGCCGATCAGGTCACGGGTGATGGTCGAGAAGCTCGCTCCCGGCCGGTAGTTGAGGTTGGCTTCGAGGATCATCAGCCCCGAGTGCAGGGTGCAGAACCAAGACAGCGCCAGCACCGCGAGGGAACCTTGGAACCACAGGCCCGACATCATCACCGGCAGCGAGAACATGCCCGCTCCGACAATGGTGCCGCCGATGATCATGGCGCCGCCAATGACCGAAGGCCGGCGTTCGGCGACCGTGCAGTGGGAGGGCGAAGGGGATGAAGCGATGGACGTACCGCGCATGGCAAGGCCTGCAATGAAATTGTTATTGGAGGTAGCGAGGGGGTCGCCTCGGATGTGCGGAAAACCGGCAGGCCGGCTCCCGCGCACCCGGGCGCTGAATCAGCGCAGAGCCAGCAGGCGGCCCAGTTGCTGCGCCATCTGTAGCAACTGGTGGTCCTGCCCGGGCAAGGCGTCGAACGACAGCCCGACCGGCAGGCTGCCCGGCTCGGCCACCGGCACGCTGACACTCGGCGCCGCCAGGTTGCTGGCCGGGTCGGTGTTGCGCACGAAACGCTCGAAATGCTCCTGGGCGCCGCTGTCGCTCAGCAGCGGCGCGGTGCAGCTGACGGTCGGGTAGGCGATCAGGTCCAAGCGGTGCTGCTGGAACAGCCCGGCGTATTCCCGATCCAGGCGGATCTTGCTCATCAGGGCCTGCACGTAGTCCTCGTAGGAAATGGCCGGGCTCTCCAACTGCGCCATCAGGGTCTTCTTGATCTGCGGGTCGCGGATCTGCGCCAGGATCTCGAGGAACCGCTCGCCACAGCCGGCCTTCAGCAGGAAGCGCGGGAAGTCGATGAAGAACTCGAAGATCGGCAGCGGGAACTGGATGCTTTCGTTGATCTCGCCGATCAGGCGGTCGTCCACCGGCACCATCTCCACGCCCTGATCGGCCAGGCTATCGATCGCCGCGCGGCAATCGCTGTGCACCTTGGTCTCCAGCTCGGACCAGAAGAACCGCTGGGGAATGCCGATGCGTAGGCGCTTGGGCTCGGTCGGTGCGGTGAAGGAAGTGCCGGTCAGATGCCGATGGACGAACAGCGCGTCTTCCAGGCTGCGGGTCAGCAGGCCCGGTGAGTCCTTGGTCTGGGACACCGGGACGATGCCGTCGCCGGGGTAGGCCCCGGTGCTCGGCCGGAAGCCCACCACGCCGCAGAAGGCTGCGGGAATCCGCACCGAGCCGCCGGTGTCGGTGCCCACCGCGCAGGGCACCAGGCCGGCGGCCACGGCCGCGGCACAACCACCGCTGCTGCCACCGGCGCTGTGTTGCAGGTGGCGCGGGTTGACCACCGCGCCGTAGCTCAGGTTGGCCGAGGTCACGCCGAACGACAGCTCGTGCATGTTGTTCTTGCCGGCGACCCGCGCGCCCAGCGTCCTGAAGCGCCGGACAATGCCGGCGTCCGCGGCCGGGTGGTAGTCGGCCAGGCCAGGGGTGCCGGCGGTGGTCGCCAGGCCACTGACATTGATGTTGTCCTTGAACGAAACCGGGATGCCGTAGAGCGGCGCCTGGCGCTGCTCGGGCGTGCCGGTGTCGCCGCTGAACGCCTGCGCGGCGAAGCTGATGAAGCTGTTCAGGTGCCTGGCGTCGGCGTATTGCTCGAGCAGCGCGCGGTGCCAGGAATCCAGGCAGAGGCTGCCCTGGCGAAACCCGTCAACGAGCGCTTCGATCGAAAGCTGGCTGTACATGAAAAAGTCTCAACGAAAGTCGGTAGGGGCCTGGGCTCAGCAATAGCGGAAGTGCGATTGCAGATCGAACAGCGGGTTGCCTTCGAGCAGTTCGCCGCCGAGGCTGGCGATCACCGCGCAGGCACCGTTCAGGGCGGTCTGCACCGCGCCTTCGGCCCAGCCGCCGGTAAACGAGCTGCCGCAGCCGGCCAGGTACAGGCCGGTGTCCTGCTGCGGGTCGAGGGCGGTCTTGAACTGATAGAACAGGCGCTGGGAGTACAGGTCGTCGCCGGGGAAGTTCAGCTTGAAGGCGCCCAGGGCCTGCTTGTCGGTGAGCCAGTCGTATTCCAGTACGTAACGCTGGTAGTCGCCGTCCAGCGGCACCAGGTGGCTAGCGAACTGCGGCGCGCTCATCGCCAGTTCGTCCACCAGGCGCTTGCAGCGCTGGACCTTGTCGGTCATCGAAACCATTTTGTGCGAGTCGTCTTCCCAGGTGTAACTGATCAGCACCACGCCCCAGGAGTCCGGGTCCTGCGGGGCGTAGTCCAGGCAGTAGACGCCCTTGACCAGGGTGTCGGTCTGGATGTTCTGCGCCAGGCCATGTTTGAGCCAGAACTTGTCGCGGGTCAGGATGAACAGCTTGGACGAGCCGACCATGTGGGTTTCGTTGATCGCCCGGGCCACGTCGCGATTGACGAACTGCTCGGCCTGGGTGAGGCGCATGTTGACTTGCAGGGCGCGGGTGGTGGCGGTGGTGATCACCCGGTCGCAACCATAGGTTTCACCGTTGCAGCCTTGCAGCAGGATCTGCCCGTCGGCGCCCTTGCTGATGGATTCGATGCGGGTGCGGCAGATCCGGTCGCGTAGGGCGATGCCATGGAATTCCTCGTCGGCGATCCGCTCCCAGAGGGTGGAAATGCCATTGGGCACCAGCCGCTGGTTGACTTCGAAGGCGTTGATCACCAGCCGCAGGATCTCGGTGAACGAGGCCCGGTACACCGACTGGAACCCACCCGAGCCGATGCCCAGGGAACCGAACAGGTGGAAGTCTTCCGGCTTGCGCCAGCGCTTGCCGCCCGGCGGGTTGTTCGAGGTGAAGATCTGCACCATGGCCGAGTAGAAGGAGTGGTCGCCAAAGCAGTCCAGGTAGCGTTGCCACTCCGGCTGCACTTCGGCGTATTGCTGTTTTTCCAGCAGGTCGGTGAGCAGCAGCGGCGGCGCCAGGAAGGTGCCGTCGTCCAGGCGCACGCCCTCCTTGAGAAAGGCGTTCCAGCCCTGGTGCACGGTGTTGAAGATCGGCGGTGGATTTTCCCCGGCCGGCCAATGGTGGGTTTCGCCGCGGTAGTGGATTTCGGTGTCGACCACGCCGGGGTCGGGGAAGGCCTCGGTGGTGCCGATGCCGAAGCGGTCCAGGTAATGGAACAGGCCGACTTCGCTCGGCGGGAAGCGCATGGCGCCCATCTCGGCGATGAACTGCGGTTGTGTTTCGTCGAAGCATTGGGTCAGGAAACGCCCGCCAAGGTGGTCTTTCGAGGCTTCGAACAGGGTGATGCGGGTGGCGCCGGCGCGCAGCAGTTCATAGGCCGCGATCAGGCCGCTGAGGCCGGCGCCGACGATGCCGACGTGCTTGTCGGCGATCGCCGGCGGCAGGTGACCGATGGCCTGGGTGGCACGGCGCAGGAACTGCCCATAGTCGTACAACAGGTCGATGTTGGGGAACGAGCGGGTGCCTTGGGTTTCTTCGAAACCGGAGTGGGAGGAGTTCACAGGTAAGGGTCTCGGAAATCAGATGATGAGCTGCAGGCTTTCAAACGCGCGGGAAGGGTTGAGCAGGAGGACTTTCTTGCGCTGGATCTTCCACTGGCCGGCGAGGCACAGCAGTTGGTGTTCCACGGTCACCGGGTAATGCCATTCGCTGTCGCCCCGGGCTTCGCAATACAGCATGGGGGTCCGGCAATGGGCACTCAGGCCATCCGCATCGAGGCTGATCGTTGGCCGCTGGGCAATGTGCAGGCCGCGGCTCTTGGGCTGCTGCGAGAAGTTGCGGGCGCTGGCCAGGCGGTTGATGCGCAGGGTGGTGAGGAAGCGGTCCTCATACAGCAGCGAGGATTCGCGCAACGGGCAGGGTTGGTCGTGGCGCAGCGGAATCCAGTAGTGGAAGTCGTCGCACAGCAGCTGTTGCCAGGCGTCGAAATCCTGTTGGTCGAGAAGCGCGATCTCTTGGTAGATCAGCTGTTCGAGGGGCGAGTTATCCATGGGCGGTCGATCCGTCTGGGGCCTGCATCAGTTGCTGCCAGGTGTTGTAGAAGTTGCGCATGGCCCGTTCGCTGGTGCCGGACACCACCTGGGTCTGCTCAAAGGCTTCGCCCGGTTCGAACAGGCGGGCGACATTCACCCAGTCGTTGGCCTGGCTGCGCAGCCCGTCCATGGCCCGCTCGTACATCTCCACGTCGTCGTGGGCGACCATCGAGCATGGCGAGTTGATCAGGTTGTTGTACTGCACGGTTCTTTCCAGCAACTGCACCGGCGCGCCCACCAGTTCGAAGATCCACGATTCGACCACGGTTTCGCTGGCCGAGATCGGGCGGATCACCCGCAGGGTCTGGATCGGTCCCTTGACCATCAGGTTGGGGAAATACACGGTGTTGTGCCGGGTGTCGTCGAGGATCGCCGCGGCCTGGGTTTCGCCGTAGCTCTCGACCATCAGCTCCCAGTAACCGGGAATGCTCGAATAGGCCTTGTGGATCGAGTTGCTGACACCGGTGTGGCCATGGCCGTTGGGCCAGGTGCGGATGCCCATGGCGCTGAAGAACTCGTAGGACGCCATGAACGGCGAGAACAGTTCCACGGCCATCGGCGGCTGGCCGTCGTGCCCGGTTTCCTTCCACAGGCGAATGGCTTCGCCGGCCGAGGATTCGTGGGCGACCATCGGGTGGCAGGTGTCGGTCTGGTTGTCGACCACCATCTTCCAGTTGCAGCGATGGCGGTGCAGCAAGGGCTGGCCGATGGCGCGCAACTGCCCCTGGGGCGAGCGCATGACCATGTTGTCCAGGGTTGACAGCGAGTCGCCGAAGAACTCGCTGAAGCCGACGCCTTGCTCCTTGAGGCGCACGAACACGAAGCCCCGGTAGTTCTCCATCGCCGCCACCGGCTGCATGCCCTTGTGGGCGGCGCAGCTGCTGAGGTCGCAGTCGTCGTATTCCTTTTTCACCGGGATGCTCAGCAGCTGGCCGTCGGTCTTGAAGGTCCAGGCGTGATAGGGGCAGCGGATAAAGCGCCCGACATTGCCTTGCGGCTCGGCCAGCACTTTCACGCCCTTGTGCGGGCAGCGGTTGTGCAGCACGACGATCTCGCCGTTTTTCTGCCGGACCATGGCCAGCGGTTGGCCGGCGATGTCGCCGGTGAAGAAGTCGCCGGTTTCCGGGACCAGGCTTTCATGGCCCAGGTAGCACCAGCTGGCGGCGAATACCTGTTGTTGTTCTCGCTCGAAGAGCGACGGATCAAGGAACAGCGTGCGATGCACTTCCTTGCCGTTGAAGTAGTTGTCCAACGAGGTTCTCTCTTTAGATGACCAGTTTCAGGCTTGGGCTTTTGGCCCGGGATACGCAGGGGTAGATCTTGTTGCTGCAGGCGGCCTGCTGCGGACTCATGATGAAATCGCGGTGATCGACTTCACCTTCCAGCACGTCCAGCTCGCACACCCCGCATTCGCCGCGACGGCAGTCGTAGAGCGGCTCCAGGCCGGCCTCTTCGAGGGCGTCGAGCAGGGACTGGCCGGGCTGCACCCGCAGGTCGACGCCGGAGTCCGCGGCGTGCACGGCGAAGCCGGGGTCATCCTCGGCCAGGCAGGTGTTGAAGACTTCGAAGTGGATGCGCTCGCGGGGAAACCCCAGGCTCTGGGCATGGCTGAACACGTCGTTGAGCATGGCTTGCGGGCCGCACACATACAGGCGGTCCCGGGGTTGCAACTGGCCCAGCACCGCGGCCACCGACGGGCGCCCTTCGGCCGAGTCGGAGCAGTGCAGGCTCAGGCTGTCCTGCAGCAGCTCGCGCATCTGCGCGGCGTAGGCGGCGTCGCCCGCGCTCTTGGCGAAATAGTGCAGCCGCGCCGGACGCTGCCGGGCTCGCAGATGCCCGAGGATGCCGGTCAACGGGGTGATGCCGATGCCGCCGGCGAGGGCGATGTCGGCGCCGTCGCTGTCGTCCAGCTGGTAGTCGAAGGCATTGAACGGGCCGTCGAGCCGTACCGGGTCGCCGGCCTTCAACTGGCGGATATAAGCGCTGCTGGGCGAGTCGGGGTTCAGGCGGATGGCGAACACCAGGCTGCCCGGGGGCAGCTCATGTTCGGCCAGCTCGACCCGGGAGTAGTGACGCCATTGCTCGAGCGTGGGAATCCACCATTTGAAGTGGGCCCCGGCGGTGGTCTCGCAGGGAGCCGGGACAAGAGGCTCCAGAGTGATTTCCTTGATGCTTGGCGAGAGCATCAGGCACTGGGTGATCTGGTAATTCATGGGGTGACTCGCTGTCAGCTTAACGGTGTTTCATGCAGGTACAGCCACTGGGCCGAGTGCTCATGGATGCGGATCACCACCACCGAGAGGCGCGAGGTTTCCTTCTGGTCCAGGCGATGGGTTTCCTTGTAGCGGATCGCCGCGCTGTGGCCTTCGTGCCACACGGTGTGCAGGTCGCTGACAAGGATCTCCAGGCCGGGGCGGGCACCGACGGCGCCGCGGAACATCTGTTCGACCTGCTCGCGGCTGACGATGGCGCCTGCGGTGGTGACCATGCTGAAGTGCTCGGCGAAGGCCGGCAGCAGGCGGTCGATGGCGGCGGCACCGTTGCCGTCCTGGTCGGTGAAGACCGCGTGGATCAGGTCGTGGACCGCATGGATGCTGTGTTTGGCCTGTTCAACGATTGTGTTGTGCATGACATTCCTTTTGCGTGGTCAGGTTGCTCATCTGCAACAGGGGTAACAGACCCATCACCGCCGCGATGACGAAGGTCAGGTGATAGGCCGGGGTAGACGCCAGGCGGGCGAGCAGCAGGTTGTAGATCATCAGGAACAGCGCGGCGCCGATGCTGAAGGACATCTGCCGGTTGATGTTCCAGATCACGCTGCCCTTGTGGGTATCGGCACCTTCGAAATCCATCAGCGAAGTGGTTTGCGCGGTATTGGCGCCGATGCCGCCGCCGATGCCCATCAGGCAGTAGGCGATGACGATGATCGGCAGGTCGGCGGCGCTGTCGACCAGGTAGAGGGTGGCGATGCCGGCGCTGTGCAGGAGCATGCCGAGGGTGAACAGGCGCCGGGCGCCGAAGCGGTTGTAGACCCGGCCGCAGACCAGCATGGCGATGAAGGCGCCGCTGGCGTAGAGGATCATGAACATGCCGGTCAGCTGGGCGCTGAAGTGCAGGCTGTTCTGCAGGAAGAAGATGCTCAGCAGGTTGACCCCGGTGAACACCCCGGGAATCGCGTAGTAGATGAAGATCGAGGTGCTGAGTTTCTTGCTCTTGAGCAGGCTCAACTCGACGATGGCGTTGTCGCAGCGGCGGTAGTGCAGGACATACAGCACCACGCAGGTGACCCCCAGCATCAGGCAGCTCAGGGCGGCCAGCGGCGGGTAGTCGCCGCCGTACAGCGACATGCCCATCAGCAGGCTGCCCAAGGCCGAGCTGACCAGCAGCAGGCCCTTGATGTCCGGGCGCGCCAGGCTGGCGGGCCGGGCTTCCTTGATCCACAGCCAGGACAGGGCGGAGGCGATCAGCGAGAACGGAATGTTGCTGTGGAACACCCAGCGCCAGGAGCTGCTGTCGACGATCACGCCGCCGATGGTCGGCGAAATGGCCGGGGCGATCAGCGCGACGGCCATCACCAGGGTGGAGATCTTGGCCCGCTGCGGGCCCTGGAACAGGTTGAAGGTCAGGGCCTGGCCCACCGGGATCAGCAGGCCGCCGCCGATGCCCTGGACGAAACGCCAGATCACCAGTTCATGGAAGCTGCCGGCCATCCCGCACATCCACACGGCGGTGCTGAACACCAGCATCGAGGCGGTGAGGGTTTCGCGGCTGCCGAATCGTCCGGCGAGCCAGGTGCTCACCGGAATGATCAGGGTCAGGCCGAGAATATAGGCATTGGCCACCCAGGCCACGGATGAAGTCGAGACGTGCATCTCATGGGCAATACTCGGTAAAGCCACGGCCGACATGAATATGTTTATACAGTCGATAAAGAATCCGATGAGGAATATAAGAGCCACTTTGTAGCGATAAGTCATATGATCTCCCTTTTGCGGCGGGATCATAGGAGCGATAGACCGAGGGTGTCGATACGCCTATACTTGAAACATTGTTTGGTGGAATTTGACAATGATTTACAACACGGTGAGCTACAACATGCACACGCATCTAAATCGCGTCCAGACATTCCTGGCGGTTGTCGATTTCGGTTCCTATACCAAGGCGGCCAACTACCTGTGCATCAGCAAAGCCATGGCCAGCCTGCATGTCAAGGCGCTCGAGGAAGTTTTGTCGGCGACCTTGTTGATCCGCAATACCCGCAATATATCCCTGACGGAAATAGGCCAGGACTTTTATAACGAGTTCAAGGGGATTGTCGCGGATATCGACAATGCCTTCGAGAATGTTCTGCATGGGCATAATCGTATTTCCGGAAAGTTGCGTTTCAGTTCAACTAGTGAGTATGGCGAGCGCTATATACTGCCGATTATTTCCAAGTTCACCGAGCGTTATCCGGAGATCCGTCTTTGTTATAACTTCAACTCTTCGTTGAATGATCTGGTGGCGGAAAAACTCGACCTGGTGATCCGCCTGGGCAACCTCGCCGACTCGGCTTTCAAGAGCCGCAAGCTGGCCGATTACGACATCGTCCTGGTGGCCACTCCGGACTTTCTGGCGCGTCATCCGGTGGGCGAGCCACAGGACCTGAACAACGTGCCGTGGATCGCCAACAGCAACCTGCAAGGGCCGACCAACTGGACCCTGAGCCACCCGCAACGGGGCCAGGTCGAAGTCAGCGGGCCCAATCATTTCGAATCCAATTCCTCCACCGCCATTCGCGCCATGACCCTGTCGTCCCTCGGGGTGTCGGTACTGCCCGGCTGGGTGGTCGAGGACGACCTGGCCAGCGGCCGGCTGGTGCGCCTGCTGCCCGACTACGCCTTGCCTTCGCAGTCGGTGAACGTGGTGTTTCCCAACAGTTCGCACCTGCCGCACAAGTCGCGGGCGTTCATCGATTTCCTGTTGCTGCACCTGGGGCAGTGATCGGCGATACTCGGCGCGTTCGTGGACCACACTCGCGGGGAACCCAATGCCGTTGCAATCCTTGACCAGCCTGGCCGCCGTCGATCCGCAGCAATGGGACGGTTTGCTCAGTGACGGCCAGCCGTTTCTGCGTCACGCCTTTCTCAGCGCGCTGGAAGACAGCGGCAGCCTCGGCCCGAACTCTGGCTGGCAGGCCGAGCACCTGCTGCATGTGCAAGACGGACGCCTGATCGCGGCGCTGCCCAGCTACCGCAAGTGGCATTCCTATGGTGAGTACGTGTTCGACCATGGCTGGGCCGACGCCTGCGCCCGGGCCGGCATCGAGTATTACCCCAAGCTGCTGAGCGCCGTGCCCTTCAGCCCGGTCAGCGGCGCGCGGCTGCTGGCGGCAAGCCTGGAAGACGGCTTCGAACTGCTGCAAAGCCTGCCCGGTTACCTGGAGATCGAAGGGCTTTCCAGCGCCCATATCAACTTCACCGACGCCTTCACCGATGCCGCCCTGGCCGGGCACCCCGGCTGGCTTGAACGCCTGGGCTGCCAGTTCCATTGGCAGAACCGTGGTTACCGGGACTTCCAGGACTTTCTCGATACCCTCAGTTCGCGCAAGCGCAAACAGATGCGCAAGGAGCGCGAACAGGTGGCGGGGCAGGGCATCGAGTTCGAGTGGCTCGAAGGCCGGCAACTCAGCGAAGCGCAGTGGGATTTTGTCTACGCCTGTTACGCCAACACCTATGCCGTGCGGCGCCAGTCACCCTACCTGACCCGGGCCTTTTTCAGCCTGCTGGCCGAACGCATGCCCGAGGCCATTCGCGTGGTGCTGGCCAAGCAGAACGCCAGGCCGGTGGCCATGGCCTTCAGCCTGATCGGTGGCGACAGCTTCTACGGGCGTTACTGGGGCTGCCTGGCGGAATTCGATCGCCTGCATTTCGAAACCTGTTTCTACCAGGGCATGGATTACGCCATCGCCCAGGGGGTGCAGCGTTTCGACGCTGGGGCCCAGGGCGAGCATAAGTTGATTCGGGGGTTCGAGCCGGTGATTACCCGATCCTGGCACTACCTGCGACACCCCGGCTTGAAAGCGGCGGTGAAGGATTTTCTCCAGCAGGAGCGGGTGGGCGTGCTGGCTTACGCCGAAGAGGCGAGGGTCGCGCTGCCGTATCGGCAGGCGTGACCCTCGGGGGTTGCTGTCAGCTGTCTTCCTTGCCCAGCCAGCGATAGATGCCACCGCCGACCACTGCGCCGAGAATCGGCGCCAGCCAGAACAGCCACAGTTGCTGGATCGCCCAGCCGCCGACGATCAAGGCCGGCCCGGTGCTGCGCGCCGGGTTGACCGAGGTGTTGGTCACCGGAATCGAGATCAGGTGGATCAGCGTCAGCGCCAGGCCGATGGCGATCGGCGCGAAGCCCACCGGCGCACGTTTATCGGTGGCGCCGAGGATGATCACCACGAACATCCCGGTCATCACCAGCTCGCTGACAAAGCCCGCCGCCAGTGAGTAGCCCCCTGGCGAATGTTCGCCATAGCCGTTGGAGGCCAGCCCGCTGGCCAGCTCGAAGCCGGGCTTGCCGCTGGCGATAAAGTACAGCAGCGCCGCGGCGATCACCCCGCCTATCACTTGCGCGATCACATAGGCGGGCAGTTCCTTGAGTGGAAAACGCCCGCCGACCACCAGGCCGACGGACACCGCGGGGTTGAGATGGCAGCCGGAGATATGGCCGATGGCGAAGGCCATCGTCAGCACGGTAAGACCGAAGGCCAGCGCCACGCCCAGCAGGCCGATGCCGACCTCCGGAAACGCGGCCGCCAGTACGGCGCTGCCGCAACCACCCAATACCAGCCAGAAGGTACCTAACAACTCAGTGACTGAACGTTTGAACAGCGACATAGAAGTTATTCCTTATCGATCCGATAACGCCGTTATGCAGCCGTGCAGCCTGGCTACAGGCCCTGTTCCAGAACCTAGGCTCAGTACAGCAGGCTTTTTTTACAAATCCAGTGCGAAAAAAAACGCCAGGGCCCTGTTCACGGGGCTCTGGCGTTTTCTGTAGCCGCTGGCGCAGCCTGTGATGGGCGGGTAGCTGTAGCCGCTGCCGAAGGCTGCGATCGACCGCGCAGCGGTCGTAAATCTTGCAACCTTGATCTGCCTGAAGGAGCGCATTCACCGGTTTGCGACTGCTTCGTCGGAATGCCGCCCAAGCCGATCGCAGCCTCGCAGGCTCGGCAGCGGCTACAGGGAGCGGAAAAATGTCGGGCCCTGATGTGGCGTTTTTGTAGCCGCTGCCGAAGGCTGCGATCGAGCGCGCAGCGGTCGCAAAGCCTGCAACCGTGATTTGCCTGAAGGAGCGCATTCGTCGGTTTGCGACGGCTGCGCCGCCGAGCGCAGCCTCGCAGGCTCGGCAGCGGCTACAGGTACAGGTCAGTCGATACCGACGAACCCCCCGGTCTGGTGCTGCCAGAGGCGCGCATACAAACCGCCATGGGCCAGCAGCTCGGCATGGCTGCCGGTCTCGGCGATGCGGCCTTTTTCCAGGACCACCAGGCGGTCCATGCGGGCGATGGTCGAGAGGCGGTGGGCGATGGCGATCACGGTCTTGCCCTGCATCAGGGTCTCCAGGCTTTCCTGGATCGCCGCCTCGACTTCCGAGTCCAGGGCCGAGGTGGCCTCGTCCATGATCAGGATCGGCGCGTCCTTGAGCAGCACCCGGGCAATGGCGATGCGCTGGCGCTGGCCACCGGAGAGTTTCACCCCGCGCTCACCGACGTGGGCATCGAAGCCGGTGCGGCCCTGGGCGTCGGAAAGCAACGGGATGAACTCGTCGGCGCGGGCCTTGCGCACCGCTTCCCAGAGTTCTTCGTCTGTGGCGTCGGGCTTGCCGTACAGCAGGTTGTCGCGGATCGAGCGGTGCAGCAGCGAGGTGTCCTGGGTGATCATGCCGATCCGTTCGCGCAGGCTTTCCTGGGTCACGTCGGCGATGTTCTGGTTGTCGATCAGGATGCGACCGCTCTCCAGGTCATAGAGCCGCAGCAGCAGGTTGACCAGAGTCGACTTGCCGGCGCCGGACGGGCCGATCAGGCCGATCTTTTCCCCGGGCCGGATGGTCAGGTTGAGGTCGCTGATGACCCCGGCCTTTTTCCCGTAGTGGAAATCCACATGCTCGAAACGCACTTCGCCGCTGGCCACCGCCAGGCGTGGCGCCTGCTCGCGGTCGCTGACGCTGATGGGCTGGGCGATGGTCTGCAGGCCGTCCTGGACCATGCCGATGTTCTCGAAGATGCCGTTGACCACCCACATGATCCAGCCGGACATGTTGACGATGCGGATCACCAGGCCGGTGGCCAGGGCGATGGCGCCGACCGAGATCAGCGACTGGGTCCACAGCCACAGGGCCAGGCCCGTGGTGGAGACGATCAGCAGGCCGTTCATGGCGGTGATCACCACGTCCATGCTAGTGATGACGCGCCCGGCCAGCTGGCTTTTCTCGGTCTGCTCGCCGATGGCTTCGCGCGCGTAGTTCTGCTCGAAGTGGGTGTGGGCGAACAGCTTGAGGGTGGTGATGTTGGTGTAGCCGTCGACGATCCTGCCGACCAGCTTGGAGTTGGCGTCCGAGGAAATCACCGAGCGTTCCTTGACCCGCGGCACGAAGTACCAGAGCGCACCGATGTAGCTGGCGATCCAGATCAGCAGCGGGATCATCAGGTGCCAGTCGGCCTCGGCGAACAGCACCAGGGAACTGACCGCATAGATCAGCACGTGCCACAGCGCGTCCACCGCCTGCACCGCCGAATCGCGCAGCGAGTTGCCGGTCTGCATGATGCGTTGGGCGATGCGCCCGGCGAAATCGTTCTGGAAGAAGTTCAGGCTCTGCTTGAGCACGTAGCTGTGGTTCTGCCAGCGAATCAGGCTGGTCATGCCCGGGCTGATGGTCTGGTGCACCAGCAGGTCGTGCAGGGCGACGAACAACGGGCGGAAGATCAGCGCGACCACCGCCATCCAGGCCAGTTCGAGGCCGTGGGTCTTGAAGATCTCGACATTCGGCGTGCCCTGGGCCAGGTCGATGATCGTGCTCAGGTAGCTGAACAGCGACACCTCGATCAGCGCCACGAACAGGCCGACCACCAGCAGGGCGACGAAGCTCGGCCAGACCTGCTTGATGTAGTAGAGGTAGAAGGGCAGTACGCGGTTGGGGGGAGCGGCAGTGGGAGCGTCGCGGAAAATATCGATCAGCTGTTCAAAACGACGATAGAGCATGGGATCTGACGCCCGCGTGGCGGGCTCTCCTTATCAGTAAGCAGGCGCAGCGCCGTGTCAGCGCCGCGCCGGGACTCCCGGTGACACATTAGTCGATGCGCTTGGCCGACTTGATTAGCACGGGGTCGATCGGCACGTTCTGCATGCCTTGTTTGGTGGTGGTCTGCGAGTTGACGATCTGGTCGACCACGTCCATGCCGCTCACCACTTTGGCGAACACCGCGTAACCGGCATCGCGACCCGGATCGAGGAAGGCGTTGTCGGCGACGTTGATGAAGAACTGGCTGGTGGCCGAGTTCGGGTTCGAGGTGCGGGCCATGGACAGGGTGCCACGTACGTTATGCAGGCCGTTGCTGGCTTCGTTCTTGATCGGGTCGCGGGTTTCCTTCTGCACCATCTGCGGGGTGAAGCCGCCGCCCTGGACCATGAAGCCCGGGATCACCCGGTGAAAGATGGTGTTGGTGTAGAAGCCACTGTCGACGTAGTCGAGGAAGTTCTTGCTGGAGATCGGGGCCTTGACCGGGTCCAGTTCGACTTCGATCTTGCCGAAGCTGGTGTCCAGCAGGACGTGAGGCGCCTTGGCCGGTTGGGCGGCCATCAGGTTGGCAGCGAACAGAACGGAGCCGGCGACGAGGGCGATTTTTTTCAGCATGGGTCAGTGATCCTGGGTGGTGGTGTCGACTGCGGTTAAAAACTCGAGCAGGGTTTGGTTGAAGCGTTGCGGCTGGTCCAGCGGCGTGGCGTGACGCGAATCGGCGATCACCACCAGGCGTCCGTCGGGCAGCAGTTTCACATAACTTTCTTTCAGTGCGACCGGGGTGTAGTCACGGTCGGCGCTGATGACCAGGGTTGGACAGGCGACTTGCGAAAGTCGTTCCTGGACCCCCCAGCCAACGATGGCATCGAAGCTTGCGAGATAAGCACGTTTGTCGTTTTTTGCCCAGCGCTCGGCCATCTTTTGCCGCAGCTCGGCCTGCGCAGGTAGGGGGAACAATTTGCCGGCCAGGGCAATGCCGATGGTTTCCAGGCTGAGCAGGCGCATCAGGCTCCAGCGCTTGAACCATTGCCAGGCGTCGTTGGCGCTGCGGATCTTCACCTCGGGTGCGCTGTTGACGATGCACAGGCTTTTCAGCAGCCCGGGCTGATCCACCGCGACCTGGAAGGCGATCATGCCGCCCATGGACAGGCCCACCAGATGCACCTGCGACAGGTTCAGGTGCTCCAGCAGGGCGATGAGGTCGGCGCTGAAACCGGCGATGCTGTAGGGCCCACGAGGTTTGTCGGAGCGACCATGGCCGCGCACGTCGGGCAGGATCAGGCGGTAATGGGCGGACAGCTCGGCGATCTGCTTTTCCCAGTCACGGGTGCTGGAGCCGAGCCCGTGGACCAGCACCAGCGGTTCGCCATGGCCGTATTCCTCATAGTGCAGGGTGCATCCTTCGTGTTCGAAATAGGCCATGGCTGAATTCCTGTTCAGGCGCGTGGAGGGTTCAAGTACGGGGTCAGGCTTGTTCCGGGGCGGCGAACGGCGCGTCCAGCGGCGCGGTGTCGAAGGTGCGCAGCAGCTCGACGAGGATCTGCGTGGCCGGGCCCAGGGGTTTGTCCTTGTTCGAATACAGGTAGAAGGTCGGGTGGCGGCTGCCGCCCTGGTCCAACGGTAGCACCTTGAGCAGGCCCTCCCGGAGTTCGCGTTCGATCATATGCCGCGGCAGCCAGGCAAAGCCCAGGCCGCTGCCGACGAAGGTGGCGGCGGTGGCCAGGCTGCCGACGGTCCAGCGCTGTTCGGCGCCGAGCCAGCCGACGTCCCGCGGCTGTTGGCGGCCGGAGTCGCGGATCACCACCTGCAGCTGGCTTTCCAGGTCCTGGAAGTTCAGCTCGCGGTTCAGACGGTGCAGGGCGTGTTCCGGGTGGGCCACGGCGACGAACTCCACCGAGCTCATTTCCGTGCCCAGGTAGCCGGAGATATTGAAGCCGCTGATGGCCAGGTCGGCCACGCCTTCGAGCAGCACCTCTTCGACCCCGGACAACACTTCTTCGCGCAGGCGTACCCGGCAGCCACGGCTTTGCGGCATGAAGGCGGTCAGGGCGCGGACCAGGCGCGCGCTGGGGTAGGCGGCGTCCACCACCAGGCGCACTTCGGCTTCCCAGCCCTGTTCCATGTGGTGGGCCAGGTCTTCCAGCTGGCTGGCCTGTTTCACCAGTTGCCGCGAGCGGCGCAGCAATACGCCGCCGGCCTCGGTGAGCACGGCCTTGCGCCCATCGATACGCAGCAGCGGCACGCCCAGTTGGTCCTGCATGCGCGCCACGGTGTAACTGACAGAGGATTGCGAACGGTGCAGCGCTTCGGCCGCCTGAGCGAAGCCGCCGTGGTCGACCACGGCCTGCAGCGTTCGCCATTGATCGAGGGTAACGCGGGGCGCTTTCATGAGGAGCTCCTCTTGTCCTAAGCTGGCGCTCCTTATTGGAGACTGCCGAATGAGAAAATTCTGTTGTGTGTTGCTGGCCCTGCTGCCGCTCAGTGCGTTCGCCTATCCCATCGACGTGAAGAAACACCTCGAAGGCGTGAGCATCGACTACACCGCCTACGACACCGATGCCGACATCGGTTCGATCCAGGTGAACAACTACGGCACCACCGACGCCGCCTGCACGGTGGTCTTTCGCAACGGTCCCGAAGCCCCGCGCACGCGCAAGGTGGAAGTGGCGGCCGGCAAGTTCAAGAACGCCACGGCCAAGTTCAACCGCAGCATTATCAAGCTGCGCATCGACCTGACCTGTACCGCCAAATAAGCGCAAAGCGGAGCAGGGCGCGCGACCTGCTCCGCTTATAAACGAATTTATTGATTGGTTGTAGCAGTTATTTGCGCTTTTTCATCGATATGACTCTGTTTAATCTGCGCTCCATCGACCTACAGCGTTCCCGATGGAGGCTACATCCCATGTCCCGCGTTCTGATCATCGAAAGCAGTGCCCGTCAGCAGGATTCCGTTTCCCGTCAGCTGACCCAGACCTTCATCAAGCAATGGCAAGCGGCCCACCCGGGCGACCAGATCACCGTGCGTGACCTGGCGGTAACCCCGGTGCCGCACCTGGACATCAACCTGCTGGGCGGCTGGATGAAACCCGCCGGGCAGCGCAACGAGATCGAAGAGACCTCGCTGCAGCGCTCCAACGAACTGACCGATGAGCTGTTGGCCGCTGACGTGCTGGTGATGGCCGCGCCGATGTACAACTTCGCCATCCCGAGCACCCTCAAGGCCTGGCTGGACCACGTGCTGCGTGCCGGCGTGACCTTCAAGTACACCGCAACCGGTCCCCAGGGCCTGCTCAACGGCAAGCGTGCTTATGTACTGACCGCCCGTGGCGGTATCTACGCCGGCAGCACCGCGGACCACCAGGAACCTTACCTGCGCCAGGTCATGGGTTTCATCGGGATCCACGACGTCGAGTTCATTCACGCCGAAGGCATGAACCTGGGCGGCGACTTCCAGGAGAAGGGCCTGAACCAGGCCAACGCCAAACTGGCCCAGGTCGCCTGATCCGTTAATCGCCAGATAATCGCGCAGTGGTCTAGTAGGCCCTGCGCTCCCCTTCAAGTTTGTTTGCGCATCGAACCTCCCTTTGCACTTGTTGCTCCTGAGTGCTCCTGCCCGATTGAACGCTTTGCGAGATCGGGCTTTTTTTTGCCCGCGATTTCACCTCGTTCCCGGGGCGGGCTGGCCTACCCATTCGTGACGACTCGGCCCCTGTAGGAGCGAGCTTGCTCGCGATAGCCGCGACGCGGAACGTTTGGCCCACCGCGTTATCGTTCATCGCGAGCAAGCTCGCTCCTACAGGGGCGGGATATTGTCTGTCCGGTTTTATTATTCGGGGCAAAACCGCTATCGTCGCCTCCCTTCGAGACGAGGCGAGCAATGGGCTATCTACTTTTTGTCACGCTGATCCAGGCGTTTTCCTTCAGCCTGATCGGCGAATACCTGGCCGGGCATGTCGACAGTTACTTCGCGGTGCTGGTCCGGGTGCTGCTGGCCGGTCTGGTGTTCATCCCGCTGACCCGCTGGCGCCAGGTGGAGCCGGCGTTCATGCGCGGCATGCTGCTGATCGGCGCCTTGCAGTTCGGCGTGACCTACGTCTGCCTGTACCTGAGTTTCCGCGTGCTGACGGTGCCGGAGGTGCTGCTGTTCACCATCCTCACGCCGCTGCACGTGACCCTGATCGAGGACGCGCTGAACCGGCGCTTCAACCCCTGGGGCCTGCTGGCGGCGCTGGTGGCGGTGGCCGGGGCGGCGGTGATCCGCTACGACCGCATCAGCCCGGACTTCTTCATGGGCTTTTTGCTGCTGCAACTGGCCAACTTCACCTACGCCGCCGGGCAGGTGCTGTACAAGCACCTGGTGGCGCGCCATCCGAGCGACCTGCCGCATTACCGGCGTTTCGGCTACTTCTACCTGGGGGCGCTGGCGGTGGTGTTGCCGGCTTTCCTGCTGTTCGGCAAGCCGGACTTCCTGCCCGAAGCGCCGTTGCAATGGGCGGTGCTGCTGTTTCTCGGGCTGGTGTCCACCGCGCTGGGGCTGTACTGGTGGAACAAGGGCGCCTGCCTGGTCACTGGCGCGACCCTGGCGGTGATGAACAACCTGCATGTGCCGGTGGGGCTGCTGATCAACCTGTTGATCTGGAACCAGCACGAAGAACTGGGGCGCCTGTTCCTGGGGGCGCTGGTGATTCTGGCGGCGGTGTGGATCAGCCGTCGCGGTACAAAAGCTGCTTCAGCAGAATAAGAGGGGTGATCGCCCCGGGGGACGGGGCGATCGGCAGGATTACAACGCGCGTTTTTCCGCCTCGGGGATATGGCTGGCGCCCAGTACCGCTGGCAGCAGGCCAGCGCGCAGGTCGTTGCCGCTCGGCTGTTGATACAGGCTCAGGCCGAATTCCGGCATCACCGCCAGCAGGTAATCGAAGATATCGCCCTGGATACGCTCGTAGTCGGTCCACGCCGTGGTGCGGGTGAAACAGTAGATTTCCAGCGGAATGCCCTGGGCGGTGGTCTGCATCTGGCGGACCATGCAGGTCATGTTCGGCTGGATGTCCGGATGACTCTTGAGGTACGCCAGGGCATAGGCGCGGAAGGTCCCCAGGTTGGTCATGCGACGGCGGTTGGCCGACATGGCGGCGACATTGCCCTGGGCTTCGTTCCAGCTCTTGAGCTCGGCCTGCTTGCGACTGATGTAGTCGGTGAGCAGGTGGACCTTGCCCAGGCGTGCTTCTTCCTCATCGTTGATGAAGCGCACGCCGCTGGCGTCGATGTACAGGCTGCGCTTGATCCGCCGGCCGCCGGACTGCTGCATGCCGCGCCAGTTCTTGAACGACTCGGACATCAGGCGCCAGGTAGGGATCGAGACGATGGTCTTGTCGAAGTTCTGCACCTTGACCGTGTGCAGGGTGATATCCACCACATCGCCGTCGGCGCCGACCTGGGGCATTTCGATCCAGTCGCCGACCCGCAGCATGTCGTTGCTGGTCAGCTGCACGCTGGCGACGAACGACAGCAGGGTGTCCTTGTAGACCAACAGGATCACCGCCGACATGGCGCCCAGACCGGACAACAGCAGCAGCGGCGAGCGGTCGATCAGGGTGGCGACGATGATGATCGCGCCGAACACGAACAGCACCATCTTCGCCAGTTGCACATAACCCTTGATCGAACGGGTACGCGCGTGTTCGGTGCGCGCGTAGATGTCCAGCAGGGCGTTGAGCAGGGCGCTGATGGCCAGCACCTGGAACAGGATGGTGAAGGCCAGGGCCAGGTTGCCGAGGAACACCAGGCTGGTCTTGCTCAGCTCCGGCACCAGGTGCAGGCCGAACTGGACCACCAGCGACGGGGTCATCTGCGCCAGGCGATGGAACACCTTGTTCTGGCGCAGATCGTTGAGCCAGTGCAGGGACGGCTGGCGGCCGAGCAGCTTGACCGCGTGCAGGATCAGGTAGCGCGCCACTCGTCCGACGAGCAGCGCCACCACCAGCAGGATGACCAGGGCCAGGCTGGAATGCAGGAGCGGGTGCTCATCGAGCGCCCCCCAGAGGTCTTGAACGTTGAGCCAGAGCTGTTTGAAATCCATGGGGTCAGAAGCTTCCTCTATGAGACGAGACGGATCGATTAGAACATTTAAGCCGTTGAAAGTTACCGTTAAGGACAAATCGCTGACAAAAACCAATTGTTTACCGTGGTTTGCGTGAAAGAAACTCGGCCTTCGCGCCCGAAACCGTTACCCTATGCAGCTGTTTTTTTGCATATCTTCGAGGTAGCACCCGTGTTTTCCCAATTCGCCCTGCACGAACGCCTGCTCAAAGCCGTGGCCGAGCTTAAATTTGTCGAGCCAACGCCTGTGCAGGCAGCGGCCATTCCGCTCGCGCTCCAGGGGCGTGACCTGCGGGTGACGGCACAGACCGGCAGCGGCAAGACCGCCGCGTTCGTCCTGCCGATTCTCAATCGCCTGATCGGCCCGGCGAAGATCCGTGTCAGCATCAAGACCCTGATCCTGCTGCCGACCCGCGAACTGGCGCAGCAGACCCTGAAGGAAGTCGAACGCTTCTCGCAGTTCACCTTCATCAAGGCCGGCCTGATCACCGGTGGCGAAGACTTCAAGGTCCAGGCCGCGATGCTGCGCAAGGTGCCGGACATCCTGATCGGCACCCCGGGCCGCCTGATCGAGCAACTGAACGCCGGCAACCTCGATTTGAAAGAAGTGGAAGTGCTGGTCCTCGACGAAGCCGACCGCATGCTCGACATGGGCTTTGCCGACGACGTGCAGCGCCTGGTGGACGAGTGCCCGAACCGGCAGCAGACCATGCTGTTCTCCGCCACCACCGGCGGCTCGGGCCTGCGCGAGATGGTCGCCAAGGTCCTGAACAACCCTGAGCACCTGCAGCTCAACGCGGTCAGCCAGCTGAACGACACTACCCGTCAGCAGATCATCACCGCCGACCATAACCAGCACAAAGAGCAGATCGTCAACTGGCTGCTGGCCAACGAGACCTACCAGAAGGCCATCGTCTTCACCAACACCCGCGCCATGGCCGACCGTATCTACGGCCGCCTGGTGGCCCAGGAGTACAAGGCGTTCGTCCTGCACGGTGAGAAAGACCAGAAGGACCGCAAGCTGGCCATCGACCGCCTGAAGCAGGGTGGGGTGAAAATCCTCGTCGCCACCGACGTCGCCGCCCGCGGCCTGGACGTCGATGGCCTGGACCTGGTGATCAACTTCGACATGCCGCGCAGCGGCGACGAGTACGTGCACCGCATCGGCCGTACCGGGCGTGCCGGCAACGACGGCCTGGCCATCTCGCTGATCTGCCATGGCGACTGGAACCTGATGTCGAGCATCGAGCGCTACCTCAAGCAGAACTTCGAGCGCCGCACCATCAAGGAAGTCAAAGGCACCTACGGCGGGCCGAAGAAGGTCAAGGCGTCCGGCAAGGCCGCAGGCGTGAAGAAGAAAAAGACCGACGCCAAGGGCGACAAGAAAAAAACCGCGGCCAAGGCCCCGACCAAGCGCAAGACCGCCAACCGACCGAAAAGCGATGCCCTGGTCAGCCAGGACGGCATGGCGCCGCTCAAGCGCCGCAAGCCAGCACCGGCTGCCGAATAAGCCGTAGCGCAACAGAAAAAGCCCGGACCCCGTCCGGGCTTTTTATTGGCCGGCGATCAGCTGTCGGCCTTCTTCTCGGCCGCGCCCAGCTCCTTCAGGCGCTGGTCGATCAACTGGCACTTGTCCGGCAGATCCTTGCTGGCCGTGCTCAGGTCCATCTTCTGCAACTCGTCGTTGATTTCCTTGGCCTTGGCCGGGTTCTGCTCGGTGAGCCTGGCCACTTCCTGGGCCAGTTGCTCACGCTTGGCGGTGGCCTCGTCGAGGGTGCAGGCCCAGGCGGGCAGGGTGCAGAGCAGGGTGGTGGCGATGACGAGCGGACGTACTAAAGCGTTCATGGCAGGTCTCGGCTTCAGGGCAGGGGTTTATGAAGGTTGAGGGGCCGCGCAGGTTAAAAGTTCAGAGTTTTACGGGGGCGGCCGCCCGGCTCATTCCAGCGCTGTTGCTTGCCCTGCTGGTGGTCGGGCGCCAGTTGCACAAGAACCCTAACCGCCTTGGTGGCTGACGCCTGTCGGTATGATTTACAACGCCTTCACCGGAATACAGATTTCACACTCCAATTCCCCCGTCTTCATGTCGTATTTCGCGTCCACCGGATAACGCTCGAACGCTGGCCGGGCATCGAATTGCATGCCGCTCTTGGGCAGCCAGTCGCGGCACAGTTCGGTCCAGGCGTCGGCGATGTCGGGGCCTTTGCCTTGGTAGTGGGCGATGGCGTAGAGGCCGCCGAGCAGGGTGGTGACGACGGCGGGGGCGCTGGCCTTGAAGTCGTCGGGGACTTCGACGCAGGCGTCGTAGCGGCATTTTTCGGGTGGGGTGACGTAGGGGTCGTCGTGGCCGATGCCGTAGCGCACGCGGTCCAACAGGCCGTTTTCGACCATCCAGGGGGCGACGGTGTCGCGCCAGAAGGTGCCGATACCCGGCCCGTAGGGGCCGATATAACGCAGGTAGGCGACGCGGACCGGTGGCAGTTCCTTGAGGGTGACGTTCATCAAAGGCTCCTTCAGGTGAATGAAGGCGTCAGGATCGTCGAAGGCCGGGATGTGCGTCTGATCAGGATTGCTCAATTCCCGCAGGCGCCGTTCGCGGACGTCGCTGAGGCGGCGGTGCCAGCGTTTGGGTTCGATGCTGCGCCAGGTGCTCGGGGTGACCGAGAAATGCTGCTTGAACGCCCGGGAGAACGCTTCGCCGGAGCTGAAACCGACCTCCAGCGCCACCTCCAGAATGCTCAATTCCGGATGGCTGGCCAGCTGATAGGCGGCACAGGCCAGGCGGCGTCGGCGCAGGTAGTCGCCCAGGGTTTCGCCGACCCAGGCGGTGAACAGGCGATGAAAGTGAAAGGGCGAAAAATGCGCGACCTGCGCGAGTTCCGCCAGCTCCAGCGGCTGGTCCAGGTGTTGGTCGATATGCTCCAGCACCCGGTTCATGCGTTGGGTGTATTCGTGGAGGCTGTGATAGGCGGGGCTCATGGAGCCAAGTTTAGCCGGGGGCAGGCCACGGGTTTGTGCCGGGCGGTTTTTTTCCGCCGGCCGGACGAACATGATCGCGAGCCGGCTCCTGCAGGCCCGCGATCGCGGTCCGGTGCTCAGGAGCCGCCATGGCAGCAACTGGCGGCCGGTTTGTCGTCATAACGATCATGGTGCCTGACCCAGTCCATGATCTGTTCTTCGTTGCGCCCCTTGGGCGTCAGGTCCAGGTAGTTGTAGGCCCCCACCAGCAGGTCCAGGCCACGGGCGTAGGTGGAGTAGGTGTGGAAGATCTCACCGGCTTCATTGCGGTAGAACACGCTGAGGCCGGGCAGCTCTTCTTCGGCGCCGTCGGTTTTTTCGTAGTTGTAGGTGGCGGTGCCGGCGGCGACCTCGTCGGCCCGGGCGCAGACCCCGAAGTCGTAGTTGAAATCACAGCCGGCGGACGAAACCCAGTCGAATTTCCAGCCCATGCGCCGCTTGAACGCCTGGAACTCGGCGAAGGGCGCGTGGGACACCGCCACCAGCGCGATGTCGTGGTGGGCCAGGTGCTGGTTGGCGCCGTCAATATGATCGGAGAGGAAGGAGCAGCCCGGGCACCCTTCGTCCCAGCCTTCGGCGAACATGAAGTGGTAGACCACCAGCTGGCTGCGGTCGCCGAACAGGTCGGCCAGGCTCAGTTCGCCATGGGGCCCCTGGAAGCGGTAGGGCTTGTCGATTTTCACCCAGGGCAGGGCACGCCGCTCGGCGCTGAGCTGGTCGCGTTGGCGGGTGAATGCCTTTTCGTGAATCAGGTGCTGCTTGCGGGCCTGTATCCATTGTTCCCGGGATACGACCGGATGATCGTTGAGGTGCATGACGTCTTCTCCTGCGGCAAAGGTGGCGCGGCGACAGTGCCTACACAGGCTAGTCGTTTCGCCCACGGGCAAATCGACAGCTGCCGGACGGTTCCGCCCAACGGTCGCCCGCCTGCTCGATGCTGCTGAACGGCCATAGGTGGCGCCTGTCACAACCTGGGTACAGGCATCTCTCTTTCATGAATGGAGGCAGAACAGGATGGCGACTTATAACTGGGATCTGATCGAACGATTGCTGCATGAAGTACAGAACGGCGCGGGCCACAGCTTCACGCCGCGACCCTATGCCGAGCAGCATGCCGCGGCCAAGGCGGCCGAGGGTGAATCCACGGGCAATCTGGATGAGCTGAAAAGCACCGCCGCCGAGTACGAAAAACTGTTGCTGGACCGGGGTTTCATCGAGCCGCGTCCCGAGGAGGAAGGCGGCAATGGCGAGAACTTCAGGCTGACGCCGCGCGGTTCCAGCCTGCTGTGCATGATCGACAGCTGCATTCCGGGCAACGATCACCCGCGCCAGGTGCTGGACGAACAGGCCGATGCGTTGGAACCGACGGTGTTCGATGAGTTGGCGAGCAAGGCGCAGATTGCCTGACGCGTATCACGAACATCGCGAGCAAGTTCGCTGCTGCGGGGAATATGCCTTGCAGCAGCGAGCGCGTTGGCGCAAGACGCGCGCCAGTGTTACTCCTGGCGTAGCGTCTTCATGCATTTCAACGCTTCGAACTCATTGCGCACGTTCTGCAGCTTGTTGCGCAGATGCTCGCGCTGGGCTGGCGTGCTTTTGGCCATCACGTCCACCAGCAGGCTGCGCGCCGCCTGTTCGCTGTTGGCGTAGGCCTGGCGATAAGCCGGTGTCCAGAAGCTTTCGCGATCCACCAGCAGGCGCTCGATGCGTCTGTCGAAGTCGCTTTTCTGGCGTTGCTCCAGCGCGGCGCTGAACTGCGCCTGCCAGTTGGCCCGATTGGCGAGCCAGAGCTGGTTCTGTTCGCCGAGGGACGTTGACCAGTCCGTCACCCGCTGGGCCTGCTCGGGAGTGAGGGGGCCGAGCCAGGTAGTCAGGCGCTTGTCCATTCGTTCGGCACGCAGCCTGATCTGTTGCTCCAGTGGTGGCTTGAGGTATTTGCTGCGACGTTGGCGCATGTCCTTGGCGAAGGCCGCCTTCATTTCCGCGACCTGTCGGTCGTCCAGGCCCCGCAGCAACTCGATGGCCGAAGGCGCGATCGCGCGGGCGGTCTGGGCAATGGCCTGCTTGGCTCCGCGGGTGAGCTCTTGCAGCTCGGCATCGTTGACCTGATTGCGTGCGACCATCTGCTGCAGACGGTCCAGGTAGTCCAGGTAGCCGGGCAATTGCGTGCTGCAGTGCCAGCTCAGGTGTTCCTTGAGGCGCTCGTTGAACCAGGTTTTCTGCTCGCGGTTCATTTCCAGGTAGTCATTGAGCGTCCAGGGAATGATCACATCGAGGTTGCGGTAAGCCAGGCCGACCCGATTGCAGGAGGTCAGCACCAGACTCAACAGCAGTAGCAGGGTGAGGTGTTGCAGCCGGCGCGACATGGCAAGTCCTTGCGAAGGCCTGGGTTTGTAAGCATGGGTTTCTTATCTGAACCCGGAAAGCTTCCAGCAGTTCAGCCGCTCAATAGAACGAATGCTCGGCCTTGAAGGTGAGCAGACCGTCGCATTGCGCGTTATGTCCAGAATAGGCCGAACAATCGCTGCCGTTGAGGTTGGAGTCGCTGTAGATCAGTTTCAGGTCGATGCCCATCCAGGGGCGGGAGAATTTGATCGACCAGTCGTTGAAGCTGCTGACGTAGCCGCTGCTCACCGAAACCGGGTTGCCCAGCTGATGAGTGGTGTACTTGATGCTGACGCCAATGCCGAAGGGCTGGTTGCCGCCCAGGTCGGCGAACAGGGTGCTGTTGCGCTTGTCCGATTCCTGGCTGAACGCGGCGCCGAAGCGGCTGCCCAGCAGCGTCAGGCCGCCATAGAACTCCTGGCTGTCCTGTGGGGCCAGTTGCGGGTAGTTGTACTGGATCATCCCCACCTCATAACCCAGGGTCTGATCGAAGGGGCGCTTGAAGCCCAGGTAGGAGTCCACTTCCAGGTCGCTCTCGCCCAGGCCCATGCTCGGCGACCACTGGCCGATGTACCAGCCGCTGTCATGGGTCAGGTCCAGGCCACCATGGAACGAGCCGGTGGCCGAGGGTTTGACCAGGCCCTGGGCCATGCTGCGGCTCGGGGTGCTGCTGAGCTTGAGGTCGAAGTCCCCCAGTTCGCGCTGGAAGATCTGCCCGTGGGCCAAGGGGCTGGCGAGAAGGCTGGCAAGCAGCACATGAGAGGGTTTGAGCATGCTTCACTCCATGAAACGCGAGGAGCAGGAACCGCGGAACCTACTGGAATGCTCGATCTAGACGTGTGAAAAGGATACCGGCGAAACCTCGGGGATGAGGGCCGTTCGTCGATTTTTACGGGAGAGGAGAAGTCAGAACTCTAGTCCTAGCGCTTTGAGGCTCAAAGCGCATAGGGACCAGGAGGTATTGCGGGGGATTACTTCTTGCCCAGGCTGATCTGCTTGGACGGGCCGAAAGTCTGGCCGCTGACGCCTTTGGCAATTTGCTGGATCTCGCCGCCGGATTTCAGGAAAGCAGCAATCTGATCGTTGATCGATTCGCTGGTTTCAACGGCTGGAGCTGGCTTTGCTTTGCTGTTGGATGCTTTTACACGCATGGCGGCCATTAACCTTCAGAAAATTAATTTGGCCAGCCATCATACATGAAATGCTTGACAATTGCTTGGTAAATATCCTCCTGAAATAACAGTGGAAAACTCCCGAATAATCCTAAGTTGATCTCGGGAATATCCCCATAAGCTGCTGTTTTAAATAAAGACAATGGCACAAAGAGCGGCTTGCTCGGCGGCGCTGAGGCAAAAGTCGCTGCCGGCTGGCCTGACGGGCGGAACCGGTTGCTGGCGCAAAGCCAGAAAAATCAAGGCATTCAGGAAAATATCCGCTGCTATCCGGCGACGCGGGCCAACCAGGAGCGGAAAACCGGGTAGAATGCCGCCCACGCAATGAGGGTATTGGAAATGGCTTTAGTCGGGCGCTACAACAGTTTGCAAGTGGTTAAACACACTAACTTCGGTTTATATCTGGACGGCGGGGCGGATGGCGAAATATTGCTGCCCAATCGTTATATTCCCAAGGATATTCCCAGTGAAGATGAAGACTGGTTGAATGTTTTTGTTTATCTGGATAGCGCCGACAAGTTAATTGCAACTACCGAAAAACCAAAAGTTCAAGTCGGTGAATTCGCCAGTCTTAAAGTCGTGGAAGTTAACAGTATCGGTGTGTTCCTCGACTGGGGCCTGCCCAAGGACCTGCTGCTGCCGTACTCCGAGGAAAAGCGCCAGCTGACCGCCGGCGAGTATTGCGTGGTGCACGTCTACCTCGACAAGCACACCCGTCGCATCACCGCCACGGCCCGCCTGGACCGCTACTTGGACAAGGCTCCGGTGACCTACAAGGTCGGCCAGGAAGTCGATCTGCTGGTGGCCGAGAGCACCGACATGGGCTTCAAGGCAATCATCAACAACAAGCACTGGGGCCTGATCCACAAGAACGAAGTGTTCAAGTTCCTGCGTCCGGGCAAACAGGAAAAGGGCTTCATCAAAGAAATCCGCGCCGACGGCAAGATCAGCCTCAGCCTGCAACCGGTGGGCGAAGAACTGGCCAGCAGCCTGAACGCGAAGATCCTTGCCAAGTTGCGGGAAAACAATGGCACCTTGCCGGTCAGCGACAAGAGCGATCCAACGGTGATCAGTGGCCTGTTCGGCGTCAGCAAGGGCAACTTCAAGAAGGCCATCGGTGCCTTGTACAAGAATGGCCAGATCGTTATTCATGCCGATCGCATTGAACTGACCTGATTCGTTCCTCCCTGGCGTAGTTGCGGTCGAAGAACCCTTCGGCGGCGCTAACGACCCGCTGGACTGTCCGAAAAAACCGCTGCCGGAACCGGCAGCGGTTTTTTATTGCCTTTTTTTCTGGCTGCGTTGAGGGACGTCAGAGTCGGCGTCTTCGATTGTTGTCGATGTATACAGTTTTCAGCCATTCCTGATGCACTGATATCAGGCAGTCGTGCACAGCCAGTGGGCATGCCTGCTGCTGATCCCGCCTGCTGATCATCGTTGTGTAGCCAAGGCCCAGCCCTTGATGGACAAGCGATCCGCGCCGTTCGCCTACAGTTTTTTTCGGTATGGCACGCATTCTGCGTAGCACTTCGTATACAAGTCATGCTAGCTCCCGTACGCAGTGTGGTCGCAAGGTCAATCGCGGGGGCAGAGCCTGTCCAACAAGGAGCCTTGCAATGACCGAGCAACTACCGAAGGGCTACAGCCCGCGCTTGTACAACCAGGACCTGGGGCCGCTGCCGCAGAAGTGGAACTGGTACAACATCTTCGCCTTCTGGATGAGCGACGTGCACAGCGTCGGCGGTTATGTATTCGCCGCCAGCCTGTTCGCCCTCGGGCTGGCCAGCTGGCAAGTGCTGGTGGCCCTGTTGGCGGGGATCTGCATCGTGCAACTGATCGCCAACCTGGTGGCCAGGCCCAGCCAGCAGGCGGCGGTGCCGTACCCGGTGATCTGCCGACTGGCGTTCGGCGTGTTCGGGGCGAATATCCCGGCGGTGATTCGCGGCCTGATCGCGGTGGCCTGGTACGGGATCCAGACCTACCTGGCGTCCAGCGCCCTGATCATCGTGGTGCTGCGCTTTTTCCCGGCCATGGCGGCCTATGCCGAGCCGCATTTTGCCGGGCTGTCCTACCTGGGCTGGTTCGGTTTCCTGGCGCTGTGGCTGGTCCAGGCCCTGGTGTTCTGGGCCGGCATGGAGTCGATCCGGCGCTTTATCGACTGGGCGGGGCCGGTGGTCTACGCGGTGATGTTCCTCCTCGCTGGCTGGATCGTCTGGAAGGCCGGCTGGAGCAACATCAGCTTCACCCTGGGGGAGAAGTCGCTGTCGGGCTGGCAGGCATTCGGCCAGGTGATCGTCGCCACGGCGCTGGTGGTGTCCTACTTCTCCGGCCCGACCCTGAACTTCGGCGATTTCAGCCGCTACTGCCGCAGCATGCAGGATGTACGACGTGGCAACTTCTGGGGGTTGCCGGTGAACTTCCTGGCGTTCTCCCTGGTGACCGTGGTCATCGTCTCCGGCACCCTGCCGGTGTTCGGTGAAATGCTCCATGACCCGATCGCCACCGTGGCGCGTATCGACAACGACGTCGCGGTGTTGCTCGGCGCCTTCGCCTTTGTCACCGCCACTGTCGGCATCAACATTGTCGCCAACTTCGTCTCGCCGGCCTTCGACTTCGCCAACGTCGCCCCGAGCCGGATCAGCTGGCGCACCGGCGGCATGATCGCGGCCCTGGCGTCGATCTTCATCACCCCCTGGAACCTGTTCAACAACCCCCAGGTGATCCACTACACCCTAGACGTGCTGGCCGCCTTTATCGGCCCGCTGTTCGGCATTCTGCTGGTGGACTACTACCTGATCAAAAAGCAGCAGATCGATGTCGACGCGCTGTTCAACGACGGCCCGGACGGGCGTTATTACTACAGCGGCGGCGTCAACTGGACCGCGGTCAAGGCGCTGGTGCCGGCGACCCTGGTGGGCGTGGCGATCACCTTCACGCCAGCCTTGCAGCCGATGGCCAACTTCGCCTGGTTCACCGGGTGCTTCCTCGGTGGCGCGCTGTTTTTCCTCCTCGCGCGCCGTGAGGCCTCGCCATCCCTGAGGTTGAGTCCAACGGCCTCGAGCTGACGATCAGGATAAAGGTCTTTTTCCAGGCGTCTTTTTCTGTCCGTTTGGTTGATAATCGACAGCATATTCATTCTTCGCCCCGGACCGGTTCCGGGGCTTTGTCGTTTCTGTCGAGTAACTGCCATGTCTATGAATCTGCCCGAGGGGCTGCGGTGAGCATCGAGCGGCGCAGCGCCGACGGTTTTGCACTGCAAGTGATGTTGGGGCTGTGCCTGATCTGGGGCGTGCAGCAGGTGATGATCAAGTGGGCCGCGGCGGATATCGCGCCGGTGATGCAGGCGGCCGCGCGTTCGGGCATTTCGGCGCTGCTGGTGGCCTTGCTGATGTGCTGGAAGGGCGGCTGGTCGCAGATCGGCAGTACCTGGCGCGGCGGTTTGCTGGCCGGCAGCCTGTTCGGCCTGGAGTTCCTGTTTATTGCCGAAGGGCTCAAGCTCACCAGCGCGGCGCACATGTCGGTGTTTCTCTATACCGCGCCGATCTTCACTGCGCTGGGGGTGAACTGGCTGCTGCCCAGCGAGCGCCTCAGGCCCTTGCAGTGGCTGGGGATTCTGCTGGCGTTCATCGGCATTGGCGTGGCCTTCGCCGGCGGCATTTCGCTGGATAACCTGGACACGCGCATGCTGCTTGGCGACGCCCTGGGCGTGCTGGCCGGCCTGGCCTGGGGCGCGACCACGGTGGTGGTGCGCGCGTCGCGCTTGTCCGAGGCGCCAGCGACCCTGACCCTGTTCTATCAGCTGATCGTCGGTTTTGTCGGCCTGCTGCTGATCGCTGCGCTGAGCGGCCAGGCCACCCATATCAGCCTGACCCCGGTGGCGGTGGCCAGCGTGCTGTTCCAGGGATTGGTGGTGTCCTTTTTCAGTTACCTGACCTGGTTCTGGTTGCTGCGCCGTTACCTGGCCGCCAACCTGGCGGTGTTTTCCTTCATGACGCCGCTGTTCGGTGTCACCTTCGGGGTGCTGTTGCTGGGCGAACCCCTGAGCCTCAATTTCGTCATCGGCGCGGTGCTGGTGTTGCTGGGCATCACCTTCGTCAGCGCCGAACAGTGGCTGCGCAGGCGGATTCGCAACCTGTTGTAACCCCAGGCTCAGGCAGTGGCGTGGCATTCCCGGGCCAGCGGTTGTTGCTTCGACGGCAAGACACCCGCTAGCGGCAGGCCGATCAACGGGCAGCGCTGCGGACGGGGGCCTGAAACGGGCTGGCTGATTCGGATTAATCCGGTAACAGATCATTGCTATCCGGGGGGAGCACTGGGCGAAAGTTAGCGCTATTATCAGAGCTAAGCGGCTTCAGAACCCAGCCGCCGGGCACGACCCTTAAGGGGGGCACTATGAAAGAGAAACTGCAAAACTGGCTTCACGACCTCGGGGTCGCACTGGGGCTGATCGAGCCGCCATTGCAGCCGGTGCCAATCCGTACAGACGACGAACAACGGCGTCGGCAACAGCGCCGCCGCTAACCATCGGCTCGGGAATGGGGCAGGCATCCAGCCTGCTCCCGTCACTTTTCAGCCGCGCGAGGGCAGGTTCACTCGCGAACGGTTGCCGCCTTCTGATCCAAACCCGTCCACTCGCAACCCGCCCATGGTGCTTGGTGCCATGGAGTCCTCAGTGCCGTGAAATCTTCAGCAGAAACCGGCTCAAGTCATTGGCGCTGTTCGCCGCCTTGAGCATCTGGTCTTCTTCGTGGGTGAAGGCGGTCAGTCCAAACTGATCTTCCAGGTGGAAGATCAGGTCCTCGATATCCTGCTTGTCCAACCCCAGCTCCTGCAGGCTCACATCGTCGGCAAATCCGTCGTTGCCATCGAGCAGGCGGCTGATGAAGTCATGCACGGCTTGTCGGACTTCGGCTCTTTTCATCTTGGCTCTTTTCGCCAGGGGCCTGCGCATGGTCTTTGAAGATGGCGCGATTGTGTGCAGTACAGCACAGCTTCATGGGTGCCGGCGGATCCAATCCTCGATCATCCTGCGCAGCTGCGTTCCCGAAAAACTGCCGAAATGGCCGCCATGCACAGTCCGCACCGGCAGCTCGTACAGGCGTCTCAGGCTGGCGGCGTAGTCCTCCAGATTGGAGTGGTAGGCGTCTTCGATCAGTGGACCGTCGTAGATGATGTCGCCGCTGAACAGGGTGCCGCTGACGGCTTCCCAGAGGCTGATACCCCCGGGGGAATGGCCGGGCGTATGCAGCACCTGGAGGCTACGGTTGCCCAGGTCGAGCACGTCGCCTTCCTCGATCAGGCGCGTCGCCGGGGCGGCCTTGACCCGATATTCGGCGTAGCACAGCGGGCAATCCGGGTGGGCCTCGAACATCGCATCGCCAACGAAGGCGGCCGACAAGGTATTGGCCCCGTCGGGCGCGGCGAGAATCTGCGCCTCGGCCGGGTGCACCAGGCGTTCAGGGAATTCGTGATGCCCGGCGATATGGTCGAAATGGCAATGGCTGGCCACCGCCAGCAAGGGCCGTTCGGTGAGCCAGGGCAACTGTTCGCGCAAGCTGACCAGGCCGGAGCCGCTGTCCAGCAGCAGGTCCCTGTCGCGACCCTGGATATGCCACAGGTTGCAGCGATAGAACGGCCGGATATAGGGCTCGTGGATCAGCCGAATCCCGTCGCTCAGGCTTCTGACTTCGAACCAGCGGTCGCGGCTGACAATCTTCATCGGCTTTCCTCCAGGCGAAAAAAAACGGGTGCAGCCACCGACGCTGCACCCGCCGAAGAAAAATGTACGGCGTCTGACCTGAGGTTAGATCGCGTTGGCCAGGGTTGCCGGGCGACGAGACAACAGGCTCACCACCACGAAGCTGATCAGGCCGACAGCCAGGCTGTAGTAGATCGGGGTGTTGGCATCCAGGCCGTCCTTGAACATGAACGCCAGCGCGGTGAGGAAACCCAGGCCCATGCTGGCGATGGCGCCGGCGGTGGTCGCGCGTTTCCAGAAGATCGCCCCGATCAGCGGGATCAGCATGCCGCCCACCAGCAGGTTATAGGCCAGGGTCAGGGCGCTGATTACGTCGTTGACCACCAGGGCGATGCCCAGGACCACGATGCCGGTCAGCAGGGTGAACAGACGGTTGATCCCCAGGCTCGACTGCTTGCCGCCACGCAGCTTGGGCAGCAGGTCTTCGGTCAGGGTGGTGGAGGCGGCCAGCAGGCCGGCGCTGGCGGTGGACATCATGGCGGCCAGCGCCGCGGCGATCACCAGGCCACGGATGCCGTCCGGCAGGGAGGCCTTGACGATGGCGGCGAAGGCGTTGTTGACGTTGTCCAGGTCCGGCAGCAAGACATGCGCGGCCATGCCGATCAGGGCGCAGGCCAGACCGTAGAGGATGCAGTAGAAACCGGCGACGGTGCCTGCGTATTGCGCGACTTTTTCGGTCTTGGCGGTGAACACCCGTTGCCAGATGTCCTGGCCGATCAGGATGCCGAAGAAGTAGATCATGAAGTAGGTGACGATGGTGTCCCAGCCGATGGCGGTGAAGCTGAAGCTGGACGCCGGCAGCTTGGCCACCAGCTCATCCCAGCCGCCGACGCGGTACAGGCAGATCGGCAGCAGGATGAACATCAGGCCGACGGTCTTGATCACGAACTGGACGATGTCGGTCAGGGTCAACGACCACATGCCGCCGATCGCCGAATAGATCACCACCACGCCGCCGCCCAGCAGCACCGAAATCCAGAACGGCAGGCCGAACAGCACTTGCAGCACGGTGCCGATGGCGAGGATCGAGGTCACGCCGATCATCAGCGCATAGGCCAGCATGATCACCGCGCTGGCCTGGCGGGCCATCGGGTTGTAGCGTTTTTCCAGGACCTGGGTAACGGTGAAGATCCGCAGCTTGAGCAGCGGTTTGGCCAGCAGCAGGTTGAGGGCGATGATGCCCAGGCCCAGCGCCGCGCACAGCCAGAAGCCGGAGATGCCGTGGACATAGCCCAGGCGCACGGTGCCGACGGTGGAGGCACCGCCCAGCACGGTGGCGGCCATGGTGCCCATGTACAGGGTCGGGCCCAGGTTGCGGCCGGCTACCAGGTAGTCCTCGTGGGTCTTGGCCTTGCGCATGCCGTAGTAGCCGAGCACCAGCATGCCGGCGGCGTAGATGAGTACGACGAATAGATCTAAAGCCATGATGGCGTGTCTCCGATTGTCTTTCTTATAGTGGCTTGCTGTAGATGCGAGGCTTGCTGCGATCAAGGCGACGGGGGGCTGGATCCGTCGTGTGGGGCGTGATCGCGGGCGAGCCTGCCGCTACAGGTCATGCATGAGTCAGGCGGTTTCGCGCATGACCGGTTTACCGAGCGAATCCGTGCTCTTGCTGCGTGGATCGTTGGGGCCGTAGACCGCGGCCGGCTCCGGGAACAGGTTGAGCAGGGCCAGGTACACCAGCGAGGCCAGGCCCAGGGTCACCGGCAGGCTGATATCGATGCCGTTGGCCAGGTTGCCCAGCGGACCGACGAACTGCCCGGGCAGGTTGACGAAGCACAGGCCGACCAGCGCGCTGGGGATCCAGGCCCCCAGGCCACGCCAGTTCCAGCCGTGCTGGAACCAGTAGCGGCCACCGTGCTCGCCACGGGTGAAGACTTGCAGGTCGTCCGGGCAGTAGAAGCCGCGACGCACCAGCAGGCCGATCAGCATGATCACCATCCACGGGGTGGTGCAGGTGATGATCAGCACGGCGAAGGTCGACACGCTCTGCACCAGGTTGGCGGCGAAGCGCCCGATGAAGATGAAGGCGATCGACAGCACGCCGATCAGCAAGGTCGCCTTGACCCGCGACAGCACCCGCGGGAACACGCTGGACATGTCCAGGCCGGTGCCATACAGCGAGGTGGTGCCGGTGGACATGCCGCCGATCACCGCGATCAGGCACACCGGCAGGAAGAACCAGCTCGGCGAGACCGCCAGCAGGCCGCCGACGTAGTTGTTGGCGGCGATGTAGTCGGGCGCCTTGATCGCCACGATGGTGGCGGTGGCCAGGCCGAACAGGAAGGGAATCAGGGTGGCGATCTGCGCGGCGATCACCGCCAGCATGATCCGGCCTTTCGGCGTTTCGCGGGGGATGTAGCGCGACCAGTCGCCGAGGAACGCGCCGAAGGAAATCGGGTTGCTCATGGCCACCAGCGCGGCACCGATGAAGGCCGCCCAGAAACCCGCCTGGCCGAGGGCCACGGTCCCGGCGAACTGGCTGTCGAAGGCCGGCGCGAAGGCGAAGATCCCCAGCAGGAACAGCAGGCTCGCCGCCCAGACGGCAATGCGGTTGACCCACAGCATGAAGCGGAAGCCGTAGATGCACACCGTCAGTACCAGGATCGCGAACAGGCCGTAGGCCAGGCCCAGGGTCAGGTCGGTTTCCGGCAGGTCGACCAGGCGCTTGGCGCCGCCCACCAGGGCGTCCCCCGAACTCCATACGGAGAGGGAGAAGAAGGCGATGGCGGTCAGCAACGACAGGAACGAGCCGACGATCCGCCCGTGCACGCCGAAATGCGCACCGGAAGAGACGGCGTTGTTGGTGCCGTTGATCGGCCCGAACAGACCCATCGGCGCGAGGATCAATGCCCCCAGGATCACCCCCAGCACGATCGCCCAGACACCCGCCTGGAAGGACAGGCCGAACAGCACCGGGAAACTGCCGAGCACGGCGGTGGCAAAGGTATTGGCGCCACCGAAGATCAGGCGAAACAGGTCGCTGGGCCGGGCGTCGCGTTCATGGTCGGGGATCTGTTCGACCCCGTTTGTTTCGATGCTGCTAAGGCTTTTTTCTTTGTTGTTGTTATTCATGATCTGCTCCGATCACAAAGGCGCGCTCATTGTTTGTGAGCGTCACCTGTCTGGCTAAGGGGGTGGCAGCCCTTCCGGCATTGCGGACAAATGTTCGTGGCAGGCCAGCCATAGGCCTTGTTGTTGTGTGCCGGACCCTTGTTTGCAAAAAACAATGGTCTCGCGCTCCTGGCTGAAGTGTTGCTCCCCTTGCATGCGCAGCTCGGTGGCGACGTTATGAATGAATACCGCGGTGTCCCCCTGCAGGCTGACAAACGCGTTGCTTGAGGTGCAGGACAGCACCTCGAAGCCATCCTCGCGGCGCCAGCTGTCCCACAGCGCCTGGTAGGCGTCGCGGGACAGCAGGGGCTGGGCGAGGGTGTGGAAGACGAAGCTGGCGTCGGTGCTGAATGCACCGAAGTAGGCTTCGCGATCGTTACGGGCGAAGGCCGCTACCAGTTCGGCGGCGGCTTTGAGGACCTGCTCGCGCTCGCTCATGGCCGGGCCTCAGCGACGCGCCACGCCCGGCAGCACGCAGAGCATTTCGTACAGCAGGTTGGCGCCCAGCAGCGAGGTGTTGCCGGTGGTGTCGTACGGCGGCGAGACTTCTACCAGATCGCAGCCGACCAGGTCGAGGCCCTGGCAGCCACGGACGATCTCGATCGCCTGGATGGTGGTCAGGCCGCCGATTTCCGGGGTGCCGGTGCCTGGCGCCCAGGCCGGGTCGATGCCGTCGATGTCGAAGCTCAGGTACACCGGGCCGTCACCGACCTTCGCCCGTACTTCGGCCATCAGCGGGTCCAGCGACTTGTGCCAGCACTCTTCGGCCTGCACCACGCGAAAGCCCTGCTTGCGGCTCCAGTTGAAGTCTTCGGCGGTGTAGCCCTGGGCGCGCAGGCCGATCTGCACCACGCGGTCGCAGTCCAGCAGGCCTTCTTCGACGGCGCGGCGGAAGGTGGTGCCGTGGGCGATCTTCTCGCCGAACATGTGATCGTTGACATCGGCGTGGGCGTCGATGTGCACCAGGCCGACCTTGCCGTGTTTCTTGTGGATGGCGCGCAGGATCGGCAGGGTGATGGTGTGGTCGCCGCCCAGGGTCAGCGGGATCACGTTGTGCTCGAGGATGCCGTCGTAGGCTTCTTCGATGATGCGCACGGCGTCCAGCAGGTTGAAGGTGTTGATGGCCACGTCGCCGATGTCGGCCACGTTCAGCGAGTCGAAGGGCGCGGCGCCGGTGGCCATGTTGTACGGACGGATCATCACCGATTCGGCGCGGATCTCACGGGGTCCGAAGCGGGTGCCGGCGCGCAGCGAGGTGCCGATGTCCAGCGGTACGCCGACGAAGGCGGCATCCAGGCCGGCCGGGGTCGGCACATGGGGAAGACGCATCATGGTGGCGATGCCGCCGAAGCGCGGCATTTCGTTGCCGCCCAGTGGTTGGTGGAGAATCTTGTCCACGGGATTGGCCTCATCGTTGTTTTATTTATGGGGTTTGTGGCGCGGCGATGACTGCCGGCGAAACCGAGTGGGGCCGATTCTGCGAAATGTAGTGGGCGGGAAGAATCGCTACGGGCAAATACTTAGTTCAGATTTTTCTAAACTAATGCTGGGCGTAAAGGATAGACTTTGGCCTCTGCGAGCGCGGCGTTGTTCACGCCGAGCAGGTGGCGCCCACGCCTCGCTCGTGCTTCTGCAGGAGCGAGGCTTGCCCGCGATTGGCCGCACAGCGGTCATAATCGGCGCCGCGACGCTGTTCATGAAGGAACGCCAATGAGGTCTGGATGACCCTGACACCCGATCCCCGTTGTCGATTTTCCTTGTGGAGCTCCCATGGCCAACGCTTTACCTGATCTGAAACTATTGCGCATCTTCGTCAGCGTGGTGCGGCATCAGGGGTTCGCCAATGCCCAGCACGAACTGAACCTCTCCACGTCGGCCATCAGCACCTACATGAGCCAGCTCGAGTCGGCCCTGGGGCTGGTCCTGTGCCACCGTGGCCGCGGCGGTTTCAGCCTGACCAGCAAGGGCGAGCTGTTCCATCAGGAAACCCTGCGCCTGCTGGGCGAGCTGGAGGGTTTCGAGCAGTACGCCGCGGCGCTCAAGGGCGAACTGCGCGGCACCCTCAACCTGGGGGTGATCGACTCGACGGTGAGCGACAAGGCCCTGCCGTTCGCCGAAGCCATCGGCGCCTACAGCCAGGAACACCCGGCGGTGCATTTGCATCTGTCGGTACTCAGTCCCTACGAATTGCAGCTCGGCGTGCAGGACAACCGCCTGGACCTGGCCATCGGTGCGTTCTCCACGCGCATGAGCGGGCTGGTGTACATGCCGCTGTATCGCGAGCAGCACTGGCTGTATTGCAGCAGTCGGCACCCGCTGTTCAACGAGCGGCGCATCCCCGAGCAGGTGATCACCCAGCAGCGCATGGTCGGCCGTGGCTACTGGAGCCAGGCCGAGCTGGCGCGCCACGGCTTCAAGCACAGCGCGGCGACGGTGGAGAGCATGGAGGCGCAGCTGATCCTGGTGCTGTCCGGTGCCTATATCGGCTACCTGCCGGAGCATTACGCCCAGGCCTGGGCCGACAAGGGCGATTTGCGCGTGCTGCTGCCGGCGACCTTCGGCTATCAGGCGCCGTTTTCGATGATCGTGCGCCGTGGGCGCAGCCGCGAACCGTTGATCCAGACGTTCCGTGACCTGCTCAAGGCGCAGCTCAATCAGGCCTGAGGAGGCGTCCATGTCGAGAATTCAATGCCCGCGTTGCCTGCGCCCGAAAACCCATTGCCTGTGCCCGCTGATTCCACGGCTGGACAGCCGCACCCGGATACTCCTGTTGCAGCATCCCAGCGAAGTGAACCACGCGCTGAACACTGCGCGGCTGGCGGCGCTGGGGTTGAACAATGCCGAGTTGATCGTCGGCGAGGTGTTTGCCGATCTGCCGAAGCTGTTGAACTGTCCCGGGTATCAGGCGCGCCTGCTGTTCCCGGCGGAGGACGCGCAGCCGCTGCAGGCCTATTCCAGCGTGCCGGACGAGCAGCCCTTGCTGCTGGTGGTGCCCGACGGCACCTGGCGCAAGGCGCGCAAGTTGCTGCACCTCAATCCGCTGCTGGCCGCGTTGCCGCGAGTGACCCTGGCCGCAGGCGCGGTGTCCCGTTACCGGCTGCGCAAGGCGCCCGGGCCGGGGGCCCTGTCGACCATCGAGGCCATCGTCCAGGCCCTGCAGGTCCTGGAGGCACCGGCCACGTTCGCGCCCTTGCTGAAGCCCTTCGAAGCCTTGATCGACGGACAGATCGCGGCAATGGGCGAAGACACCTACCAACGTAACCACCAACAGACAAAAGACCTGTAGCCGCTGCCGCACAGGCTGCGATCGACCGCGAAGCGGGCGCCGATCCAGGCGGCGTGGTTTTTCAGGAGGTACGCGGTGTCAGGCCCAGGGGTCGCTGCGCGCCCCGGCGCAGCCTGCGGCAGCGGCTACAGGGAGGTGGCAGCGTTTGCGTATCTTTGATCGATGGGCGGATTGCGGCGATGGGGGAGGAGCCTTGCAACGTAGGCAATGGCAGGCGAAAGACCTGTAGCCGCTGCCGCAGGCTGCGATCGACCGCGAAGCGGGCGCCGATCCAGGCGGCGTGGTTTTTCAGGAGATACGCGGTGTCAGGCCCAGGGGCCGCTGCGCGACCCGGCGCAGCCTGCGGCAGCGGCTACAGGGAGATGGCAACGTTTGCGCATCCTTGATCGACGGACAGATTGCGGCGATGGACGAGGATCCTTGCAACGTAAGCAATGGCAGGCGAAAGACCTGTAGCCGCTGCCGCAGGCTGCGATCGACCGCGAAGCGGGCGCCGATCCAGGCGGCGTGGTTTTTCAGGAGGTACGCGGTGTCAGGCCCAGGGGCTGCTGCGCGCCCCAGCGCAGCCTGCGGCAGCGGCTACAGGGGGATGTGTATCAGCGCTCGCGCATCGCCTCGGTCCGCGCCTTGAGCACCGGCTTGAGCAGGTAGTCGAGCACGCTTTTCTCGCCGGTGATGATGTCTACCGTGGCGACCATGCCGGGGATGATCAGCAGCGGCTTGAGGTCGCCGCCCAGGTGGTTCTTGTCGGTGCGCACCTGGATCAGGTAGAAGCTGTTGCCCTTGTCGTCGGCGATGGTGTCGGCGCCGATCAGTTCCAGCCTGGCGCTCAGGCCACCGTAGATGGTGTAGTCGTAGGCGCTGAACTTGACCATGGCTTTCTGCCCGGGATGGAGGAAGGCCACGTCCTGTGGCCGCACCTTGGCCTCGATCAGCAGGTTGTCCTCCAGCGGCACGATTTCCAGCATGTCGCTGCCCGGCTGGACCACGCCGCCGATGGTGTTGACCTTGAGCTGCTTGATCACCCCGTGCACCGGCGAAGTCACGGTGGTGCGGGTCACCCGGTCGTCGATGGCGATGCTCGAGGCGGTGATTTTCGACAGGTCGGTGCGTTTCTCGTTGAGTTCCTTGGCGGCATCGGAACGGAAGCCCTGTTCGGACTCGTCGATCTTGCTCCTGATTTCGTTGATCGCCGATTCCGCCCGGGGAATGGCCAGGGTCGTGGCATTCAGCGAGCCGCGGATTTCCACCGCGCTGCGTTTGAGACGCAGGATCTCCACCGGTGACACCGCGCCGGTACTCACCAGCGGCGCCGACATGTTCATTTCCTGGTTGAGCAGGGCCAGGCTGGAACTGAATTGCCCCTGTTTCGAACGGAATTCCGCCAGTTCCTGAGTCTTTTGCCGCAGCTGTTCGCTCAGGGTCCGCTGTTCGCTGGCCAGGCGGCGCTGGCGCTGTTCGTACAGCGAGCGTTCGTCCTCCGCCACCTGGGGCGCCTTGGCCACCACTTCGTCGGACGGCTTGAACGGCCGGCCTTCGGCTTCGGCGGACAGGCGTTCGACCTGGGCCATCAAGGCATAGCGGTCGGCCTCGCTTTCGCCCTTGTTCGACAGGAAACGCGTGTCGTCCAGGCGCAGCAGGGTGTCGCCCTTGTTCACCATCTGCCCTTCGCGCACGAAGATCTCGGTGACGATGCCGCCTTCCAGGTTCTGCACCACCTGCACCTTGCTCGACGGGATGGCCTTGCCTTCGCCGGTGGTGACTTCCTGAAGCACCGCGAACTTGGCCCAGAGCAGGGCGCTGATGAGCAGCCCGGTGGTCAGCCAGACGACGATGCGCGAGCCGCGGGGCGAATCCTGCAGCGAGGCGCCGGCGGTTTCGGGCATGAACTCGCTTTCCGCGCTTTTGCGCAGGCTGGCGAAGTAGCCGCGTGATTGCGATGAGGCAGGCATGGGGCGACTCCTAGACCGCCGCAGAGCCGACACGGCCCTTGCGCAGTGCATCGATGACCGCTTCTTTCGGCCCGTCGGCGACGATCCGCCCGTTGTCCAGGACCACCAGCCGGTCCACCAGGCTAAGCATCGAGGTGCGGTGGGTCACCAGCAGCAGGGTCTTGCCTTGCACCCAGGCGTGCAGGCGCTGGCGCAGGGCGTCTTCGCTGCTGTTGTCCATGGCGCTGGTGGGTTCGTCCAGGAGCATGATCGGCGGGTCCAGCAGTAGCGCCCGGGCCAGCAGCACGGCCTGGCGCTGGCCGCCGGACAGCAACTGGCCACGCTCGCCCACCGGCCGGTCGAAGCCCTGGGGATGCTGGCGGGCCAGCTCGGTGACTCCGGTCAGCTCGGCGACCTCGAGCATGCGCGCATCGCTGATGTAGCGGGCGCCGAGGGTCAGGTTGTCGCGCAGGCTGCCGGCCAGCAGCGGCAGGTCGTGGGCGACATAGCCGATCTGCTGGCGCAGGTCGGCCACGTCCAGTTGGCGCAGGTCCAGGCCGTCCAGCAGCAACTGGCCTTCCTCGGGGGCATAGAAACCCATGACCAGGCGCCCCAGGGTGCTCTTGCCGGAGCCGCTGCGGCCGATGATGCCGATGCGTTCGCCGGGCTGCATGCTGAAGCTGATATTGCTCAGGGCCGCGGCATTCTGCCCCTGATACCGGAAGGTCACCTGATTGAGCGCCAGCGCGCCTTGCAGTTGCGTGCGCTCCAGGGGGCGCTGGCGGGCATCGCGTTCCTGGGGCAGGGCCATCAGGGCGTCGGTGCTGCGCATGGTCAGTTGCGCCTGCTGGTAGCGGGTGATCAGCCCGGCGATCTGCCCCAGCGGCGCCAGGACCCGGCTGCCGAGCATGTAGGTGGCCACCAGCGCGCCGACGCTGAGGTTGCCGGCGATGATGCTGTAGACCCCGGCGACTATGGTCGCCATGCCGCAGAACTGCTGGATGAACAGGGTGCCGTTGGTGGCCAGGGCCGAGAGATTGCGCGCGTGGCTGTCGAGGCGGGTGAGGGCGCCGTGGGTGCTTTCCCATTTGTGCTGGCGTTCGCTTTCGGCGCTGCAGGCCTTGAGGGTTTCCAGGCCGCCGAGGGTCTCGATCAGCAGCGCCTGGCGTTCGGCGCCCAGGCTCAGGCTCTTTTGCACGGTGTCGCGCAGGCGGGCCTGGATCAGCATGGCGAAGACGATGGTCAGGGGAAACGCCAGCAGCGGGATCACCACCAGCCAGCCGCCGAGCAGGCCGATCACCAGCAGCATCAGCACGGCGAAGGGCAGATCGATCAGGCTGGTCAGGGTCACGGCGGTGAGAAACTCGCGCAGGCCCTGGAAGTCATGGATGCTCTGGGCGAAGCCGCCGATGGTCGCCGGCTTGGCTTTCATCGCCATGCCGGTGATGCGCTCGAACAGGGTGGCGGAGAGGATCACGTCGGTGCGCTTGCCGGCGCTGTCCAGCAGATGGGCGCGCACCACCCGCAGCACCAGCTCGAAGCCGGTGCCGATCAACAGGCCGATGGCCAGCACCCAGAGGGTCGAGGTGGCCTGGTTGGGCACCACGCGGTCGTAGGTCTGCATGACGAACAGCGGCACCATCAACCCCAGCAGGTTGATCAGCAGGCTGGCGAGGATCGCGTCGCTGTACAGCCAGCGCGAGAGTTTCAGGGTGTCGCGGAACCAGGCTTCGACCCGCGGCACCAGGGAATTGCGCAGTTCTTCCAGTTCGTGGCGTGGCCGGGCGAACAGCGCCTGGCCACTGTAGTCATCGTTCAGCTCCGCCTGGCTGACCCACTGCTCGCCGCCTTCGGCTTCGCTGGGCAGGATCAGCGCCTGGCCGTCATCGCCCCAGCGGCGCAGGACCGCGCAGCGGCCATGCTTGAGGATCAGCAGCACCGGCAGGTTGAGCCTGGAAATCGCCGACAGCTCACGACGCAGCAGGCGGGCCTGCAGGCTGGCGCGGGCCGCGGCGCGGGGCAGCAGGTCCAGGCTCAGGCGTTGCTGGGCCAGGGGCAGCCCCGCGCTGAGGCTGGCCCGACTGACGGTGCAGTCGTGCAGTTTGCAGAGGATCAACAATCCGTCCAACAACGGGTCATCAAAGCTCAGGCGCGGATCGACGCCTGAGCTCCCGGGTTCCATGCTGGTCACATTGAAGTCCTCCGCGGACTTAACGCATCTCAGGCAGACGGGCTTCGCTCTTCACTTCGGTCTGGGCGATCGCTTCGGCTGGCACCACGACTTTTTCCTTGTTCAACAACTCGCCCATGTTCGCCAGCACGCGATACATCGAGAACTCCTCGGTGTAGCGCACCTCGGTGTAGCGGCGGTTGGCGTTGTACAGCTCGTTTTCGCTGTCCAGCAGGTCGAGCAGGGTGCGCTGGCCGAGACCGAACTGGTCCTGGTAAGCGGCCCGTACGCGGGTGGTGGTTTCAGCGTATTCGCGAGCGGTGGGGGTCTGCTTCTTGGCGTTGAGCATGGCGTTCCAGGCCAGGGTGATGTTCTCGTTGAGCATGCGCAGCGCGTTGTTGCGGATGTCCATGGCCTGGTTGATCTTGTGCGCGTCCGATTGCAGGCGGGCCTTGTCGCTGCCGCCGCGGAACAGGTTGTAGTTCATCACCACGCCCACTCGCCATTCATTGTCGTGGCCCTTGTCGCCCTGCACGTTGTCGTTGGCGCCCACCGCGGCCTCGGCATCGAAGCGTGGGTAGAACGGCGACTTGGCGACCTCGTACTGGCTCTCGGCCGCTTGCACGTCGGCCTGGGCCGATTTCAGGTAGGGGTTGTTCTCCAGCATGCTCTGCCGGGCATCCGGCAGGCTGGCGGGGATCTCGCCACGCACCGAAGGCAGGCTTTCCAGTTCGTCGGGCATACGGCCCACGGCGCTGAAGAAGTTGGCCTCGGCGTCGGCCAGGTCGACCTGCGCCGTGTCGTAGTTGTTTTCCGCCAGGGCGCGACGGGCCTTGGACTGGTCGAGGTCGGCGGTGCTGCCGACGCCGCGTTCGCTGCGCAGGCCGATCTGGTCGTTGACCCGCAGGTGCGCCTGCAGGTTGTTCTTGGCCAGGGTCACCAGTTCGCGGCGCTTGAGCACTTCCAGGTACACCTCGATGGTGCGCAGGGCCAGGCTCTCGGCGGTACCGCGGGTGTAGTAGGCCCGCGAGTTGGAGACCGACTGGGTACGCCCGACTTCGTTGGCGGTATTGAAGCCGTCGAAGAGCATTTGCCGCAGGCGCAACTCCGACTGGGTATAGGTCAGGGTCTCGGTGTGATGGTTGCCCAACGCGCGCGTGGTGGTGTTGTCGCTGTAGCCACGGCCATAGGCAGCATTCAGGTCCAGCGATGGATAGAAGCCCCCTTTGGCGACCTTGACGTCCTCATCCGCCGACAGACGGTTGTTCTGGCTCGCGCGCAGTTCCGGGTGGTTGTCCAGCGTGCTTTGAATCGCCTCCGTCAGAGACATGGCTTGGGCCTGATGAATGCAGGCCATGGCTAATAAAATCGCGCTACTGAGGGGGGTAAAAACGCGCATGAGGTACATCTCCCTGGTCCATGTATGGTGCTTTGCAGTCGCCAAAAAAATGACGAAATTTGAAGGTCAAACCGTTTCAGGCTTGTAACAACAGAGCTAAGAACATCCTGAGCGCAAGCTAAGAAGAATTTCTCATAAGCCTTATGCTGAAAAAAACTTATGCACTCTGTGAAATCCAGCACATTGTTCAGTTCGCAAGCCCCGTATTTATAGGCTCTAGGGAGCTTTTCAGGGACTTCAAAAGGTTCAACAAAATTTGCGACATAGGGCGGAAGAGGAGCGGTGGGGAGGGTGCGATACGGATTTCAATGCGACATTTTTTTGTCACTCGCAGTGTTTGAATCCGTGTCGCGACTTTCGCGGGAGGGCTGTCCGAAGCCTGGATGCGTTTGATTGCATTCGGTTTTACCTTCGGCAGAAACAGCAGGCCAGCGAGGGACGAGCGAGAGGGAAGGCCGGTGCGCAGGTTCGACTGAGCAAAAGTCAGCGAACCTTCAGGCTGGCGTTTCCCGTCGGTGACCCGATAACGCCATAGCACTTTTCCGTGCAACCAGATGCCGATAGCGGTCGGCAGCGGAGGAAGTGCTCATGGCTAGGTTAATCGGTGTCGTCAGTAAGGTAATCGGGCAGGTGGTAGCGGTCGCGGCGGATGGCAGCCGGCGCGTTCTGGTAGAAGGCGATCGTCTGTTTGCAGGGGATCAACTGGTGACCGGTGCGCAAGGCGCGGTAGCCGTGCATCTGCAGAACGGCCAGGAACTGACCCTCGGGCGCGACAGCAGCCTGCAATTGACCCCGCAACTGCTGGCGAACCAGGCGCCCCATGTGCAGGCTCCTGAAGCCGTGACCCCCAGCCAGGCGCAACTGACCGATGTCGAGCAACTGCAAAAAGCCATCGCTGCCGGCGCCGACCCGACGCAGACCGGCGAAGCCACCGCGGCCGGCCCCGGTGCTACGGGTGGCACCGCCGGCGCCCTGGGTGGCGGGCATACCTTTGTACTGCTTGAAGAAGTCGCGGGTCGGGTCGAGCCGATCATTGGTTTCCCCACCGCGGGCTTCAACGGAATCCCTGAGTTCGTGCCTGAGCGGATTGCCGCGGTACCGCCTGGCGACGACGGCGGTATCGCGCCGCCACCTCCACCGAACAACCCGGTCACCCTGGGCGGCCTGTCGGTCGCCAATGGCGAGTTGACCCTCAGCGAAGCCAATCTGCCCCAAGGCTCGGCGAGCAATCCGGCGGCGCTGGTGCAGAACGGTACCTTCAGTGTCTCCGCGCCCGACGGGCTGCTCAGCCTCAGCGTGGGCGGGATCGCTGTGGTCAGTGGCGGGGTGGCCGCCGGCTTCCCGCAGTCTATTACCACCGCCCTCGGCAACACCCTGACCATCACTGGTTTCGATCCTGCCACGGGTACGGTCAGCTACAGCTACACCCTGGTCGGCAACGACATCCATTCCGCCGCCGACGGTGCCAACAACCTGAGCGAACATTTCACCGTGGTCGCCAGCGACAGTAATGGCGATTCGGCGAGCAACTCGCTGGATATCAACATCACCGACGATGTGCCCCAGGCGTTCAACGACAGCAATGGCGTCGCCTCGGAAAGCCAACTGACCCTGAGCGGCAATGTCCTGACCAACGATGTGCAAGGCGCCGACCGGGTGCCCAGCGGACCGATCATCGCCGGTACCTTCAACGGCACCTACGGCACCCTGGTGCTGGCCGCCGACGGTACCTATACCTACACCCTGCACCCTGGTGATTCGGCGTTCCTCGCCCTCCAGGGCGGCGGAAGCGGCACCGAGACCTTTACCTACACCCTGACCGATGCCGACGGCGACAGCAGCACCGCCAACCTGGTGTTGCAGGTGCACAACAACGACGACACGGTGGTGATTCAGGGCCTCAATGCCGAAGGCGGCGAAATCACGGTCTACGAGAAGAACCTGACGGACGGCAGCAGCCCGGATGCGGGCGCGTTGACCCAGAACGGCATCTTCACCGTGACGGCGCTGGATGGCCTGCAAACCCTGACGGTGGGCGGGATCAACGTGGTAACGGGCGGGGTGGCCGCAGGCTTCCCGCAATCGGTGACCACGGCCCTGGGCAATACCCTGACCATCACGGGCTACAACGCCGCCACCGGGGTGATCAGCTACAGCTACACCCTGGCCGACAATGAGGCCCACCCGACAGCCAATGGCGCCAACAGCCTCAGCGAACACTTCAATGTGGTCGCCACCGATGCTGATGGCAGCACGGCCAGCGGTTCACTGGATGTGAATGTGGTGGACGACCTGCCAACGGCGGTCAACGACAGCAATGGTGTCGCCTCGGAAAGCCAGTTGGTGCTCAGCGGCAATGTATTGACCAACGACATCCAAGGTGCGGATCGTGTGCCAACCGGTCCAGTCACACCCGGCACCTTTACCGGTACCTACGGCACCCTGGTCCTCGCAGCCGATGGCACTTACACCTACACCCTCAACACCGCGGACGCCGACTTCAAGGCCTTGCAGGGCAATGGCAGCGGTACCGAAACCTTCGCCTACACCCTGACCGACGCCGACGGCGACCCGAGCACCGCCAACCTGGTGCTGAACATCCATAACAACGATGACGGCGTGACCCTCGATGGCCTGGATACCAACGGCGGCGAACTGACGGTCTACGAAAAGCATCTGTCAGATGGCAGCAGCCCGAATGCCCCGGCCCTGACTCAGAGCGGCACCTTCACCGTTACGGCCCTGGACGGCCTGCAAACCTTGACGGTGGGTGGCATCACTGTGGTCAGCGGTGGAGTCGCCGCCGGTTTCCCACAATCGATCACCACCGACCTGGGCAACACCCTGACCATCACCGGCTACAACGCCGCCACCGGGGTGATCAGCTACAGCTACACCCTGGCCGACAACGAGGATCACCCAACCGCCAATGGCGCCAACAGCCTCAGCGAACACTTCAATGTGGTGGCCACCGATGTCGATGGCAGCACCGCCAGCGGTTCGCTGGACGTGAACGTGGTGGACGACCTGCCAACGGCAGTCGATGACAGCAATGGCGTGGCCTCGGAAAGCCAGTTGGTGCTCAGCGGCAATGTGTTGACCAACGACATCCAAGGTGCGGATCGTGTGCCAACCGGTCCAGTCACACCCGGCACCTTCACCGGTACCTACGGCACCCTGGTCCTTGCGGCCGATGGCACTTACACCTACACCCTCAACACCGCGGACGCCGACTTCAAGGCCTTGCAGGGCAATGGCAGCGGTACCGAGACCTTCGCCTACACCATCACCGACGCCGATGGCGATCCGAGCACCGCCAACCTGGTGCTGAACGTCCATAACAACGACGACTGCGTGACCCTGCACTGCCTGGATATCGAGGGCGGCGAGCTGACGGTCTACGAGAAGCACCTCAGCGATGGCACCAGCCCCAACGCCCCGGCCTTGACCCAGAGCGGCTTCTTCCTGGTCAACGCCCCGGACGGCCTGCAAACCCTGACGGTGGGCGGGATCAATGTGGTGACCGGCGGGGTGGCCGCGAGCTTCCCGCAATCGATCCTGACGGCCTTGGGTAACGTGCTGACCATTACCGGCTACGACGCCAGTATCGGTGTCGTCGCCTACAGCTACACCCTGCTCGACAATGAGAGCCATCCGACGGGGCTGGGGGCCAACAGCATCGCCGAGCATTTCACTGTGTTCGCCAGCGATGGCGATGGCAGCAGTGCCTCCGGGGTACTCGATGTGAATATCGTCGATGACCTGCCCACCGCTCATCCCGATGTGGCGATGGCCGATGAAGGCACGACCATCAGCGGCAACGTGCTGGGTAACGACATTGGCGGCGCCGATGGCCCGGCAATCACTGGCGCGGTGGTCGGCGTGCGCGCCGGTAGCGACACCTCGACCTCGGCCATTGGCGGCTTGAACACCACCATCAACGGCCTGTATGGCACGCTGACCCTGGACGCCTTCGGCAATGCGACCTATCACAGCTATCCAAACTCGGTCACCGCTCACGATTCGCAGGATGTGTTCGTCTACACCGTGCGTGACGCGGACGGCGATGAAAGCACCACCACCATCACCATCCAGATCTGCGACACCGAGCTCAGGGCCGTCAATGACCAGGATGTCACTGTCTTCGAAAAAGCCCTGGACCTGAACAAGGACGGCCAGGACCTGGCGGCCGGCACGGTGATCGGCAGTGACCCGGGCAACACCGGCGAAACCGCCACCGGCACCCTGGTCGGCTCGGTCATCGGCGGCAGCGGTGCGATTACCTACACGCTGGTCGGCAGCGCCACCGGCACTTACGGGCAGATCCTGCTCAACCCCGACGGTACCTACCGCTACACCCTGACCTCGGCGCCAAAAACCGCGCCGACCGCCAACGACGGCCCCAACGTGCTGAGCGAAAGCTTCACCTACAAGGCCACCGACGCGGTGGGCAATACCACCACCAGCACCATCCAGATCAGCATCGTCGACGATGTGCCCCAGGCGGTCGCCAGCGAGCGGGCGGTCACCGCGCTGGAGGTCGATTCCAACCTGCTGCTGGTGATCGATGTCTCCGGCAGCATGGCCGACCCGTCGGGCGTCCCCGGCCTGTCGCGCCTGGAACTGGCCAAGCAGGCGATCAGCACCTTGCTCGACAAGTACGACGACATGGGCGATGTGAAGGTGCAGATCGTCACCTTCAGCAGCAGCGCCACGGACAAGACGCCGATCTGGGTCGATGTGGCGACGGCCAAGTCGATCATCGCCTCCCTGACCGCGGGCGGCGGCACCAACTACGATGCGGCCGTGGCCGCGGCGAAGCTGGCGTTTGTCACCAGTGGCCAGATCAGCGGGGCGCAGAACGTCGGTTATTTCTTCTCCGACGGCAAGCCCAACGATGGCCAGGAAATCGGCACCGCCGACGAAACCGCCTGGAAAGCCTTCCTCGACGCCAACGGCATCAAGAACTATGCAATCGGCCTGGGCAGCGGCGTCAGCAACAGCAATCTCGACCCGCTGGCCTATGACGGCAGTACCCACATCGATACCAATGCCGTGGTGGTCACCGACCTGAACCAGCTCGACTCGGTGCTGGCCGGTACGGTACAGGGCACCCCGGTCACCGGCAGCCTGCTCGGCGAAGGTGGCTCGTTCGGCGCCGACGGCGGTTTCATCAAGACCCTGGTGGTCGATGGCACCACCTATACCTATGACCCCAACGGCAATAGCAACCAGGGCTCGCTGAGCTTCAGCGGCGGGGTCAACCATGGCACCTTCAATACCCTGGACAACAGCCTCAGCATCGCCACCAACAACGGCGGCACGCTGGTGGTGAAACTCGACACCGGCGATTACACCTACACCTCGCAGAAAGTCACCAGCGTGGTGCTGACCGAGACAGTCGGCTTCACCGTCAGCGATAACGACGGCGACCTGGCCAGCGCGACCCTGGTGGTCAAGGTCAATCCGAACGCGGCGCCGGTGGCGGGCGACGACCACATCATCACCAACATTCTGTCGGGCACTATCGTGGTGCCGGCCGATGCCCTGCTGGCCAACGACAGCGACGCCAACGGCGATCCGCTGACGGCCGCGCCGACCAGCTTCAACACTGGCTGGCAGTCGCCTGGCTCCGACTTTGCCGCCGCCAGCCTGCAGACCATTGCCTTCACCGGGGGTACCAGCCAGACCCTGAGCGTCGCCCGGGCCTCCTTCAATGCCAATTCCCTGGCCATGACCGCCGTGGTGGTGGTCAGCGGCTTGCTGGGCAGCATCAACAACGGCAATGACAATGACGAGGATGTGATCAGCGTCAGCCTGAAACAGGGCGAGACCCTGACCCTGGATCACAACGTGGTGGCGGGCCGGGTGGGCATGGAGTACGCCTTCAATGGCGGGGTCTACACCGCGATCGCCGATGGCGGCTCGTTCACTGCGGGGGCGGACGGGATCTACCAGATCCATCTCATCAACTTGCCCAACCCCAGCGGCAGCAACGCCAACGGTTCGGAAAACTACCAGCTGACCATGACCGTCAACTACGCGGGCGGCCAGGAGTCCACGCCGGATTACCACGGCACCTACACCGCCAGCGACAGCCATGGCGGCAGCGACAGCGCGGCGGTGAGCATCAGTTATCAGGACGGCCATACCCTGACCGGCACCGCTGGCGACGATGTGCTGCTGGCCGGCAGCGGCGATAACCTGATCAATGCCGGCGACGGCAACGACGTGCTCATCGCCGGCAGCGGCAACAACACCCTGCACGGCGACGCGGGTAACGACCTGCTGTTCGGCGGGCCGGGCAACGACCTGCTCGACGGCGGCACGGGCAACGACACCGCCAGCTACGCCCATGCCAGTGCCGGGGTCACGGTCGACCTCTCGCTGCTCGGTGCGCAGAACACCGGTGGCGCCGGGACCGATACCCTGACCGCCATCGAAAACCTGATGGGCTCCAACTACAACGACACCCTGACCGGCGACAACAACGCCAACATCATCACCGGCGGCCTGGGCAACGATGTGCTCAACGGCGGTGGCGGTGACGACCTGTTGATCGGCGGGATGGGCAACAACACCCTGACCGGTGGCAGCGGCAGCGACACCTTCCAGTGGCAGCAGGGCAACAGCGGGCATGACCTGGTCACCGACTTCACGCCGGGCATCGACAAACTCGACCTGTCGCAACTGCTGCAGGGCGAGAACGCCAGCAGCGCATCGCTGGATGATTACCTGCACTTCACGGTCACTGGCAGCGGTCCGTCGCTGATCACCAGTATCGACGTCAGCGCGGCGGCGGGGGCCTTGCCGAGCCAGACCATTGATCTGGCCGGGGTCAACCTGGCGGAGCACTACGGGGTGACACCGGGCGCAGGCGGAGTGATCGCGGGTGGCGCGGATACCGCGACCATCATCAACGGCATGCTCAACGACCATTCGTTGAAGGTCGATACCGTCTGAGGCCCGGCGGGCCTGGCGCCAGCCTCGACCGAGGTTGGCGCCGGGGCTGTGCGGGGAAGGGGCTACATCGGTTCCGGTGGGCCGATCAGTCGCCCCATGACCCCGAACAGGCCCAGGGCCTTGAGGGTGTCCAGTTCGCCCTGGGTCTCGACCCGTTCGGCGATCAGCGGCAGGTCGATGCTGTGGGTGGCGCGAAATATCGCCTCGATGAACAGCTGTTTGTCGCTTTGCCGGTCGATGTCGCGGATGTAGCTGCCATCGACTTTCAGGTAGGCCAGGCCGAGGTGGGCGAGGTTGCCGATCTGGCTGAAGTTGCCGCCGAAATGTTGCAGGCCGATACGATAGCCGCTATCCCGCAGGCGCTGGCTCAAGTGCTGCAGCTCGCTGGCCGAGGGCAGTTGGCGTTCGTCGATCTCCAGGGTCAGTAACTTGGCCAGGTCGGGCAGGGCCTTGAGCTGGTCGAGGATCCGCCGCAACGCGTCGGGGTCGCGCAGGGTGCTGCCAGACAGGCTCAGGGCCAGCGGCCAGGTATGCTCGAGCAGATAATCCAGGGTGTGTTCGAGCATGGCCAGGTCGAAGCGTGCCGACCAGCCCAGGCGCTCGATCCACGGCAGGAAATGCCCGGCGGCAATGGCTTCGCCCTGCGGGTCGAGCAAGCGCGCCAGCACTTTGTGATGCAGCACCTCGCTGGTGTCGGCGCACTGCACCACCGGCTGGAAATACAACTTCAACTTGCCGTTGCTCAGGGCGTCGTCGATCCAGGCGCGCCAGTCATGCTGCGGCTGGCTGGGGCCGGCGGCGAACTCCTGCAGCAATGCCCAGGGACGCTCGGGGTGCTGCTGGGCCTGCGCCAGCGCCTGGTCCAGGCGCAACCATACGCCGCTCAGCGGGTCGCCGGGCCGGTAGGCGACTATGCCCAGGTGCGCCACCGGTGTGCAGTCGCTGGCCCCGGTCAGGCGCAGGTTCTCCAGGGTGGCGCTGATTTCCATGGCCAGGCGCTCGGCGCCGCGGCTGTCCAGGCCCGGTGTCAGCAGGCTGAATTCGCCGCCGCGATTGCGCGCCGCCAGCCAGTGGCGTCGGTCGGCCTGGGCGCTGATGCGCTTGAGCAGATCGCCGATGCTCTTGATCAGGGCGTCGGTGCGCTGGCCGCCCAGGCGCTGGTTCAGGCCACTGAGGTCATTGACCCGCAGCATCAGCAGATAACCATCGCCACTCTGCTCGTTGAGCAGCAACTGATCGCCGAGCTGTTCGTCCAGCAGGCGCCGGTTGGCCAGGCCGGTCAGGCTGTCCTGATAGGACTCGGCCCGCAGTTTCTCGCTGCGCGCGGCCTCTTCGGCGAACAGGGCTTTGAGTTTTTCCACCATCTGGTTCATGGCCAGGACCACCCGCTTGAGCTCGGGCGTGCGCGGCACCGTCGGCAGGCTGAGGAACTCGCGGTGGCTGATGGCTTCGGCCTGCCTGACCATGGCGTCCAGCGGTCGCAACTGGCGCCGCAGCAGCCAGCCGCCGAACACCGCGCTGAGCAAGCCGCACACCAGCAGCCAGAGCAGGCTGCCGACGCTGCTGTCCCAGAGCCTGGCCAGGGCGAACTGCGGGTTGCTCAGCACTTCCACCCGCGCCACCTGTTCCCAGCCACGCATGACCAGGGCGTCGCCACCTTGCGGGCGCAGGCTCACCAGCCTGACGAACCACTGGGGTATGCCCTCGATCCTGGCAGGCACCGAACGCTCCAGCAGAATGCTTTCGTCTTCGATGTTCACCACCCGGATGCTGTTGTAGTAGCCGCTGTCGAAGATCGAACTGACCATCAGTTCCATCATCGCCGGGTCGTCGACCTGGCTGGTCAGGGACAGGCCCAGGGCGGTGGCCGCATCCTGGGCGTGGGAGCGCAGCTGGTTGAGCATCTGCTCGCGGGAGCTTTCCAGGCTGACAAAAAAACTGCCGCTGAAGGCCACCAGCAGGAACAGGCAGATGGCGATGAACAGTTGCTTGAGTAGCGACATTCGGCACTCCTTGTCGGATCAGCCATTACCCACCGTGAAGCCCTCGTCCCGCATCTTTTTCAGTACGTCCTGCCAGCGCGAGAGTTTTTTCGGGTCGATGCTGCGCGTGTCGCCAGCCACTCCGGGCAGGTACAGCCCCTCGGCATTGAAGGCGTATACCGGGTTCGGATCCTGGCGCTGGGCGGCGGAACGAATGTCGCTGCTGAGGTTGTCCAGTATCAGCGGTCCGGCGCCGGGGCTGGGGTAATAGGCCAGGACCATGTGCGGCCGGTTGCCGCGCCTGGCCTTGACGTAAGTGAGGCGCAGTTTGTCGCTGGAGACCCCCAGGCTGCGCAGGCTGAAATACTTGGCCAGTGCATAGTCCTCACAATCCCCGGCGCCCTTGAGCAGGGCCTCGATCGGCGTGGCCCAATAATCGCCCTGCTGCCAGGTGCGCTGGTCCTCCTTGAAGCTCAGTTGCTGGTTGAAGAAGCGGTTGATGGCATTGAGTTGTTCGTATTCCGGTCGCCCAGTCAGGTCCTGCAACAACTGGTTCCAGGCCTCGAGACGCTCCCGGGCCGGGCCCAGGACCTGATGACGGTACTCGAAGGTGCTCAGGGCAGAAACGAATTCCCAGTTCGCCCGCACATTGCCCGGGTCGGTCCACAAACAGACCAGCAACAGCGACCAGCCGGCCAGCCGAAACCGGAGCAGTGTCCACTCGGGGCGACGCGAACGTGCGGGCATGGCGGGCTGCTCGAATGCAGGTGTCTGAAGTCTAGGCGGTATTTTTCGCGAGCATGGGCAGCTGGTCGGGTTGCCACGAACGGAGGAAGGCGGCGCGCAGGGCCGGGTTCAAGGCTTGTGCAGGGTCTTCTGGCGCAGGATGTAGATCGTCACCAGCACCGCGCTGGTCAGCATGAAGCCGCGGGCCCAGGGCAGGGGCACCAGATAGCAGGACAGACCGATGCTCAGCCACATCAGACCGATGGCGTAAACCTTGCCTTTGAGCGGGATACCGTGGCCGTCCAGGTAATCGCGGATCCACGGGCCGAGCCGCGGATGTTCCACCAGCCACCGATAGAAGCGCGGCGAACTGCGGGCAAAGCAGGCGGCGGCCAGCAGCAGGAAGGGGGTAGTGGGCAATACCGGGAGGAAGATGCCGGTCACCCCCAGCACTACGCTCAGCCAGCCGATGGCCAGCAGAACGTAACGCAGGATCAGGGGGCGGTTGCCTATGGGCTTGGCCATAGGCGGTGACTCAGTGGTGACGGGGCTTGAGAATGGCCGGTTTTTCGTCCGGCGCGTTGCACAGCAGGTACAGCGCAGTCAGGGCTTCCGGGATCTGCACGATCATGTCGTCCATCAGGTTGGCATCGCTGGCGATGTCGGAGAACTCGGGTTGTTCGTCGAACAGGCCGGAGCCGACCATGATCGGCAGGAGCATCTCGCTGACTTCTTCCTCGGCGGTTTCGAACCAGGCCGCTTCGCGCAGGAACACGCCTTCCATGAAACCGATGCACCAGCCGCGCAGGTCGGAGTCGTCCGGCTCGTCGCCGAGGTCGAGGTCGCACGGCAGCTCGAACTCTTCGTCGGAAGCCAGTTGGCGGGCGATGTGGGCCTTGAGGGCAATCAGGGTGGACTCGATCTCTTCGCGCTGGGCGGCGTCGCTGTAGTGCGGCTCCTCGGCGAACAGGGCGTCGATCCACTCACGGTCGGGAACGCTTTCGGAACAGATGGACAGCGCAGTCAGGTAGCCGTGGGCGGCCACATAGTCCAGCGCCTCGTCATGCAGCTCATCGGCGTCGAGGAAGGCTTGCAGGCGGGTTAATTGCTCAGCGAAGGACATTGAAGGACTACCTTGGGAATAAACGATGCTGAATTCTAGGCTTTCTTGAGCGCCCAGGCCAGCCGCCGCGCAGATTTGCGCGCTTCTAAAGGTTACCAGCGGTCCATTGTCGGCACCCTTCGCCGGCAAGTGCTCGGGTATACTTGCGCGTTTTGTGATGCCCGGCAGGCGTCATGACGGTCCAGGAAAAGTCCGCTAACGGATTTGTCAGTGAAAACCGTGGTCTTTTCGGCCAGCCTGCGCACAGGGATTTCAGCGATTTTTGGAGTTTTTCATGCTCGAACAGGCTCAACGCGTCCTCAAGGACATCTTCGGCTACGACAGTTTCCGTGGCCGCCAAGGTGCGATCATTGAGCGTGTGGCCAGTGGCGGCGACGCCCTGGTACTGATGCCTACCGGCGGCGGCAAGTCGTTGTGCTTCCAGGTCCCGGCCCTGCTGCGCGAAGGCCTGGCGGTGGTGGTTTCGCCATTGATCGCGCTGATGGACGATCAGGTCGCGACCCTGGAGGAACTCGGGGTCGCCGCGGCGGCGCTGAACTCCACCCTGAGCGCCGAGCAGCAGCGTGACCTGGCCGCGCGCATCCGGCGGGGCGAAGTGAAGATGCTGTACCTGGCGCCGGAGCGCCTGGTGCAACCGCGGATGCTGGCGTTCCTGCAGAACCTCGACATCGCCCTGTTCGCCATCGACGAGGCGCATTGTGTGTCCCAGTGGGGGCATGACTTCCGTCCGGAGTACCTGCAGTTGGGCCAGCTGGCGGAAATGTTCCCCCAGGTGCCGCGCATCGCCCTGACCGCCACCGCCGACAAGCGCACCCGCGAGGAAATCGTCAATCGCCTGCACCTGCAGGATGCCGAGCGTTTCCTCTCCAGTTTCGACCGTCCGAACATCTTCTATCGCATCGTTCCCAAGGAGCAGCCGCGCAAGCAGCTGCTGGCGTTCCTCAGCGAACGGCGCAGCGACGCCGGCATCGTCTACTGCCTGTCGCGCAAGAAAGTCGACGAGGTGGCCGCCTTCCTCTGCGAGCAGGGCTTTCCGGCGCTGCCGTATCACGCCGGGTTGCCCAGCGAGCTGCGGGCCTATCACCAGAAGCGTTTCCTCAATGAGGAAGGGCTGATCATGGTCGCGACCATTGCCTTTGGCATGGGTATCGACAAACCCAACGTGCGCTTCGTGGCGCACCTGGACCTGCCCAAGTCCCTCGAGGCCTATTACCAGGAAACCGGGCGTGCCGGGCGTGACGGCCTGCCTGCCGATGCCTGGATGGCCTACGGCCTGCAGGACGTGCTGATGCTCAAGCAGATGCTGCAGAATTCCGAGGGCGACGAACGCCACAAACGCCTGGAGCAGCACAAGCTCGACGCCATGCTGGCGCTGTGCGAGGAAACCCGCTGCCGGCGCCAGACCCTGCTGGCCTATTTCGACGAAGACATGCCACAGCCATGCGGCCATTGCGACAACTGCGTCGACGGCGTGCAGACCTGGGATGCCACCGAGCCGGCGCGCCAGGCGCTGTCGGCGATCTATCGCACCGGCCAGCGGTATGGCGTCGGCCACCTGGTGGACGTGCTGCTGGGCAAGGACACGGAAAAAGTCCGCAGCTTCGGCCATCAGCATCTTTCCGTGTTCGGCGTGGGCAAGGCGCGCAGCGAAGGCGAATGGCGCTCGTTGTTCCGCCAACTGGTGGCCCGTGGCCTGGCCGACATCGATCTGGAAGGTTATGGCGGCTTGCGTCTGAGCGACAGCTGCCGACCGCTGCTCAAGGGCGAGGTGAGCCTGGAGCTGCGCCGCGACATAAAGCCGCAGACCGCCGCCAAGAGCAGCACCAGCCAGGCCAGCCAACTGGTACGTGGCGAAGAGCGCGAACAGTGGGAAGCCTTGCGCGCCCTGCGGCGCAAGCTGGCGGAAGAACATGGCGTGCCGCCCTATGTCATTTTCCCCGATTCCACCCTGCTGGAAATGCTCCGCAGCCAGCCCGGCTCCCTGGCGGAAATGGCCCGGGTCAGCGGCGTCGGCGCGCGCAAGCTGGAGCGCTACGGCGAGGCCTTCCTCGAAGTGTTGGGCGGCCAGGTGGAAGCGCCGAAAGTGGTGGCCGACATCCGCCACGAGCTGATTACCCTGGCCCGCGCCGGCATGACGCCACTGCAGATCGCCGGGCAATTGCAGTGCTCGGAAAAGAACGTTTACACGATGCTCGCCGAAGCCGTGGGCAAGCAGCAGTTGTCCCTGGAGCAGGCGCTGGATCTGCCGGAAGACCTGCTCGGCGAGATCCAGGACGCTTTTCTCGACGGCGAAGGCGAGCTGCCCTCGGTGAGCGAAGTGGCCGAGCTGTTTGCCGGTCGCGTGCCGGAAGGTGTGCTGTATTGCGTGCGTGCGGCGCTGGAATCGGAATTCGAGATGTGAGTTGCCCGACGGCAAGATGTAACGATTCAGTTCATGGCAAACCTTGCCACTCGGCAACTGTCATGCTTAGCTGACTAATAATTAGTTTTTCTTAATTTTCAGTCTACTAACTCATGAGTTGTTTATGCCGTTAACCGATCAACACCGTTTTGGCATGCAGTTGGCGCAGATGTCCCGAGGCTGGCGCGCCGAACTGGATCGCCGTCTGGCTGGACTTGGCCTGTCCCAGGCCCGCTGGCTGGTGCTGCTGCACCTTGCCCGTTTCGATGAAGCCCCGACCCAGCGTGAACTTGCCCAGAGTGTCGGCGTCGAAGGACCGACCCTGGCGCGGCTGCTCGACAGCCTGGAAACCCAGGGTTTGGTGCAACGGCAGTCGGTGGTCGAGGATCGCCGGGCGAAGAAGATCGTTCTGTGCGCTCCGGCGCTGCCCTTGATCGAACAGATCGAAACCATCGCCACAGCCCTGCGCAGTGAATTGTTCGTCGGTGTCGATGAAGAGGATATGCGGGTCTGCATGCGGGTTCATGCGCACATCCTGGCCAATCTGGAAAAGTCTTGAGGCATAACTAGCGCCGCGGATTTTTGAGCTACCGACACCGGCGGACTATAAGAAATACCAGGTCCACAGCGGCATGCGCAGCCAGCGTATCGCCGCTGTGGTCGCTTTCGGTCCTCAAAAAGGGTGCTCATGTTCCAGAGTCTGCTGGCCGCTCTGCGCGGTTTCGTCGGGTCGTCCTGGGTGGCGAAGAATCGTTCCTTGTTCCTTCTGCCGGTGCTGGCGGCCCTGTATTCGTCCCTGGCCTCGGCGGTGGGCCTGGGTGAAATCACCGTGCATTCGGCGCTGAACCAACCGCTGGAGGCGGAGATCGCCCTGGTGCAGGCACAAGCTCTGGAGGAGGGCGAGTTGTCGGTCAGCCTGGCGACGGCCAGCGAGTTCAAGCAGGCCGGTATCGAGCGCTTGCCGTTTCTCGAAGACTTGCGTTTTACCCAGGTTTTGCAGGGCGAGCGCAGGGTGATCCGGGTAGTGTCGAGCAAGCCGGTGAACGAGCCGTTCCTGGATTTCCTGCTGCAGGTGAACCAGGCCAATGGCCGGCAGTTGCGCGAGTACACGCTGCTGATCGATCCCCCGGGAAGCCCCGAGATAGTGCCGGCCCCGGCCAGGGACATAGCAAAACCCGAACCGGCGATCGCCACCCAGGCGCCACCTGCGGCCCCCAAGGCGAGCGATCCTGCGGCCGGACAATTGGCGCAAGCCCCGCAGGCCAACCAGCAATTGCAGGACCAGGCCCAAGAGCTGCGCAACACATTGCAGCAGCGGGACGAACAACTGGCGCGCCAGCAGCAACAGCTGGTGGAGCTGCAACGTCAGTTGGTCGAAGCCCGGAGCAAGCCTGCCGATAATCCTGCCCCGGCTCCCGCGGCCGCGACACCCACCGCCGTTAGCCCATCCCAGCCAGCCGAACAGGCCCCAGAGACTGATGAAGGCTCGAATCCCTGGCTGATGCTTGCTGCCTTGCTGCTGACGGCCTTGCTGGTGGTGTTGGTCATGCGTCGCCGTCGTCAGTCCGCCGCCGTACCGGAGGCACAGACGGCCCCCGAGAGTCGGCCCACACGAACGCTGGCCAGTGCCGTGACGACCGTGGCAGCCCGGGAGTCGTTCAGATCAACGCCCCCTGTTGCTCCGGTACAGCCCGTGGCAGGAGATCGGTTGGCTGATCGCGAGCCGTCGATCGATGTCGACTGGGACCTGATCGCACCTTCCGAGCCCTCCAGCGCTCCGCCGTCTCCTACCGCAGCACCGGCGCCATTCAATACCGATTCGATCGTCTGGCGCCTGGAGGAGCCAGACGAACCGGGCTCCGGCAGCCAGGCCGAAGCCGAGTCGGACGCCAAGCCTCAGAACGTCTGGCCCAAGTTGAGGTAGACCGCTTTCTGGTTGTCGTCGTTGATGCCGTAACTGAAATTCAGCGGCCCCAGCGGCGTGTCGAAACCAAGGAAGATGCTGGCGGCGTTGATGTAGCCACTGTCGAACTCGTTGTCGTTGTTCCAGGCCCGCCCTCGCTCCAGGGAGCCGCCGATATACAGCGGGAAGTCCAGGGGCAGGTAGGAGCGGGGTGTCAGTCGCCGGTAGTAGACGCCCCGCATCAGGCTGACGTTCTGGCCCGAGAGCGCATCCTGGCGGAAGCCCGACAGCTGGCGGGCGCCGCCCAGCACAAAGCTTGAGGTCACCACTTCGGCCTCATCCAGGGTCCGGCCATACCGACCGCCGAGGATAAAGGTGTTCGGGCCGCTGCTCAGGGCCTTGTCCAGCTTGAACTCCCACTGCCGGTAGCGCTTGTCCGAGCCCAGGCTGGGTTCGAACTGGCGCAGCGACAGGCCGATGTCCTCGCCCGCGTGGGGGAAGTAGACATTGTCCAGGGAGTCGAACGAGTAGCGCAGTTCGTAGTAACCCTCGTTGAAGCTTTCGCTGGGCAGGTCCTGGTCGCCGACACGGACATCGGCCTTGCCCCAGGCCTCGCCGACACCGAAACGGATCTCGCCGCTGTTGCCGATCTGGCGCCCGATATTGAGGCCGAAACCATAGCGTTCCAGGCGGTACTCGGCGATCGGGTCGTTATCCAGCACGGCTTCGATGTTCTGTGATTCAAGACCGATATACGGCGCGATGAAGTAGCGCGAGCCGACGTCCAGCGGCTGATAGAACTCGCTGTAGAGCTCCTGCTGATCACCGATCTGCACCCGGGTCAGCCATTCGGCGCCGAGGCTGTTGATGCCGTTGACCCGGTAGCTGGCACCCAGGTTGAAAGCACTGTCGCCGCGCATGTCGTCGGACAGGTTCAGCCCCAGGCGCAGGTAATCGGTGCCGCTGCGTTTGCCCCGGGCGTTGATCACCAGGGTGTGGTCATTGCCCTTGTGGACCACGCGGTATTGCACCTGCTCGAAGTAGTCCAGGCCATACAGCGTGCCCATGTCGGTCTGCAGCCGGCCCAGGTCCAGAGGCTCGCCGATGTGCTGGCGGATGTAGTAACGGATCACGTCGTCGCTGACCTTCGAATCGTTTTCCACCCGGATCGCGGTGATGATCGGGGTGCGCTGGCTGGGCGTGCGCGCGGCGCTGAGTTCGGCATCCATCGGTTCGGCCCGGCGCAGCGGCGCCAGGCGGGCGTCGAGGATGCGGGTGGCGCGATAACCGGCGTCGATCATTTCCTGGGCGCGGCCGAAGTCGGTGACCCCGAAACTGGCCAGGGGCGGCTGGATCAGCACGTCATTCTTGTGCAGGGTCGCCAGTTGTTCCTCGGAGTTGCGCCGGGTCATCAGGGTGATGGACTGGTTCAGCACATCGACCACGGTCGCCAACTGCTGGCGCGAGCGCAGCGGGGTGCCGATGTCGACCACGATGGCGATGTCCACGCCCATGTCGCGGGCCACATCCAGCGGAATGTTGTCGGTCATGCCACCGTCCACCAGCAGCCGGCCATCCATTTCCACCGGGGCGAACACCGCCGGGATCGACATGCTGGCGCGAATCACCCGGGGCAGGTGGCCCTTGCGGAACACTACTTTCTCGCCGCTGGCGATGTCGGTGGCGACTGCACGGAAGGGGATCGGCAGCTTGTCGAAGTCCCGGGTATCGCTGGCATGGGCCAGCATGCTTTCCAGCAGCAGCGCCAGGTTCTGGCCCTGGATGACCCCCAGCGGCAGGCCGAGGCTGCCGTCGTCGCGGAAGCTGAGTTTCTGTTTCACCAGGAAGTCGCGGTCATCCTGCTTGCGCCGGAACGGTATGTCTTCCCGGGGCGGCGCGTCGGACAGCGCCTGTTGCCAGTCGATGCCCAAGGCCAGTTTTTCCAGCTCCTCGATCTTGTAGCCCGAGGCGTACAGCCCGCCAATCACCGCGCCCATGCTGGTGCCGGCAATCGCATCGATCTTCACGCCTTGCTCCTCCAGGGCCTTGAGCACGCCGATATGCGCCAGGCCACGGGCGGCGCCGCCGGACAACACCAGGCCGATCTTCGGCCGTGGCGCTTCGGCGGCGTGCAGGAACACGGGGAGCAAACACAGGAGCAGGCAGGACAGCAAACGACGCATCATGGATCTCGGGGCGAGCGATAAAGGCGGCTATTATAACGACGCCCTTGAGCCCAGGAGTCGGCAGCACCATGTCAGAACGTAAACCCGAAGTGGTCATTACCTATTGCACCCAGTGCCAGTGGCTGCTGCGTGCTGCCTGGCTGGCCCAGGAACTGCTGAGCACCTTCAGCGACGACCTGGGCAAGGTGTCCCTGGAACCGGCCACCGGCGGCACGTTCCGCATTACCTGCGACGGCGTACAGATCTGGGAGCGCAAGGCCGATGGCGGTTTCCCCGAAGCCAAGGTGCTCAAGCAGCGGGTGCGCGACCAGATCGACCCGCAGCGCGACCTCGGCCACAACGACCGCACTCAGTGAGACGCGGCTTCCGCCACTGGCGCTTTTTTGCTTGAGCCGGACAGGCTGCTGGAGACCACGATGGCGAGGATGATCAAGACGCCGCCGATCAGCATGCGCAGCGTCGGCGTCTCGTTGAACAGCAGCCAGGCCACGGTAATCCCGTAGACCGGCTCCAGGGCGAACACCACCGCCGCGGTGCGCGCCTTGATCACTGCGAGGCTGGCGACGAACAGGCTGTGGGCCAGACCGGTGCAGAAGATGCCGAGCAGGCTGATCCACAACCAGTCGATGGCCCGGACCTCGCTCAACCCCGGCGCCGCCACCGGCAGCAAGCACAAGGCAACCACCACGTTCTGGCACAGCGCCGCCTGCACCGCCGGGATGCGTGCGGAACTGGCGCGATTGTTCAGTGACAGCAGGGCGAACAGCAGGCCCGATCCCGCGGCCCAGAGCAGCCCGATGGTGGCTTGGCTGGCGAGGTCGAAGTCCGGCGTGACCAGCACCAGGCCGACGCTGACCAGGGCCACCAGGACAATTTCGTTGAGGCGGATCCGCTCACGAAAAATCAGCCCTTCGAGGATCACCGTGAAGGCCGGGAAGCTGGCGAAGCCCAGGGTGGCGATGGCCACGCCGGCGACTTTCACCGCGATGAAGAAACTCACCCAGTGCCCGGCCAGCAGCAGGCCGCTGAGCAGCAGGCGCCACCCGTCCGTGGCCTGCAGCCGTTGCCAGCGGATGCTGCTGGCGCAGCGGGCGAAGAACGCCAGGGCGAGCACCGCGAACGCCGCGCGACCAAAGACGATGATGGCCGGCGAAGCGGCGGCGAGTTTGCCGAATACACCGGTGAGGCCGAACATCAATGCGCCGATATGCAGGGCGCCAAGGGCAGTACGCGGAGTCATTTCAATCCTTCAAAACGGTTGAGCGGAGCGGTGCCAGTCTAAAAGCCTGGGCAGGACCCGGTCTGTCGCGATCCTCGCGTTTTTTGTCGACAGCCTAGCGCTGGCCTGTCGCGCGCCGCAGCTTGCCGGGGGAGACACCGAACTCGCGCAGCACCGCGGCGGCGAAAGCGCTCTGGGAGCTGTAGCCGACGCGGCTGGCGATTTCGCTGATGGGCAGTGCCGAATCGCGCAACAGCCCGGCGGCCATGTGCAGGCGTCGGCTGCGGATATAGTCCATCGGCGTCTGCCCGCATTCGGCGACAAACCGCGCATGCAGGCGAGCGCTGGACAACCCGGCGATTTGCGCCAGGTCGGCCACTTGCAGCGGATGGGCGGCGTGTTTATCGATATGGGCATTCAAGGCGGCATAGGGCAGGCGTCGGCCGCCGACGCTGGCGGGGCTGGCCTGGTTGAGGCTGGCCAGCAACAGCACGGCGCCTTGCTGGGCAATCAGCGGGTCGTTGACCGGGCTGCCGGCGAGCCAGTTGACCAGTTGGCTCTGCGCCGTATCCAGGGGCAGGCGCCCAGGGTTGTCGAGCAGGCGGCGACTGGCATCGGCGTGATCGCCCAGCGACTGCAGCAGCCAATGTTCGTCGGGCACATCGAGCACCAGGCAGCGACTGCCGTTGGGGCTGCCGCAGGCATGATGGGCGCCGGAAGGCACTACCACGAAGCTCTGCTGGACCACCTGGCTGCCCTGGCCGTCGACCTCGAAGTCGAGCTGGCCCGACAGGCCGAACACCAGTTGCGCGTGTTCGTGGCTGTGGACGATCAGGTCGTGGCTGTATTGGCGTAGCGTGAGGATCGGTCTCATCGCAGTCTCCTTGGCAGAACGGCAGTCTACACCGGCGGCCCGGGCTTCAGCGTTGTCATCGGACTGCCGTATTTCTGTCACAGGCAATTAATCGCTGGGGTGCAAGCTCGCAGAAAATGCAGGAGCGTGCCCATGACCAGTGCCGAACTCGCCAGACCCAGCCGTAAACAACGCGTGCGCACCCTGTGGATTTCCGATGTGCATCTGGGCACCCGGGATTGTCAGGCGGAGCATCTGTCGCAGTTCCTCAAGGGCTATCACGCCGACCGGATCTACCTGGTCGGCGACATCATCGACGGCTGGAAGCTGCGCGGCGGCATGTACTGGCCCCAGGCACACACCAACGTCATCCGCCGCTTGCTGACCATGAGCAAGCGCGGCACCGAGGTGATCTATGTCACCGGCAACCATGACGAATTCCTGCGCCGTTATTCGAAGCTGATCCTGGGCAATATCCAGTTGGTGGACGAGGCGGTGCACGTCACCGCCGACGGCCGGCACCTGCTGGTGATCCATGGCGACCAGTTCGATGTCATCACCCGCTACCACCGCTGGCTGGCCTTTCTCGGCGACTCGGCCTACGAGTTCACCCTGACCCTCAATCGCTGGCTGAATCACTGGCGGGCGCGCTACGGCTACGGTTACTGGTCGTTGTCGGCCTACCTCAAGCACAAGGTCAAGACCGCGGTCAGCTTTATCAGCGACTTCGAGGAAGCCATCGCTCACGAATGCGTGAAGCGCGAGCTGCACGGCGTGGTGTGCGGGCACATTCACCATGCCGAGATCCGCAAGGTCGGCGAGGTGGACTATCTCAACTGCGGGGATTGGGTCGAGTCGTGCACCGCCCTGATCGAGCATTGGGACGGCACCATCGAGCTGTATCGCCTGGCCGACGCCCAGGCGCGGGAGGCGCAGCGCAAGGCTGAACTGGCCAAGGTCGCGGAGCTGGCCTGAAGAGTATCGCGAGCAAGCTCGCTCCTACAAAAACCAGAGATCCCCCCTGTAGGAGCGAGCTTGCTCGCGATGGCCGCGCAGCTGTCCTCAGGCCGGCGCGTGTTCCTTCATGGCGGCCTTGTAGATCGAGTTTTTCGGCTGGGCGAACAGACGTTCGAGCATGGGTTCGAAAAAGCTCAGGGGCAGGCTGTCGTAGCGTGGATCGAATGCCGCGGCGTCGTACTTGGCACAGAATTCGGCGGTCTGCAGATACAGTGGGTGGTCCTTGAATTGCTCGCGCAGGTGCCGGTCCATGCCCAGGTGATGGAAGAAGTAGTAGCCCTGGAAGATCCCGTGCTTCTCCACCATCCACAGGTTCTCGGGGCTGACGAAGGGCTTGAGGATCGCCGCGGCGATGTCCGGGTGATTGTAGGAACCCAGGGTGTCGCCGATGTCGTGGAGCAGGGCGCAGACCACGTATTCCTCGTCGCGGCCGTCATGCCAGGCCCGGCTGGCGGTTTGCAGCGAGTGGGTCAGGCGGTCCACCGGGAAGCCGCCAAAATCGCCCTCGAGCAGCTTCAGGTGCGCCACGATGCGCGCTGGCAACTGCTTGGCGTAGGCGCTGAAGTCCGCGGCGATGATCGCCCAGTCTTCCTGGGTACCATCCTTCATGTGGGTGAAACGGGCGTGAGCGTTCATCGGCCATCCTCTTGTTGTTTTTGTGCGCAACGATGGGAGTCTATGCCTTGGATCCAATCCTGCACTGGCTGTGCAGGACGCCTTGCTGTCCGGCCAGGCCTAGAACGGCACCTTGCCGGTCAGCATGTCGCGGTACATGACGAAATCGCCCAGAAGGCTGTAGAGCGGATGCTGAAAGGTGGCCGGGCGGTTCTTCTCGAAGAAGAAATGACCGACCCAGGCAAAGCTGTAGCCGGCCACCGGCAGGGCCAGCAGCAATAGCCAGGCGCCTTTGCCGATGGCGAAGGCGAGGATGAAAATTACCAGGGTCGTGCCCACGAAGTGCAGGCGGCGGCAGGTGCTGTTGCTGTGCTCGCTCAGGTAATACGGATAGAACTCGGCGAAGCTATTGAATTGCTTGATGTTATCCACGACTGCGATCTCTGTGGTTGTTGTTCTGCCAGCGGGATGCTCTGCGGGGAGCTTATTTGAGTCTAGAGTCATCAATGGCTGGGGCCAGTGACAATAGGCGCCACTTTAGTATCCTTGGGAAATCGGCCGTAGCATGCGGCTCATCATGTAAAAGAACCCACCATGAGCGAACGAACGACTTCTGCAAGCTGGGCGATGGGAATTGTCAAAGCTCTGGAGATGGACGGCCTGGATTGCCGTGCATTGTTCAAGCAGATCGGGCTCGACTATGCCGCGCTGGACGACCCGGACGCACGCTTCCCCCAGGACTCGATGACGCGTCTCTGGCAGCGTGCGGTGGAGCAGTCCGGCAACCCGGCGATCGGCCTGAACATGGGCAAGGTGGTGCGACCGGCCTCCTTCAATGTGGCCGGGTATGCCCTGATGTCCAGTCGTACCCTGGCCGAGGGTTTCCAGCGTTTGGTGCGCTATCAGCGGATCATCGCGGAAAGCGCTGATCTGAGTTTCCGACTTTTACCTGAAGGTTATGCGTTGATTCTGACGGTGCACGGCGATCATCTGCCGCCGACCCGGCAAAGTGCCGAGGCCTCGCTGGCCTGTGCGCTGGCGCTGTGTGGCTGGTTGACCGGGCGTACGCTGCAGCCGCGCCAGGTCCTGATGCAGGGGGCGGTGCCGGTCGATCTGGAGCCCTACAAGCAGGCGTTTCATGCGCCGCTGGTGTTCAACGCGCCTTACGATGCGTTGATTTTCGAGCGGGCCGATATGGAAGCGCCGTTGCCGACCGCCAATGAAGCCATGGCGCGGCTGCATGACCGCTTCGCCGGTGAGTACCTGGCGCGCTTCTCCGAAAGCCGGGTGACGCACAAGGCGCGCCAGGCACTGTGCCGGTTGCTGCCCCAGGGCGAGCCGAAGCGCGAAACCGTGGCCCAGACCCTGCACCTGTCTCAGCGCACCCTGCAACGGCGTCTGCAGGAGGAGGGCACCAGTTTCCAGACCCTGCTCGACGACACCCGTCGTGAACTGGCCGAGCAGTACCTGGCGCAGCCGAGCATGACCCTGCTGGAGATTGCCTATCTGTTGGGGTTTGCCGACCCGAGCAACTTTTTCCGCGCTTTCCGCCGCTGGTTCGATGCCACGCCCGGCGAATACCGAGCGCGGTTGCAGGAATCCGGGGCCGCTGTCAGTGACGCCAGAATGCCGGAATACACAGCACGAATACGGTGATGATCTCCAACCGGCCGAGCAGCATGCCCAGGGACAGAATCCACTTGGCGGCGTCCGGCAGGGTGGCGAAGTTGCCGGCCGGGCCGATGGTTTCGCCCAGGCCCGGGCCGACCCCTGACACCGTACTGGCCGCGCCGGTCAGGGCGGTCATCCAGTCCACCCCCAGCAGCGACAGCGCCAGGGCGATCACGCAAATGGTGATGGCGAAGAAGAACGAGAAGGTCAGGATCGAACGGACGATTTCCTCGTCGAGGCGGTGACCGTTGTATTTCTGCTTGATCACCGCGCGCGGGTGGATCAGCTGGTTCAAGTTGGCCTTGAGCAGGATATAGGCGACCTGGAAGCGGAAGATCTTGATCCCGCCGGCGGTCGAGCCGGAACAGCCGCCGACGAAGCCCAGGTAAAAGAACAGCATCAGCGAGAAGTTGCCCCACAGGCTGTAGTCGCCCAGGGCGAAACCGGTTGTGGTGACCACCGAGGTGACGTTCAGTGCGACGTGACGCAGGGCCTCCAGCCAATGCAGCTGGGTGGTCCACCAGTACCAGGTGCCGAGCACCAGCCAGGTCACCAGCAGCATGCCGAGCAGGCCCTGGACCTGCTGGTCCTTGATCAGCGCCCGGCGGTTGCCGCGCAGGGTGGCGACGTACAGGGTGAACGGCAGGCTGCCGAGGATCATCACCACCACCGCCACCCAGTGCACCGCCGGTTGCGGCCAGTGCGCCAGCGAGCTGTCGGAGGTGGAGAAGCCGCCGGTGGAAATCGCCGACATCGCGTGGTTGATCGCGTCGAACAGGCTCATCCCGGCCCACCAGAAGGCCAGGCTGCCGAGAATGGTGATGCCGACATACGCCGCCACGATCAGCCGCGCCACCATGTGCGAACGCGGCATGACCTTTTCCGAGCGGTCCGAGGATTCGGTCTGGAACAGGCGCATGCCACCGATGCGCAGCAGCGGCAGGATCGCCACCGCCATGCCGATGAAGCCGATGCCGCCGAGCCAGTGCAGCAGGGAGCGCCACATCAGGATGCCCGGCGACATGTTGTCCAGGCCGCTGAGCACGGTGGCGCCGGTGGCGGTGATGCCGGACATGCTTTCAAAGAACGAGTCGGTGTAGCTGATGTGCTGGGTCAGCAAAAACGGCAGGGCGGCGAAGATGCACACCACCAGCCAGCTGGACACCGTCAGCAGGTACATGTCCCGCGGACGCAGGTGCACATGTTCCGGACGCCCCGGTATCACCAGGGCCAGGCCGGCGACGAAAGTGATCATGCTGGCCCAGAGGAACGACGGCAGGTCGCCGGTGCGTTCGAACAACACCAGCGTTGCCATCGGAATGACCATGGCGATGGCCAGGGTGATCAGGAAAATGCCGATGATGAAACCAATGATCCGTAGGGTCGGCAACGCCATGAGGTCCGCTCGGGGCTGATAAGGAGGGCGCCATTCTACCTGCGGCGCAGAGCATGTAAACCGGCACCCGGAAGGCACTTCCCGGTAGAATGGCCGGACATTTTTTTCAGGAGGTGGCCGATGGAGGCTCTCGACGCATTGCTCAACCGTGTTTCCGTACCGCGTCTGGTGGACCCGGCGCCGACGGCGGCGCAACGCGAAGCGCTGTTCGCGGCGGCATTGCGCGCCCCGGATCATGGCCAGTTGCGGCCGTGGCGCTTTCTGACGGTGGAAGGTACGGCCCGCGAGCAGTTGGGCGAGTTGCTGGTGGAAGCGGTGCAATTGCAGGGGGGCGAAGTGACCCAGGCGGCCCTGGACAAGGCCCGTGCCATGCCGCTGCGCGCGCCGTTGGTGGTGGTTGTGGTGGCTCGCCTGCAGGAGCACGTCAAGGTGCCGAAGTCGGAGCAACGGCTGGCGGCCGGCTGTGCCGCCCACGGCATCCTGCTGGCGGCCTATGCCCAGGGTATCGGTGCAGTGTGGCGTACCGGCGAGCTGTCCTATTCACCCCATGTCGCCCAGGGCTTTGGCCTGGGCGAAGGTGAAGAAATCATCGCCTTCCTGTACCTGGGCACGCCGCTGAACGAGCCACGGGTCGCGCCCAAGGTGGATACGGCGGAGTTCGTCAGCGCCTGGTCGGGCAAGGCCTGATCCTGAGGCTGCTCAGGCCTGGGCAGTAACGCCTGGCACCAACGGCAACTCCAGGCTGGCGATAAAGCCACCCTGCGGATGATTGTCCAGGGTCAGGCTGCCGCCATGGCGTTCCGCGGCGCGCCGGGCGATGGCCAGGCCCAGCCCGTGACCCGGCGCGGCCTGGCCCGGGGCGCGGTAGAAGGGTTCCCCCAGCTGGCGCAAATGTTCGGCCTCCACGCCGGGGCCGTGATCGCGGACGCTGAGTACGATCCTGTCCCCCTGACGCAATGCCTGCACTTCGATCGGCTGTCCGGCCGGGTTGAAGCGCTGGGCATTGCGCAGCAGATTGTCCACCGCCCGCTCGATCATGGTCGGCCAGCCCCTGAGGCTGAGTTGCGATTCGGCCTGGATGTTCACCGGCTGTTCCGGGCAGGCCAGTTGGGCATCCTTCTGCAGGTTATCGAGCAGGGCGTTGAGGTCCACCTCTTCGGCGCTGGCGTTGTCGGCATCGACCCGGGCCAGCACCAGGATCTCGCTGATCAGCGCTTCCAGGCGATCGCACTCGCGGGTCAGGCGCGGCCACAGGCGCTCGCGCTCCTCGGCCGTGGCGCGCTCGGCCAGCGCCAGGGCGATGCGCAGGCGCGCCAGCGGCGAGCGCAGTTCGTGGGAGACATCGCGCAGCAGCTGGCGCTGGCTGCCGATCAGGCTTTGCAGGCGCGAGCCCATGCGGTTGAAGTCCTTGGCCAGCACGCCGAACTCGTCGCGGCGGGCGGCCAGGCGGGCCAGGCTGTTCTGTTGGTAGGTGGCTTGTCCCAGGTCATGCACCGCACCGCGTAAACGGCTGAGGGGGCGGGTGATGGACAGGGTCACCAGCAGGCTGAACAGGGTCAGCACCACCAGCGCGATGGTCAGGGCACTCAGCGGCCACAGCAGGCTGTCGCGGTGCCAGGCGTCCAGTTCCGGGTGGGGGATGCGGTAGATCAGCAGGTAGGTTTCGCCGGTTTTCGGGCTGGTGTATTCGGCGGTCAGGCGCCGCCAGGGCAGGCGCCGGTCATCGTTGTTCTGGCGGGCCTCCAAGGCGGCCGCGCGGCGCGGGAAGGTGCCGCGGACCACCGGGTCGCCGGCGTCGTTCAGCACTTGCACGTTGACGTGATACTGGTGCTTGCGCTGCTCCAGGATATCCTGGGCGGCGTCTTCGCCTTGTTCTTCGTAGGTGCGCGTCCACTCTTCGGCCAGGGTATTGAGGCCCGGATGGCGACTGAGGATCCAGGCATCCTGGTTCAGCATGTGGCCAAGCAGAATCGACAGCCCTGCAACCAGGGTGATGGCCAGCCAGAAGCTGGCGAGGATGCGCCAGAACAATGAACGCACGGAAAGTCCTCAAATAAGGAAAGCCCAGTGGGGGCCACTGGGCTGGGCTGTGGGATAAGCGCTAAAGCATTATTGCGCTTTTTGCGGCTGCTGCGCTTTCCAGGCCTTGAATTCGGCCCATTCGGCGCGGCGCTCGGCGTGTTTCTTCTGGATGGCGTCAAACTCTTTCTGTTGTTCCGGCTTGAGCAGGGCGCGGATATCGGCTTCGGTTTTCTGGCGCTTGGCGGCGATCTCGTCCTTCATGGCTTTCTGGTCGGCCGGCGACAGTTTTTCCAGGTACTTCTGCACCAGCTGCTTGCGCTCGTGCATCTGCTCACCCATCAGCTTGCGGATCTGTTGGCGCTGTTCGTGGCTCAGGTCCAGCTGGCTGTAAGGGCCTTTGCCGCGCATGTGTTCGCTGTGGCGCGGGCCATCCATCGGCCCCGTGGGACCTGCGCCTTCCGGCATGGCCATGGCCACGGTCGGCAGGGCGGCGGCGAACATCAGAGCGATTAGGGTCTTGCGCATGGTGTATCTCCTTGTCTCATTCCCGGTCAGTTCCGGATGTGTGCAGATTACGCAGAGCAAGGTCAGCGGCGGTCAGCGAAGGGTAAAGCTTGGGTAAAGACGTTTTTTGGCGAAACTGACATAACGCCTGTAGCCGCTGCCGAGCCTGCGAGGCTGCGAACGAGCGGTACGCTCGCAGGGATCTTGCGAATGCAGGAGGGTCTGGCCCTATCGCAGCCTGTGGCAGCGGCTACAAGGATCAGGGATCTGTTCAGAGGCTGTAGTAGTAGCCACGGCTGCGCAGGGCGACGATGCGTGGGCGGCCGTCGGGGTGCGGGCCGATCTTCTTGCGCAGGTTGCTGACGTGCATGTCCAGGCTGCGGTCGTACAGGGTCAGCTTGCGGCCCAGGGCGATCTGCGCCAGTTCCTGCTTGTCCAGCGGTTCGCCCGGTTGCTTGAGCAAGGCTTCCAGCAGGCGGCTTTCGGAAACGGTGAGGGTGATGTCCTGTTCGTCGATGCTGACCACGCCGCGCACCGGGCTGAAACACAGGTCGCCCAGCTCCATCTGGCTGGACACCGCGGTCGGGTGGCTGCGGCGTAGCACAGCGCGCAGGCGGGCGGTCAGTTCACGCGGATCGCAGGGTTTGGCCAGGTAGTCGTCGGCGCCCAGCTCCAGGCCGAGGATGCGGTCCAGGGGCTCGCCGCGGGCCGAGAGCATCAGCACCGGCAAGTCCGGGTGGTCGTTGCGCAGTTGCTTGAGCAGTTCCAGGCCACTGCCGTCGGGCAGCATCACGTCCAGCACCACCGCCGCCGGGGCGTGATCGGCCAGGGCGCGACGGGCGCTCAGGCCATCGTGGCAGGCCCGTACCTGAAAACCTTCCTGGCCCAGCCAGCTGGTCAGGAGCTCGCAGAGTTCCTGGTCATCGTCAATCAGTAACAGGTCGCTCATGAATCACTCAATTTAGCCATTGTCGACGCTTTCTATGTCCACCACTGGCGAAGATACCGCAGAGCAGGGCCAATAGCGCTACCCCGGCGCCGGTGACGAACCACTGTTGCTGATCGGTCAGCAGGCGTGGCACGGAACTGGCCTGGGCCTCGCGCAGTTGCAGCTTGAGGCGTTGGTTCTCCTGGCGCAGGCGGCTCAGCTGGGCGCTTTCACGCTCGCTGTCGGCGCTCCGCAATTGCCGGGTCAACTCTTCACGCTGGCGCTCGCTGTCTTTGAGGCGCTGCTGCAATTCGCTGATCTGGCTGCCGGCACTCAGGGACAAAGACGTGGAATGCCCCGGGTCCGTGGTTTCTTCGGCGGAGGCGCTCGCCCCGATCGTTAACATGACCAACAACAGGCACAACAGACCTTGGCGCATCGCAACTCCTGATTCCAATCGAGTGTTGGGCAGGTTGTCGGCAGTCAAACGAGAATAATGAGCGATTGAGAGCGCGATGAACCCATAAGGTTCACCGCGCAGGAGAGGATTTACGGCAGGACTTGCTTGAACGGCTTGACCACGACGCTGGCATAGACACCGGCGGCGACGTAAGGGTCGGCGTCGGCCCAGGCCTGGGCGGCGCTCAGCGAGTCGAATTCGGCGACGATCAGGCTGCCGGTGAAACCCGCGGCGCCAGGATCATTGCTGTCGACGGCAGGGTGTGGCCCGGCCAGTACCACGCGACCTTCGGCCTTGAGCTGCTGCAACCGCTCCAGATGCGCCGGGCGCGCGGCCAGGCGGTTTTCCAGGGAGTTGGCGACGTCTGTAGCAATGATTGCGTAAAGCATGTCAGTCCTCGGTTTTCGACGTGGTGGGTTCGGTGTCGTGAAGATGGCGCGACAGGTAGATGCCCTGGCCGACCAGGAACAGCACGGTCATGCCCAGGCTGCCGAAGACCTTGAAGTCGACCCAGATGCTCTGGAAGGTGAAGGCGACGAACAGGTTGGCGGCGCCGCAGAACAGGAAGAAGGCGATCCAGGCGATGTTCAGGCGGGTCCAGACCGGATCCGGCAGGGTCAGCGCGTGGCCCATGATGCGCTTGATCAGCAGGCGGTCGCCGATGAAGTGGCTGCCGATAAAGGCCAGGGCGAACAGCCAGTTGACCACCGGCGCCTTCCACTTGAGGAAGGTCTCGCTATGGAAGGCCAGGGTCAGGCTACCGAACACCAGGCAGGCGACCAGGGTCAGCCACTGGCTTTTCTCCAGCTTGCGCTGGGAGATGAACAGCGCGCCGTAGACCACCAGGGAGCTGATGATCAACACCGCCGTGGCGCTGTAGATACCGCCTACGGTCAGTTGTTGACCGGCAATGTCGACGACTCGGGGATCGATTTTGTAGACGATGAAAAACAGGAACAGCGGGATGAAGTCGATGAATTGTTTCACAGTGGCAGCCAGAAGCAGGATGTGGCGGCATAATAACAAACATCCATGGTAGCGAAAGCGCCAGCTGACTTGAGGTTGAACAGTCCCGTGAATGTTGATTTGCACTGCCACAGCACGGCCTCCGATGGCGCCCTGGCGCCCGCGGCTCTGGTTGCGCGTGCGTTCGAGAAAGGCGTGCGAGTCCTGGCCCTGACCGATCATGACACCCTGGAAGGCCTCGACGAGGCGCGCCTCGCAGCGCAGGAGCTGGGCATGCAACTGGTCAATGGCGTCGAATTGTCCTGCACCTGGGGTGGGGCGACCATTCATGTGCTGGGCTACGGCTTCGACGTCAATGCGCCGTCATTGGTCGAAGCCATCGGCAAATTGCACGACGGTCGCTGGCTGCGGTCCGAAGAAATAAGCCGCAAGCTGGCGCTCAAAGGCATGCCGGGCGCCCTCGAAGGGGCCCGGGCGATCCAGCAGGAACTGGGCGACAGCGGCAATGCGCCGGCCCGGCCGCACTTCGCCGATTACCTGGTGCGCGCCGGTTTCGTGAAGGACCGCGCCGAGGCTTTTCGCAAGTGGCTGGGGGCCGGCAAGCTGGGCGATGTCAAGCAGCACTGGCCGACCCTCGAGGAAACCGTCGAGACGCTGCGCGCGGCGGGGGCCTGGGTCAGCCTGGCGCATCCCTGGCATTACGATTTCACCCGCAGCAAGCGTCGCCGCCTGATTGCCGACTATATTCAAGCAGGTGGCCACGCGATCGAAGTGGTCAACGGCCATCAACCCGCCGAGCAGGTGGGCAGCCTGGCCATCCTTGCTCGGGAGTTCGGTCTGCTGGTGAGCGCCGGCAGTGATTTTCATGGTCCTGGAGGCTGGTCCGAGATAGGCGAGTATCGCCCGGTTCCGGAGGATCTGCCGCCGCTTTGGTGTCGGTTCAAACATGACCCAATTATTGCCGCCGTCTGAACAGGTAGAGAATGTGAGTCAATTTTTCCAGATTCATCCGGAAAACCCGCAACCGCGCCTGATCAAACAGGCCGTCGAAATCATCCGCTCAGGGGGCGTGGTGATTTACCCGACCGACTCGTCCTACGCCATTGGCTGCCAGATCGGCGACAAGAGCGCGGTCGAGCGCGTGCGGCGCCTGCGGCAACTGGATGACAAACACAACTTCGCGCTGATTTGCAGCGACCTGTCGCAGCTGGGCCTGTTCGCCAAGATCGATACCGGCACCTTTCGCCTGCTCAAGGCGCATCTGCCTGGGCCTTACACCTTCATCCTCAACGCCACCCGCGAAGTGCCACGGCTGTTGCTGCACCCGAAGAAACGCACCATCGGCCTGCGGGTGCCAAGCCATCCGATTGCCCTGGCGCTGCTGGCCGAACTCGGCGAGCCGCTGATGAGTGTCAGCCTGATCATGCCCGGCGAAACCGAGCCGATGAACGACCCTTATGAAATGCGCCAACTGCTCGAGCATCAGGTCGACCTGATCATCGATGGCGGTTTTGGCGGCATCATGGCCTCCACCGTGATCAACCTGGCCGATGGCGAGCCGGAAGTGATCCGTATCGGCTGCGGCGACCCGGCTCCCTTCATGGTCGAGGCCTGAATGTCCGCAGTGGAACACGTCGACGACCAGGCCGGAGCGCAGCAGGAACTGCCCTTTGCGATGGTCTACGGCCAGGCGGTTATGGAAATGCCGCAGGACCTGTACATCCCGCCGGACGCCCTGGAAGTCTTTCTCGAAGCCTTCGAAGGTCCGCTCGACCTGCTGCTATATCTGATCCGCAAACAGAACATCGACATCCTCGACATCCCGGTGGCGGAAATCACCCGCCAGTACATGGGCTATGTCGAGTTGATGCAGTCGGTGCGCCTGGAGCTGGCCGCGGAATACCTGGTGATGGCGGCCATGCTGGCCGAGATCAAGTCGCGCATGCTGTTGCCGCGCTCGGCCGAGGTGGAAGAGGAAGAGGAAGACCCGCGCGCCGAACTGATCCGCCGCCTGCAGGAGTACGAGCGCTTCAAGGCCGCCGCCGAAGGCATCGACGGCCTGAGCCGGGTCGGTCGCGACGTCATAGTGCCCAAGCTCGACGCCCCGGAAGCCCGGGCGCGCAAGCTGCTGCCGGATGTCGCCCTGGAAGAGGTGCTGATGTCCATGGCTGAGGTGCTGCGCCGTGGCGACATGTTCGAAAGCCATCAGGTCAGCCGCGAGGCGCTGTCCACCCGCGAGCGCATGAGCGAGGTGCTGGAGCGGCTCAAGGGCGGTGGTTTTGTGCCCTTTGTCGAGCTGTTCACCGCAGAAGAGGGGCGCCTGGGGGTGGTGGTGACCTTCATGGCGATCCTCGAACTGGTCAAGGAATCCCTGGTCGAGCTGGTACAGAATGAGCCCTTCACGGCTATCCATGTGCGGGCGCGAGCCGAATAACGAGCTGAAACAATGAATCTGAATGAACCCCGCGAGCTGGCGCCACTGCTTGAAGCCTTTCTGTTGGCCTCGGGAAAACCCCAATCCATGGAGCGCCTGTTCGAGCTCTTCGAGGAAGGCGAGCGTCCGGACCCCGCGGTCTTCAAGAAGGCCCTGACCATTCTGGGCAAATCCTGCGAAGGTCGGGCCTTTGAACTCAAGGAAGTGGCCTCCGGTTATCGCCTGCAGGTGCGGGAAAAGTTCGCGCCCTGGGTCGGCCGGCTGTGGGAAGAACGGCCCCAGCGCTACTCCCGGGCGATGCTGGAGACCCTGGCGCTGATCGCCTACCGCCAGCCGATCACCCGGGGCGAGATCGAGGATGTGCGGGGCGTGGCGGTCAATAGCCAGATCGTCAAGACCTTGCTGGAGCGCGAGTGGATTCGGGTGGTCGGCTACCGTGACGTGCCGGGCAAGCCGGCGATGTTCGCCACCACCAAGGCGTTTCTCGATCACTTCAACCTGAAGAACCTCGACGACCTGCCGCCGTTGGCTGAGCTGCGCGAGATCGAGACCGAGCCGGTCCTCGACTTCGACGACGTGCCGGTGCCCGCCAGCCTGCAAGCCCTGGCCGACGCCAGCGCCGAACCGGAAGAACCGAAGGAAGAGACCAGTTTCCACACCTTGCTGCTGGAGCTGGACTCGATGGAGGAGGGGATCAAGACCGACTTCGACGATCTGCATCGCGATGGCGCGGTCGAGCCGTCCGGGGACGATGTGATTGCCGGCGCCGAGGTGGATGCCGAGATCAGCGCCGAAGCGCAAACTCGTATCGAAGCCGAAGCCGAAGCCGAAGCCGAAGCCGAAGCCGAAGCCGAAGTGCAAATCGAGCACGAAGCCGAACACGAGGCCGAACTCGAAGCGGATGCACGCGACGAGCGGGAGCGGGAGCAGGAAGTCGATGACGATGTGCTCGGCGTCGCCGAAGCCCGCCCCAAGCTGCTGGCCGCCGTCGCAGCGCTGGAACCGCCGGCTCCGGAACTGAGCGACGAAGAGGCCGAAGCCCTGGCGCTGGCCGAAGCCATCGAGAACGAAAGACGCCTGCTCGAAGACGATTGAGACGCCTCGGTCGCCCAGGTGCCTGCGCTGCCACCGGCCAGCGGAAAAACCGCTGAGCCGCCACTTATCGGCTAGTCTCTGATGCGCAATCGGCGCCATGAGCGTATGATTCGCGACCCTTTGGCGATCCCTTCGCCACAAGACCTGTTTTTACTACCGTTCAGGCCGCTCAAGCCTGAATCGACACACCGGGAGGTGCCCAGATGAGTGAAGATCAGCAAGACCAACAGGAAATCGGCCCAGCAGGCGAAAAACTGCAGAAAGTCCTCGCCCGCATCGGCGTCGGCTCGCGCCGTGACGTGGAATCCTGGATCAGCCAGGGCCGGATCAAGGTCAATGGCAAAGAGGCCACCCTTGGCCTGCGCGTCGACCTGCATGACGCCATCTCCATCGATGGCAAGGTGATCAAGCGCGAAGAAGCGTCCGAATCGGTCCGCCGCGTGATCATGTACAACAAACCCGACGGCGAAATCTGCACCCGCGACGACCCGGAAGGCCGTCCGACCGTGTTCGACAAGCTGCCGCGTCCGCGAGAAGGCCGCTGGATCAATATCGGTCGCCTCGACATCAACACCACCGGCCTGCTGATGTTCACCACCGACGGTGAGCTGGCCAACCGCCTGATGCACCCGTCCTATGAAATGGACCGTGAGTACGCGGTACGTGTGCGTGGCGAAGTCGACGACGAGATGATCGAGCGCCTGAAAGCTGGCGTGATGCTCGAAGACGGCCCGGCCAAGTTCACCGACATCCAGCAGGCGCCCGGTGGTGAAGGTTTCAACCATTGGTACCACTGCGTGGTGATGGAAGGCCGCAACCGCGAAGTACGTCGCCTGTGGGAATCCCAGGGCCTGGTGGTCAGCCGCCTGAAACGCGTGCGTTTCGGTCCGGTGTTCCTCAACTCCGACTTGCCGATGGGCCGCTGGCGCGAAATGAGCCAGTACGAAGTGGACGTCCTCAGCGCCGAGGTTGGCTTGACGCCGGTGGCGATGCCGCAGCTCAACGCCAAGAGCAAGGACAAGCTGGAACGCATGCAGCGCAAATCCTCGCGCCCGGTGGGCAAGAGCGAGCGCGTGCGGACCCTGCGTCCGGCCCATGGCGCGCCTGCCTCCGGTGCCCCGCGCCCATCGCGCGAGCCGCAGATCGAAGGCGAGCGTCCGGGCCGCAAGCCCGCGCCACGCCAGGATGGCGAGCGCGCTCCACGGGCGCCGCGTCCGGCTGCCGGTCGGGGTGAGTCGGGCCGCGGTACGCCAGTGGCGGATCGTCCGAGCGACACCAAGCGCCCGGCCAAGCCAGCGCCGAAGTCCAAGCGTCCGGGCATTGTCCTGGTTGACAAGGACGCACCGTCGGGCAAGCGTCGTGGCGCTCCGGCCGGTTCCGGCCAGCGCCCGGGTTTCGGTCGCCGCAAGCCTGAGTGAGGCAGCCTGAGCCGCAAGCTGTAAGCAACAAGAAAAAACGCCAACCTCAGGGTTGGCGTTTTTTTTGCCTTTATGTAGCCGCTGGCGAAGCCTGCGATCGGGCTGGGCGGCATTCCGACGTAGCGGCCGTAAAAGCCGTCAACAGAGGTCTGGCGGGCTATTCGCGTTCCGGCATCCTTGCGACTGCTACGCAGCCGATCGCAGGCTGCGCCAGCGGCTACAGGCTCAGAACACAAACCTGCCATCGAACACCGGCTGGTCGTCCAGCGCCAGCACCCCGCTGGCAAAGATCAGGTCCAGGTGATGGCTGCCCTTGGCCCCGCCGCCCAGCCCCAGGTGCAGGCCGCAATGGCGCTCCTCGAAACCCGAGTTGCGCGCGTAGAGGTCTTTCACCCCTTCGTTGGTGCCGATGCCCAGCTCTTCGATGCGCCGGTTGGACGGGTTGGCATCCAGGTATTTGTTGAAGTCGTCCGCCAGCCCCGGCACGTCGGTGGCGATGCGGCTGATGGTGGAGTTCTCGATCCACAGTTCCAGCGGCGATTGCAGCACGCCGTACTTGCGCGCGAAGGGGATGGTGCCGAGGAAGGTGCCGACGAATTTCACCCGGCCATTGATGGCCTCGCTGTGGCTGGCGATTTCTCCGGGCGCCAGGTCGTAGTTGCCCACGCCGTTGATGTTGGTCCACTTCTTGATGCTGTCCAGCGGCGCTTCGAAGTACGAGCCGTGGTCGTCGCGAAAGCTCAGGGTGGTGGCCTCGGACATGTGGCGGATCAGGGTCGCGTTGAGCTCGGCGATGCGCTGCGGCTCGACGCTGAAGGTGTCGTAGAAGTAGTCGCCGTAGTCCTTGAACAGCAGCGACTTCTTCCAGTTCTCGGCCATCACGCCCTGCAGCGCCTGGATAAACTCCGGGCCTTGCGGGCGGGGCGGCGAGAGGGTGGAGGAGTCGTAGAAGAAGATATACAGGTCGCAGTCGGCGATGGCTTGGGCCAGAGCCGAGGTGGGTTCGAGGTCGAGACGCAGGGCTGTGAAACTGAAGGGTTCACCGGCCTGCTCGATGATGGCGGCGCTGGTGGCGGCATATTCGGCGGTGTGGCCGATCAGGACCCTGGCGCTCTGGCGCTCGGCCAGGGCCGGGTGGTGTTCGAGGTAGTAAAGGAAATGCCGGATGGCAGCGGTGTTGTCCATGGATCCTCCCTGACAGACAGCGGATGGAGGCAGGGGCGACCGCCGGGCCGCTCCTGCCTGAAGGCCCTTTTTACAAAGGCCACATCGCCGTGCCGAACGGTACTACCGCATCGGCCTGCATCATTTCCACCGCGGCCTCGTGGGTCGCTGCTTCAAACCAATCGTCCAGTTGCAGTTCAGTGTCCAAGTCTTTTTCCAGTGCTTGCATCGTGAATCTCCTAGATGACTTTTTTCGGATAAAAGCAGTTTCGGATAAAAGCAGTCGATGAGACGGCTCGGGCGTTCTACGGGGAGTATTTGAAAGCCCCAACTGTTCAACGTGGCCGCTCGGCTTGCCGGGGGTGTGGTCCGGCAAGTGGCTGGAAACCTAGTCCAGGGTTTTTTGAATTGCAAAAAAATAATTGAAATATTTTTATTAAACTTTTTGTTCTGTTTTTGTGTTGAAAAATTATCAAGAAAAAACAAAAAGCTGAGCGAGCAGACAGATAAAAAAGCGCTGGCCGTCAATTTGCAGTCGCCGATGTCACTGATCTGAGGTGGAAAAAATACGTTCCGCCTTGTAAAGAAATACTTACGAAAAGTCCGCTATCGATTCATCGAATCGACCCTTGTTCGGCGCTGTAAGAAAAACCTTCCGTTGTTGCCTCGATACGGCCCGCCGCCGGGCGCCAAGCCGCTTGTTCCGCGGCCTCAAGGCAGGTGTGATGCAGCCCATGCCTGTGTGCAGGTGCATAACAAGAAGGAGGCGCAATGAACGCCGTGGCTCACCTCAACCTATTCCCTCCGAAGGGCGATTGCTGTCGTACCTTCGCCGACGACCCCGACGGGTCTGTCCCGAACCTTGCCGCCGATGCCGAGCATCGAGCAGGCCCCGTGCGATTCCGGCACCCGACGCGCTGATAAGCCGCGTCTGGCGGCAGGGAGTCAGGGGTGTACAATGCGCGGCGTTTTAACTGTGACTCAACTGCGTATCCGCGCATTTTGCGCCCCAACGACTGGTTTCGACGCGTGACGAGCCCTGGCTCGAATGCTCGAGACACGCTCCCAAGGCCAATAATCTCAAGGCTATCCGCCTTGTTCACTCCGCCACGTCACAAGCGTGGTGGGTTCGATTTCGTCACAGATAAAAACAAACAGGTGACGCATGACCGTTAAACAAACGCTGAACTCCTGGTGCCTGCGCTGGGGTTTGATCCGCGCTGCTTAAGCCTGCTGTCGGCTGCAACGTCTATCGAACATCATCAAACCTTGCGTGAGACCCTTTTCATGAGTGGACAAAACTCGCATTCAGGCGAGCTGAAGCGCGGCCTGAAAAATCGCCATATTCAACTGATCGCCCTGGGCGGCGCGATCGGTACCGGATTGTTCCTGGGCTCCGCCGGCGTGCTCAAGTCGGCCGGTCCGTCGATGATCCTCGGCTACGCCATCTGCGGCTTCATCGCTTTCATGATCATGCGCCAGCTCGGCGAGATGATCGTCGAAGAGCCGGTGGCCGGTTCCTTCAGCCATTTCGCGCACAAGTACTGGGGTGGTTTCGCCGGTTTCCTGTCGGGCTGGAACTGCTGGATTCTGTACATCCTGGTGGGTATGTCGGAACTGACCGCGGTCGGCAAGTACGTGCACTACTGGTGGCCGGACGTGCCGACCTGGGCCTCGGCCGCGGCGTTCTTCGTGCTGATCAACCTGATCAACCTGGCCAACGTCAAAGTCTTCGGTGAAGCCGAGTTCTGGTTCGCGATCATCAAGGTGGTGGCCATCGTCGGCATGATCGCCCTGGGCAGCTACCTGCTGGTCAGCGGTCACGGCGGCCCGCAGGCTTCGGTGAGCAACCTGTGGGAGCACGGCGGGTTCTTCCCCAATGGCGTCAGTGGCCTGGTGATGGCCATGGCGATCATCATGTTCTCCTTCGGCGGCCTGGAGATGCTCGGGTTTACCGCGGCCGAGGCCGACAAGCCGAAGACCGTGATTCCCAAGGCCATCAACCAGGTGATCTACCGCATCCTGATTTTCTACATCGGTGCCCTGGTCGTGCTGTTGTCCCTGACTCCATGGAACAGCCTGCTGGAGACCCTGAATGCCTCCGGCGATGCCTACAGCGGTAGCCCGTTCGTCCAGGTGTTCTCGATGCTGGGCAGCGATACCGCGGCGCATATCCTCAACTTCGTGGTCCTGACCGCGGCCTTGTCGGTGTACAACAGCGGCACCTACTGCAACAGCCGCATGCTGCTGGGCATGGCCGAGCAGGGCGACGCGCCGAAAGTCCTGGCGAAGATCGACAAGCGCGGCGTGCCGGTGATGTCGATCCTGGCCTCGGCGGTGGTGACCTTCGTTGCCGTGGTGCTCAACTACCTGATCCCGCAGCACGCCCTGGAGCTGCTGATGTCGCTGGTGGTCGCGACCCTGGTGATCAACTGGGCGATGATCAGCTACTCGCACTTCAAGTTCCGCCAGCACATGAACCGCACGAAACAATCGCCGCTGTTCAAGGCGCTGTGGTACCCCTACGGCAACTACGTCTGCCTGGCGTTCGTGGTGTTCATCCTCGGCATCATGCTGATGATTCCGGGCATCCAGATCTCGGTGTACGCGATTCCGGTGTGGGTCGCCTTCATGTGGGTCTGCTACGGCATCAAGAACAAGCGCAGCGCGCAGCACAGCCTGCAGGCGGCCAACGCTGCGCTGAAGTGAGGCTCGCGCGGTAACGGAAAACCCGGCTTCGGCCGGGTTTTTTGTGGGCGCTGCAAATCCGCAGGCGCGGTATCCTGAACGCCCTGAAAGCGGATGTCTTTTCCATGCTGGTGATTTCCAACAACGTGCATCTGCCGGATGCCGAGATCGAGTTGACCGCCATTCGCGCGCAAGGCGCGGGTGGGCAGAACGTCAACAAGGTTTCCAGCGCGGTGCACCTGCGCTTTGACATTCCGGCCTCGTCGCTGCCGCCGTTCTACAAGGAGCGGCTGCTGGCGCTGCGCGACAGTCGCATCACCAGCGACGGGGTGATCGTCATCAAGGCCCAGCAATACCGCACCCAGGAACAGAACCGCGCCGATGCCCTGGAGCGTCTGGTGGAGCTGATCCTCGACGCCATCAAGGTGGAGAAGAAGCGCCGGCCGACCAAGCCGACCCTGGGCTCGAAGACCCGGCGCCTGGAGTCCAAGAGCAAGCGCGGCAACATCAAGGCCGGCCGCGGCAAGGTCGACTACTAACGCTCGCCGCGCTCCTCGCGATACTTCGGCGCCTGGCGGTACAGGTAGAGGCTCAGCAGCAAACCGCTGCAGGCGGCGAGGGCGGCGAACAGGAAGATCGAGGCAAAACCGAAACCGGCGGCGATCGCCCCGGCCAGCGGTCCGGTGATTCCCAGCGACAGGTCGATGAACAGCGAATAGGCACCCACCGCCGCGCCACGGCTGGAGGCGGGAACCAGGTTGACCGCCTCCACCCCCAGCGCCGGGAACACCAGGGAGAAGCCGAAACCGCTCAACGCCGCGCCGGCCAGGGCCCAATGGGCATCCGGCGCCAGCCACAACAGCAACAGGCCCAGGGTTTCCACCGACAGGCAGGCGATTGCCACGCGAAAGCCGCCGAGGCGGTTGATCAGGTTGCCGAACAACAGGCGCGCGCCGATGAAGCTGGCGCCGAACAGGCTCAGGCACAGCACCGCGTTGGACCAGTTCTGGGTGGCGTAATACAGGGTGATAAAGGTGGCGATGGTGCCAAAGCCGATCGAGCCCAGGGCCAGGCCGCAGCCGTGGGGGAATACCCGGCCCAGGACATGGAGGAACGGCAGGCGCTCGCCGGCGACGATCGGCGCCGCCAGTTTCGGCCAGGCCAGCGCCAGGCCGAGGAGCGCCAGCAGAATGATGCTCACGCCCATGCTCCACAGCCCCAGGCGATCCACCAGCAGCACCCCCAGCGGCGCGCCAACGGCCAGCGCGCCATAGCTGGCGATGCCGTTCCAGGAAATCACCTTGGCGGTGTTCTGCGCGCCGACGCGGCCGATGCCCCAGCCGATGGAGCCCGAGCCCACCAGGCTCTCGGCGCTGCCCAGCACCAGGCGCCCGACCAGCAGGCTGGCCAGGCTCAGCACCGGCAGGCTGTGCAGCCATGCCGACAGCAGCATGAACACACCGCTCAGACCGCAGCCGGCCAGGCCGTACATCACTGCGCGCTTGCTGCCCAGGTTGTCGATGATCTTCCCGGCATAGGGGCGGCTGAGCAGGGTGGCCAGGTATTGCACGCTGATCACCAGCCCGGCGATCACCGCGCCGAAGCCCAGCTCGCTGTGCACGTAGCCCGGCAGCACGGCCAGGGGGATGCCGATGTTCAGGTAGCCGATAAAGGTGAAAAGGACAATGGAGACGACTTGCAGCGTGACCGCCAAGGGGCGCTGGGTATCTGGCATGGGAAAGGTCCACGGGCGCGGCAGAGATAGATAGGCTGCTTATGATACCGAGGCTTGAAACGATTCTGGTGGAGAAATCGATGTTCTGGCGCAAGTTTTTGCGCGTCGCGAGGTCAGGCTTGGGCTGGGGCCAGCAATTGCGTGGTGACCAGGGCGGCCAGGGCGTTTTCCTGGGTACCGAAGCGCGCCAGCAGGGCGGCCTGTTTTTCCGGCGTCAGGCGGTTCCAGATCTCGATCATCTTTTCGGCGGTGCCGATCAAAACGCTGGCTTGGGTTTCGCTGAAGGCGTCGGTCATGGAGGCGGTTCTCGAAAGCGGGTTTCAGGCGGTGTGGAAAGCGCATCAAAGAGCGCTTTCCACACGGTCTGGGTGTTGCGGTCAGTCTTCGCTGTCGGCCTTGTGACCGGGTGCGGCTTCTTTCGGCTCGGGCTGTTGGGCGCCGGCTTGTTGCGGGGTTGTCTGCTCAGTTTCGTGCAGGCTTGGGAAGGGGAGATTAGGAATCTCGTGCATGTTCGTTGCTCCTCGCAAGGTCTGTTTTTTAAATCGCTGGGTAGATCCGCGCTTTTAAAAAGCCTGGGCAGGATACAGCACTGGAAATGACAAAAAGATTTTTATCTGGGGTTTTGGGATGAAAGGTGTTTCATCGGGCGGGGGATCGTTGAAGAGCATCGCGAGCAAGCTCGCTCCTACAAAAGCACCTGCCTGTAGGAGCGAGCTTGCTCGCGATCAGGGTGTCACTTGCAGACTGCGGCGATGGCCTCGGCCAGCAAATCCAGGCGGGTGGCGTCGATGCCAGCGACGTTGGCCCGGCCGGAACTGACCATGTACACGCTGTGCTGATCGCGCAGTTTGCCGACCTGTTCCGGCGTCAGGCCGGTGTAGGAGAACATCCCGCGTTGCACACCGATATGGGCGAAGCGCTCGGCCAGGCCGAAGGGTTGCAGCGCCTCCACCAGGCCTGAACGCAACTGCGCGATGCGCAGGCGCATGGCTTCCACTTCGTCCGCCCAGAGGCTTTTCAGCTCCGGGTCGCCGAGGATGGTGGCGACTACAGCGGCGCCGTGATCCGGTGGGGTGGACCACAGGTTGCGGGCGATATGGGCCAGCTGGCTGCGTACGTCCAGCAGCTTTTCCACGTCCCGGGTGCAGACGATCAGCGCGCCGGTGCGGTCGCGGTACAGGCCGAAGTTCTTCGAGCAGGAACTGGTGATCAGCAGCTCGGGTAGTTCGGCCGCGAACAGCCGTACCGCCCAGGCATCCTGCTCGAGGCCGTCGCCGAAGCCTTGGTAGGCGAAGTCGATCAGAGGCAGCAGGTTGCGGCTGCGCACCACGTCCAGCACCCGATGCCAGTCGTCATGGCTCAGGTCGAAACCGGTGGGGTTGTGGCAGCAAGCGTGCAACAGCACCACGTCGCCCTTGGGCACCTGGTTCAGGGTCGCCAGCATGGCCTCGACGTCGAGGCGGTTGTCGCTGCCGACGTAAGGGTAGTGGCTGACCTGGATGCCGGCGGCGGCAAAGATGGTTTCGTGGATCGGCCAGGTCGGGTTGCTCAACCACACGCCACGGCCCGGCAGGCAGTGGGCGATGAAGTCGGCGCTCAGGCGCAGCGCGCCGGTGCCGCCCGGGGTCTGGGTGGCGCCGGCGCGGCGTTCGGAGATCAGCTGCGAATCGGCGCCCAGCACCAGTTCATTGATCACCTTGCCAAAGGCCGCGTCGCCGTGGCCGCCGATGTAGATCTTGGTGGTCTGCCGGTCGACCAGGCGCTGCTCGGCCAGCTTGACCGACCGGGGGATCGGCGTCAGGCCCTGGGAATCCTTGTAGACACCGACGCCGAGGTCGAACTTGCGTGGGTTGCTGTCCGACGCATAGGCCTCCATCAGGCCAAGAATCGGGTCGCCGGGTACTCGGCCTATGGCGTCGAAATGCATTACTTGCGTCCTTCTGCGGTCTTGGCCACTTCGTCGGTGCGGGCGGCCATGATGAAGTCGTTGCGGTGCAGGCCCTTGATGGAGTGGCTCCACCAGGTCACGGTGACCTTGCCCCATTCGGTGAGCAGGCCAGGATGATGACCTTCTGCCTCGGAAATTTCACCTATTGCGTTGGTAAAGGCCAGGGCGAACTTGAAGTTTTTGAACAGGAAGACTTTTTCCAGTTGCATGACGCCATCGCGTACTTCGATGTTCCAGTCGGGGATCTGCTTGATCAGTACCGGCAGTTCTTCGTCGCTGACTTGTGGAGCATCGGCGCGGCAGGCTTCGCAATGGGCTTGGTTGAGAGCGGTCATGGTGGGTTCCTGAAGTCGGTTCTTGTTGGAAATTACGGGTTTTATGAGCGCCGCGCGAGGGCAGGGTGCTCAGGCCGCCTTGGGTTTGGGCGGAAACTTGGGTGCGTGCAGGCCCATCTGCATGCCCTGGTGCACCAGGGCCATGATGTCTTCATGGGCCAGGTCGAACAGGCGCTTGAGGTTGGGCAGCACAAAGTAGATAGGTTGCAGGATATCGATGCGGTACGGGGTGCGCATCGCTTCCAGCGGGTCGAAGGCCTGGTGCTCGGGCACGTCCGACAGGCAGTAGACGGTTTCCTTCGGCGAGGAGAGGATGCCGCCGCCGTAGATGCGCTGGCCTTGCGGGGTGTCCAGCAGGCCGAATTCGATGGTCATCCAGTACAGGCGCGCCAGGTACACCCGTTCTTCCTTGGTGGCCTGCAGGCCGAGCTTGCCGTAGGTGTGGGTGAATTCGGCGAACCAGGGGTTGGTCAGCAGCGGGCAGTGGCCAAAGATCTCGTGGAAGATGTCCGGCTCTTGCAGGTAGTCCAGTTCTTCGCGGGTACGAATAAAGGTCGCGACCGGAAACTGTTTGCTGGCGAGCAATTCGAAGAAGGTCTGGAAGGGGATCAGCGCCGGCACCCGGGCTACCTGCCAGCCGGTGGTTGCGTCCAGCACCTTGTTGATTTCGCCCAGCTGCGGGATGCGGTCGTGGGGCAGGCCGAGTTTCTCGATGCCGTCCAGGTATTCCTGGCACGCGCGACCCTCGATCACTTTCAGCTGACGGGTGATCAGGGTGTTCCACACCGCGTGTTCTTCATCGGGGTAGTGGATAAAACCTTGCGCGTCGGGCTCGCGGGCCACGTACTGCGTCTGCTTCATGCTGCTCTCCTGTCAGGGGCTGCTTCTTGTTATCAGTTGACGCTAGAGATAACCCAAGGTTGCAGCCCATGCAGCAGGTTGACGTGAACGTAATGGGCGGATCTGGGCTGATTTCGTAAAGTTTTCGTTACGAAAACATCGCGGGGCCGCTAATACTGAGAATAGTCGATTTGAAAAGGCCGACGACTGTCACATAATCTTGACGATTATCTGCGTCACACCGCAGAAAGTTCCTGTCGGACGGTGGCAAAAACGCCGCTTTCTGGCATTCACGCCCTCCATTACCTGCCTCGGGCCTTCCTTCTATGCGTATCAAAGTCCACTGCCAGAATCGCATCGGCATCCTGCGCGACATTCTCAACCTGCTGGTGGAGTACGGCATCAACGTGGCCCGGGGCGAGGTGGGCGGCGAGCATGGTAATGCCATCTACCTGCATTGCCCGAACCTGATCAATCTGCAGTTCCAGGCATTGCGGCCGAAGTTCGAATCGATCGCCGGGGTGTTCGGGGTCAAGCGGGTCGGGCTGATGCCCAGCGAGCGGCGGCACATGGAGCTCAATGCGCTGCTTGGGGCGCTGGAATTCCCGGTGTTGTCCATCGACATGGGCGGCTCCATCGTCGCCGCCAACCGCGCGGCGGCGCAGCTGTTGGGCGTGCGGGTGGACGAGGTGCCGGGGATTCCACTGTCGCGCTATGCCGAGGATTTCGACCTGCCGGAACTGGTGCGGGCCAACAAGTCGCGGATCAACGGCCTGCGGGTCAAGGTCAAGGGTGACGTGTTTCTGGCGGACATCGCGCCGCTGCAATCGGAGCACGACGACAGCGAGGCCATGGCCGGCGCGGTGCTGACGCTGCACCGCGCGGACCGGGTCGGCGAGCGCATCTACAACGTGCGCAAGCAGGAACTGCGCGGCTTCGACAGCATCTTCCAGAGTTCGAAAGTCATGGCCGCGGTGGTCCGCGAAGCGCGGCGCATGGCACCGCTGGACGCGCCGCTGCTGATCGAGGGCGAGACCGGCACCGGCAAGGAACTGCTGGCGCGCGCCTGCCACCTGGCCAGCCCGCGCGGGCAATCGCCGTTGATGGCGCTCAACTGCGCCGGCCTGCCGGAATCCATGGCCGAGACCGAGCTGTTCGGCTACGGGCCGGGGGCCTTCGAAGGCGCGCGGGCCGAAGGCAAGCTCGGGCTGCTGGAGCTGACCGCCGGCGGCACGCTGTTTCTCGACGGGGTGGGCGAGATGAGCCCGCGCTTGCAGGTCAAGCTCCTGCGTTTTCTGCAGGACGGCTGCTTCCGTCGGGTCGGCAGCGACGAAGAGGTGTACCTGGACGTGCGGGTGATCTGTGCGACCCAGGTCGACCTGTCCGAGCTGTGCGCCCGCGGCGAGTTCCGCCAGGACCTGTATCACCGGCTCAACGTCCTGTCGTTGCATATCCCGCCGCTGCGCGAATGCCTCGACGGCCTGACACCGCTGGTGGAGCACTTCCTCGACCAGGCCAGCCGACAGATCGGCTGCGCCTTGCCCAGGCTGGCGCCGGCGGCCATGGAGCGCCTCAGTCACTACCACTGGCCGGGCAACGTGCGGCAGCTGGAAAACGTGCTGTTCCAGGCGGTGTCCCTGTGCGACGGCGGCACGGTCAAGGCCGAGCACATTCGCCTGCCGGACTATGGCGTGCGCCAACCCCTTGGTGACTTCTCCCTGGAAGGCGGGCTCGACGACATCGTCGGGCGCTTCGAAAAGGCGGTGCTCGAACGCTTGTATTCCGAGCACCCCAGCAGCCGTCAGCTCGGCAAGCGCCTGGGCGTGTCGCACACCACTATCGCCAACAAACTGCGCGAATACGAAGTCGGCAAGAACGCCGACGAAAGCTGAATCCTGTAGCCGCTGCCGCAGGCTGCGCAGCAGGCGCCAGATCTTAAGTCTGCGATCGGGTCGAGGTCATGCGTTGCCAGCCTGCGAGTCCTGCGGCCTCGATCGCAGCCTGCGGCAGCGGCTACAGGAGCAGCGGCGAGGCTGGGGAGTGCCCTGGAGGCCGAGGCTTGCCGTAAGCGGCATATCTGCGCCGGTTTTTCGTCTCTGACACAATCCCCCGATTCCCTTCGAAGGTCCTCAAGCTCCCGGATTTCCTGCCTTCGACCGCCCGAAAAACAAGTTGGTGCGCTTATTGCTTATGGCTCAGCAGTACAGCGGTGGACGGCAAACGTCCGACATGCAGAGGAAAGACTGTGGACAAGTACCTTTATGTGGCCATGACCGGTGCCAGCCAGAATGCGCTGGCGCAAAAGGCGCATGCCAACAACCTGGCGAACATCTCCACCAACGGTTTCCAGCGCGACCTGGAGCAGGCGCGTTCGATGCCGGTGTTTGGTGACAGCTTTCCGGCGCGGGCCTTTGCCATGTCCGAACGGCCGGCTACCGATTTCACCCCGGGCTCGCTGGTGGAAACCGGTCGCGACCTCGACGTGGCGGTCAGCGGCAATGGCTGGATCGCCGTGCAGACCCCGGAGGGCGGTGAAAGCTACGTGCGCACCGGCAGCCTGAATATCGACGCCCTGGGCGTGCTGCGCGCCGGCAACGGCATGCCGGTGATCGGCAACGGCGGCCCGATCGCCGTGCCGCCGGAGCAGCAGGTGGAAGTCGGCCAGGACGGCACCATCAGCATCCGCGCCATGGGCGAAGGCCCACGGGTGATGGCCGAGGTCGACCGCATCAAGCTGGTCAACCCGGACCTGAAGAACATGACCAAGGGTCTGGACGGTTCGATCCATACCAAGGACGGCAAGCCGGCAGCGGCTGACGCCAATGTGCAACTGGTCTCGGGATTCCTCGAGTCGAGCAACGTCAATGCGGTCGAGGAGATGACCTCGGTGCTGGCGCTCTCCAAGCAGTTCGAACTGCACATCAAGATGATGAACACCGCCAAAGAAGACGACCAGGCCATGGCTCGGGTCTTGCAGATCAGCTAATTACCAGTACGTCGCGCCGTAAAACAGGCGCACGAGGAGAATCGAATGCTTCCGGCTCTGTGGGTTGCCAAAACAGGTCTGTCCGCCCAGGACACTAACCTGACCACTATTTCCAACAACCTGGCGAACGTTTCGACCACGGGTTTCAAACGTGATCGCGCCGAGTTCCAGGACCTGCTGTATCAGATCAAACGCCAGCCTGGCGCCCAGTCGACCCAGGACAGCGAGCTGCCGTCGGGCCTGCAACTGGGTACCGGTGTGCGCATCGTCGGCACCCAGAAGAACTTCACCGCCGGCAGCCTGCAGACCACCGAGCAGCCGCTGGACATGGCCATCAACGGCCGCGGTTTCTTCCAGGTCCTGCAACCGGACGGCACCACGTCCTATACCCGCGACGGCACCTTCCACCTGGACTCCAACGGCCAGATCGTCACCGCCAACGGCTTCGCGCTGGAGCCGGCGATCGTCGTGCCGAACGATGCCCAGACCTTCACCGTGGGCCAGGACGGCACCGTCTCGATCACCACCGCCGGCAACCCGGCCTCGCAAGTGATCGGCAACCTGCAGACCGCCGACTTCATCAACCCGGCCGGCCTGCAAGCGACGGGCAACAACCTGTTCCTGGAAACCGCCGCGAGTGGCGCGCCGCAAGTCGGTACCCCAGGCCTCAACGGTTTCGGCACCACCCTGCAGAACACCCTGGAGACCTCCAACGTCAGCACCGTTGAGGAGATGGTCAACATGATCACCACCCAGCGCGCCTACGAGATGAACTCCAAGGTGATCTCCACCGCCGACCAGATGCTCTCGTTCGTCACGCAGAATCTGTAATCAAGTCCTGGGGCGGCCCAGCGGCCGCCTGCAACACCATGAGGTAGGGTCATGAATCGCTTTGTATCTGTTCTCGCACTGAGTGGGTTCGTCGTGCTCGGAGGCTGCGTGGCCCCGACGCCGAAGCCCAATGACCCGTATTACGCTCCGGTGTTGCCACGTACTCCGTTGCCGGCTGCGGCCAACAACGGCTCGATCTACCAGGCCGGCTTCGAGCAGAACCTGTACAGCGACCGCAAGGCGTTCCGCGTGGGCGACATCATCACCATCACCCTCAACGAGCGGACCCAGGCGAGCAAGAACGCCAACTCGCAGGTCGACAAGAACAGCAAGACCGGCATCGGCCTGACCTCGTTTTTCGGTGGCGGCCTGAGCACCAATAACCCGGTGGGCGGCGGCGACCTGAGCCTGGACGTCGGTTACAGCGGCGACCGGGCCACCAAGGGCGACAGCAAGTCCGGCCAGAGCAACAGCCTGACCGGTTCGATCACCGTGACGGTGGCCGACGTACTGCCCAACGGCATCATCGCCGTGCGCGGCGAGAAGTGGCTGACCCTCAACACCGGCGACGAGCTGGTGCGGATTGCCGGCCTGGTGCGTGCCGACGATATCGCCACCGACAACACGGTGTCCTCGACCCGCGTCGCCGACGCCCGCATCACCTATTCGGGCACCGGTGCCTTTGCCGATGCGAGCCAGCCGGGCTGGTTCGACCGTTTCTTCCTCAGCCCGCTGTTCCCTTTCTAGGTGGCTACGTTGAATTTCAAACGCCTCATGCTGGCCGCGCTGTTGCTTTCGGCGGCCTGCCACGCTCAAGCCGAACGGCTGAAGGACATCGCCAGCATTTCCGGCGTGCGTTCCAACCAGTTGATCGGCTACGGCCTAGTGGTCGGGCTTAACGGCACCGGCGACCAGACGACCCAGACACCCTTCACCCTGCAGACCTTCAACAACATGCTGTCGCAGTTCGGCATCAAGGTGCCGCCGGGTTCCGGCAACGTGCAGTTGAAGAACGTCGCGGCGGTATCGGTGAGCGCCGATCTGCCGGCGTTCGCCAAGCCGGGGCAGCAGGTGGATATCACCGTGTCCTCCATCGGCAACTCCAAGAGCCTGCGTGGCGGCACCTTGCTGCTGACGCCACTCAAGGGGATCGACGGTAACGTCTACGCCATCGCCCAGGGCAACCTGGTGGTGGGCGGTTTCGACGCCGAGGGCCGTGACGGTTCGAAGATCACGGTCAACGTTCCCTCGGCCGGTCGCATCCCGGGCGGTGCCTCGGTGGAGCGCGCGGTACCGAGCGGTTTCAACCAGGGCAACAGCCTGACCCTGAACCTCAACCGTTCCGACTTCACCACCGCCAAGCGCATCGTCGACAAGATCAACGACATGCTCGGCCCGGGCGTGGCCCAGGCCATCGACGGCGGTTCGATCCGCGTCACCGCGCCGCTCGATCCGAGCCAGCGCGTTGACTATCTGTCGATCCTCGAGAACCTGGAAATCGATCCGGGGCAGGCGGTGGCCAAGGTCATCATCAACTCGCGTACCGGCACCATCGTCATCGGCCAGAACGTCAAGGTGTCGCCAGCCGCCGTGACCCACGGCAGCCTCACCGTGACCATCACCGAAGACCCGATCGTCAGCCAGCCGGGTCCGCTGTCCAACGGCCAGACCGCGGTCGTGCCACGCTCGCGGGTCAACGCTGAGCAGGAAGCCAAGCCGATGTTCAAGTTCGGCCCGGGCACCACCCTCGACGAGATCGTGCGTGCGGTGAATCAGGTCGGCGCGGCACCGGGCGACCTGATGGCGATCCTCGAAGCCTTGAAACAGGCCGGCGCGCTGCAAGCCGACCTGATCGTGATTTGAGGTAGGGGCCATGGATATTCGCAAGAGCGGCCTGGTCAGCAGCGGCGATTCGGGTTCCTACTCGGACCTCAACCGGCTTAACCAGCTCAAGGTCGGCGACAAGAACAGCGACGCCAACATGCGCAAGGTGGCGCAGGAGTTCGAGTCGCTGTTCCTCAACGAAATGCTCAAGTCCATGCGCTCGGCCACCGAAGCGCTGGGCAAGGACAACCCGCTTAACACTCCGGCGGCCAAGCAATACCAGGAAATGTACGACCAGCAACTGGCGGTTTCCATGTCCCGCGAGGGCGGTGGCATCGGCCTGGCCGATGTGCTGATGCGCCAGATGTCGAAGAACAAATCCACTAATCCTGCCGCGGCGGCGACCTTGCCTGGCGCCCAGACCGAAAAGGTCGCGACGCCAACCGCCATCGCTGCCGGCACCACCGCTTTGGGCGGGCCGTTGTCGCGGGTCAATGGCCAGCGTCCGTTGTGGGCGTCTCGTGCGCTGGAACCGCAGCGCGCCGCCGACAGCGGTACCCATAACGATATGGCGCTGCTCAACCAGCGGCGTATTTCCCTGCCGAGCAAGCTGACCGATCGCCTGCTGGCGGGCATCGTGCCGTCGGCCGACAGCGCCGCCGTCAACAGGACGGCCTTGCCGGAACGCACCACGGCCGCTACCGACGCGCTGGTCAAGAACAGCTCGCGCAGCTTTGCCGCGGTGCCCCACGGACGCATGCAGATCTACGGTCGCGCCGTGGCCCAGCCACCGTTGGCGCCGGCGAAGAAAGCCTTCAGCTCGGCGGACGAATTCGTCGCCACCATGCTGCCGATGGCGCAGCAGGCGGCCGACCGCATCGGGGTCGATCCGCGCTACCTGGTGGCCCAGGCCGCGCTGGAAACCGGCTGGGGCAAATCGGTGATGCGCCAGCAGGACGGCAGCAGCAGTCACAACCTGTTCGGTATCAAGGCCGGCAGCAGTTGGAAGGGCGACCAGGCGCGGGCGATCACCAGCGAATTCAGAAATGGCCAGATGGTCAAGGAGACGGCCGAGTTCCGTTCCTATGCCTCGTATCAGGACAGCTTCCATGACCTGGTGACCTTGTTGCAGAGCAACAATCGCTATCAAGAAGTGCTGAAGTCGGCCGATAACCCAGAACAGTTTGTACGCGAGTTGCAAAAGGCCGGGTATGCAACCGACCCGGACTACGCAAGCAAGATTTCGCAGATTGCCAAGCAGATGAAGAGCTACGAGAACTACGCTGCGGCGGGCGCTTCCACGAATTTATAAGGTCTGAATCATGAGTTTGCTCAATATCGGGATGTCGGGGCTGTCAGCCAGCCAAACGTCGTTGATGACCACGGGTAACAACATCGCCAACGCCGATACCGCCGGTTATTCGCGCCAGCAGACCGTGCAGGGCAGCAAGGCTTCGAACCAGTACGGCAATGTCTTCATCGGCAGCGGTACCACCCTGGCCGACGTGCGCCGGGTGTACAACAGCTACCTGGACGCCCAGCTGCAGACCACCACCTCGCTGAACAGCGATGCCGCCGCCTACCTGGGGCAGATCACTCCGGTGGACAAGCTGCTGTCGGACAGCGGCACCGGCATCACCGGCGCGCTGACCAAGTTCTTTGCCTCGATGCAGAACGTCAACGCCAAGCCGGCCGACGATGCTTCGCGCCAATTGCTGCTCAGCGATGCGCAAGCCCTGAGCAACCGCTTCAACTCGGTTTCCAGCCAGTTGAACGAGCAGAACGCCAATATCAACGGCAACCTGAGCAGCATGGCTGATCAGGTCAACAAGCTGGCGGCCACTGTCGCCCAGCTGAACCAGAAGATTTCCGAAGTCTCCAGCGGCGGCGGCATGCCCAACGACCTGCTCGACGCGCGCAACGAGACGCTGCGCCAGCTGTCGACCTTCGTCAAAGTGGATGTCTCGGAGCGCGGCTCGAGCGTCGACCTGTACCTGGGCAGCGGCCAGCCGCTGGTCGTGGGCAACACTTCCAGCAAGCTGGAAGTGGTTGCCGGCAAGACCGACCCGACCCGTTCCTCGCTGCAGCTCAATCGCGGCTCGAGCACTATCGATGTGACCTCGGTGGTCACCGGTGGCGAGATCGGCGGCCTGCTGCGTTATCGCAACGAGGTACTGGACCCGGCGATGAACGAACTGGGGCGCGTGGCCCTGGTGATCGCCGACCAGGTCAACAGCCAGCTCGGACAAGGCATCGACAAGAACGGCGAGTTCGGCGCGGCGCTGTTCAACAACATCAACAGTGCGGCCCTGATCAGCCAGCGCAGCATTGCCAACGGCAACAACAGCGCAGGCTCGGGCAACCTCGACGTGACCATCAAGGACACCGGCAAGCTGACCATCAGCGACTACCAGGTGACCTTCACCAGCGCCACCGACTACACGGTCAAGCGCTCCGACGGCACCAGCCTGGGCGCGTTCAGCACCACCACCACGCCGCCACCGGTGATCGACGGTTTCACCCTGAGCCTCAACGGCGGGGCGATGAGCGCCGGCGACAGTTTCAAGATCACCCCGACCCGTAACGCGGCGACCACTATCAAGACCGAGCTGACCGACGCCAAGCGCCTGGCCATCGCCGCGCCGCTGAATGCCGAGGTACTGCCGGGGGCCACCGGTTCGCTGAGCATTCCGGGCCTGCCGACAGTCAAGCCGGCGCTGGACATCTACAACTCGGCCGCCAAAACCGAGATGCAGACCGCGATCAAGAACTCGGTGCCGGTCAAGCTGGTCTTCGACGCCCCCGCGGGCGGTAGCCAGGGCTACAAGTACTATGATGCCAAGGGCACGTTGATGGGCACCGGTTCGATCGTCCCGGGGCAGAACAACACCCTGAACCTGCAGATCAAGATGGTCGATGCCAGCGGCAACCCGATCACCGACGGCGGCACACCGCCGGTACAGAAAACCTTCACCGTAGAAATGAGCGTCGCCGGCTCGCCGAAGGAAGGCGAAGGGCTGAACGTCAAGTTCAACGGCGCCGGTTCCACCGACAACCGCAACGGTACCGCCCTGGCGGGCCTGCAGAGCAAGCAGACGGTGGATACCGGTTCGGCCAGCAAGGGCATCACCCTGGTCGACGCCTACGGCAAGCTGGTGGAGAACGTCGGTGCCAAGGCCAGCCAGGGCAAGCTCGACAGCGCGGCCACCGAGACGATCCTGGCCAACGCCAAGGGCGCGCGGGATTCGTTGTCCGGGGTCGACCTGGATCAAGAGACCGGCAACCTGGTCAAGTACCAGCAGTACTACACCGCGTCCTCGCAGATCATCAAGGCGGCGCAGGAAACCTTCGCCACCCTGATCAACAGCCTTTAAGGAGTCGTAGTCCATGCGTATTTCCACCGCCCAGTTTTACGAGTCCTCGGCTGCCAACTACCAGAAGAACTTCGCCAATGCGGTCAAGAGCAGCGAAGAGGCCAGCAGCCTGGTTCGCGTCAACACCGCGGCCGATGATCCGGTAGGCGCCTCGCGCCTGCTGCAACTGGGCCAGCAGGCTTCGCTGTTGAGCCAGTACTCGGCCAACACCACCTCGATCAAGGCGTCCCTGGGCCAGGCCGAATCGGTCCTGACCAGCATCACCAACGTTCTGGCGCGTGCCCAGGAACTGGCGACCGGCGCGGGCAGCGCCGGTTACACCGACGCCGACCGCAAGGCCAACGCCGCCGAGCTGGCGCAGATCGAAGAGCAGCTGTTGAGCCTGATGAATACCCAGGATGAAAACGGCAAGTACATCTTTGCCGGTTCCCAGGGCGACACCGTGCCGTTCACCCGCAACTCCGACGGCACCTACAGCTACAACGGCGACCAGACCACGCTGAACCTGCCGGTGGGCGACACCATGTCCATGGCCACCAATACCACCGGCTGGGCCGCCTTCCAGCAAGCCATCAACACCAGCCGCAGCCAGGTCAGCATGACCGCCCCGGCGGTGGATGATGGCCGGGTGACGCTGTCCAACGGCCAGGTGTCTTCGAATCCGAAGTACAACAGCGAGTTCCGCAGCGGCGAGCCGTACACCATCAGCTTCCTCAGCAGCACTCAGTTCAAGATCACCGACAGCGCCGGCAACGACGTGACGTCCGAGGCCAGCCAGAATGGCTCCTTCAGCTCCAGCAAGGGCGCCGAGGCACAGACCGTCAGTTTCCGTGGCGTCGATCTGCGCCTGAGCATCAACCTGAAACCCGGCGATGCCACCCCCCCGAACACGGAGATCGCCGGTCACAGCTTCACCCTGGCGGCCAAGCCTGACTCCTTCAACGTCTCGCGTAGCCCGGGCAACCCGTCGACCGCGGTGGTGACCGGTGCCAGCGTCAGCAACAGCAACGCCTACAACGCCAGCTTCCCGAGCGGCGGTGCGATCCTCAAGTTCACCAGCGCCACCGACTACGAGTTGTATGCGTCGCCGTTGACCGCCGACAGCAAGCCGGTCTCCACCGGCACCATGGCCGGCTCCACTGCCACGGCGTCTGGCGTGGGCTTCACCTTCAGCGGTACGCCGGCGGCGGGCGACCAGTATGTGGTGGCGGTCAACAACCACCAGACCCAGAACGTCCTCGACACCATCAGCCAACTGCGTACGGTGCTGGATACACCGACCAACGGTGATCCGATCGCCATCCAGAAACTCAACGCGGGGTTGCAGGCGGGGATGGCCAACCTGGCCAGCGGCGCCAACCAGGTGGCGAGCGCGGTCAGTGATATCGGTGGTCGTGGGTCGGCGCTGGATATCCAGAACGAGACCAACCTGAGCCTGAGCGCCGCCAATACCCAGACCCAGTCGGCAATCCGCGATTCCGACCCGGCCGAGGTGTTGACCCGCCTGACCCTGCAACAGACCATGCTGCAAGCCTCGCAACTGGCCTTCAGCAAGATTACCCAGCTGGGCCTGTTCAACAAGGTCTGAGCCTGAGCCCGGTCGCGCTCCTGTGAGCGCGGCCGCACCGCCGAGCCGCCAACCGTCTTCATTAAGCGGTTCCGCGGCCCGCCTGACCAGGCCGGGCCCGCCGCTCGAGAGTTTCCCGTCGTGAATCAACGCCCGCTAGTCAGCATCGTCATCCCTGCCTTCAATCCGCGCTTCTTCAGCCAGGCGTTCGAGAGTGCGCTGGCCCAGACCTGGGAGCGGATCGAAATCGTCATCTGCGACGACTCGGCTGGCGATGAGATCCGTGAGGCGGTCGAGGCCATCGCCGAGCCGCCCCATCCGGTGCGTTATCTGCGCAATCCGCAGTGCCTGGGCATGCAGAAAAACCTGCTGCGCTGTGTCGAAGAGGCGCGGGGCGAACTGATCAAGATCCTCTGCGACGATGACCGTCTGTTCGCTCCCTGCATTGCCATGCAGGCGCAGGTGTTGGCCGATCACCCCGAGATCAATCTGGTCTGCGGTTTGCGGGTGTTGAGCGACGCCGGCAATTTCATTCTGCCGCCGCGGGTCGAGAATGCCCGGCTGTCGCCGAACGACGCGATGCTCAAGGGCGACGACATGCTGGCGATCCTCGAGAGCACGCCACGCCACTTCCTCGGTAATTTCAGTTCGACCCTGATGCGCCGTGTCGACGTGCTGGAGCTGTTGCCAGCCCTGACGCAAGAGGGCGCAGGCTTCCTCGCGCTGTTGGATCTGGCGCTGTTCGTGTGCCTGATGCGGCGTGGCAACCTGGCGCTGCTCAATACCGTGCTGAGCACCGAGCGCCTGTACCCGGAGCGTCTGAGCAAGCAGCCGCAAGTGCAGCGCGTGGCGAAACTTGAATGGGACTGGCTGGCGCAGATGCTCGCTGCGCGCAGCGGCGAGTCGGCCCCGGCGGAGGGCTGGGTACGCTATGTGGACCTGGAGAACATGGCGCAGCCCGGCTGGCAGTGGGACGAGCTGTGCGTGACCCGGGTACTGGGCAACCGCAGTACGGTGGTCAATGGCCGGGTCGGCGGCGAGAGTGAAAGTTACGCCGAGTTCTACAAGGAGTGGTTGGCGATCCGGCGTTTTACCGACACCGAGAAACGCCACCTGCCACAGCGCATCGCCAGCTGGCCGACACGTCCGCAGATCGTGCCCGTCGTGATCGACGTGGACGCCGATAGCGTGGCCCTGGAGTCGACCCTGCAGAGCCTGGCGCGGCAGCTGTATGCGCCGCAGGCGATCCTGGTCCTGTCCGATGCCGAGTGCGCGGAGCACGAACGCGTGCTGCAACTGCCGCTGGAGGCGCAGTGGCCACAGCAGCTCAATGCGCTGGTGCCGCAGCTGGAAGGTTGCCACTGGTTTTACTTGCTGCGCGCGGGTGACACCTTGAAGGAGTCGGCGCTGCTGATCCTTGCCGAACGCATTGCCGCGAGCCCGGGCGCGCTGTGCGTCTACAGCGACGAAGGCGCGCTGGTCAAAGGCGAGTCCAGCGACCCGGTGTTCAAGCCTGATTTCAACCTCGACCTGATGCGCGGTTACCCCTACGTCGGCCGGACGCTGGCATTCGAGCGCCAGCGCTTTCTGACCCTGGGCGGTTTCGATCCGGCCTTCGGCGAGCTGGCCCCTCATGACCTGCTGTGGCGCCTGGTGGAAGAGGCGGGGCCGCAGACCATCGAACATATTGCAGAAATCCAGGTCGAGAGCCCGTTCAATTTCGCCGACTGGCTGTCGCTGCCGGCAGTGATCGAGGGCAACGCCGGCCTGGTCGGTGCGCATCTGGACAGAATCGGCGTCGAGCACCGCATCCGCCACGACGAATTGCCGCTGCTCAACCACATCGACTACCTGTTCCCGCAGCGGCCGCTGGTGTCGATCATCATCCAGGCTGGCGATTCACTGGCGGCTTTGCAGCGCTGCACCGAAAGCCTGATCGAAAAGACCTCCTACAGCCATTACGAGATCCTGATCGTCGACAGCGGCAGCCGCGACCCGGCCATGGCCGCGTGGCTGGAGGCCATGGCGCAGCTCGGTGCCGACATGTTGCGGGTGTTGCCGTTTGCCGGCCGCGGCACTGCGGCGGCGGTCCGTAATTACGCGGCGCAACAGGCGCGCGGCGAATACCTGCTGTTGCTCGACGCCAATGCCTTGATCTGCTCCGGCGACTGGCTGGACGAACTGCTCAACCACGCCCGGCGCCCGGAGGTGGGGGTGGTGGGCGCGCGAATACTCGGGCCGGACGGCTCGATCGTGCACGCCGGGTTGATCCTCGGCCTGGCTGGAGCCGCCAGTTCGCCGTTCCATGGCGAGGCCGCCAGCGCCCGCGGTTACATGCAGCGCTTGCAAGTGCCGCAGAGCTGGAGCGCGGTCAGCGGCGACTGCCTGCTGGTGCGCAAGGAGGTATTCGACAGTGTCGGCGGGCTGGATGAGGTCAACTATTCCCAGGGCCTGAGTGATGTCGACCTGTGCCTGCGGATCAATCGCGACGGTTACCTGGTGGTCTGGACGCCTCATGCCAGCCTGGTGTTGATTCCGGCCGAGACGGCGCCAGCGGAGCCCGAAGCGCTGGAGGCGCTGGAAGACACGTTCTACCGCAGCTGGATGCCTCAGGTCGCCCGTGACCCGGCCTACAACCCGGCCCTGAGCCTGGGTTACTCAAGCTTCAGCCTGGAAGTGGGGTTGCGCGATAACTGGAATCCGTTCTCGACCCGGGCCTTGCCGCTGGTGCTCGGCTTGCCGGTGAACAACATGGCGGTGGGTCATTACCGGGTGATCGCGCCGTTGACGGCGCTGGAAGAGGAGGGACGGCTGATCGGTCGAGTGGCCCACGAGTCCCCGGCGAACGTGGAAATCGAGCGCTTGTCCCCCGATTCGATCATCTTGCAGTGCCGCTACAGCGACGGCGCGGTGAGCGATATCCAGCGCATGAAAAAGTACTCCAGTGCCCTGCGGGTCTTCGAGCTGGACGACTACGTGGTCAGTGCGCCGAAGAAAAACAGCCACGCGCGCAACATACCGCTCAATACCGAAGCCCTGCTGCGCCAGGGCATCGCCCTGTGCGACCGGGTGGTGGTCACCACCCAGCCGCTGGCCGATGCGCTGTCGGGCATGCACAGCGACATCCGGATCGTGCCGAACATGCTGCCGGTCGACCCCTGGGGCAGCCTGACCAGCCGCCGTGGTACCTCAAGCAAGCCGCGGGTGGGCTGGGGAGGGGGGACCAGCCACACCGGCGACCTGGAAGTCATCGCCGAGGTGGTGCGCGAACTGGCCAATGAAGTCGAATGGGTGTTCTTCGGCATGTGCCCGGACGAACTGCGGCCGTATGTCCACGAGTTCCACGCCTTGATCAGCCTGCAGGCTTACCCGTACAGGCTGGCCAGCCTCAACCTCGACCTGGCCCTGGCGCCGCTGGAGTTCCACATCTTCAACGACTGCAAGAGCAACCTGCGGCTCCTGGAGTACGGGGCTTGCGGTTACCCGGTGATCTGCACCGACACCGCGGCCTATCGCGGCTACCTGCCGTGTACCAAGGTCGTCAGCAACAGCACCCGGGAATGGATCGAAGCGATCCGCATGCACCTGGCCGATCCCGCTGCCAGCTACCGCATGGGCGATGCGCTGCGCGAGCACGTGCTGCGCGATTACATGTTGCGGGGCAATAACCTGAATCTGTGGATGAAGGGCTGGTTGCCGGACTGACAGGGTCTGCGGGGACAAAAAAGCCAGGCTTTCGATGCCTGGCTTTTTTATGACGGTTATCCCGGTTTTTTTGCTGCTCAAGCCTACGATCCGTTGCGTTACCCGCTCTGATTCACGACGCCGAGGTCATGCGTCAGCCCCGCCAGGAGCTGGCGCGTTTCCTGCAAGCCCCCCTCGATATCGCCATAAAACGAGCGTTTCCGCTGAAAGGAAGGCGCCGCCAAGGGCACAAGGTTTTATCCAGAAGGTCCGCAAAAAGCTCGCTGCAGCTTGGCAGGGCCCTGTGAGGAACAAGAGGGGAGACGATGAAGGCAGTTATTTTGGCGGGTGGCCTGGGCACGCGCATCAGCGAAGAGTCCCATCTCAAGCCCAAGCCGATGATCGAGATCGGCGGCAAGCCAATTCTCTGGCACATCATGAAGCAGTACTCGGCCCACGGTATTCACGACTTCGTGATCTGCCTGGGCTACAAGGGGTACGCGATCAAGGACTTCTTCGCCAACTACTTCCTGCACACCTCCGACGTCACCTTCGACATGCGGGAAAACCGCATGGACGTTCACCAGAACTACAGCGAGCCCTGGCGCGTGACCCTGATCGACACCGGTGAGGAAACCATGACCGGCGGCCGTCTGCGCCGGGCCGGGCGCTACCTGGAGAACGAAGAAGCCTTCTGCTTTACCTACGGCGACGGCGTTTCCGACCTGAATATCGGCGCCCTGGTGGACTTCCACCTGGCCCATGGCAAGCACGCGACCGTCACGGCGGTGCAGCCGCCCGGTCGTTACGGCGCCCTGGAGCGCGACGGCGACAGCGTCCTGGGCTTTACCGAAAAGCCTCGCGGTGACGGTGGCTGGATCAATGGCGGTTTCTTTGTCTTGTCGCCCAAGGTGTTGCCGCTGCTGACGGCCGACGACACGGTGTGGGAAGCCGGCCCGCTGGCCACCCTGGCCCGGCAAGGCCAGTTGCATGCCTTCCAGCACGACGGCTTCTGGCATCCGATGGACACCCTGCGTGACAAGAACCACCTGGAGCAACTCTGGCAGAGCGGGGAGGCCCCATGGAAGCAATGGGCCTGAGCGCGCAATTCTGGCGTGGCAAGCGGGTTTTGCTGACCGGCCACACCGGTTTCAAGGGCAGCTGGCTGACCCTGTGGCTGCACAGCCTGGGGGCCGAAGTCAGTGGCTTCTCCCTGGACCCTGCGACCGAGCCGAGCCTGTTCGAGCTGGCGCGGGTCGCCGAGGGTATCAACGACCAGCGCGGCGACCTGCGCGACCTTGGCGCCTTGCTGGAACTGATCGCCGAGATACAGCCGGAAATCGTCCTGCACCTGGCGGCTCAGCCGCTGGTGCGCGAAGGCTATCGCGACCCGCTGGGTACTTACTCCAGCAACGTGATGGGCACCCTCAACCTGCTGGAAGCGATCCGTCAGGTCGGTGGCGTGCGTGCCTGCGTGCTGGTGACCACCGACAAGGTCTACGCCAATCAGGAATGGCTGTGGCCGTACCGTGAAAACGAAGCCCTGGGCGGGCATGACCCCTACAGCAGCAGCAAGGCGTGCTGCGAGTTGCTGGCGCAGTCCTATGCCGCTTCATTCTTCCCGGTCGAGCGTCATGCCGAGCATGGCCTGGCCCTGGCCACGGCGCGCGCCGGCAACGTGTTGGGCGGTGGCGACTTTGCTCCTGAACGGTTGATCCCCGATGTGCTCAAGGCCTGGTCGGCCGACGAGCCGGTAACCCTGCGTTATCCGCAGGCGGTGCGCCCATGGCAGCACGCCCTGGAGCCACTGGCCGGCTACCTGCAACTGGCCGCCGGCCTCTACGAACAAGGGCCGCGGTTCGCCGGGGCCTGGAACTTCGGGCCAAGCGAAGCGGACATGTGCAGCGTCGGCGAAGTGGTCGAGTTGCTGGCCGCGCGCTGGCCGGCCGCCCCCGGGCTGCGGATCGAACCGAGCGAGCTGCACGAAGCCGGCCTGTTGCGCCTGGACAGCAGCCGCGCACGCCAGCTGCTGGCCTGGCAACCGCGCTGGTCGCTGCAGCAATGCCTGGCGCAGACCCTGGACTGGCACCTGGCCTGGCAGCGTGGCGACGATATGCGCGCCGTCACCCTGGACCAGTTGAACCTCTATCGGGGGGCGCTGTGAGCGAGTTCCTGCTACACGCCTTGCCGCTGGACGGCCTGTTCAGTGTCCAGCACAAGCGCCATGAGGATCAGCGCGGGCAGTTCTCCCGTCTGTTCTGCGAAGGCAGCCTGAGCGCCTTCGGCCAGCCGTTCCATATCCGCCAGATCAACCATTCCTGCACCCGTTTACGCGGCAGCGTGCGCGGCCTGCATTACCAGACCGCGGCGCGCCCGGAAGCCAAGCTGATCACCTGCCTGCGCGGCGAAGTCTGGGATGTGGCGGTGGACCTGCGCCAGGGCTCGCCGACCTTCCTGCAGTGGCACGCCGAGCACCTGCGCGCCGGCGACGGCCGCAGCCTGCTGCTGCCAGCCGGGTTCGCCCACGGTTTCCAGGCCCTGAGCGACGACGCCGAGCTGCTGTACCTGCACAGCGCCGATTACGCCCCGGAGCATGAGGCCGGGCTGTCGGTGCTCGACCCGCGCCTGGCGATAAGCTGGCCGCTGCCTGTCAATAATCTGTCGGCCAGGGATGAGCGTCATCCCTGGCTCGATGCCGAGTTCGCTGGAGTGCGTTTATGAACTGCCGCGGTTGTGGCACCCCGCTGCGTCTGCCCCTGATCGACCTGGGCACCTCGCCGCCGTCCAACGCCTACCTACGCGCCGAACAGCTCGAGCAGGCCGAGCAGTGGGTGCCGCTGAAAGTCCTGGTGTGCCAGGCCTGCTGGCTGGTGCAGACCGAGGACTACACCCGCGCCGACAGCCTGTTCGATGCCGACTACGCGTATTTCAGTTCCTTCTCCAGCACCTGGCTCAAGCATGCCGAGCGCTACGTGTCCGAGATGGTCGAGCGTTTTGCGTTAGGGACCGACAGCCGTGTGGTGGAAGTCGCCGCCAACGACGGTTACCTGTTGCAGTACGTGGCCGCTCGCGGGATCAAATGCCTGGGCGTCGAGCCGACCCGCAGCACCGCGCAAGCCGCGCGGGAAAAAGGCCTGGAGATTCGTGAGCTGTTCTTCGGTCGCGACACCGCCGCGCAGTTGAAAAACCAAGGCTGGGCCGCCGACCTGATGGCCGCCAACAATGTGCTGGCCCATGTGCCGGACATCAACGATTTCCTTGGCGGTTTCGCGACGCTGCTCAAGCCGACCGGCGTGGCCACCTTCGAATTCCCGCAACTGCTGACGCTGATGGCCGGCGCGCAGTTCGACACGCTCTATCACGAACACTATTCCTATCTGTCGCTGACCGCGGTGCAGGCACTGTGCGAGCGCAACGGCCTGGAAGTCTTCGACGTCTGCCAGCTGCCGACCCATGGCGGTTCGCTGCGGGTTTTCGTCCAGCGCAAGGACGGCGAACGCCGCGCCGTGCAACCGGCGGTGCAGCAGCAGTTGCAAACCGAGTTCGACGCGGGCGTGAAGACCCCCGAGTACTACGCAACCCTGGCGCCGGCCGCCGAGCGCATCAAGCATGAGCTGCTGCGCTTCCTGCTCCAGGCCAAGGCCGAAGGCAAGCGCGTGGTGGGTTACGGCGCCGCGGCCAAGGGCAACACTTTGCTCAATTACGCCGGGATCAAGCCGGACCTGCTGGCCTGGGTTGCCGACGCCAGCCCGCACAAGCAGGGCAAGTTCCTGCCCGGCAGTCGAATTCCGGTAGTCGCGCCCGAGCGTATCGACAGCGAGCGCCCGGACTATGTGCTGGTGCTGCCGTGGAACCTGCTGTCGGAAGTCAGCGAGCAACTGGCCCACGTTCGCCAGTGGGGCGGGAGTTTCGTGATCGCCGTGCCCGAGTTGAAGCTGCTGTGAGTGGCCTGAAGGTACTGGTCACCGGGGCCAGCGGGTTTGTCGGCCGGCATCTGGTCGCCGCCTTGCTGGCCCGCGGCTGCCAGGTGCGGGCGCTGGCCCGTGACCCACAAAAGCTGGCCGCCATGCCCTGGGCTGGAGCGGTGGAGCGGGTGGCCGCGGACGTGCATGCCGCCGACACCGATATCGCCGCCCTGGTCGAGGGCGTCGATGCCCTGGCGCACCTGGCCTGGCCGGGGCTGCCGAATTACAAGGCGCTGTTCCACTTCGAGCACAACCTGATGGCCGACTACCGGTTCATCAAGGCCGCGGTCGAGGCGGGCGTGCCCCAGGTCATGATCACCGGCACCTGTTTCGAATACGGTATGCAGAGCGGTCCGCTCGACGAGCAGACGCCGGCGCAGCCGAGCAATCCCTATGGGTTGGCCAAGCACAGCCTGCGGCTGTTCCTGGAAAACCTGCAGCAGCAACTGCCGTTCACCCTGCAATGGGCGCGGCTGTTCTACCTGCATGGCGCCGGGCAGAACCCCAACAGCTTGCTGGCCGCCCTGGACCGGGCGATCGACGCCGGCGATGCGGTGTTCGACATGTCCGCCGGCGAACAGCTGCGCGATTACCTGGCCATCGAAGACGCCGCCGCCAGCCTGGCGGCGTTGCTGCAACGGCGGGATTTTTCCGGGGTGGTCAACTGTTCCAGCGGCCAGCCGATATCGGTTCGTGCGCTGGTCGAGCGACGGGTACGCGAGCGTGGCTCGATGATCCGCCTGAACCTGGGGCATTACCCCTATCCCGCCCACGAGCCCATGGCGTTCTGGGGGGCGAACCAGCGCCTGCAACAACTATTGGGAGCCGAACATGGGGCATGAGTTGTATCGGGTCATGGACCTGCCGGTGCTGCAGAATCGCACCTTCGCCGACGCGCAGAGCGCCAGGGCGTCGGCCTGTGCCGACATGGTGCTGGTGCAGGACGAGGAGAGCGGCCTGATCTTCAACCAGGCCTTCGACCCCGACAAGCTGAGCTACGACAGCGACTACCAGAACGAGCAGGCGCACTCGGCGCAGTTCCAGCGTCACCTGCTGGATGTCGAGGGCATCATCGCCCGGCATTTCAAGGGCCGCGAGCTGATCGAGGTCGGTTGCGGCAAGGGCTATTTCCTTGAGCTGCTGCGTGAGCGGGGCTACCGCATCACCGGCATCGACCCGGCCTACGAAGGCGATAACGCCGATGTGATCAAGGCGCCCTTTACCTCTGGCCTGGGCCTGTCGGCCGATGCCGTGGTGTTGCGCCATGTGCTGGAGCATATCGCCGACCCGCGGGCGTTCCTGGCACAGATGGCCGAGGCCAACCGGGGCGGGCAGATCTACATCGAAGTGCCGTGCTTCGACTGGATCGTCGAGCATCGCGCCTGGTTCGACGTGTTCTACGAGCACGTCAACTACTTCCGCCTGGACGACCTGCGCCGGATGTTCGGCAGTGTGCACGAAGCCGGCCACCTGTTCGGCGGCCAATACCTGTACGTGGTGGCCGACCTCGGCACCTTGCGCGAGCCCGGCGAGACGCCGGTCGAGCGCCTGGAGATGCCGCTGGATTTCACCGCCAGCCTCGAGCGCGCCAAGCAGATCATCCAGGCCCAACCCGAGGCGGGCTCGGCGATCTGGGGCGCGTCTTCCAAGGGCGTGATCTATTCGCTGTTCCTGCAGCGCGCGGGCGTTTCGGTGGACCAGGTGGTGGATATCAATCCGGCCAAGCAGGGCCGTTACCTGCCCCTGAGCGGCGCCCGCGTGTCGTCCCCCGAAGAGGCCATGGCGACCTTGCCCGAGGGCGCCCAGCTGTTTGTGATGAATTCCAACTATCTCGACGAAATCAAGCGCATGACCGATGGGCGTTATGTCTATCACGCGGTCGACAGCGCTTGGTTCAAATGACGTTTATTGAGACCCGACCATGACCGACAACAGCATCATCCAAGCCTTCGAAGCCGAGTGTCAGGAGCAGATCCGCGCCCAGGGCGAAGATCAGAAACTCAAGGGCCTGGCGCGCGATTTCTTCAACGAGTCCGCCGGCCACAAGTACAGCTATCACTTCTCCTGGATGGGCCGCCCGATCATCCAGCTGCCCCAGGACATGATGGCCATGCAGGAGATCATCTGGCGGGTCAAGCCGGACCTGGTGATCGAATGCGGCATCGCCCACGGTGGCTCGATCATCTACTACGCCTCGCTGCTCGAACTGCAGGGCCACGGCGAAGTGCTGGGCATCGACCTGGATATCCGCGCGCATAACCGCGAAGCCATCGAAAGCCATCCGATGAGCAAGCGCATTTCGATGATCGAAGGCTCGAGCATCGATCCGGCGATTGCTGAGCAGGTGCGTGCGGCGGTCGCGGGCAAGAAAGTCATCCTGGTCCTGGACTCCAACCACACCCACGAGCACGTGCTCGAGGAGCTGCGTTTGTACGCGCCGCTGGTGTCGGTGGACAGCTACTGCGTGGTGATGGACACCGTGGTCGAGGACATGCCGGCGGACTTCTTCCCGGACCGCCCATGGGGCCCGGGCGACAACCCGAAAACCGCGGTCTGGGCCTATCTGGAAGAGAACCGCGACTTCGAGATCGACTACCAGATGCAGAACAAGCTGCTGATCACCGTGGCGCCGGATGGCTATCTGCGTCGCGTTCGTTGAATTCAATGGTTTGCAGGTAACAGCACTTTGCCGGTTGTGGGGAAACACTGATGCAGGTTCAAGACAAGGCTCAAAACACTAGCGCACCGTTGAGCGAGCGTTTCACGCTGGTGGTGATGTCCCACAATCGCAAGGCGTTCTTGCGCCGCACCTTGCAGTACTACAGCACCTACCCCTGCAAGATCCTGGTGCTGGATTCTTCGCAGCACGCCGACGAAAGCCTGGCCGGGCAGTTCCCCCAGGTCGACTACCGGCATCTGCCGCAGTACACCTACAAGGGCCTGCAGGACAAGCTCACCTACGGTGTCGGGCAGGTGACCACGCCGTACATGGTATTTGCCGCCGACGACGACTTCCTGCTGCATGGCGCGCTGACCGAGTCGGTGGAGTTTCTCGAAGCCAACCCCGACTACGGCCTGTGCCATGGCTACGGGATGATGTACCTGGCCCGCGCCGCCGAGGTGAACTACTACCGGCGCGATTGCCGGGTGATCGAGGACTACGCCTCGGCAGATGCCGGCGAGCGGGTCATGGCGTTCATGAGCCATTTCCTGCCGCCGTTCTACGCGGTGACCCGCACCGACCTGCTGCAACAGTGGTACAGCCTGCTGCCGCCGGGGACCAGTTTCGAATGGCAGGAAATCGGCCACACCTTCTTCCTGCTGGCCTCGGCCAAGGCGCGGATCCTGCCGATCCCGTTCGCCGTGCGCGAAGTCAACTACAACGCCTCGGAGCACAACACCGATGTGTTGACGGTGCTGACCTACGGCGACGCCAAGTCGGTGGCCCAGCGCGAGGCGTTCGCCGGCTTCCTGGCGTCGTTGCCCACCGGCTTGAGCGGCCTGGACCCACAGCGGGCCAAACAGGTTGCCCTGGACAGCTTCACGGCCATGGCCGAGTGCCTGCTCAGCGGGCGCTCGCTCAACGGCAAGATGATTTTCCGTTCGGCTTGGCTTGAGCCGGGGGCCGAGCCGGTGCGTTCGTTCGGCCCGGAACAGTTCGTCGAGATGCCGTTCTACAACAAGCCGATGTTCGACCTGTTGACCGAATTCGAATTCCTCATGCATGGGATGCCGGCCGGCCGCCTGCAACTGCAGGAACTCGAAGGCGTGTTGCTCAAGCAGCAGGAGTTGATGCAGATACAACCCAACGACACCGAGCGTACCCTGCGCAGCCGCCTGTGGGAGGCGCTGTCGTGCAACCTGTTCAACCTTGAGGTGGTCCAGCGTCTGGCGGCCTCGCTGCAGGCTTGCGAGGGGCAGGACCTGCAGGAGCAGAACGATGCCCGCAAATTGCAGGCCTGGGCCGAGCGCCTGGCGTCGCTGCCTTTCCAGGACAGCCCGGGGCTGCTGGAGAACATGCCTTCGGGGCGCCTGCTGAAGTGGCTGGAGGCGCGCAACCCCGAGGCGCAGCAGCTCAAGGCGATCAACGAGCACCTGGCCCGGCACAACGGTGGCCCGAGCTTCGGCATCCTGCTGCTCGACCTCGACGCGGACATGGTCAAGCTGCAGGCGACCTTCGACAGCCTGGTCAACGGCCATTGCCGGTCTTTCCAGGTGGTGGTCTTCACCACGGGCGACCTGCCGGCGACCACCACCGCCCAGGACACCGTGCATTTCGTCAAGGTCAGCACCAGCAACTATGTGGAGCGCATCAACCAGGTCGCGGCGCAATCCTCCCGTGACTGGTTGCTCCTGGCCCGTGCCGGCGAGCGTTTTACCGCCAGCGGCCTGCTGCGCACGAGCCTGGAACTGCTCGGCGCGCAAGGGTGCCGCGCGGTGGCCATGGACGAAATCCACTACGGCGCCGATGGCGCGCTGAAGGATGTGTTCCGCCCGGGCGTCAACCTCGACCTGCTGCAAAGCGTGCCGGACCTGATGGCCGGCCACTGGCTGATTCGCCGGGATGTGCTGGCGGCTGCCGGTGGTTATTCGACGGCCTTTCCACAAGCCATGGAATACGACCTGCTGCTGCGCCTGATCGAAGACGGCGGGCTGGCCGGCCTGGCCCATCTGGCCGAGCCGCTGTTGATCGGCCAGGCCGCGGAGGTGGAGGAGAACACCCAACAAAGCCAGGCGTTGACCCGCCATCTGGGCAACCGTGGCTACCGGGCCCAGGTCAGCGCGGCGCAGCCTGGGGTTTACCAGATCAACTACGGCCATGCCGAGCGTCCGCTGGCCTCGATCATCCTGCGCAGCGAGGACAACCTTGAGCAGCTGCAGCGTTGCCTGGTCAGCGTGCTGCAACGCACGCGCTACCAACGCTACGAAGTGATCATCGCCGACAACCATAGCCAGTCCGAAGAGTTGGCCAGCTGGCTCGCCAGCCTGGAGCAGAAGGGCGATCGTATCCGCGTGCTGCGCAGCCCGCGGCGCCTGAGCGCCTCGGCGCTGTACAACGCGGCGAGCCAGGAGGCCCGGGGCGAATACCTGGTGCTGCTGGCGGCCGACGGCGAAGTGGTCAATGCCGACTGGATGGAGAGCCTGCTCAATCAGGCGCAGCGGCCGGAGGTGGGGATTGTCGGCGCGCGCCTGGTCGACGCCAAGGGCGCGACCACCTCGGCTGGCCTGGTTCTCGGGTTGAACGGGCATCTGGGCGCGGCGTTCGCCGGTGAGCCGAAAGGCGCCAGCGGCTACCTGAACGGCTTGCTCGCCGAGCAGGACTATTCGGCGGTCTCCGGCGCCTGCCTGATGATTCGCAAGGACGTCTACAACGCCGTCGGTGGCCTGGACGAAGAACACTTCGCCGAGGCATTCGCTGATGTCGACCTGTGCCTGAAAGTGGCCGATGCCGGGCTGCTGACGGTCTGGACCCCGCAGGTGCAGATCCTCCATCCGGGCATCCTGGCGGACGATACCCAGGTCGCGGCGGCGCTGCGTGACAAATGGCAGGCGCGCTTCGAACACGATGTAACTTACAACCAGAACCTGAGCCGGACCGGCAAGGGCTTCACTCCTGGCGCTCCTGCCAGTGTCGACTGGGCGCAACTGCTCGCATAAGCCTGGCTGACAGGAAAAAGGACTCAAGACATGTTCAACGGCAAATCGATTTTCATCTCTGGCGGCACCGGCTCGTTCGGGCGCAATTTCATCCGGCGCCTGCTGGAGCAATACCAGCCCAAGCGGGTGGTGGTGTTCTCCCGCGATGAACTGAAACAGTACGAAATGCAGCAGACCTTCAATGCGCCCTGCATGCGTTATTTCCTTGGCGACGTGCGTGACGCCGAGCGTCTGCGCCAGGCCATGCGCGGGATCGACTATGTGGTGCACGCTGCGGCCCTGAAACAGGTGCCGGCGGCGGAATACAACCCCACCGAGTGCATCCGCACCAACGTCAACGGCGCGGAAAACATCATCGCCGCGGCCATCGACAACGGCGTGAAGAAAGTCATCGCCCTGTCCACCGACAAAGCGGCGAGCCCGGTCAACCTGTACGGCGCGACCAAGCTGCTGTCGGACAAACTGTTCGTCGCGGCGAACAATATCGCCGGCGACCAGCCGACCCGTTTTGCCGTGGTGCGCTACGGCAACGTGGCCGGCTCCCGGGGTTCGGTGGTGCCGTTTTTCAGCCAGCTGATCGCCGAAGGCGCCCGCGAGTTGCCGATCACCGACGCGCGCATGACCCGTTTCTGGATCACCCTGGATCACGGGGTGCAGTTCGTGCTCGACAGCTTCTCGCGCATGCATGGCGGAGAGGTCTTCGTGCCGAAGATTCCGTCGATCCGGATCGTCGACCTGGCGCGCGGCATGGCGCAAAACCTGCCGCACAAGCAGGTGGGCATTCGTCCGGGGGAAAAACTCCACGAGCTGATGGTGCCGCTGGATGACGCGCGCATGACCCTGGAGTTCACCGATCACTACACCATCCAGCCGTCGATCCGCTTTACCAACGTCAATGTCGACTTTGCCGTGGACGGCCTGGGCGAACAGGGGCGGCCGGTGGGCGAGGCGTTCGAATACCGCTCCGACACCAATCCGCATTTTCTCTCGGTGGGCCAGATCGCCGAGCTGCATGCCAGGTTGCCGGCATGATTCCCTACGGGCGCCAGAGTCTCGACCAGGCGGACATCGATGCGGTGGTCGCGGTGCTGCGGTCCGACTGGCTGACCCAGGGGCCGACCATCGAACGCTTCGAGCAGGCCATGGCCGCTCGCTGCGAGGCCGGCCATGGCGTGGCGGTGTGCAATGCCACGGCGGCCTTGCACATCGCCTGCCTGGCCGCCGGCCTGGGGCCGGGAGACCGGCTGTGGACCACGCCCAATACCTTCCTCGCCTCGGCCAACTGCGGACGTTATTGCGGCGCCGAGGTGGACTTCGTCGATATCGACCCGCACACCTGGAACATGGATGCCCGGGCGTTGGCGCACAAGCTCGAGGCCGCCGAGCGCACGGGCAGACTGCCCAAGGTGGTGGTGGCGGTGGCGTTTTCCGGGCAAAGCTGCGACATGCGCGCCATGGCGCAACTGGCGCAGCGTTATGGCTTCGTGCTGATCGAGGATGCCTCCCACGCGGTGGGCGCGTCCTATGCCGGGCGGCCGGTGGGCTGCGGCGAATTCGCGGCGATGACGGTGTTCAGCTTTCATCCGGTGAAAATCATCACCAGCGCCGAGGGCGGCATGGTCCTGACCAACAGCCCGCAACTGGCGGACCATCTGCGCCGCTTGCGCAGCCACGGCATGACGCGCGACCCGGCGCAAATGACCGAGCCCAGCCACGGCCCCTGGTACTACCAGCAGACCGAGCTGGGTTTCAATTACCGCATCACCGATCTGCAGGCGGCCCTGGGCTTGTCCCAGCTGGACAAGCTCGACGCTTTCATTGCCCGGCGCCGGCAACTGGCGGCTCGTTATGACCGCCTGCTGGCCGATCTGCCGCTGACCCTGCCGCAGGCTCAGGAGCAGGCGCAGTCGGCCTGGCATCTGTACGTGGTGCGCCTGCAGCCCGAGCGCATCCGCCGCACCCATCGCGAGGTGTTCGAGGCATTGCGCGAGGCCGGGGTCGGGGTCAATCTGCATTACATCCCGGTGCATCTGCAGCCGTATTACCGCGACCTGGGATTTGCCGCGGGGGATTTCCCCGAGGCCGAGCGCTACTACGGCGAAGCCATCAGCCTGCCGCTGTTTCCGGCGCTGGACGATGAGCAGCAGACGTATGTGGCCGAGCAATTGCGCCAGCTTATCCAGGAGCCCGCCCAGCCTTGAGTGCCATCGCGATCATTCCCGCCCGTGGCGGCAGCAAACGCATAGCGCGCAAGAACCTCAAGCCGTTCGACGGCGTGCCGATGATTGCCCGCTCGATTGCCACGGCGCTGCGCTGCGGGTTGTTCGATCAGGTGCTGGTCAGTACCGACGACCCGGAGATCGCCGAGCTGGCCAGGGCCAGCGGCGCCACGGTGCCATTCATGCGTCCGGCCGAGCTGGCGGACGATTTCACCGGCACCGGGCCGGTGATCGTGCATGCCTTGAATGCGTTGCGCGAGCGTGGCGAGACCTTCGATTACACCTGCTGCATTTACGCCACCGCGCCCTTGTTGCAACTGCGCTACCTGCGCCAGGGCTTGGCGGCGCTGGAGGCCCATCCTGAAAAGTCCTTCGCCTTTTCCGTGTGCAGCTTCGCTTTTCCGGTGCAGCGCGCCCTGACCCTGGACGAGCAGGGCGCGTTGACTTCGCTTTATCCGGAGTTTCGCAACACGCGCTCCCAGGACCTGCCGCCGGCCTATCAGGACGCCGGGCAGTTCTATTGGGGGCGCAGCGAGGCCTGGTTGCGCGGCGACCTGGTGTTTTCCCCGCTCAGCCTGCCGGTGATCCTGCCACGCCATCTGGTCCAGGACATCGACACCGAGGAGGACTGGCTGCGTGCGGAGTATCTGTACGCGGCGCTGAAAGCCGGTGGAGAACTGGAGTGAGAGTGCTGATCCGGGCCGACGCCTCGCCGGCCATTGGCAGCGGCCATATCGCCCGCTGCCTGACCCTGGCCAGGGCCTTGCGCGAGCAGGGCGCCACAGTGGCGTTCGCCTGCCGAAGCTTGCCCGGGCAGCCATTGGACCGCCTGGCCGGACTGGGTTTCCAGACGTTCGTCCTGCCGGCGAGTTATCCGGGTGAATGCGCGCAGGACATCGAGGCGCCGCTGCCCTGGCAGGCGGATATCGCCGCCTTGCGGGCAGCGTTGCAGGATCAGCCGCGATTCGATTGGGTGCTGGTCGATCACTATGGCCTCGACCGGCAGTGGCAGCAGGCGGCGCGGCAATGGGCGCCGCGGATTGCCGCCATCGATGACCTGGCCAACCGGCGGCACGGGGTCGATCTGTTGCTCGACCAGAACTTCAGCGGCACGCCCCAGGCCTATGCCGGCCTGATCGACGCCGAGTGCCGGACGCTGCTGGGGCCGCACTTCGCCTTGCTGCGCGAGGAGTTCCGTTGTCCGCCGATCGCCATTCGCGAGCGAGCGAGTAGGGTGCTGGTGAATTTCGGCGGCTTCGATGCGGCCAGCCAGACCCACAAGGCGATGCTGGCCTTGAGTGCGTTCGACGACCTGCAGGTGGATTTTGTCGCCGGGGCCGGTAACCCGGCCTGGGCGCAGATGCAGGAACTGGCGGCTGGTCGTGGGCATTGGCGTTTGCACGCTTATGTCAGCGACTTTTCCCGCTTGATGGCCGAGGCCGACCTGTTTATCGGTGCCGGCGGCGGCACCAGCTGGGAGCGCGCCGCCCTGGGCCTGCCGACCCTGTGCATCAGCGTGGCCGGCAATCAAGAGGCCAATGCCCGGCTGCTGGCCGAGGCGGGCATGCATGTCTATCTAGGGGCCAGCGAGCAGGTGAGTATCGAACAGATCCGCCAGGCGGTCGCGGCGCTCGTTGGCGATTACCCGTTGCGCCAGAGCCTGGCGCAGCGCTCCCGGCAGCTGGTGGACGGGCAGGGTGCATCGCGGGTGGCGGCGGCCCTGTTCGAGATGACCGGCAATCCATTGCGCCGTGCCGGAGATGATCTGGGCACTGATGAATTTACGCGTGAATCGAAGGAAAACCCCAATGACTAGTTTCAAGATCGGCTCGCGCTCGATCGGCGCCGGCTCACCGCCATTCATCATTGCCGAGATGAGCGGCAACCATAACCAGTCGCTGGACGTTGCCCTGCAGATAGTCGAGGCCGCGGCCAAGGCCGGCGCCCATGCCCTGAAGTTGCAGACCTATACCGCCGACACCATGACCCTGGACCTGGAGCATGGCGAGTTCTTCATCAAGGATCCGGCCAGTCTCTGGGCCGGCTCTTCGCTGTATGCCCTGTATGAAAAGGCCCACACCCCCTGGCAGTGGCACGCGCCGATCTTCGCCCGCGCCAGGGAACTGGGGATGCTGGCGTTCTCCACGCCGTTCGATGAGAGCGCGGTGGACTTTCTCGAAAGCCTCGACGTGCCGGCCTACAAGATCGCCAGTTTCGAAAACACTGACCTGCCGCTGATCCGTCGGGTGGCGGCCACCGGCAAGCCGCTGATCATCTCCACCGGCATGGCCAGCATCGCCGAGCTGGACGAAAGCGTGCGCGCCGCCCGGGAGGCCGGCTGCAAGGATCTGGTGCTGCTCAAGTGCACCAGCACCTACCCGGCTTCGCCGGAAAACAGCAATATCCTGACCATTCCCCATCTGCGCGAGCTGTTCGGCTGCGAGGTCGGTTTGTCCGACCACTCCATGGGCGTCGGGGTTTCCGTGGCCGCCGTGGCGCTGGGCGCCACTGTGGTGGAGAAACACTTCACCCTCGACCGCGCCGCCGGCGGGGTGGATGCGAGTTTTTCCCTGGAACCGGCGGAGCTGCACAGCCTGGTGGTGGAAACCGAACGTGCCTGGCAGGCCCTGGGCCAGGTGCGTTACGGCGCGACCGAGGCCGAGCGGCAGTCGGTGTTGTACCGCCGTTCCCTCTATGTCACCCGCGATATGGCGGCGGGGGAGGTGTTCAGCCGCGATAACGTCAGGGCCATTCGTCCGGGCCTGGGGCTGGCCCCCAAGCACATCGACGCGGTCCTCGGGCGTTGCGCGCGCCAGGCCCTCAAGCGCGGGACCGCACTGGATTGGGCATTTGTCGAATAGCCGTTTGTATGGCTGATTCGGCAAAATAGCGTGACCTGCGAGTCATAACGCGCATCTTCACTGTATTGTATTGACCGGGGAGATGGCGCCTGGCCGGTAAACGGCGCAGTGATAGCCTTTTATTCTTCCCGCTGTCGCCTGTCAGGGGCGCCAGGATGTCTGTTTGTCGGCAGCCCCGGTCCGGTGGTCGGGGTATTCAGCTGTTTATTATTGGGAAGCCGTAATGATTGGCATAAAGAGCATTGCGAGCTACGTGCCTGTAGCCGGCGTAGACAATTACGCACAAGGTGCAAAATTCGAGAAGGATGAAGAGTTCATCCTGGGCAAGATCGGTTCGGCCTTCCTGCCGCGCAAAGACGCCACGCAGGAAACCTCGGACCTGTGTGTCGAAGCAGTCAATGCGCTGTTCGCCAACAACCCGCAACTGTCGCGCGAGTCGATCGACGCGCTGATCGTCGTCACCCAGAACGGCGACGAAGAAGGCTTGCCGCACACCGCCGCCATCGTCCAGGACAAGCTGGGCCTGCCGACCCACGTCGCGGCCTTCGATATTTCCCTGGGCTGCTCCGGTTATGTCTATGGCATCTACGCGCTCAAGGGCTTCATGGAAGCCGCGGGCCTGAAGAACGGCCTGCTGGTCACCGCCGACCCTTACTCGAAGATCGTCGATCCGCAAGACCGCAACACCACCATGCTGTTCGGCGATGCGGCGACTGCTACCTGGATGGGCGAAGACGCTCCCTGGCAGCTGGGCAAGGCCAAATTCGGTACCGACGGTTCCGGCGCTCCGCACCTGAAAGTCACCGATGGCGTGTTTTTCATGAATGGCCGCCAGGTGTTCAACTTTGCCCTGCTGAAAGTCCCGGCGCATTTGAATGAGCTGCTGGATGAGTCCGGCCTGAAGGCAGAGCAGATCGATGCGTTCTGTATCCACCAGGGCAGTGCGGCGATCGTCGATGCCGTGGCGCGCCGTTTCGAAGGCGAGCCGGAGAAGTTCATCAAGGACATGGTCGAGACCGGTAATACCGTATCGTCGAGCATTCCGCTGCTGCTGGAAAAGCACGTGCTCGAGTCGAAGTGGCAACGTGTGGCCCTGAGTGGTTTTGGTGTGGGGCTGTCCTGGGGCTCGGCGATTATCTATCGCCCATGAGTTGATCCCGCGGCATCCAAAAATAGCGCCCAGGGTGTACCCTGAGCGCTATTTTTTTTGCATGAAGATAGGCGAGACAGCATGAGCGAAAGCTTCGAGGGCAATGCCCAGGCAATACAGGCTCGCTGGCCGCGACTGCTCGAGCGGTTGCTGGCGGAGGACAGTGCTGCGTTGCAGGCGGATCTGGTCGAAGGCCTGGGTTCGACCTTGAGTATTTCCGGCATTCAGCTCACCAGCCGCCACGATCGCACGGCGGAAGCACGAACCCAGGCGGCGAGCCTGCCGGCCGACAGCCCGGTGATCCATCTGTACGGTACCGGCTTGGGCGACTTGCAGCAGATACTGCTGGAAAACCCGGCATTGCAACGCTTGCAGGTGCACATCCTGAACGGCGCGGTGTTTGCGCTGGTGCTGCAATTGCTCGATCAGCAGGCCTGGTTGAACGATCCTCGAGTGGAACTGAGTTATGCCGGCGATCTGACGGAAATCCAGCTGCCATTCTTCGCCTTGCCCTCCGAGCTGGTGCTGGCGGATGACTACAACGCCAAGATCCGCGATCGCCTGGTCAGTGAGGTGCACCTGGCCTTCAATAACCGCGACTTCGTGGCCGATTCCCCGGAGGTCGCCCAACGCCTGCAAGCGAGTGCCGAGCTGGTGGCCAGCGACAGTGACGTGGCGCAGCTGTTCGGTAGCCAGCCGGGGCGCGAGATCTTTGTGATTGCCACCGGGCCGAGCCTGGAGCGGCATTTCGAACGCTTGCGCGAGATTCGCGCCCAGGCCCGGCGGCCTCTGTTTATCTGTGTCGATACCGCCTACCGGCCGTTGCTCAAACAGGGGATCGAGCCGGATATCGTGGTCAGCATCGATCACCGGATTTCCAGCCTGCACCTGCCACCAGAAAAATCGGCAGCCATCACCCTGGTCTATCTGCCGATGGTCGATCCGCAGATTCTGGCGCTCTGGCAGGGACCGCGTTACGTGGGGTATTCCGCCAGCCCGATTTACACGCGGATGCGCGGGCAATTGCCCAAGGCGCAGTTGTATGTCGGCGGCAGCGTGATCCATCCCGCGGTGGACCTGGCGGTAAAAATGGGCGCCGAGCAGGTCACCTTGTTCGGTGCCGACTTTGCCTTCCCGATGAACAAGACGCATGCCGGCTGGCTCGACGGTGAGCTGGGGCCGCAGCTGGGCGCGGCCCGGCACTGGGTGCTGGACGGGCATGGCCAGCGGGTCAGGACCCAACTCAATTTCCGCAGTTACCTGTGCGAGCTGGAGCGTTTTATCGCCGGTCATCCGCGGGTGCGCTTCTATAACAGCAGTCGGGACGGGGCGATGATTGCCGGGACGACCTACCATCCGGAGTTCAGCCAATGAGCGCGATCGAAGGGCTGATCGTCCGCTTGCAGCAATGCGCCGAGGACTTTCGCCTGGGGCACGATGTCGAGACGGCCGTGACCATGGTCCAGTTGATGGGGGCGATCCAGCCGCTGATCGATACCGCGCCGCCAGAGCAGCGCCAGGACTGGGAGACATTGCTTGGCCTGATGTTCGAATGTCAGCAAGGGCAAAACTGGCTGGCCCTGGCCGACTACCTGCAATACGAATGCGTTGAAGTGCTGCGTTCCTTCTCTGCTGGCTGAAACATTCCCTGCCTGCCCGGGCGATCTCCGCGCCCGGGTCTTTTCCGGCATTTTCCTGGCGCCATTTTTCCACGGTTTGAAAACGCCGAGCCCTTGATTTACGAGGGGTGGCACGCTGATGGCAAATTTTTTTGAAAATCCCCTAAAGCAACTTGCATTGCCGACGATAACTATTACGAAGGTTCTCTAGGCCATACCCGGCGGTTGCCAGGGCCGGAAGCCGCAGTACCCAACCAACGAGGAATTCGTCATGGCTTTAACAGTAAACACTAACGTCACATCGTTGAACGTTCAGAAGAACCTGAACCGCGCTTCCGACGCTCTGTCGACTTCGATGACTCGCCTGTCTTCCGGCCTGAAAATCAACAGTGCAAAAGACGACGCCGCCGGCCTGCAAATCGCTACCCGTATGACTTCGCAGATCCGCGGTCAGACCATGGCGATCAAAAACGCCAACGACGGTATCTCCATCGCTCAGACCGCTGAAGGCGCTCTGCAGGAATCCACCAACATCCTGCAACGTATGCGTGAACTGGCTGTTCAAGCACGAAACGACTCGAACGGCACCGCTGACCGTGTTGCACTGAACAAAGAATTCGCTTCGATGTCGGACGAGCTGACTCGTATCGCCCAGTCGACCAACCTGAACGGCAAGAACCTGATCGATGGTTCCGCTGGCACCATGACCTTCCAGGTCGGTTCCAACACTGGTGCTACCAACCAGATCACCATCGCCCTGGCCACCGGCTTCGACGCTACTACCCTGGCTGTCAACTCCGGCGCCATCGCCATTACCGGTAACAGCAGCGCCACTGCTGAAGCCAGCTCCAAGGCTTCGATCGATGCAATCGACAAGGCTCTGTCGACCATCAACGCCAGCCGTGCTGACCTGGGTGCTGCACAAAACCGTCTGACCAGCACCATCTCCAACCTGCAGAACATCAACGAAAACGCCAGTGCTGCACTGGGTCGCGTACAAGATACCGACTTCGCTGCTGAAACTGCGCAGATGACCAAGCAGCAAACTCTGCAACAAGCTTCCACCGCAGTTCTGGCCCAGGCCAACCAACTGCCGTCCGCTGTACTGAAACTGCTTCAGTAATAGCTGGCTAAGCTTTGGCGGGGGAGTGCGCTGGTCGTGCTCTCTCGCTTTTTACTTTAAGAGGTGATGGACATGGATATGAGCGTGAAGCTGAACTTGTCTTATCCAGCGGCCAAGCCGGCAGCATCTGTTGCTGACAAGCCTGTGGAGAAGCCTCAAGCGGACGTTGTGGCGCTGCCGACTGTCAAGGAAGAGAGTAAGGGCGGGCAAACCGAGCGGGACAAACTGAAAATGGCCATTCAGGAAATTGAAAAGTTTGTGCAATCGGTCAAGCGTAACCTGGAATTCTCGATCGACGAGCCTTCTGGCAAGGTCGTCGTCAAGGTCATTGCCAGTGACTCCGGTGAGGTGATCCGTCAGATCCCCAACGAAGAAGTCCTGAAGTTGGCCAATAGTTTGAATGATGCGAGCAGCCTGTTGTTCAGCGCTAAAGTCTGACAGCTGGCATGAAATTTGTTGCTATGTTCTTTTGGGCGTTGTAATGGTCAAAAGACCGGCGACACACTGAAGGGAGATCTCCATGGCAAGTCCAATTCTACCGGGTACCGGTCTAGGCTCCGGCCTCGATACCGGTGCTATCGTCAAAGCCTTGGTGAATGCTGATAAAGCACCCAAGCAAGGTCAGATCGACCGGGGAACTGCGAACAACACCGCAAGCATCTCCGGCATCGGCACCTTGAAGTCCTTGTTGTCGACCTTTCGGACCACCATTACCGAGCTCAGTAGCAAGACCAATCCGCAATTTCCCGGCTATGCCGCCACTACTTCCGAAAGCAAGTATGTAACGGCGGTTGCTGGCAATACCGCGGTCAATGGCAACTATGTTGTCAATGTCAAGAATCTCGCGACTTCCTCGAAAGTCACCAGTGCTGCCTTCGCTGGCGGTACTACAAGTGCTATTCCGACTGGTACCCTGAAAATCAGTCAAAATGGCACTGACTACAATCTCGATATAAAAGCCGGTGCTACCTTGCAGTCGGTACGTGACTCGATCAACGCCGACGCATCGCTCAAGGGCGCGGGTATCAGCGCGAACATCGTGACCGACTCCTTTGGCTCGCGCCTGGTTGTGGGCTCGACTACTACCGGTGCAGGCTCCGATATTTCTCTCAGTGGCATTGCCGGTCTGGAAATTGACGGCAGCACTGTCGTTGGTGCTTCTGGTTCGCCGATGACCGCGACCTCTGCCGGTTCCATTGGTGCGCTGGCAGTGGATGCTAGCTTCACCGTCGATGGCATGGAGCTGACCAGCAAGAGCAACTCGGTGGACAAGGCGGTTTCCGGGCTGACCTTCAACCTGGTCGCTCCAGGCACCTCGACTATTACCGTCGCGGCCAACACCGATGGCTTGAAGGCTTCGATCCAGAAGTTCGTCGATGCCTACAATGCGGTGGCCAACAGCGTTAGCGCGCTGACCAAGCCATCCCTGGATGACGATGGCAAGCCGACCATTCCGGCCCAGTTGACGGGTGACTCGTTGCCGCGCTCGATCCTGGCGGCCATGCGTGCGCCGCTGTCTGAAGTGGGATCTGGCGACAAGCTGACCGTCCTGGCGCAGTTGGGGATTACCACCAACCAGAAGACCGGTGCCCTGGACTTCGACACCACCAAGTTCACCGCGGCGATGAACGACAAAAAGCTCGGTGGCGAGGTGCAGGCCCTGTTCACCGGCGAAAAGGGCCTGTTGGAGCGCATGGACAATGCCATCAAGCCTTTTGCCCAGACCGGCGGTGTTCTCGATCAGCGTACGACTGAGCTGAACAAGACCAAGGCCAAGCTGACCTTGGATCAGGAGGCCCTGGACCGCCGTATTGAAACCCTGACGGCAGTACTGACCAAGAAGTACAACGACATGGACACCCTGGTGGGCAAGTTGAAAGCCACCGCCAGCAACATTACCTCGATGTTCGAGGCGTTGACTGCGCAACAGAAAGGCTGATTGATACCAGGCGCCAAAAGCCCGGCAACGTTTGTAGCGTTCCGGGCTTTTGGCTTTTGATCTAAAGTTTTTTGACGCCAGGTCGATACGCTGGTTATACGAACCCTTGAGTTTTGATGAGGTAGAACATGAATCCGATGTTAGCCCTTCGGCAATACCAGAAGATTGGTGCCCAGGCGCAGACTTCCGAGGCCAGCCCCCATCGTCTGGTGCAGATGCTGATGGAAGGCGGCCTGGATCGTATCGCCCAGGCCAAGGGGGCGATGGAACGCAAGGATATTCCCAACAAGGGTGTGTTCATCAGCAAGGCCATCGGCATTATCGGCGGCTTGCGTGAAGGGCTCGATCTGGAAAATTCACCCGACACCCTGGGCGATCTGGATGGCTTGTACACCTACATGATGACGCGCCTCACCGAGGCGAACATCAAGACCGATCCAAAGATTCTCGACGAGGTCGCTGATCTGCTGCGCACCGTCAAGGAAGGCTGGGACGCCATCGCTGCGCCGGGTCCGCAGTTCTAAGGAGATCACCATGAGTCTTGTATTGCAGCGCATCGAAGAAACCCGTGAAGCACTGGTCGCCGCCCTGGCCGAGCGTAACTGGGAAGCGATCGGTCAGTTGGATCTGGCCTGCCGTTCCTGCATGGAAGACATCTTGAGTGAAGCTCCGGAAGATGAAGCCGCGTTGCGCGAGAACTTGCAGGAGCTGTTGGGGGTTTATCGGCAGCTTCTTGAAGTGACGACAGGGGAGCGTCAGGCGATAGTCGACGAGATGTCGCAGATCCATCAAGCACAGAACGCGGCAAAGGTTTACCATCTGTTCGGTTAATTAACCCCTAAGTTAATCCGAATCCAGTGCGCCATAAATTTGACTGTGCACGCTTTTTTGACTTAACTAGTGGCTGTTTTCAGATTTCAGACGTCTATCAGGCTCAAAATGCCTACAAGCGTCTAGCTTGCCCTGATTCCGGGCATTGAGTTGACTAGGGAAGTTGCTATTGCATGTGGCGTGAAACCAAAATTCTGCTGATTGATGACGATAGCGTCCGCCGCCGCGACCTGGCGGTGATTTTAAATTTTCTTGGCGAAGAAAATTTACCCTGCGGTAGCCATGACTGGCAGCAGGCTGTCGGCTCATTGTCATCCAGTCGTGAAGTAATCTGTGTCCTCATCGGGACTGTAAATGCTCCTGGTGCGCTTTTGGGCCTGTTAAAGACACTCTCAACCTGGGATGAGTTCCTTCCAGTTTTGTTAATGGGCGATAATTCTTCCATTGACTTGCCGGAAGACCAGCGTCGCCGAGTGCTTTCCACCCTGGAAATGCCACCCAGCTACAGCAAGTTGCTCGATTCCCTGCACCGCGCCCAGGTCTATCGTGAGATGTACGATCAGGCCCGCGAGCGCGGTCGCCATCGCGAACCCAACCTCTTTCGCAGTCTGGTCGGCACCAGCCGGGCGATCCAGCATGTCCGGCAGATGATGCAGCAAGTGGCCGATACCGATGCCAGCGTGCTGATCCTCGGCGAGTCCGGGACTGGCAAGGAAGTGGTGGCGCGTAACCTGCACTATCACTCCAAGCGTCGCGAAGCGCCGTTTGTGCCCGTCAACTGTGGTGCGATTCCGGCCGAGTTGCTGGAGAGCGAACTGTTCGGCCATGAGAAGGGCGCCTTCACCGGAGCCATCACCAGCCGTGCCGGGCGTTTCGAGCTGGCCAACGGCGGCACCCTGTTCCTCGACGAAATCGGCGATATGCCGCTGCCTATGCAGGTCAAGCTGTTGCGCGTGCTGCAGGAGCGTACCTTCGAGCGCGTGGGCAGTAACAAGACCCAGAGTGTCGATGTGCGGATCATCGCCGCGACTCACAAGAACCTTGAGAGCATGATCGAGGTCGGCAGTTTCCGCGAAGACCTGTACTACCGCCTGAACGTGTTCCCGATCGAGATGGCACCGCTGCGTGAGCGGGTGGAAGACATTCCGCTGCTGATGAACGAGCTGATCTCGCGCATGGAGCATGAGAAGCGCGGTTCGATCCGCTTCAACTCCGCGGCGATCATGTCGCTCTGCCGCCATGGCTGGCCGGGCAACGTCCGCGAGCTGGCTAACCTGGTGGAGCGCATGGCGATCATGCATCCCTACGGTGTGATCGGTGTGGTCGAGTTGCCGAAGAAATTCCGCTATGTCGATGACGAAGACGAGCAGTTGGTGGACAGTCTGCGCAGTGATCTGGAAGAGCGGGTGGCGATCAATGGCCATACGCCGGACTTCGCCGCCACCGCCATGCTGCCGCCGGAAGGCCTGGACCTGAAGGACTACCTCGGTGGTCTGGAGCAGGGCCTGATCCAGCAGGCGCTCGACGATGCCAATGGCATTGTCGCGCGGGCTGCGGAGCGTCTGCGTATCCGCCGCACCACGCTGGTGGAAAAAATGCGCAAGTACGGCATGAGCCGTCGCGAGGGTGATGAACAGGCGGATGATTGACGCCTGTTTTTTAACCTGTTGAAAACCGGGCAGTTTTTTTCCGGCACGGGTATTGCTAAGTCTCTCTCAACGTTCCGTTTAACTGACGGTCAGCCACGCGAGAGAGCACGATGCCCCAAGCCGCCCAGATGTCTCCTGTTCCTGAAAGCCAGGGGCAAACGTCGTCCGTAGAGCAGGCAAGCCGGCTTGGCCTTGAGCAGGCGTTCGCCTTGTTCAACCAGATGTCGAGCCAGCTTACCGACTCCTACAGCCTGCTTGAGGCTCGGGTGACCGAGCTCAAGGGCGAACTGGCCGTGGTCAGCGCCCAGCGCATGCAGGAGCTGGCGGAAAAAGAGCGTCTGGCCAACCGTCTGCAAAACCTCCTCGATCTGTTGCCTGGCGGCGTCATCGTCATCGACGCCCAGGGCATTGTCCGCGAAGCCAACCCTGCCGCCTGCGACCTGCTGGGCCTGCCTCTCGAGGGCGAGCTCTGGCGGCATGTCATCGCCCGTTGCTTCGCGCCACGGGAAGACGACGGCCATGAGATTTCGTTGAAGGATGGGCGGCGGCTGTCGATCTCCACCCGTTCGCTGGATGCCGAGCCGGGCCAATTGGTGCTGCTCAACGACCTGACTGAAACCCGTCACCTGCAAGATCAACTGGCCCGCCATGAGCGCCTGTCGTCCCTGGGGCGCATGGTGGCGTCCCTGGCGCATCAGATTCGTACGCCATTGTCCGCCGCGCTGCTGTATGCCAGTCACCTGACCGAGCAGGAACTGCCTGTCGCCACCCAGCAGCGCTTTGCCGGGCGGCTGAAGGAGCGCTTGCATGAGTTGGAACATCAGGTCCGCGACATGCTGGTGTTTGCCCGGGGCGAGTTGCCGCTGACCGATCGCGTGACACCCAAGGCGTTGTTGCAGTCGCTGCAGGCGGCGGCCCTGACCCATGTGCAGGACGTGCCCGTGCGCTGGCAGTGCGACAGCCATGCGGGCGAGTTGCTGTGCAGTCGCGACACGCTGGTGGGGGCGGTGCTCAATCTGATCGAGAACGCCATCCAGGCCAGTGCCGGCCAGGTGCGCCTGAAAGTCCATTTTTATACCCGTGGCAACAGCTTGCGGTTATGCGTCAGCGATAGCGGCAGCGGTATCGACGCCGCAGTGCTGGCGCGTTTGGGTGAGCCGTTTTTCACCACCAAGACCACGGGAACCGGTCTGGGGCTGACAGTCGTCAAGGCGGTGGCGCGTGCCCACCAGGGAGAATTGCTGCTGCGCTCGCGTCCTGGGCGCGGTACATGTGCGCTGGTGGTTCTGCCACTGTTCTGCGGCGCTCAAGGAGTGGAGTGAAGGTAATGGCAATCAAGGTTCTACTGGTTGAAGACGATCGCGCCCTGCGCGAAGCCCTGGCGGATACGCTGCTGTTGGCCGGTCATGACTACAAGGCGGTCGGCAGTGCGGAGGAAGCGCTGGAGGCGGTGTCTGGCGAGTCGTTCAGCCTGGTGGTCAGCGACGTCAACATGCCAGGCATGGACGGTCATCAGTTGCTGGGCCTGCTGCGTGCGCGCCAGCCGCAATTGCCGGTATTGCTGATGACCGCCCATGGCGCGGTCGAGCGTGCGGTCGAGGCCATGCGTCAAGGCGCCGCCGACTACCTGGTCAAGCCCTTCGAGCCCAAGGCCCTGCTGGACCTGGTGGCGCGACATGCCCTGGGTTGCCTTGGGGCTGCCGAGGGCGAAGGGCCGGTGGCATTCGAGCCGGCCAGCGCTCAACTGCTCGAACTGGCGGCGCGGGTCGCTCGCAGCGATTCCACCGTGTTGATCTCGGGCGAGTCCGGCACCGGCAAAGAGGTGTTGGCGCGCTACATTCACCAGCAGTCCCATCGCTCCAGCCAGCCCTTTATCGCCATCAACTGCGCGGCGATTCCGGACAACATGCTCGAAGCCACGCTGTTCGGTCACGAGAAGGGTGCCTTTACCGGCGCCATCGCCGCCCAGCCCGGCAAGTTCGAACAGGCCGATGGCGGCACCCTGCTGCTGGACGAGATTTCCGAAATGCCCCTGGCCCTGCAGGCCAAGCTGCTGCGGGTGCTGCAGGAGCGCGAAGTCGAGCGGGTCGGGGCGCGCAAGCCCATCGCCCTGGATATCCGGGTGGTGGCGACCACCAACCGCGACCTGGCCGGCGAAGTGGCCGCGGGGCGGTTCCGGGAAGACCTTTACTATCGGCTGTCGGTATTCCCGCTGGCGTGGCGCCCGCTGCGCGAGCGTACCGCCGATATCCTGCCGCTGGCCGAGCGCCTGCTGGCCAAGCACGTCAATAAAATGAAACACGCTGCCGCGCGGCTGTCGGCCGAAGCGCAGGCGTGCCTGCTCGGTTATCCATGGCCGGGCAACGTGCGCGAACTGGACAACGCCATCCAGCGCGCACTGATCCTGCAGCAGGGCGGCCTGATCCAGCCGGAAGATTTCTGCCTGGGCGGACCGCTGGCTTGTGCGCCGCTGCCGGCCATGGCACCCGCCGCGGTGACGACGGTGCGCAGTGCGCCGGTGGAGGCCGAGGTGCCGCCAGCCGAGTCGGCAGGGGCCTTGGGCGACGATCTGCGGCGTCGGGAGTTCCAGATGATCATCGACACCTTGCGCACCGAGCGCGGCCGACGCAAGGAGGCGGCTGAGCGCCTGGGTATCAGCCCGCGAACCTTGCGCTACAAGTTGGCGCAAATGCGCGATGCCGGAATGGATGTCGAGGCGTATCTGTTTGCAACATGAGTCGTTTAAGGCATGCAGCCATGCAGGCTTTTGTTCGGTGTCTGCGCGGAGCTGGCACCCTTGTTGCTAACACCTCACTAACCGCTGCGTGAGTGTCAAAAAATTGCGGGTCGTCGGAGAGAGTAGACCATGAGCCAAGGTATTGAATTTAATCGGTTGATGTTGGACATGCGAGCCATGCAAATGGACGCCATGGCCCAGCCAAAATCGGCCGCGGTGCCGCAGGTGAGCGGCAGCAGTTTTTCCGACATGCTTGGGCAGGCGGTGAACAAGGTCAACGACACTCAGCAGGCGTCCAGCCAGCTGGCCAGTGCCTTCGAGATCGGCAAGAGCGGTGTCGACCTGACCGACGTGATGATTTCCTCGCAGAAGGCCAGTGTGTCCTTCCAGGCGTTGACCCAGGTGCGCAACAAGCTGGTTCAGGCGTACCAAGACATCATGCAGATGCCGGTTTAAGGACGAGATTGAGTCATGGCAGAAGCAGTCGCCGATAACGTACCGGCCAAGGCCACTCCGACAGAAGGCAAGCCGCCGCTGTTCGGGTTGTCCTTTCTGGAAAACCTCTCCGAGATGACCATGTTGCGTCAGGTTGGCCTCATGGTCGGTCTGGCTGCCAGCGTGGCGATTGGTTTTGCCGTGGTGTTGTGGTCCCAGCAACCCGATTACCGTCCGCTGTACGGCAGCCTTGCCGGCATGGACGCCAAGCAGGTCATGGACACCCTGGCCTCCGCCGACATTCCCTACACCGTCGAGCCCAACTCCGGTGCCTTGCTGGTCAAGGCCGACGACCTGTCGCGCGCGCGCCTCAAGCTGGCGGCTGCCGGCGTGGCCCCGGGCGACGGCAATATCGGTTTCGAGATTCTCGATAAAGAGCAGGGCCTGGGCACCAGCCAGTTCATGGAGGCGACCCGTTACCGTCGCGGCCTGGAAGGCGAGCTGGCGCGGACCATCTCCAGCCTGAACAACGTCAAGGGCGCGCGCGTGCACCTGGCGATTCCGAAAAGCTCGGTGTTCGTGCGCGACGAGCGCAAGCCCAGCGCTTCGGTACTGGTCGAGCTGTATTCCGGTCGTTCGCTGGAGCCGGGCCAGGTGGTGGCCATCGTCAATCTGGTGGCGACCAGCGTTCCCGAGTTGAGCAAGTCGCAGATCACCGTGGTCGACCAGAAGGGCAACCTGCTCTCCGACCAGGCGGAAAACTCCGAACTGACCATGGCCGGCAAGCAATTCGACTACAGCCGCCGCATGGAAAGCATGCTGACCCAGCGGGTGCACAACATCCTGCAGCCGATCCTCGGCAACGACCGCTACAAGGCTGAAGTGTCCGCCGATGTGGACTTCAGCGCCGTCGAGTCGACCTCCGAACAGTTCAACCCGGACCAGCCGGCCTTGCGCAGCGAGCAGTCGGTCAACGAACAACGCTCCAGCAGCCTGGGCCCGCAAGGCGTTCCTGGCGCCCTGAGCAACCAGCCGCCATCGCCGGCCAGCGCGCCGCAGACCACCGGTGGCGCCACCGCTGCCGCCGGCATGGTGCAGCCAGGCCAGCCGCTGCTGGACGCCAACGGCCAGCAGATCATGGACCCGGCCACCGGCCAGCCGATGCTGGCGCCGTACCCGAACGACAAGCGTCAACAATCCACCAAGAACTTCGAGCTGGATCGCTCCATCAGCCACACCAAGCAACAGCAGGGTCGTCTGAACCGGCTGTCGGTGGCGGTGGTGGTGGACGATCAGGTCAAGGTCAATCCGGCCAACGGCGAAACCAGCCGTGCGCCGTGGAGCGCCGACGAATTGGCGCGCTTCACCCGTCTGGTGCAGGACGCCGTGGGCTTCGACGCCAGCCGTGGCGACAGCGTCAGTGTGATCAACGTGCCGTTCTCGGCCGATCGCGGCGAGGTGATCGCCGACATTCCGTTCTACTCGCAGCCCTGGTTCTGGGACATCGTGAAGCAGGTCCTGGGCGTGCTGTTTATCCTGGTCCTGGTGTTCGGCGTGCTGCGCCCGGTGCTCAACAACATCACCGGTGGCGGCAAGGGCAAGCAACTGGCGGGGCTCGGCAGCGATGTCGAACTCGGCGGCATGGGCGGCCTGGATGGCGAGCTGGCCAACGATCGCGTCAGCCTCGGCGGCCCGCAAAGCATCCTGCTGCCTAGCCCGAGCGAAGGCTATGACGCACAGTTGAACGCAATCAAGAGTCTGGTGGCAGAAGACCCGGGTCGAGTGGCCCAGGTCGTGAAAGAGTGGATTAACGCAGATGAGTGATAACCGAGCCGCTACCGCCAAACTGACCCGGGTCGACAAGGCCGCGATCCTGCTGCTGTCCCTGGGTTCCACCGACGCCGCGCAGGTGCTGCGCCACATGGGCCCCAAAGAGGTCCAGCGCGTGGGCGTGGCCATGGCGCAGATGGGTAACGTGCATCGCGAGCAGGTCGAGCAGGTGATGAGCGAGTTCGTCGACATCGTCGGCGACCAGACCAGCCTTGGCGTGGGCTCCGACGACTATGTGCGCAAGATGCTCACCCAGGCCCTGGGCGAGGACAAGGCCAACGGCCTGATCGACCGCATCCTGCTGGGCGGCAACACCAGCGGCCTGGACAGCCTGAAGTGGATGGAACCGCGCGCCGTGGCGGACGTGATCCGTTACGAGCACCCGCAGATCCAGGCGATCGTGGTGGCGTACCTCGATCCGGACCAGGCGGGCGAAGTGCTTGGCAACTTCGACCACAAGGCGCGCCTGGACATCATCCTGCGGGTTTCCTCGCTCAATACCGTGCAGCCGGCCGCCCTGAAAGAACTCAACCAGATTCTCGAGAAGCAGTTCGCTGGTAACTCCAACGCCTCGCGTACCACCCTGGGTGGTATCAAGCGCGCCGCCGACATCATGAACTTCCTCGACAGCTCGATCGAAGGCCAGTTGATGGACTCGATCCGCGAAGTCGACGAAGACCTGTCCGGCCAGATCGAAGACCTCATGTTCGTGTTCAACAACCTCGCCGATGTCGACGACCGCGGCATCCAGGCGTTGCTGCGCGAAGTGTCTTCCGACGTGCTGGTCCTGGCCCTCAAGGGGTCGGACGAAGGCGTCAAGGAAAAGATCTTCAAGAACATGTCCAAGCGGGCTGCCGAACTGCTGCGCGACGATCTCGAGGCCAAGGGCCCGGTGCGCGTCAGCGATGTGGAAACCGCGCAGAAGGAAATCCTCACCATTGCCCGCCGTATGGCCGAAGCCGGAGAAATCGTTCTCGGCGGGAAGGGCGGCGAAGAAATGATCTAAGGTCGCGTTATGTCGTCCAGCAGTGATGAATCCCACAGCGACCTGATTCGCGCTCGGGACGTCGGTGGTTTCGACGTCTGGGCGCTGCCCAGTTTCGACCCCCATGTCCCCGAGCCCGAGCCGGAACCGGTGGAAGAGCCGCCGGCGCAGATCGAGGAAGTGCCGCTGGAAGAAGTCCAGCCACTGACCCTCGAAGAACTCGAGAGCATTCGCCAGGAAGCCTATAACGAAGGCTTCGCCACGGGCGAAAAGGAAGGTTTCCACAGCACCACGCTGAAGGTCCGCCAGGAAGCCGAAGTGGCCCTGAGCGCCAAGCTGGAGGCGCTGGAAACGCTGATGGGCAATCTGTTCGAGCCCATCGCCGAGCAGGACACACAGATTGAAAAAGCCCTGGTCAACCTGGTGCAGCACATGACGCGCCAGGTGATCCAGCGCGAGCTGGCCATCGACTCCAGCCAGATCGAGCATGTCATGCGCGAAGCCCTCAAGTTGCTGCCGCTGGGTGTGGGCAATGTGCGCCTGTACATCAATCCGCAGGACTTCACCCAGGTCAAAAGCCTGCGCGAGCGCCATGAGGAAAGCTGGCGCATCGTCGAGGACGAAGCCATGTTGCCGGGCGGCTGCCGGGTCGAGACCGAGCACAGCCGGATCGACGCGACCATGGAAACCCGGATCGCCAAGATCATGGACAAGCTGTCCGACCAGCTTCATGAGCAGGCTTTGCATCCCGCCGAACCGGACCTGAGCGTCGAGCTGGGGGCCGCCACTGGCAAGCCCGCCGCGGATGTCGACCCTGTCGACGCCGCGCAGGACCCCGCCGATGCGCCTTGACCGCACCAGCTTCGGCAAGCGCCTGAGCAGCTACGCCGAAGCCACCGAACTGCCGAACCAGCCGATTCTCGAAGGCCGCCTGCTGCGCATGGTCGGCCTGACCCTGGAGGCCGAAGGCCTGCGGGCGGCCATGGGCACGCGCTGCATGGTGATCAACGACGACAGCTATCACCCGGTGCAGGTCGAGGCCGAGGTGATGGGCTTCTCCGGCAGCAAGGTATTCCTGATGCCGGTCGGCAGCGTCGCCGGCATCGCGCCCGGCGCCCGGGTCGTGCCGCTGGCCGACACTGGCCGCCTGCCGATGGGTATGAGCATGCTCGGGCGGGTCCTCGACGGTGCTGGCCGTGCGCTGGACGGCAAGGGCGGGATGAAGGCCGAGGACTGGGTGCCGATGGACGGTCCGACCATCAACCCGCTCAAGCGCGACCCCATCAGCCGGCCGTTGGACGTGGGCATTCGCTGCATCAACGGATTATTGACGGTGGGCCGCGGCCAGCGTCTCGGCCTGTTCGCCGGTACCGGCGTGGGCAAGAGTGTGCTGCTGGGCATGATGACCCGCTTTACCGAGGCCGACATCATCGTGGTCGGGCTGATCGGTGAGCGCGGCCGTGAGGTCAAGGAGTTCATCGAGCACATCCTCGGTGAAGAGGGGCTCAAGCGCTCCGTGGTGGTGGCGTCGCCGGCGGACGATGCGCCGCTGATGCGCCTGCGCGCGGCCATGTACTGCACGCGTATCGCCGAATATTTTCGCGACAAGGGCAAGAACGTCCTGTTGCTGATGGATTCCCTGACCCGTTTCGCCCAGGCCCAGCGGGAAATCGCCCTGGCCATCGGCGAGCCGCCCGCGACCAAGGGCTATCCGCCGTCGGTCTTCGCCAAGCTGCCGAAGCTGGTGGAGCGCGCGGGCAACGCCGAGGCCGGTGGCGGCTCGATCACCGCGTTCTATACCGTGTTGTCCGAAGGCGACGACCAGCAGGACCCGATCGCCGACTCGGCGCGTGGTGTGCTCGACGGGCACATCGTGCTGTCGCGGCGCCTGGCGGAGGAGGGGCATTACCCGGCGATCGATATCGAGGCGTCCATCAGCCGGGTCATGCCGGCGGTGGTGACCCCGGATCACATGACTCGCGCCCAGTATTTCAAGCAGCTGTGGTCGCGTTACCAACAGGCGCGCGACCTGATCAGCGTCGGCGCTTACGTACCGGGCGGCGATCGCGAAACCGACGCCGCCATCTCGCTGCAGCCGTCGATGGTTGCCTACCTGCGCCAGGGGCTCAACGACAGCATCAGCCTGGGTGAAAGCGAAGCCCATCTGGAGATGGTGTTCGCTCCGGCGCCGGGCGGTTAATCCGTCATGGCCAACAGCCGTGCCGCGCGTCTGGCGCCGGTGGTCGACATGGCCGAAAGCGCCGAGCGCACCGCCGCCCAGCGCCTGGGGCATTTCCAGGGCCAGGTGCGCCTGGCGGAAAGCAAGCTGGGGGACCTGGAACGCTTTCGTGCCGAATACCAGCAACAGTGGATCGAGCGGGGCAGTGCTGGGGTTTCCGGCCAGTGGCTGATGAACTACCAGCACTTCCTCAATCAGCTGGAAACCGCCGTGGGCCAGCAGCGGCAAAGCCTGGCCTGGCACCAGAACAACCTCAACCGCGCCCGGGAAACCTGGCAGCAGGCCTATGCCCGGGTCGAGGGTTTGCGCAAGCTGGTGCAACGCTACATCGATGAAGCCCGCCAACTGGAAGACAAGCGCGAGCAGAAGCTGCTCGACGAGCTGTCCCAGCGCCTGCCGCGCCAGGATCCGTACTGAGCGCCACCCCATTCGTCGCCGCCAGGCGCTCGTCAGCGACGCTTCGGCGGTTCGGGTTGCCCAGGCTTGTACGGGGTGCTAAACCTTGTACAGATTGCCAATCACAAGGAAGCGAATCATGTCAGTCGTTACTGAAGTTTCACCGGACGGGCACAAACTGACGATTTCGATCAAGGGGCGTTTCGATTTCGGCCGTCATCAAGAGTTTCGCGAGTCCTACGAGCACCTCAACACAAGGCCCGACTCCATAGTGGTGGACCTGAAAGACGCCACCTACCTCGACAGTTCCGCCCTGGGCATGCTCCTGTTGCTGCGCGATCACGCCGGCGGCGACGATTCCGACGTGCGAGTGATCAACAGCAACTCGGACGTGCGCAAGATTCTCGCCATTTCCAATTTCGACAAGCTGTTCGACATCAGTTGATCGACATGCAGTCGAGTGAGGCACCTCTGTGCGTGCTGATCGCTGAGGACGGCACCAGCGACCGCATGTTGCTGTCGAGCATCGTCCGGCGCCAGGGGCACAAAGTGCTGACGGCGAGTAATGGCGCCGAGGCGGTGGAGCTGTTCATCCAGCAGCGCCCGCACCTGGTGTTGATGGACGCGATGATGCCGGTGATGGACGGTTTCGAGGCGGCCCGGCAGATCAAGCATCTGGCTGGCGAAGCGCTGGTGCCGATCATTTTCCTGACCTCGCTCACCCAGAGCGAGGCGTTGGCGCGCTGCCTGGAAGCCGGTGGCGACGATTTTCTGGCAAAACCCTACAGCCCGGTGATCCTGGCCGCCAAGATCAAGGCCATGGATCGCTTGCGGCGCCTGCAGGAAACCGTGCTGCAGCAGCGCGACCAGATCACCCAGCACCATGACTACCTGCTCAACGAGCAGCGGGTGGCCAAGGCGGTGTTCGACAAGGTGGCGCATTCCGGATGCCTGAATGCGCCGAATATCCGCTACCTGCAGTCGCCGTACGCGCTGTTCAACGGCGATTTGCTGCTGGCTGCCTTTACCCCGACGGGCGACATGCATGTGCTGTTGGGGGATTTCACTGGCCACGGCTTGCCGGCGGCGGTGGGCGCGATGCCCCTGGCCGAGGTGTTTTACGGCATGACGGCCAAGGGTTACGGGCTGCCCGAAACCCTGCGCGAGATGAATGCCAAGCTCAAGCGCATCCTGCCGGTCGGCATGTTCTGTTGTGCGACGCTGCTGTGCCTGAGCTTCCAGCGGCGGGCGGTGGAGGTGTGGAACGGCGGCATGCCGGATGGCTACCTGCATCGCCTGGCAAGCGGGGAGCGGGTGCCGCTGGTGGCGCACCATTTGCCGCTGGGGGTGCTGGGCGCCGAGGCATTCGACGACCGCACCGAAGTCTTTCCCATGGCCCTGGGCGACCGGGTTTTCCTGTTGTCCGATGGGGTGATCGACACCTGCGACGCCAACGAGCAACTGTTCGGTGTCGAGCGCCTGCAGCGGGTGTTTGCCGCCAACCGCGAGCCGGACCTGTTGTTCGAGGAGATCCAGCGGGCCCTGAGCGAGTTTGGCGGGGATGCGCGGGACGATGTGAGCATGGTCGAGGTCAGCCTGCTTGAGGCGCGGAAGCTGACGCCGCCGGCGTTGGTGTACTCCGACAGCGGTCAGTCCTGCCCGCTGGACTGGTCGGTGAGTTTCGAGTATCGCGCCGCGACCCTCAAACGTTTCAACCCTTTGCCTTACCTGTTGCAGCTGCTGCTGGAAGTACATGGCCTGCGGGCGCAGAGTGGGGCGCTCTACAGTGTGCTGGCCGAGTTGTATTCCAATGCCCTGGAGCATGGCGTATTGGGCCTGGACTCGAGCCTCAAGCGCGATGCCCAGGGGTTTTCCCGCTATTACCGGGAGCGCGCGGTACGCCTCGAAGCCTTGCAGGAGGGGTTTGTGCGGGTGCACCTGCAAGTGGAGCCTCAAGGGGCTGGCGGTCGTTTGCTGATCCGGGTCGAGGACAGTGGCAGCGGTTTCGATGTCGGGCGGGTGATGGCGCGGCCCATCGATGGCGACCGCCTTTCCGGGCGCGGTGTCAGCCTGATCCGTCAGCTCAGCCGGCGTGCCAGCTGGTCTGACGATGGTCGTAGTGCCTGCGTGGAGTTTTCTTGGGAGCCTCTGGCATAATTCGCCGATTCTTGATCAAGGAGTGAGCAAGTGTCTGAGATTCATCTGGATCACGAGGTGCTGAACGCATTGCAGGAAGTCATGGAGGATGAGTATCCGTTGTTGCTCGACACCTTCCTCTGTGACTCCGAAGAGCGTTTGCGCCAGTTGCACAAAGTCGACGACCCCCGTCAACTTGTCGCCACTGCCCATAGCTTCAAGGGCAGCAGCAGCAATATGGGGGCGATTCGCCTGGCCGAGCTTTGTCATCAGTTGGAGCAGCGTGCCCAGGGCTCGTCGTTGCGCGGTATCGAGCAGCTGGTCGGCGAGATCGATGGCGAATTCGCCATTGTCCGCCAGCTGTGCGAGCAGGAACGCCAGCGTTTTCACTGCTGAAAAACCGCTGCAATCCAGGCTTTTCCCCGTGAGCCAGCAAAGCTGGCTCGACCTTTGCAATCAAGTTTCCCAACTGTACCTACGATCCCAGTGCAGCGGAGACCGTTTTCATGCCCCTTACCCCGAACATGCTTCTTCAGGCCGCCTCCCAGGCCAAGACTCAAGCGGCTTCCGCCACCCCCCAGGCCAGCGCCGCCGAGCCCGGGGACAAAGGCGCAAGCTTTGCCCGGGTGTTCGCCAAGGAGGCACTCGGCAAGCCGGTAGCGGCTGCCGACGGCCCGAGCAAGCCGGCTCGCGACAAGGGGGGCGAAACCGCTGCCAAGGTGGATCCGGGCAAGGGCAAGGCTGCCGCCGCCGAGCCTGCGGTTGCCGATAGCGGCAAAACCTTGCCTGCCGACAAGGCTGTTGCCAGTGACGAAAAAGTCGCCAATGACCAGGCCGCGAGCAGCGATCAGCCGCTGGCCGAGAGCACACCGGTCGACCCGACCCTCGATCCGGCGCTGATGCAGGCGACCCAGCCGGTGCCGTTGCCGGCGCCCGAGCCGGAAGTGGCGGCCGCGCCGGTTCCGGCACAGCCGCCAGTGCAGCCGCAAACGCAGCCGGCTATAGCGGTGGTGGCCAGCACCGCGACGCCAGTGCCGGTCGATCCGGAATTCGACCCTGAAGCCGATCCGCTGGATGCGCTGCCGGTGGTACGCCTGGCCATGGAGCAGAGCGGCCATGTCTCGGCTTCCAGCCAGGCGCAGAGCAAGGCGGCGCCGACCGTGGTGGCTGATGATGGGCCGACTTCGGCGCAGACCTTCGCCAGCGGCATGGCCACTATGCTGGACCTGCAGGTGGACAAGGACAGCACCGAGCAGGGCGGCGAAAAGGCCTTCAGCGGCCTGCTCGATGACGGTCTCAAGGACCTCAAGAGCGCTGCCAGCGACACCCGCGTCGACGATTTCGCCAACCGCCTGGCGGCCCTGACCCAGGCGGCCACGCCCAAGACCGCCAATGCCGTCCCGGTGAACCAGCCGCTGGCCATGCATCAGAGCGGCTGGACCGAAGAAGTGGTCAACCGGGTCATGTACCTGTCCAGCGTCAATCTGAAGTCGGCCGAGATCCAGTTGCAGCCGGCCGAACTGGGGCGCCTGGACATTCGCGTGAACATGGTGCCGGACCAGCAGACCCAGGTGACCTTCATGAGTGCCCATGTCGGCGTGCGCGAGGCCCTCGAAGGGCAGATGCATCGCCTGCGCGACATGTTCCACCAGCAAGGCATGGGGCAGGTGGACGTCAACGTCTCCGACCAGTCGCGCAACTGGCAGGGTGGCCAGGAGCAGGCCCAGCAGGGGCAGCATCGCAGCAACGGCACCAGCGCCAGCGGTGGGCGCCTGGATGGCGTGGATGAAGAGTTGCCGCCGAGCGTCGCCGAAGTCGCCGCCAACACCAGCACGGTCATCGGCACCAGCGCCGTCGACTATTACGCCTGACCCGCTTCGGGCGTCATTGAACAGAAGATCGCCAGCCGTGTGACTCCGCGGCTGGCGATCTTTTGCTTTGTGCTTCCCCTATCCCTTCAGTTCACCCTGGTTCAGACAAATCTGGCATAACACTTGCTCTTGCCTTGCCGTGCGACTGTGAAAACTCGATTAGTGACGGATTATTGGCATGGCGAAGAGCGAAGCAGCAGAGAAAACCCCCGCCGGGAAAGGCAAACTCAAGCTTATCCTCTTGATTGTTCTGGCCTTGTTGCTGGCGATCGGTTTGTCCGTCGGGGCGACCTGGTACTTCATGCACAGCAGTGCCCAGAGCAAGCCTGCCGAGACGACCGAGGCGGCCAACAGCGTCAAGCCGGCGGCCATCTATGAGCCCATGGCGCCAGCCTTCGTGGCCAACTACACGCAGAACGGCCGCCAGCGCTACATGCAGGTGAGCATCACCCTGCTGGCGCGCAACCAGGCCGATCTGGACGCGCTGAAAGTGCATATGCCGGTGATCCGCAACAACCTGGTCATGCTCTTCTCCGGCCAGAGCTTCGACACCCTGGCGACTCCGGTCGGTCAGGAAATGCTGCGTCAGAAGGCCACCGCCAGCGTGCAGGAAGTGGCCCAGAAAGAGGTCGGCAAAGTGGTGGTCGAGCAGTTGCTCTTTACTAACTTCGTACTGCAGTAGGAACACGACATGGCCGTGCAGGACCTGCTGTCCCAGGATGAGATCGACGCGCTGCTGCATGGCGTCGATGACGGTCTGGTACAGACCGAACACGCCGCCGAGCCCGGCAGCGTCAAAAGCTACGACCTGACCAGCCAGGATCGCATCGTCCGCGGACGCATGCCGACCCTGGAGATGATCAACGAGCGTTTTGCCCGCTACACCCGTATCAGCATGTTCAACATGCTGCGCCGTTCGGCGGACGTGGCGGTGGGCGGCGTGCAGGTGATGAAGTTCGGCGAATACGTGCACTCGCTGTACGTGCCGACCAGCCTCAACCTAGTGAAGATCAAGCCGCTGCGCGGTACCGCGCTGTTCATCCTCGACGCCAAGCTGGTGTTCAAGCTGGTGGACAACTTCTTCGGCGGCGACGGTCGTCACGCCAAGATCGAAGGCCGTGAATTCACCCCGACCGAATTGCGCGTGGTGCGCATGGTGCTGGAGCAGGCTTTCGTCGACCTGAAGGAAGCCTGGCAGGCGATCATGGAAGTCAACTTCGAGTACATCAACTCCGAAGTGAACCCGGCCATGGCCAACATCGTCGGCCCGAGCGAAGCGATCGTGGTCTCGACCTTCCACATCGAGCTCGACGGCGGTGGCGGCGACCTGCACGTGACCATGCCGTACTCGATGATCGAGCCGGTGCGGGAAATGCTCGACGCCGGTTTCCAGTCGGACCTGGACGACCAGGACGAGCGCTGGAGCAAGGCCCTGCGCGAAGACGTGCTGGACGTGGATGTGCCTTTGAGCGCCACGGTGGCCCGCCGGCAGTTGCGCCTGCGCGACATCCTGCACATGCAGCCAGGGGATGTGATCCCGGTGGAGCTGCCTGAAGACATGATCATGCGCGCCAACGGCGTACCGGCGTTCAAGGTCAAGCTCGGTTCGCACAAGGGCAACCTGGCCCTGCAAGTGATCGAGCCGATCGAGCGCCGTTGAGCGGCGTTGTTATGAATTCGCTTTGTTAATGATTTTTTGCCCGCCGAGGACAACATGGCTGACGAACACGAAATGACTTCCGCAGAAGACCAGGCCCTGGCTGATGAGTGGGCGGCTGCCCTGCAGGAAACCGGCGACGCCGGGCAAGACGATATCGATGCCTTGCTGGCGGCCGATGCGGCCAGCGCGCCGGCGTCCAATCGCCTGCCGATGGAAGAGTTCGGCAGCGTGCCGAAGAACAACGAGCCGGTGACCCTCGACGGTCCGAACCTGGACGTGATCCTGGATATCCCGGTATCGATCTCCATGGAGGTCGGCAGCACCGACATCAACATCCGCAACCTGCTGCAGCTCAACCAGGGGTCGGTGATCGAACTCGATCGCCTGGCCGGCGAGCCGCTGGACGTGCTGGTCAACGGTACGCTGATCGCCCATGGCGAAGTGGTGGTGGTCAACGAGAAGTTCGGCATCCGCCTGACCGACGTGATCAGCCCGAGCGAACGCATCAAGAAGCTGCGCTAAGTGAGAAAGGCACTCGCGCTGTTCCTGGCCTGGCCGCTCTGGGCCCTGGCCGCCGAGCCGGTGGCCGGTACCGCCGCGCCAGCGGTTGGCAGCAGCGGCGTGGCCGGGCAGCTGACCCAGCTGGTGCTGGGCCTGTTGCTGGTGGTGGGGCTGATCTTCTTCCTTGCCTGGCTGTTGCGCCGGGTGCAGCAGGCCGGACCGGCCGGTAAGGGCCAGGTCATCGAGCTGATCGGCTCGCGGGCGCTTGGCCCGCGGGACCGGCTGGTGCTGGTGCAGGTCGGCAACGAACAGATTCTGCTCGGCCTGACGCCGGGCGCCATCACAGCGTTGCATGTGCTCAAGGAGCCGGTGCAGGTGCCGAGCACCGAGCAGGCGACTCCGGAGTTTGCCCAGCGCCTGATGGAGCTGCTGGGCAAGGATCAGAAGGATAAGAAGTAATGCCGTTGCGCCTCATCTTGATGTTGGCCCTGATGCTGGCGGCGCCGCTGGCGCTGGCGGCCGACCCGTTGTCGATCCCGGCGATCACCCTCGGCACCAATGCCGACGGCCAGCAGGAATACTCGGTCAGCCTGCAGATCCTGTTGATCATGACCGCGCTGAGCTTCATTCCGGCGTTCGTCATGCTGATGACCAGCTTTACCCGGATCATCATCGTGTTCTCGATCCTGCGTCAGGCCCTGGGCCTGCAGCAGACGCCGTCGAACCAGATCCTCACCGGCATGGCGCTGTTCCTGACGATGTTCATCATGGCTCCGGTGTTCGACCGGGTGAACCAGGATGCCCTGCAGCCGTACCTGGCGGAGAAGCTCAGCGCCCAGGACGCGGTGGCCAAGGCCCAGGTGCCGATCAAGGATTTCATGCTGGCCCAAACCCGCAGCAGCGACCTGGAGCTGTTCATGCGCCTGTCCAAGCGCACTGATATCGCGACGCCGGACCAGGCGCCGCTGACGATCCTGGTGCCGGCCTTCGTCACCTCGGAGCTGAAGACCGCGTTCCAGATCGGCTTCATGATCTTCATTCCGTTCCTGATCATCGACCTGGTGGTCGCCAGTGTGCTGATGGCCATGGGCATGATGATGCTGTCGCCACTGATCATTTCCCTGCCGTTCAAGATCATGCTGTTCGTGCTGGTGGATGGCTGGGCCCTGATCATCGGCACCCTGGCGGGCAGTTTCGGTGGTGTTTAGAACCTTGTTGGCGGGTGACGCGTTATGACGCCTGAAGTCGCGGTAGACCTGTTTCGCGAAGCGCTCTGGCTGACCACCATGATGGTCGCCATCCTGGTGATCCCCAGCCTGCTGGTGGGCTTGCTGGTGGCGATGTTCCAGGCCGCCACCCAGATCAACGAACAGACCCTGAGCTTCCTGCCGCGCCTGCTGGTGATGCTGGTGACGCTGATCGTCGCCGGTCCCTGGCTGGTGCAGACCTTCATGGAATACATCCTGCAGTTGTACGGCAGTATTCCGCAGTTGATCGGCTAAGCCATGTCTCTGCTGGCGCTTACCGATACGCAGATCAGCACCTGGGTCGCCAGCTTCATGCTGCCGCTGTTTCGTATCGGCGCCGTGCTGATGACCATGCCGGTCTTCGGCACGACCCTGGTGCCGACCCGTATCCGCCTGTATTTCACCCTGGCCATCACGGTCGTGGTGGTGCCGGGCCTGCCGCCCATGCCGGCGGTCAATGCACTGGATCTCGGCGGGCTGCTGCTGATTGCCGAGCAGATCATCATCGGTGCCTTGTTCGGTTTCTCCCTGCAGTTGTTCTTCCAGGCTTTCGTGATCGCCGGGCAGATCATTTCGACGCAGATGGGCATGGGCTTCGCGTCCATGGTCGACCCCACCAACGGTGTTTCGGCGGCGGTGATCGGGCAGTTCCTGACCATGCTGGTGACCTTGCTGTTCCTCGGCATGAACGGGCATCTGGTGGTCTTCGAGGTGCTGACCGAGAGCTTCACCACCTTGCCGGTGGGCAGCGCGCTGCTGGTCAACCATTTCTGGGAAATCGCCGGCAAGCTGGGTTGGGTGCTGGGCGCCGCGCTGTTGCTGGTATTGCCGGCGATCACCGCGCTGCTGGTGGTGAACATCGCCTTTGGCGTGATGACCCGCGCGGCGCCGCAGTTGAACATTTTCTCCATCGGCTTTCCGCTGACCCTGGTGCTGGGCCTGGTGATTTTCTGGGTCAGCCTGGGCGACATTCTCAACCAGTACCAACCGCTGGCCGTCGAAGCCCTGCAGTTGCTGCGCAACCTGGCACAGGCGCGTTGAACCATGGCTGAGAGCGAGAGCGGTCAGGACAAGACAGAAGACCCCACGGAGAAACGCAAGAAGGACTCCCGGGAAAAGGGCGAGATTGCCCGCTCCAAGGAGCTCAATACCCTGGCGATCACCATGATCGGCGCCGCCGGCCTGCTGATCTACGGCGCGGGAGTGGCCCAGGACCTGCTGGAAATCATGCGCCTGAATTTCTCCCTGCCGCGCGAGGTGCTGCTCAGCCCCGGCGCCATGGGCCTGTACCTGCTGCATTCGGGAAAGATCGCGATTATCGCCGCGATGCCGATCCTGCTGCCCCTGGTGCTGGCGGCGCTGATCGGTCCTATCTCCTTGGGCGGCTGGCTGTTTTCCACCAAGAGCCTGGCGCCCAAGTTCAGCCGCATGAACCCGCTCAGCGGCATGAAGCGCATGGTGTCCCCGACCTCGCTGATCGAGTTGCTCAAGGCCTTTGCCAAGTTCGTGGTGATCCTGATCGTCGCCTTGTCGGTGCTATCTTCGGATATCGACGACCTGCTGCGGATCGCCCATGAGCCGCTGGAGCAGGCGATTATCCACAGTGTGCAAGTGGTGGCCTGGAGCACCTTGTGGATGGCCTGCGGGCTGATCCTGATCGCCGCGGTGGACGTGCCGGTGCAGCTGTACCAGAGCTACAAGAAGCTGCTGATGACCAAGCAGGAAGTGCGTGACGAGCACAAGGACCAGGAAGGGCGTCCGGAGGTCAAGCAGCGGATTCGCCAGGTCCAGCGCGAGATGTCGCAGCGGCGGATGATGGCGGCGATTCCCGAGGCGGATGTGGTCATCACCAACCCGACCCACTACGCCGTGGCGCTCAAGTACGACGCCGAGAAGGGCGGGGCGCCGGTGTTGCTGGCCAAGGGCAGCGATTTCCTGGCGCTGAAGATCCGCGAGATCGCCGTGGCCAACGAGGTGTTGTTGCTGGAGTCGCCGGCGCTGGCGCGTTCGATCTATTACTCCACCGAGCTGGAGCAGGAAATCCCCGCCGGGCTTTATCTGGCGGTGGCTCAGGTGCTGGCGTATGTCTATCAGATTCGCCAGCACCGGGCCGGCAAGGGCAAGCGCCCCGATCCGCTCAAGGACCTGCCGATTCCGCCGGATTTGCGTCGCGATTCCTGAGGTCGGCGTTGGCTGTGCCGACGTTATCGCGAGCAGGCTCGCTCCTGCAGAGTCCACGCCCGGCCTGTAGGCGCGAGCGTGCTCGCGATGGCGCGAAAGCGCCTTGTGTGACGACTGATGGCGCAACGCCATAAATCAGTTTGTGTTCCAGGCCAAAGTTGGAAGGCTTCTTGCAATACCCGCCCTGCGCCGCCTCCAGGCGTCAAAAGTTTGCTTCAAGGGAACGGGGAATACCGGTGGATCGCTCTCAGTTAATCAGTACGGCTCGCACTAACCTGGCCGACCTCAGTCGGGGGAACCTGGGGGTGCCGCTGTTGCTGCTGGTCATGCTGGCCATGATGATGCTGCCGGTGCCGCCGTTCCTGCTGGACGTGTTCTTCACCTTCAACATCGCCCTGTCGATCGTCGTGCTGCTGGTCTGTGTGTATGCCCTGCGGCCGCTGGATTTCGCGGTATTCCCGACCATCCTGCTGGTGGCGACTCTGTTGCGTCTGGCGCTGAACGTGGCCTCCACGCGGGTGGTGATGCTCCACGGCCAGGATGGTCACGCCGCCGCCGGTAAAGTGATCCAGGCCTTCGGCGAGGTGGTGATCGGCGGTAACTACGTGGTCGGTATCGTGGTGTTCGCGATCCTGATGATCATCAACTTCGTGGTGGTGACCAAGGGGGCCGGGCGGATTTCCGAGGTGAGCGCACGTTTCACCCTCGATGCGATGCCGGGCAAGCAGATGGCCATCGACGCCGACCTCAACGCCGGCCTGATCGATCAGGCCCAGGCCAAGGCCCGCCGCTCGGAAGTGGCCCAGGAGGCCGAGTTCTACGGTTCCATGGACGGTGCCAGCAAGTTCGTCCGCGGTGACGCCATCGCCGGCCTGCTGATCCTGTTCATCAACCTGATTGGTGGCATGGCGGTCGGTATCTTCCAGCACCACATGTCCTTCGGCGATGCCGGCCGGGTCTACGCCTTGCTGACCATCGGTGACGGTTTGGTGGCGCAATTGCCATCGCTGCTGCTGTCCACCGCGGCCGCGATCATGGTGACCCGTGCTTCCGGTTCCGAAGACATGGGCAAGCAGATCAACCGGCAGATGTTCGCCTCGCCCCGGGCCCTGGCTGTCGCCGCTGGCCTGATGGCGGTGATGGGCCTGGTGCCGGGCATGCCGCACTTTTCCTTCCTGAGCATGGCGGCCCTGGCGGCCGGCGGCGCGTACCTGTTCTGGAAACGCCAGAACGTGGTCAAGGTCAAGGCGCTGGAAGAGGTCAAGCGCCAGCAGGAACTGCTGCCATCGCCGGCCCGCGCCCAGGAAACCAAGGAGCTGGGCTGGGACGATGTGACCCAGATCGACATGATCGGCCTGGAAGTCGGCTACCGCCTGATTCCCCTGGTGGACCGCAACCAGGGGGGGCAATTGCTGGCGCGGATCAAGGGCGTGCGCAAGAAGCTGTCCCAGGACCTGGGCTTCCTCATGCCCACCGTGCATATTCGCGACAACCTCGACCTGGCGCCCAGCGCTTACCGGCTGACGCTGATGGGGGTGATCCTGGCCGAGGCCGAGATTTACCCGGATCGCGAGCTGGCGATCAACCCGGGGCAGGTCTATGGCACGCTCAACGGCATCAACGCCAAAGATCCGGCCTTCGGCCTGGAGGCGGTGTGGATCGAAATCAGCCAGCGCGCCCAGGCGCAGTCGCTGGGCTACACCGTGGTCGACGCCAGCACCGTGGTCGCCACCCACCTCAACCAGATTCTGTACAAGCACTCCAGCGAGCTGATCGGCCACGAAGAAGTCCAGCAGCTCCTGCAATTGCTGGCCAAGGGTTCGCCGAAGCTGGCGGAAGAGCTGGTGCCGGGCGTGCTTTCGTTGTCCCAGCTGCTCAAGGTGCTGCAGGCGCTGCTGGCCGAACAGGTGCCAGTGCGCGATATCCGCAGCATTGCCGAAGCCATCGCGAACAATGCCGCCAAGAGTCAAGATACTGCCGCTTTGGTGGCCGCGGTGCGTGTCGGATTGTCGCGCGCCATCGTGCAAAGCATTGTAGGCACTGAGTCCGAGCTGCCTGTGATCACCTTGGAACCCAGGTTGGAACAGATTTTGCTCAATAGTCTGCAGAAGGCAGGACAAGGCTCGGAAGAGGGTGTCCTGTTGGAGCCAAGCATGGCTGAGAAGCTGCAGCGTTCGTTGATCGAAGCCGCGCAGCGCCAGGAAATGCAAGGTCAACCGGTGATTCTGCTGGTAGCCGGTCCGGTCCGCGCGATGCTCTCGCGGTTCGGGCGCCTGGCGGTCCCGGGCTTGCACGTGTTGGCGTACCAGGAAATCCCTGACAACAAGCAAGTGACCATCGTTGCGACAGTAGGGCCCAACGGCTGAGGTAGTGGGTTATGCAAGTTAAGCGTTTTTTCGCCGCCGATATGCGTCAGGCCATGAAGCTGGTTCGTGATGAGCTGGGCGCCGACGCCGCCATCATTGGCAATCGCCGCATCGCCGGCGGTGTCGAGCTGACGGCTGCCCTGGATTACAAGCTGTCGGCGCTGGCGCCACGGGTGCCGAACATGGAACTCGAGGACGAACTGCGCAAGACTCAGTCGCGCATCGTCACCGCCCAGGCCGAACTGAGCCTGCGTGGCGATGGCGATGCCAGCACCAATCGCCAGCTGTTCGCCGGCTTGCCGCTGACCGCCGCCGAGCCGCTGATCGAACCTACGTTCAACGAGCCGCAGCGCCCGGCCCCGGTAGTCGCCGCGCCGGCTGTCGATCAGCGGGCACTGGACTCGATGCGTTTTGAACTCAACGGCCTGCGCGAGCTGCTGGAAGTCCAGCTCGGCTCCCTGGCCTGGAGCCAGCTGCAAGGCAGTCGGCCCGAGCAGGCCAACCTGTGGCGGCGCCTGCAGCGTATCGGCTTGTCCGGTCCGCTGGCCCGCGACCTGCTGGCGCTGATCACTGAAATCGACGAACCCCGCCAGGCCTGGCGCATGCTCCTGGCCCACCTGGCGCGGATGATCGCGACCCCGGAAGTCGAGCCTCTGGAGGAGGGCGGTGTGATCGCCATGGTCGGCCCCGCCGGCATGGGCAAGACCACCACCCTGGCCAAGCTGGCCGCGCGTTATGTACTCAAGTACGGCGCGCAGAACATTGCGCTGGTGAGCATGGACAGCTACCGCATCGGCGCCCAGGAACAGCTCAAGACCCTGGGCCGGATCCTCAACGTCTCGGTGACCCATGTCGACCCGGGCCAGTCCCTGGCGCAAGCCCTCGATCCGCTGCTGCGCAAGCGCGTGGTGCTGATCGACACCGCCGGCCTGCAAGCCAGCGACCCGGCCCTGCGCATGCAGCTGGAAAGCCTGGCCGGACGCGGGATCCGGGCAAAAAATTATCTGGTCTTGGCAACCACCAGCCAGAAACAGGTTCTAACCGCCGCATACCACAGCTACAAGCGTTGCGGGCTGGCCGGCTGCATCCTGACTAAACTGGATGAAACCGCCAGCCTTGGTGAGGTGCTGAGCCTGGCGATCAGTCACGAACTCCCCGTTGCCTATCTGACCGATGGCCCGCGGATTCCGGACGATCTGCACTTGCCGCGCCGTCACCAGCTGGTCAGTCGTGCGGTGAGCGTGCAGATGCAGGAAGAACCCAGCGAAGAAGCCATGGCTGACATGTTCGCTGACCTCTACCACAACCCGACCAAGCGGGTTGGCTGAGGGAATCATGAAAAGATTGCAATGTACCTACATCGATGGTCTGCCAGGCATTGTTCCGTTGGTGAACGCGCAGCCAGTTATGTGGCCCCGTCTAAGTAAGACAAGGTAAAGAAAGAACATGGGCAGCATGCATCCCGTACAGGTGATCGCGGTGACCGGCGGCAAAGGTGGCGTCGGCAAGACTAACGTGTCAGTGAACTTGTCCCTGGCCCTAGCGGAGCTCGGCCGGCGCGTCATGCTGCTGGACGCCGACCTGGGCCTGGCCAACGTCGACGTGCTATTGGGGCTGACCCCCAAACGGACCCTCGCCGACGTGATCGAAGGCCGCTGCGAGCTGCGCGATGTGCTGCTGCAGGGGCCGGGTGGAATCCGTATCGTGCCGGCGGCGTCCGGCACCCAGAGCATGGTTCATCTGAGCCCGGCGCAGCATGCCGGCCTGATCCAGGCCTTCAGCGACATCGGCGACAACCTCGATGTGCTGGTGATCGACACCGCCGCCGGCATCGGCGACTCGGTGGTCAGCTTCGTCCGCGCAGCCCAGGAAGTATTGCTGGTGGTTTGCGACGAGCCGACCTCGATCACCGACGCCTACGCGCTGATCAAGCTGCTCAACCGCGACTACGGCATGAACCGCTTCCGCGTGCTCGCCAACATGGCGCAGAGCCCGCAGGAAGGGCGCAACCTGTTCGCCAAGTTGACCAAGGTCACGGATCGCTTCCTGGACGTGGCCCTACAATATGTCGGCGCCGTGCCTTACGACGAATGCGTGCGCAAGGCCGTGCAAAAGCAGCGTGCGGTCTATGAGGCGTTTCCGCGTTCGAAATGCGCGCTGGCGTTCAAGGCCATCGCGCAGAAGGTCGATACCTGGCCGTTGCCGGCCAACCCACGCGGACATCTGGAATTTTTCGTCGAGCGGCTCGTGCATCAGACAGCGGGACCGGTGCTATGAGCGCCAGCGGCTACAACCTTTACAAAAAGTCGGCACGTGACAGCCAGTACGAATTGATCGAGCGCTATGCGCCTCTGGTCAAGCGTATTGCCTATCACTTGCTGGCACGCCTGCCGGCCAGTGTCCAGGTCGAAGACCTGATCCAGGCCGGGATGATCGGTCTGCTCGAAGTGTCGACCAAGTACGACGCGAGCAAGGGCGCGAGTTTCGAGACCTACGCGGGTATCCGTATCCGCGGCGCGATGCTCGATGAGGTCCGTAAAGGTGACTGGGCGCCGCGTTCGGTACATCGCAATACCCGGATGGTGAGCGATGCCATTCGCGCAATTGAAGCTAAAACCGGTCGTGACGCTAAAGATCATGAAGTTGCGGCCGAACTTCAATTGAGTCTCGACGATTATTACGGGATTTTGAACGACACCTTGGGCAGTCGCCTGTTCAGCTTCGACGACCTGTTGCAGGACGGCGAGCATGAAGGGCTGCATGAGGATGGCGCGAGTGCTCATCTCGAGCCGTCGCGCGACCTGGAGGACGAACGTTTCCAGGCCGCACTGGCGGACGCGATTGCCAATTTGCCGGAGCGTGAGCGACTGGTCTTGGCGCTGTACTACGACGAAGAGCTGAACCTCAAGGAAATCGGTGAGGTCCTGGGGGTCAGCGAATCGCGGGTCAGCCAGTTACACAGCCAGTGCGCGGCCCGTTTGCGGGGGCGTTTGGGAGAGTGGCGAGCGCGCTGACAGGCAGTGTGGGGGACACTGCGGACGAGACTGGCACGACGTGGCCGGGCTTGCGGTGTGTATTCCATGCAGTCGTTGAGTGCTCTGCCTGATTGATTGAATGGCGCGTTCAGGTGCTGGACGCGTTTAAGACTGCTTGGAGGTCGAATTGGACAAGAACATGAAAATCCTCATCGTTGATGACTTCTCAACGATGCGGCGGATCATAAAAAACCTGTTGCGTGACCTGGGGTTCACCAACACGGTCGAGGCTGACGATGGCACCACCGCCATTCCGGTCCTCAACAGTGGGAGCATCGACTTTCTGGTAACGGACTGGAACATGCCCGGCATGACCGGTATCGATCTGCTGCGCCATGTGCGCGCCGATGAAAAACTCAAGCACCTGCCGGTACTCATGGTGACCGCTGAAGCCAAGCGCGAACAGATCATCGAAGCTGCCCAGGCCGGCGTAAACGGTTATGTGGTCAAGCCCTTCACGGCCCAGGCGTTGAAAGAGAAGATCGAGAAGATCTTCGAACGCATCGGTTGAGAGTGGAATCATTCCGCCACGGGGGAGCTATGGAGCACAACGAATCTTCATTGGGCGATTTCGAATCGACCCTGAAAAAACACGCACTCGAACTGGTCGACAGCCTTGAAAAAGGCAAGTTCGGCGAAGCCGTGCAACTGATCCATGAGCTCAACCAGACCCGTGACCGCGGCCTGTACCAGGAGGTCGGCAAGCTCACCCGCGAGCTGCATAGCGCCATCGTCAATTTCCAGATTGACCCGCATATGCCGCAAGCCGAGGAAGTTTCACAGATCACGGATGCCACCGAGCGCCTGTCCTATGTGGTCAGGCTGACCGAGGCCGCGGCCAACCGCACCATGGATCTGGTCGAGAGCGCCACCCCGCTGGTCAATGGCCTGAGCAGCGAAGCCCAGGCCCTGAGCGCCGATTGGGGGCGTTTCATGCGCCGCGAACTGGGCGCCGAGGAATTCCGCGACCTGGCCCGCCGGGTGGACGGTTTCCTGACCCGCAGCGAGCAAGAGACGCGCGCGGTATCGAGCAACCTCAACGACATTCTGCTGGCGCAGGACTACCAGGACCTGACCGGTCAGGTGATCAAGCGCGTGACCCAGTTGGTCACCGAAGTCGAGAGCAACCTGCTCAAACTGGTCCTGATGGCCAGCCAGGTCGATCGTTTTGCCGGCATCGAACATGACCGTGAATCGATCCTCGCTGAAAAAGATCCGCAAAAACATCTGGCCAAGGGTGAAGGTCCGCAGATTCATGCCGATAAACGTGAAGACGTTGTATCCGGTCAGGATGATGTCGACGATTTGCTTTCCAGCCTTGGATTCTAGGAGCACCCATACATGAGCTTCGGCGCCGATGAAGAAATCCTTCAGGATTTTCTGGTTGAGGCCGGCGAGATTCTAGAGCAACTGTCCGAACAACTGGTCGAGCTGGAAAGCCGACCGGACGATGCGGATCTGCTCAACGCAATTTTTCGCGGTTTTCACACTGTAAAAGGGGGCGCCGGCTTCCTCCAGCTCAACGAGCTGGTGGAGTGCTGCCACATCGCCGAGAACGTGTTCGACATCCTGCGCAAGGGTGAGCGTCGCGTCGACGCGGAACTGATGGACGTGGTGCTCGAAGCGCTGGACGCGGTGAACGGCATGTTCGGCCAGGTGCGCGAGCGTACCGAGATCACCGCCGCCACTCCGGAGCTGCTGGCTGCCCTGGCCCGCCTGGCCGAGCCTGCGGGGGCCGAGGAGGTCGCCGCGCCGGTGGCCGAGGTTGAGACAGTTGTTGAAGCCGTTGCCGAGCCGGTCGCCGAATCGACCGAAAGCGAGTCCGGCGATATCACCGACAGCGAGTTCGAGCAGCTGCTCGATTCGCTCAATGCCGCCAAGGCCGAGGCCGAAGCCCCGGCTGCTGTTGCTCCCGCGGCGCCCGCCGTCGGCAGCGAAGCGGCCAGCGACGAAATCACCGATGCCGAGTTCGAGTCGCTGCTCGATCAATTGCATGGCAAGGGCCAGTTCGCACCGGATGCGGTGGCCCCCTCGGCCACGGCGCCCGCTGCGGAAAAAGCCGCGGCCAGCGACGAAATCACCGATGACGAATTCGAAGCCCTGCTGGACCAGCTGCATGGCAAAGGTAACTTTGCGGTCGATGCGCTGGACTCCGCGGTAGCAGCGGCGGTGCCGCCGGCAGCACCAAGCGCGGCCGCCGCCGGTAGCGATCTGATCACCGACCAGGAATTCGAATCCCTGCTCGACGAGCTGCATGGCAAGGGCAAGTTCTCTGAAGTGCCCGCTGCCGCGGCGACCGTGGGTAGCGCAACGGCCGTCACGGCTCCGGCGCCTGCCGCCGTCGCCAAGCCAGCGGTGAAGAAGCCTGAAGCCAAGGCCGAAACGCCAAAGCCGGCTCCAGCCGCTGCTGCGGCGCCCGCTCGTGCTCCGGCTGCCGCCTCGGCGGAAAAGCCGGTCAGCGAAGCCGAAACCACCGTGCGGGTCGATACCGCGCGGCTGGACGAAATCATGAACATGGTCGGCGAACTGGTGCTGGTGCGTAACCGCCTGGTGCGCCTGGGGCTCAACAGCGGCGACGAAGCCATGTCCAAGGCCGTGTCGAACCTCGACGTGGTCACGGCCGACTTGCAGACCGCGGTGATGAAGACCCGGATGCAGCCGATCAAGAAGGTCTTCGGGCGCTTCCCGCGCCTGGTTCGCGACCTGGCTCGCCAGCTCAAGAAAGAGATCAACCTGGAGCTGGTCGGCGAAGAGACCGACCTCGACAAGAACCTCGTCGAGGCCCTGGCCGACCCGCTGGTGCACTTGGTGCGCAACGCCGTCGACCACGGTATCGAGTCGCCGGAAGAGCGCGAGGCCTCGGGCAAGTCCCGTGGCGGCAAGGTGGTGCTGGCGGCCGAGCAGGAAGGCGACCATATCCTGCTGTCGATCTCCGACGACGGCAAAGGCATGGACCCGAACGTCCTGCGCGCCATTGCGGTCAAGCGTGGGGTGATGGACAAGGATGCCGCCGATCGCCTGAGCGACACCGAGTGCTACAACCTGATCTTCGCCCCGGGCTTCTCGACCAAGACCGAGATCTCCGACGTGTCCGGCCGCGGCGTGGGCATGGACGTGGTGAAGACCAAGATTTCCCAGCTCAACGGTTCGATCAACATCTACTCGACCAAGGGCCAGGGTTCGAAGATCGTCATCAAGGTGCCGCTGACCCTGGCGATCATGCCGACCCTGATGGTGATGCTGGGCAACCAGGCGTTCGCCTTCCCGCTGGTCAACGTCAACGAAATCTTCCACCTGGACCTGTCGCGCACCAACGTGGTCGACGGCCAGGAGGTGGTGATCGTCCGCGACAAGGCGCTGCCACTGTTCTACCTCAAGCGCTGGCTGGTCAGCTCCGCCGCTCACGAAGAGCAGCGCGAAGGCCATGTGGTGATCCTTTCGGTCGGCACCCAGCGGATCGGCTTCGTCGTCGATCAACTGGTCGGCCAGGAAGAAGTCGTCATCAAGCCATTGGGCAAGATGCTCCAGGGGACTCCAGGCATGTCCGGCGCCACCATTACCGGTGACGGCCGCATCGCCCTGATTCTCGATGTTCCGAGCATGCTCAAGCGTTACGCCGCACGGCGTATTTGAATACCGGAGGGGCGGGGCCATTTGCCTTGCCCCGCCTAACGGAGTGTTTATGGCAGTCAAGGTCCTGGTGGTGGATGATTCGGGTTTTTTCCGCCGCCGCGTCTCGGAAATTCTTTCAGCGGATATCAATATCCAGGTCGTCGGTACCGCGACCAACGGCAAAGAGGCGATCGATCAGGCGCTGGCACTCAAGCCGGACGTGATCACCATGGACTACGAGATGCCGATGATGGATGGCATCACGGCCGTGCGGCACATCATGCAGCGCTGCCCGACGCCGGTATTGATGTTCTCCTCGCTGACCCATGAAGGCGCCCGGGTAACCCTGGATGCGCTGGATGCCGGCGCGGTGGATTTCCTGCCGAAGAACTTCGAAGACATCTCGCGCAATCCCGAGAAGGTCAAGCAACTGCTGTGCGAGAAGGTCCATAGCATCTCGCGCAGTAACCGTCGTTTCAGCAGCTACAGTGCGCCGGCGCCACAACCGGCGGCGGCACCGAAGCCCGCGCCAACGAGCACCAGCAGCTTCGGCGGCACGGCCCCGGCGCGCCCGGCGCCGATTCCCGCCCGCACGCCGGCCGCTGGCGCGTCGTCGCCGGCGCCCAAGCGCAAGGCCTACAAACTGGTGGCCATCGGTACCTCCACCGGTGGTCCGGTGGCGCTGCAGCGAGTGCTGACCCAGTTGCCGGCCAACTTCCCGGCGCCGATCGTGCTGATCCAGCACATGCCGGCGGCCTTCACCAAGGCGTTCGCCGAGCGCCTGGACAAGCTTTGCCGGATCAGCGTCAAGGAAGCCGAGGATGGCGACATCCTGCGTCCGGGCCTGGCGCTGCTGGCACCGGGTGGCAAGCAGATGATGGTCGACGGCCGTGGCGCGGTGAAAATCCTCCCGGGCGACGAGCGCCTGAACTACAAGCCGTGCGTGGACATCACCTTCGGTTCGGCGGCCAAGTCCTACGGCGACAAAGTTCTGGCGGTGGTCCTCACCGGCATGGGCGCCGACGGTCGCGAAGGCGCGCGCCTGCTCAAGCAGGGTGGCAGCGCGGTCTGGGCCCAGGATGAGGCGAGCTGTGTGATCTACGGGATGCCGATGGCGATCGTCAAGGCGGAGCTGGCGGATGCGGTGTACGGCCTGGACGACATTGGCAAGCACCTGGTCGAGGCCTGTCTCTGATGGATGTTCTAAGCCTCATTGGGATCATCATGGCGTTCGTCGCCATCATCGGTGGCAACTACCTGGAAGGCGGTCATCTGTCGGCCCTGGCCAATGGTCCGGCGGCGCTGATCGTGCTGGGCGGGACCATCGGCGCGGCGTTGCTGCAATCGCCGCTGAGCGCCTTCAAGCGGGCCATGCAGATCCTCGGCTGGATCCTGTTTCCGCCGCGGGTCGACCTGCCCGGGGGCATCGACCGTGTCGTCAACTGGAGCCTGACCGCCCGCAAGGAAGGCCTGCTGGGCCTGGAAGGCGTGGCCGATGCCGAGCCCGACACCTATTCGCGCAAGGGCTTGCAACTGCTGGTGGACGGCGCCGAGCCGGAGTCCATCCGCAGCATCCTGGAAGTGGATTTCTACACCCAGGAAAGCCGCGACATCGAAGCGGCAAAAGTCTTTGAAAGCATGGGCGGCTACGCGCCGACCATCGGCATCATCGGTGCGGTCATGGGCCTGATCCATGTGATGGGCAACCTGGCCGACCCTTCGCAGCTGGGCAGCGGTATCGCCGTGGCCTTCGTCGCGACCATCTACGGCGTGGCCAGCGCCAACCTGGTATTGCTGCCGATCGCCGCCAAGCTCAAGTCCATAGCCTTGCGCCAGTCGCGTTATCGCGAAATGTTGCTTGAAGGAATCCTGTCGATTGCCGAAGGTGAAAACCCTCGTTCCATTGAGTTGAAGCTGCAAGGCTTCATGGATTGATGGGGGTAATGGACTATGTCCCGTCGTCGTCGGCATGAAGAACACGTCAACCATGAGCGTTGGCTGGTGTCCTACGCGGACTTCATCACCTTGCTGTTCGCCTTTTTCGTGGTCATGTACTCGATCTCCTCGATCAACGAGGGCAAGTACAAGGTCATTTCCGAAGCGCTGATCGGCGTGTTCACCGATTCGGACCGCGCCCTCAAACCGATTCCCATCGGTGAGGAGCGGCCCCAGACCGTGACCCCGGCCAAGCCGCTGGTCAAGGACAGCGAGCAGACCGACGCCGGTATCGCCGGTGCCAGCGATCCGCTGAAAAGCATCGCCGACGATATCAGCGCGGCCTTTGGCGACCTGATCAGTTCCAACCAGATGACCGTGCGCGGCAACGAGCTGTGGGTCGAGATCGAACTCAACTCCAGCCTGTTGTTCGGCAGCGGCGATGCCATGCCCAGCGACCTGGCGTTCAACATCATCGACAAGGTGGCGGCGATCCTCAAACCCTTCGACAACCCGATTCACGTCGAGGGCTTTACCGACAACCAACCGATCCAGACCGCGCAGTACCCGACCAACTGGGAGCTGTCGTCGGCCCGCTCGGCGAGCATCGTGCGGATGCTGGCGATGCAGGGGGTCAATCCGCAGCGCCTGGCGTCGGTCGGCTACGGCGAGTTCCAGCCGGTAGCCAATAACGCGACGGCCGATGGCCGTGCCCGCAACCGTCGGGTGGTGCTGGTGGTGTCGCGCAATCTCGACGTACGCCGCAGCCTGACGGGCACCGGCACGGCCCATGCGACACCAGATGCGGCATTGAAGCGGGCTGGCACACAAACTGCACCTACGTCAGTCAAGACGCCGGGACGTGAGAGTGCCGTCAATTCTCCGTCACCGGCTTTATAACTGGGTGCTATTTCTCGGCTGGCCCGTGCCTGCCGGGAGGAACAATCTGAATGAGAGTCTGGGCAGTTGCCAATCAAAAGGGTGGCGTCGGTAAGACCACCAGTTCCATCGCTTTAGCCGGGTTGCTGGCCGAGGCGGGCAAGCGCGTGGTCGTGGTCGATCTCGACCCCCACGGCTCCATGACCAGCTACTTCGGCTATGACCCCGACAGCCTGGAACACAGTAACTACGACCTGTTCCTGCACAAGGGCAGCGTCCCTGAGGGCTTGCCCGGGCAGTTGCTGCTGTCGACCAGCGACGAACGTATTTCCCTGCTGCCCTCGAGTACCGCGCTGGCCACCCTGGAGCGCCAGTCGCCGGGGCAGAGCGGCCTGGGCCTGGTGATCGCCAAGAGCCTGGCGCAGCTGTGGCAGGATTTCGACTATGCGGTGATCGACAGCCCGCCGTTGCTTGGCGTGCTGATGGTCAATGCCTTGGCGGCGAGCCAGCAACTGGTGATCCCGGTGCAGACCGAGCACCTGGCGGTCAAGGGCCTGGAGCGCATGGTCAATACCTTGGCGATGATCAACCGCTCGCGCAAACAGGCGCTGCCGTTCAGCATCGTGCCGACCCTGTTCGACCGCCGCACCCAGGCGTCCCTGGGCACCTTGCGGGTGCTGCGCGACAAGTTTCCGGATGAGATCTGGCAGGGCTACATCCCCGTCGACACGCGCCTGCGCGATGCCAGCCGGGCCGGATTGACGCCTTCGCAGTTCGACGGCAAGAGCCGCGGCGTACTGGCCTATCGCGCCTTGCTCAAGCACCTGCTGGCCCAGCAACTTGTCCCGCAGGTGGCCTGACGTGGCGGAGCATTCAAGTCTGCTGCCGGTCTGGCCGATAAACCCTACAGGTCACTGTGCTGGGCTTTATCCGTGGGCATCCTTATGAACCGTCCTGTCGACGTCACGTCCCGGCCGCAGCTGGCGCTGCAGTCCTACCTGGACGCGTTGCTGCAGGACGCCACCGAAGAAGAATTCGCGGTTCCCGAGGCGCTGCCGCAGGTTCAGACAGCGGTAGAAGAGGTGGCGGTATCGAGCGAGGTCCTGGATGAGTTCCAGGCCGCGGTGCTCGAAGAACAGGCTCGCGATGCCCAGGTCCAGCGTGCTCCGGCTGCGGTTGTCGAGCCGGTAGTGCGGGTCGAGGAACCGATGGTCGCCCCCGTGATGGAGGCGCCCGCGCCATTGCCGGCCACCTTGTCGACCGTTGCGCCCTTGCTGCAAGGCCTGGTCGAACCGGTGGTCGAGGTGCATCGGCCGCCAAGCAGCACGCCACCCCCGGTGGCGGCTGATGACCGGCCGAGCTGGGCGGCGGAACCCTTCGAGTGCCTGCTGTTCGATGTCGCCGGGTTGACCCTGGCGGTGCCGCTGGTCTGCCTGGGGTCGATCTACTCCCTGGCGGGGCATGAACTGACGCCGCTGTTCGGCCAGCCGGAGTGGTTCCTCGGGATCCTGCCGAGCCAGGCGGGCAACCTGAAGGTGCTGGATACCGCGCGCTGGGTGATGCCGGATCGCTACCGCGACGACTTCCGCCAGGGCCTGCAATACGTGATCTCGGTCCAGGGCTACGAGTGGGGGCTGGCGGTGCATCAGGTCAGCCGCTCGTTGCGCCTGGACCCGAACGAAATCAAATGGCGCAGCCACCGTGGCCAGCGGCCATGGCTGGCGGGCACGGTCATCGAGCATATGTGCGCGCTGCTGGACGTTTCCGAGCTGGCCGAGCTGATCGCCAGCGGCGGCGCGAAACACTTGGCTATCAGCAAACCGGCGCCGAAGCCGATATAGACCAACAACAGGCTGCGCCGACGGTGCGGCCACACAGAACACACACCGTTTCCAACGGTTTTTTGAGGGGTCAGGGGTATGAATAAGTCGTCGTCCGCACAGAGTTCCGAAGATCCGATCCTGCAATGGGTAACCTTCAAGCTGGATAACGAGTCCTACGGCATCAACGTGATGCGCGTGCAGGAAGTCCTGCGCTACACCGAGATCGCACCGGTACCGGGTGCCCCGAGCTACGTGCTGGGCATCATCAACCTGCGCGGCAACGTGGTGACCGTGATCGACACCCGCCAGCGTTTCGGCCTGGTGCCGACCGAGGTCAACGACAACACCCGTATCGTGATCATCGAAGCCGACAAGCAAGTGGTCGGGATCATGGTCGACAGCGTGGCGGAAGTGGTTTACCTGCGTCAGTCGGAAGTCGAGACCGCTCCGAACGTCGGTAACGAAGAGTCGGCCAAGTTCATCCAGGGCGTGTGCAACAAGAACGGCGAGCTGCTGATTCTGGTTGAGCTGGACAAGATGATGAGCGAAGAAGAGTGGTCGGAACTGGAGAGTATCTGATTGATTCTCGAGGTTGCGGTTATTGTCCTGTTCCTCTTTTGGGCAGGCACCCTGGCGATGTTCCTGGCCTATATTCGTGCTCAGCGGCAGATCGCCGCCCAGCAGGCCCAGGGCGATGCGCTGCGCGATCAGCGCATCAAGGACCTGGCCAAGCGCGTCGACGATTACCAGAACGGTACGGTGCGCATGGGCGAAGACCTGCATGAGCTGCGCGCGGTGGTCGGCCCGTTGCCGGACAAGCTGGCCCAGCTGGAACAGCGCGATCCGTCGAGCCTGTCCTTCGCCCAGGCCGCGCGCCTGGTGGGCATGGGCGCCAGCGTCGACGAACTGACTCAGTCCTGCGGCTTGACCCAGGCCGAGGCCGAGTTGATGAGCAAGCTGCACAAGAGCTGAAATCCCTCTGTAGCCGCTGCCGCAGGCTGCGCCAAGGCCGAAGGCCTTCAGCGATCCTGAGGTCTTGCGGCCGTTGCGGCCGATCGCAGCCCGCGGCAACGGCTACGGATCAGTAATCCTCCCCGCTTTCCGTCACATCCTTCTCCAGCGCCGCTTCCTGCGGCTCATGCCCGGCCGGGAACTTGCCCTTGAGGTTCCAGGCGAAGGCAATGATTTCGGCGATGGTCCGGTACAACTCCTCGGGAATGCTGTCGCCCAGTTCCATGCGCGCCAGCAGTTTCACCAGTTCGGCGTTCTCATAGATCGGCACATCACAGTCGCGGGCGATTTTCAGGATGGCTTCGGCCAGTTCGTCGTCGCCCTTGGCGGTCAGCGTGGGCGCGTGCTGGCCGTCGTACTTGAGGGCGATGGCCTGGCGTGGCGGGTTGGGATTATTCATGCGGTTTCATCGACCCAGCGTTGTTCCAGTCGGGTTTTCGGGCCCTGCGGTGGCGTGCCGAGATGGCAGTCCAGATCGCCGACATCCAGGCCGGACGCGAGCAGCCGTTCACGCAGGCTGCCCAGATGGCTTTCTATCAGGCTCGCGGTAAATGGCCGCTGCGCCCAGAGCTGGCTGGACAGGCGGCCCTTGAGCAGTTGCGCCTGCACCTGCAGCGGGCCCAAGGGTTCGAGGTCGAACGCCAGTTCGACGCGCCACAACTGCTGTTTCGGTTCGCGTTCCTGGCGTTTTTCCTCGGGCGGTTTTTCCGCCGGGTCTTCGCGCTGGAACTTGACTTGCAAGGGCACGACGTCCTGCATTGTGCGCATCGGGATCTCCAGTTGCCAGGTGGTCAGCAGCCGCCCGTCATCGGTCAGGCCGCTCTGTTCCAGGCTCGCCAGCTGATGGCTCTGCAAGCGCGAAACAGCGGCCGCGGCCAGGCGCAGCAGGTGTTCCAGGTCGCCTTCCTCTTCGAGGCTTTGCAGCAGCCGCGAGGGCAGGGGGAAGCCACCCGGCTGGGGCCTGGCGCTGACCTGGCCGAGGGTGCCCAGGGCGCTGCGCACAAAGCTGGGCAGCACCTGGGCCAGGGTGTTGGCGGCAATGATCGCGTTGAAATTGGTGCTGGCCGGCAGGCCTGGCGTCATCTGGGCGATCAGGCGCAGCAGGTTGCCTTTCAGGTCAGCCGCCAGGGCCGGATTGTCGCCCGCCAGCAGCCGTGACTCGAGAAAGGCACCGCTGTTGCCCAGGGCCTGGGCCAGCGCCTTGGGATTGCTCAGTTGCTGCAGGTCGGGCAGGCCGGCGAGCAGCTTGTCCACCGCAGCGCGCAGCTCGCTGGAGGTGTCGTCGGAGGGCGGCAGGTTCTGCAACGCATTGATCAGGCCTGTCAGCGAGGCTTGGCGGCTTTGCTGGGCGGCCAGTTGCTGGGCGATCGCCAGTTGCTCCTGGCGCCCGCTCAGCGGCACGAAGCTCAAGCTCTGCGAGCCTTGCACCAGGGCGCTCAGCAGGCTGCCGATGCGCAAGGGTTGCGGGCTGTCGATGCTCAGGGTGCTGCCGCTCAGAGCGGTGTTGAGCAGGCTCACCAGCGAGCGGTAGACCGCCGGTTGTCCGGCTGCCTGGGGTTGTAGCTGGGTGGTCAGCACCTTGCCTTGCAGCAGGGTGCCCACGGGAAGCTGTGCGGTGTCCAGGCGGGTCAGGGTGGCGACGCTGGCGGCAATCGCCTGCTGCACGGTGATGGCCAGGTTGCCCGCCGAGGGCTGGGTCACCGCCAGGCTGGTGCCCAGGGGCAGTGGCTGGTTGCTGGTGGCCTGGACGGTGGTCTGCCGGCCGCTGTCGAGGGTCAGCTTGAGCAACAGTTGGAACGTCTGGTCCGCCTGCTTGAGCGACAGTACTTCGGCCTTGGCCGATTGGCCGGCGGCGATCAGGCCTTCCAGGGGCTGCAGCAACTTGAGCAATTCACCACTGATCGGCAGCGCGCGCACGGTTCCCGGCGTCAGTTGGGGCAGCGGAGGAAGGGTGATTTCGCCTGTCATCTGGACACAACCTGTGGAGAAATAAGCCCTCTTGAGAGTAGGGCATCGCATGTATAATGCCGCCCGTCTTCGGGGAGCGTGGCGAAAACATCGCAAAAGTTTGACGCAGCTCTCTGGAACAGGCCGCCGATGCGTTTATTCTGCATCTCTTTAACGGCTGCTCCACCGCCGACTTGAACCGTAAAGGCCCGCGATCATTTGACCAGTCCTCTTCTAGAAGCCGTAGCGCTTGCCTGTGAGCGCGACCTGCGGCTGCTCTTCGAAAAGCTCGAACTGCGTCTGGCCAGCGGCGACATGTTGCAGATCAGCGGTCCCAACGGCAGCGGCAAGACCAGCCTGTTGCGCCTGCTGGCAGGGCTGATGCAGCCGACCAGCGGCCAGGTGCTGCTCAACGGCCAGCCGCTCAATGCCCAGCGCGCGGAGCTGGCGCGCAATCTGTTGTGGATCGGCCATGCGGCGGGGATCAAGGACCTGTTGAGCCCCGAGGAAAACCTCAGCTGGCTCTGCGCCCTGCATCAGCCCGCCGATCGCGAGGCGATCTGGCAGGCCCTGGCGGCGGTCGGCCTGCGCGGTTTCGAGGATGTGCCCTGTCACACCCTGTCCGCCGGCCAGCAGCGCCGGGTGGCTCTGGCCCGGCTGTACCTGGACAGCCCGCCGCTGTGGATTCTCGACGAACCCTTCACCGCCCTGGACAAACAGGGCGTGGCGCAACTGGAAGAGCATCTGGCCGGCCACTGCGAACGCGGCGGCATGGTGATCCTCACCACCCACCACACACTGAGCCGCCTGCCGGCCGGCTATCGCGACATCGATCTGGGGCATTGGGCCGTATGAGTGTTTTCGGACTGCTGGTTGCCCGCGAATCCCGGCTGCTGTTCCGCCGTCCCGCCGAACTGGCCAACCCGCTGGTGTTTTTCGCCATCGTTGTCGCACTGTTCCCGTTGGCGGTGGGACCTGAGACACAATTGTTGCAAACCTTGTCTCCAGGGCTAGTCTGGGTAGCGGCCCTGTTATCGGTTTTGCTCTCGCTGGACGGGCTTTTTCGCAGTGATTTCGAGGACGGATCCCTGGAGCAGTGGGTCCTTTCGCCGCACCCCCTGCCTCTTCTGGTTCTGGCCAAGGTGCTGGCACACTGGGCCTTTTCCGGCCTGGCACTGGTATTGCTAGCGCCCCTGTTGGCACTGATGCTCGGCCTGCCCACAGCCTGTCTGCCGGTGCTGTTGCTGTCCCTGTTGCTGGGCACTCCGGTGCTCAGCCTGCTGGGCGCGGTGGGCGCGGCGTTGACGGTAGGGCTCAAGCGTGGCGGCCTGTTACTGGCGCTGCTGATCCTGCCCCTGTACATCCCGGTATTGATTCTCGGCAGCGGCGCCTTGCAGGCGGCCTTGCAGGGCATGCCGGCGACCGGTTACCTGCTGTGGCTTGGGAGCCTGACCGCCCTGGCAGTAACGCTGACACCTTTTGCAATAGCGGCTGGCCTGAAGATCAGCGTCGGCGAATAATGAGGTCTGATCAAATTTTGATCAGTAAAGACCCTGGCTGTGCGTGACAACGCGCGGCACCCGTGATGGAAACAGTATGAACTGGACCTGGTTTCATAAGCTCGGCTCGCCCAAGTGGTTTTACGGCATCAGCAGCAAGCTGTTGCCCTGGCTGAGCATCGCAGCCTTGCTGCTGATCACCGTCGGCGTCGTTTGGGGCCTGGCCTTCGCGCCGCCGGACTATCAGCAAGGCAACAGCTTTCGCATCATCTACATCCACGTTCCCGCGGCCATGCTGGCCCAGTCCATCTACGTGATGCTGGCGGTGTGCGGGGTGGTGGGCCTGGTGTGGAAGATGAAACTGGCCGATGTCGCCCTGCAATGCGCGGCGCCCATCGGGGCCTGGATGACCGCCGTGGCGCTGGTCACCGGGGCCATCTGGGGCAAGCCGACCTGGGGCTCGTGGTGGGTCTGGGACGCGCGCCTGACTTCCATGCTGATCCTGCTGTTCCTGTACTTCGGCCTGATCGCCCTGGGCAACGCCATCAGCAATCGCGACAGCGCGGCCAAGGCCTGCGCGGTGCTGGCCATCGTCGGGGTGATCAACATCCCGATCATCAAATACTCGGTGGAGTGGTGGAACACCCTGCACCAGGGCGCGACCTTCACCCTCACCGAAAAGCCGGCGATGCCCGTCGAGATGTGGCTGCCGCTGTTGCTGACGGTGCTGGGCTTCTATTGTTTCTTCGGCGCCGTGCTGTTGCTGCGCATGCGTCTCGAAGTGCTCAAGCGCGAAGCCCGCGCCAGCTGGGTCAGGGCCGAAGTGCAGAACAGCCTGGAGGCGGCATCATGAGTTTTTCTTCCTTCGCCGACTTTCTCGCCATGGGCCATCATGGCCTGTATGTCTGGTCAGCCTACGGCATCTGCCTGGTGGTGCTGATCCTCAACGTGGCGGTGCCGTTGCTGGCCCGCAAGCGCTACCTGCAACAAGAGGCGCGTCGTCTGCGCCGGGAGAACAATCAGTGAATCCGCTGCGTAAAAAGCGTCTGTTGATCATCCTCGGTGTGCTGGGCGGCGTGGGCGTTGCCGTCGGCCTGGCGCTGAGCGCCCTGCAACAGAACATCAATCTGTTCTACACCCCGACCCAGATCGCCAACGGCGAAGCCCCCCATGACACGCGGATCCGCGCCGGCGGTATGGTGCAGATGGGCTCGCTGCAACGCTCGGCGGATTCGCTGGACGTGCGCTTCGTGGTCACCGACTTCAACAAGGCCGTGACCATCACCTACCGCGGCATTCTCCCGGACCTGTTCCGCGAAGGGCAGGGCATCGTCGCCCTGGGCAAGCTCAACGCCGACGGCGTGGTGGTGGCCGACGAAGTGCTGGCCAAGCACGACGAAAAGTACATGCCGCCGGAAGTGACCAAGGCCCTCAAAGACAGTGGGCAAATGGCGCCGGCTCCGGCCAAGGAGGGCTGAACGATGACATCCGCACTCTTCATTCCCGAGCTCGGTCATCTGGCGATGATCCTGGCCCTGTGTTTTGCCCTGGTCCAGGCCGTGGTGCCGCTGCTTGGCGCCTGGCGCGGCGACCGTCTGTGGATGGGCCTGGCGCAGCCCGCGGCCTGGGGGCAGTTCGCCTTTCTGACTTTCGCCTTCGGCTGCCTGACCTACGCCTTCATGGTCGACGATTTCTCGGTGGCCTATGTCGCCAGCAACTCCAACAGCGCCTTGCCCTGGTACTACAAGTTCAGCGCGGTGTGGGGCGCCCATGAGGGCTCGTTGCTGCTCTGGGCGCTGATCCTCGGGGGCTGGACCTTCGCCGTGTCGGTGTTCTCCCGGCAGTTGCCGCAAGTGATGCTGGCGCGGGTGCTGGCGGTGATGGGCATGATCAGCACCGGCTTCCTGCTGTTCCTGATCGTCACCTCCAACCCCTTCGCGCGGATTCTGCCGCAGGTGCCCGGCGACGGCCGCGACCTCAACCCGCTGCTGCAGGATATCGGCCTGATCGTGCACCCGCCGATGCTCTACATGGGCTATGTCGGTTTCTCCGTGGCCTTCGCCTTCGCCATCGCCGCCTTGCTCGGCGGTCGTCTGGACGCGGCCTGGGCGCGCTGGTCGCGGCCCTGGACCATAGTCGCCTGGGCATTCCTCGGCATCGGTATCACCCTCGGCTCCTGGTGGGCCTACTACGAACTCGGCTGGGGTGGCTGGTGGTTCTGGGATCCGGTGGAAAACGCCTCGTTCATGCCCTGGCTGGTGGGCACCGCGTTGATCCACTCGCTGGCGGTCACCGAAAAGCGCGGCGTGTTCAAGAGCTGGACCGTGCTGCTGGCCATCGCCGCGTTCTCCCTGAGCCTGCTGGGGACCTTCCTGGTACGTTCCGGGGTGCTGACCTCGGTCCACGCCTTCGCCTCGGACCCCGAGCGCGGCGTGTTCATCCTGATCTTCCTGCTGTTCGTGGTCGGCGGTTCGTTGACCCTGTTCGCCCTGCGCGCGCCGGTGGTCAAGAGCCAGGTCGGCTTCAACCTGTGGTCGCGGGAAACCCTGCTGCTGGGCAACAACCTGGTGCTGGTGGTGGCGGCCTCGATGATCCTGCTGGGCACTCTGTACCCGCTGGTGCTGGACGCCCTGACCGGGGCCAAGCTGTCGGTCGGCCCGCCGTACTTCAACGCGCTGTTCATTCCACTGATGGCGCTGCTGATGGTGGTGATGGCGATCGGCGTGGTGGTGCGCTGGAAAGACACCCCGGTGAAATGGCTGGTGAGCATGCTGACTCCGGTACTGCTGGGCAGCGCCGCGCTGGCGGTGGTGGCCGGTATTGTCTACGGCGACTTCAACTGGGCAGTGCTGGCGACCTTCATGCTGGCGGCCTGGGTGTTGCTCGCCGGGGTCCGCGATATTTTCGACAAGACCCGCCACAAAGGCCTGGTCAAGGGCCTGCCGGGCCTGACCCGCAGCTACTGGGGCATGCAACTGGCGCACCTGGGCATCGCGGTCTGCGCCCTGGGCGTGGTGCTGTCGAGCCAGAATAGCGCCGAGCGCGACCTGCGCCTGGAGCCGGGCGAGTCCATGGACCTGGCCGGTTATCACTTTGTCTTCGAGGGCGCCAAGCATTTCGAAGGCCCCAACTTCACCTCCGACAAGGGCACGGTGCGGGTGGTCCGCGATGGCAAGGAAATCGCCGTGCTGCACCCGGAAAAACGCCTCTACACGGTACAGAACTCGGTGATGACCGAGGCCGGCATCGACGCCGGTTTCACCCGTGATCTCTACGTCGCCCTCGGCGAGCCGCTGGGCGATGGCGCCTGGGCCGTGCGGGTGCACGTCAAGCCGTTCGTGCGCTGGATCTGGTTCGGCGGCCTGCTCACCGGTTTCGGTGGCCTGCTGGCGGCCCTCGACCGGCGTTACCGGGTCAAGGTGAAGACCCGGGTGCGCGAAGCCCTGGGCATGACAGGAGCCACTGCATGAGACGCTGGATAATGTTGTTGCCGCTGGCGCTGTTCCTGCTGGTGGCGGTGTTCCTGTACCGCGGGTTGTACCTGGACCCGGCCGAGCTGCCATCGGCGATGATCGGCAAGCCGTTCCCGGAGTTCTCCCTGCCGTCGGTGCAGGGCGACAAGACCCTGACCCGTGCCGACCTGCTGGGCAAGCCGGCGCTGGTCAACGTCTGGGGCACCTGGTGCATTTCCTGCCGGGTCGAGCACCCGGTGCTGAACAAGCTGGCGCAGCAGGGTGTGACCATCTACGGCGTCAACTACAAGGACGTCAACGCCGACGCCCTGAAGTGGCTGGTCGAGTTCCACAATCCCTATCAGCTGGATATCCGCGACGAGGAGGGCACCCTGGGCCTGAACCTCGGGGTGTACGGCGCGCCGGAAACCTTCTTCATCGACGCCAAGGGCATCATCCGCGACAAGTACGTCGGGGTGATCGACGAAACGGTGTGGCGCGAGAAACTGGCCGCCAAATATCAGGCCCTGGCCGATGAGGCCAAGCCATGAAGCGCTGGCTGGCCGCGGCCGTCCTGGGCCTTTGCATCGCTGGCGTGGCCCACGCCGCGATCGATACCTACGAATTCGCCAACGACGCCGAGCGCGAGCGCTTTCGCGAGTTGACCAAAGAACTGCGGTGCCCCAAGTGCCAGAACCAGGACATCGCCGACTCCAATGCGCCGATCGCCGCGGACTTGCGCAAGGAGATCTTCCGCATGCTCGGCGAAGGCAAGGACAACCAGCAGATCATCGATTTCATGGTCGACCGCTATGGCGACTTCGTGCGCTACAAGCCGGCCCTGACCGGCAAGACCGCCTTGCTCTGGTTCGGCCCCGCCGGCCTGCTGTTGGGGGGCGTGGTGATCATCGCCGTGATCGTCCGGCGTCGGCGCGTGCAGCGCAGCGACAGCCCGAGCACACTTTCCGCCGAGGAGCGTCAGCGCCTCGACCAACTGTTGGATAAAGACCGCGAATGATTGATTTCTGGCTCGCCGCAGGCCTGCTGCTCCTGGTAGCCCTGAGTTTTCTGCTGATCCCGGTTCTACGCGGCCGTCGCGCCCAGCGTGAAGAGGATCGTACCGCGCTGAACGTGGCGCTTTATCAAGAACGCGTGGCCGAGCTGCAAGGCCAGCAGGCCGAAGGCGTGCTCAGCGCCGAGCAGATGGACAGCGGCCGCGCCGAAGCCGCGCGCGAATTGCTGGCCGACACTGAGGGCGCGGAACCGGCTGGGGTGTCGCGCCTGGGCAAGCCGCTGCCATTGCTGGCGGCGCTGCTGGTGCCGCTATTGGGTTTGGGCCTGTACCTGCATTTCGGCGCCAGCGACAAGGTCGAGCTGACCCGTGAATTCGCCCAGGCCCCGCAATCCATGGAAGAGATGACCCGCCGCCTCGAGCGCGCGGTCGCCGCCCAGCCGGATTCCGCCGAGGGCCTGTACTTCCTCGGCCGTACCTACATGGCCCAGGACCGCCCGGCGGACGCGGCGAAGATCTTCGAGCGCACCGTGGCCCTGGCCGGGCGCCAGCCGGAACTGCTCGGCCAGTGGGCGCAGGCGCAGTATTTCGCCGATGGCAAGCGGTGGTCGGACAAGGTCCAGGCCCTGACCGACGAAGCGCTGAAGGCCGATCCGAAGGAGGTCACCAGCCTCGGCCTGTTGGGCATCGCCGCCTTCGAAGGCGAGCGTTATCAGGAGGCGATCGATTACTGGAACCGCCTGCTGGCGCAATTGCCGGCGGACGACAACTCGCGCGCCGCGCTGCAGGGCGGTATCGATCGGGCCACCGAGAAGCTGCTGGCCAGCGGCGGCAAAGTGGCCCAGGCGCCTGCGCCCAAGGCCGCCGCGCTGCTCAAGGTGCGTGTCGAGCTGGCCGCCGATCTGAAAGCCAAGGTGCAGCCGGGCGACAGCGTGTTCATCTTTGCCCGCGCCACTTCCGGGCCGCCGGCGCCGCTGGCGGCCAAGCGCCTGACCGTGGCCGACCTGCCGGTGACGGTGGAACTGGGAGATGCCGACGCGATGATGCCGCAGTTGAAACTGTCGAACTTCCCGGAAGTCCAACTGGTTGCACGCATTTCCCGCGCCGGCCAACCGACTGCCGGTGAGTGGATCGGTCGCAGCAAGCCCCTGGCCAGCAGCACCACCGCGCCGCAACAACTGACCATCGACAGCCCGGATAAATAAGAGAAGCCGCCATGACCGCCATTGCCCGCATCACCCTGTTAACACTGGTCCTGGGGTTGAGCGCCTGTGCGGTCCAGCAGCCGACGCCGCCCGAGACGCTGCCACCGATTCCGCCCGCGCAGCCCAGCACCAAGCCGGCGCCGCCCAGTACCCCGAGCAAACCCGCCACGCCGATCAAGCCGGCCAAGCCGCTGCCGCGCACTTCCGCGAGCTTCGCGCCGCCGCCGGGTGGCAACAGCCACTGGGACCCGCGCCTGGGCGTCTATGTGCTGGATAACCAGACCAACACTTTCTACCGCCAGCGCACCTACTACCGCTGGAATAACGGTTGGAGCCGTTCCATCAGCCCCGACGGGCCATGGGAAGAGACCGATATCCACGGCGTGCCATCGGGCCTGGGGCGCCAGTTCCAGTAAGCGGCTCCCAGTAAGCGGCGACCACTGAGCGGACCGCGGGCGAGTCCGGTTCAAGCGGTCGGTTGGATGGCCGATACCCCGGGGTGTTCCTGAGTATCGCCATCCGAGCGCCCGATGAAGAAAAGCCTGAACAAACCCTATTTCGCGCCTATGGCCTTCTGCCTCTGTCTTTTCGTTGTCCTGCTTTCCCTGCATGGCTTCGACAATGTCGAGGTCCCGCAACTGATCTACCTGTCCCTGACGCCTGCGTGCCTGCTGGTGTTCCTTCTCTTCCTGTACAACTTTTTCTGCTGGAGCTTCATCTCGGTCTTTCCCCTGGGCGAGATCGGCTGGAAGCGCGTGGACTACGGCTGGCTGCTGCTGGCTTCGCTGGCCCTGATCAGCGAGACGCAGAACGTCAGGACCGAATGGTTTCAGAGCGACTATCGACTAGCCGAATTCCATGAAGCCTCGACCCAGAGGCGCCTCAAGGCCGAGATCGACGATCTGCTGGGCCCGGATCATTGCCGTGCCGCCGCGACTCTCTATAGCGCCGCCGATGCCGCGCAGGTGAACGAGCTCTGTCAGCGTTTTGCCACGTTAGAGAGAACGGCGCAGGGGCGGCTGACGGCGCTCTCGGTGGGGACGGTGATCCAGGCACTGGATGAGCTTCGCGCCCGGTATTCGGCGCCGCCTGTATTGGCGTGGCTCGGCCGCCTCGATGAAACCCTGGGCGACCAGCGCAAGGCCCGGGGCGAGGTTTCCAGGCTGTATGAGCTGACCCGCGCCACCAACGCCGAGACCGTTTATCGCTACTTCGTTCCGGTATTGCTGGTGTTCGCCCTGGCCCTGCGTGCCTCGAAGGTCACCGGTGAGGTGCTGCTCAAGGCCCCGCGCAAACGCAAGGTATGGATGATCATCAACCGGCGCATGGTGATCGATGGCCTGGGGTTTGTCCGCGGCGCCCGCAGCCGCTTCGACGAAGCGCTGCACAACTGGCGCGTGGCGAAGTGGGACGTGGTGCACCTGGCCTGTCCGTTCCTGCCTGAAGTCAGTGCCGTCGATGCCCTGGTTGCCGTGGTGCCCGGCTTTTACGAAAACGAGTTCCAGCTGGCGGCTATCGACACCTTCGAGCAGTGCGGGTTTGTCGAGTGGGCGGCTGCCCAATCGATCGAAACCTTGTATCTGGTGGGCGAAACCGACCCTGCGCTGATCGAGCGGGTCCAACGCTGGGGCGAGGCGGCCAAGGTCGAAGTGCTGGTACGTGGGCGAATCTGACGTCGCTCAACCTTGAGTGGCATCCGCGCGGGTCAGCAGCTGCTGGACAAACTCGACGAAGGCCCGGGCCTTGGCGCTGGTCAGCCGTCCGGTAGGGAACACCGCCCACAGCTCCTGGCGGGGCAGCGTCCAGTCCGACATCACTTCGCGCACCGCGCCACTGGTCAGCTCGGGGGCGAACATCCATTGTGAGGCCAGGGTCAGCCCCTGGTGGGCCAGCACCGACTCGCGCAACCCCTCCGCGGCGCTGACGCGAATCCGCCCGCGGACTGTCACCGAATGCTGTTCGTCACCCCGTTCGAAGCGCCAGTGGGCACCACCGCCGAGGCTGTAGACGATCGCCTGGTGCTGGCCCAGGTCGGCGGGGCAGGCGGGTTCGCCGTGGCGGGCGAAGTAGTCCGGGGTGGCCAATACCACGCGCCGGCATTCGCCGATCCGCCGCGCGGTCAGCCCGGAGTCGCTCAACGGGCCCATGCGCAGGGCGACGTCGATGCCGGCCTCCACCAGATTGATATTGCGGTCATCCAGCACCACGTCGATGTCGAGCTCGGGGTGGCGTTCGAGAAAGCTCCCCAGGTGCGGCACGATGTGCAGGCGGGCGAAGGTCACCGCGGCGCAGATCCGCAGCGTACCGCGCAGCCCCGTACCGGCCCCGCGCGCCGCGAGATCGGCTTCGTCGGCCTCTTCGAGGGCCCGCCTGGCGCGCTCGAAAAACGCCATGCCGGCCTCGGTGGGCGTCAGGCCGCGGGTCGAGCGCAGCAACAGCCGCACCGCCAGCCGCGCCTCCAGCTGGGCGATGGTTTTCGACACGGCCGGCTGGCCGATATCCAGAAGCCGGGCGGCGGCGGAAAAGGACCCGCTTTCCACCACATGAACGAAGGTTTGCATGGCTGCCAGCCGGTCCATTGGGACTCCTTGTGCTTGAACGATCGAGTGTTGTGTGGAACGCCGCCGAGCCGCGGCGCCGCTTATGGGTGCCAGCCAAACCCCGGGCTTTCGCCGAACCATTGCAGGGCCTGTTCCCGCAGGGCGTTGACCAGCGGCGAGTGGCTGCGGGCCCGGGACTGGGCGAGCACGATGCGTTGCAGCGGCAGCGGTTCGGCAATCGGCCGGATCGCCAGCGGCCGCCCGTCATAGCTGTGGTCACCGAAGGGCCGGGTATAGGCCACGGCCACGCCAAAGCCGTTGGCCACCAGCCCGCGCTGCAGTTCGAAAGAATAGGTCTTGCTGAAGTTTTTCGGCTGCAAGCCATGGAAGCGGAACAGGTCGAGGAAATGCTGCCAGCTGTAGGCCTGTTCGGTCAGCACCAGGGGGTAATCGCAGAGCTGGCGCAGGCTGACCTCGCGGTGACCGGCCAGGGGATGCTCGGCCGGCAATAGCGCATGGGCCGACAGTTCGCACAGCACCGTGCTCTGTACCCCATCCGGCAAGCCCAGGTCATAGCTGAGGGCGGCGTCCAGGCTGCCGTTGCTCAGTTGCTTGCCGATCTGGTCGAAGCCGTATTCGCGAATCGTCACCTCGATCGCCGGGTGGCGTTCCTTGAGGCCGCGCAACAGCTGCGGCAGGCAATAGGGTGCCAGGTCCTCGAAGCAGGCCAGCATCAGTTCGCCGGACAAGGTGTCGTCGTGGTCCGCCAGGCGCTCCAGCTCATGCACGCCGGCCACTATCTGCTGGGCCTTGTCCATCGCCAGGCGGCCGAACGACGTCAGCGTCACTCCCTGTCCGCGCTGGCGAATGAACAGCACTTGCCCCAGGTGTCCTTCCAGTTCGCTGAGGGCGGCGGAGACCGCCGGCTGCGATACGTTCAGGTGCTCGGCGGCCTGAGTGATATTGCCGTGGCGAGTGACCGCCAGGGCGCAGCGCAGGTGGCGCAGACTGATCTTCATAAGAAACTCCGAGGAGCCAGATCGGATCATATTATTTTATTTTTGGATGAGCCTGGGGCAATAGTCTGGCCGTGGTCGCCGCGATTATGGCGGCCGTCACGCAGGAGCCCCTATGAACAGGTCAGTCAGCCCTTTGGTATCAGCGGCGGATATCGCAGCTTTTCAACGCGATGGCGCCATTTGTCTACGTGGTGTGTTCAAGGACTGGGTCGGGTCGATCGCCGCAGGTATCGAGCGTAACCAGCGCGAGCCGGGCCCCTATGCCACCAACGTGGTGGCGGCCGGCGAGCCGGGTGGGTTTTTCGACGATTACTGCAACTGGGAGCGCATTCCCGAATTCGTCGCCATGGTCCGTGAGTCGCCCGCGGCGGGGATTGCAGCAGCGGTGATGCAGTCGCCCAGTGCGCAGTTCTTTCACGATCATGTACTGGTCAAGGAGCCGGGCACCCAGAAGCCGACGCCCTGGCATCAGGACATTCCCTATTACTTTCTCGATGGCGAGCAGACCGTCAGCCTGTGGATCCCGGTGGACCCGGTGCGCGAGGCGACCTTGCGCCTGATCGCCGGCTCCCACCTCTGGCCGCAGTGGGTGCTGCCGCTGCGCTGGAAGGACGACAGCAGCTTTTACGAGGATGTCAGCCGCTATCGGCCGGTGCCGGACCCGGATGTCGAACCCGGCATGCAGGTGCTGGAGTGGCAGATGGAGCCGGGGGACGCGGTGCTGTTCGACTTCCGCACCGTGCACAGCGCACGCGGCAATCTCAGTCAGGCCCGCCGACGCGTGCTGTCGCTGCGCTGGCTGGGCGAGGACGTGCGTTATGCCGAGCGCCCTGGCAGGACCTCGCCGCCGTACCCTGACCACGGCATGCAAGCAGGCCAGCGCCTGCGCCAGGACTGGTTCCCAAAGATCTGGCCGCCAGCCTGACGGCGATCTACCTAAAAAACCTACAAGAGCCTGACAGCGTCTCAGCCGGCGATCAGGCCATCTATCACTGCTGAGGAGAAACCCATGCCGAGCCCAACGATCCTGCCTGAGATACGCGAGCTGACGACGCCCATGGTTGCGCTGCGCCAGCATCTGCACGCCCATCCTGAACTGAGCTACGAGGAGTTCGAAACCAGCCGCCTGGTCGCCGACAAGCTGCGCGGCTGGGGTTACGAGGTTCACCACGGGCTGGCCGGCACCGGCGTCGTGGCGTCGTTGCGCAAGGGCCGGGGCAACCGGGTCATCGGCCTGCGCGCGGACATGGACGCCTTGCCGATCCTGGAAACCAGCGGCTTGCCCTATGCCAGCCGGCATGACGGCAAGATGCATGCCTGTGGCCATGACGGGCATACCGCGATGCTGCTGGCCGCCGGCCAGTGCCTGGCCCAAAGCATCGACTTCGATGGCACCGTACGCCTGATCTTCCAGCCCGCCGAGGAAGGGCACGTGGGCGCGCGAAAGATGATCGAGGATGGGCTGTTTCAGCTGTTTCCCTGCGATGCGGTCTTTGCCATGCACAATTGGCCGGGGTTGCCGGTGGGCACGTTCGGTTTTCTCCCCGGGCCATTCATGGCCTCGGCCGACACCGTGACGATTGGCATCAACGGCCGTGGCGGTCACGGCGCCATGCCCCAGGACACGGTCGACCCGATAGTCGCCGCGGCCTCGCTGGTCATGGCGTTGCAGACCGTGGTGGCGCGCAACCTGCCGCCCCTGGAAATGGGCGTGGTCGGGGTCGGGGCGATTCACGGCGGCAGCAGTTCGTCGGTGGTTCCCACCCGTGTCGAGCTGGCGGTGACGGTCAGGGCGTTGAAAGAAACGAGCCGTGAACTGTTGCTACAGCGCATCGAGGCGCTGGCCCACGCCCAGGCCCAGGCATTCGGCGCGACTGCCGAAGTCACGGTCAGCGCCAACGCGTTCCCGGTGCTCTACAACCACCCGCGGGAAACCGCCCTGGCGCGGGCGGTGGCCCTGGAGTGGCTGGGCGAGGAGGGGCTGGTCGCCGATATGCAGCCGATGACCTGCAGCGAGGATTTCTCTTTCATGCTGCAAGCCTGTCCCGGCAGCTACCTGATCATGGGCAACGGCGAAGGGACGGCGGGCGGCTGCCTGCTGCATAACCCGGCCTATGACTTCAATGACGCCGGCCTGCCTTACGGCGCCAGCTACTGGGTGAAGCTGGTGAGCGCCTTTCTCGATCCAGTCGACTGATTCGCAGCCTCTGGTGGTCGCTCCGGCCGGGCCTGTTCGGGCCCGGCCGGTCGTGGGTGCGTAGCCCTTGTCTGCAAGGAGAATGTCATGGCCGTTGTTTCCGAATCCTTCGCGCCGGTTGCAGCGACGAATCTGTGTGTTTCCCGTCGGCGGGTGATTGTCGGTACCACTATCGGTAACGCCCTGGAGTTTTTCGACTTCACGGTGTTCAGCTTTCTGATGCTGTTTATCGGGCCGCTGTTTTTCCCTGCGGCGTCCGGTTACGGGCAGTTGCTGCTGACCACCGCGACCTTTGGCGTGGGTTTCCTGATGCGCCCGGTCGGCGCGCTGCTGATCGGTTCCTACTCCGACCGCTTTGGCCGTCGCTCGGCGATGACCCTGACCCTGTTCCTGATGGGCCTGGGTTGCGGCCTGATGGCCTTGACCCCGACCTATGGCCAGATCGGCATGGCCGCGCCCCTGATCATGGCGCTGGCGCGGCTGATCCAGGGCTTTGCCGCCGGGGGCGAAGTGGGGGCGGCGACCACCCTGCTGGTGGAACACGCCCCCGCATCGCAACGGGGTTTTTATGCCAGTTGGCAGTTCGGCAGCCAGTCGCTGGGGGTCTTCCTCGGTTCGATCATGGTCGCGGCGCTGGTGGCGGGGCTGGATCAACAGGCGATGAGCGAGTGGGGTTGGCGGGTGCCGTTTTTCATCGGCATGCTCACCGCCCCGGTGGGCTGGTACATCCGTCGCCACCTGGAAGACACCCTGGTGGTCGGGCTGTCGACGGCCCACAGCCAGCAGGCCAGGGAACATGCGGCCCGCAGCAGTCCGTTGCGTGAGCTGTTCGGCCAGCACAAGTGGGCATTGGGCAAAAGCGTGCTGCTGATGCTCGGGGCCATGGTCTCGACCCAAATCATCGCCTTTTATATGCCGGCCTATGCCGCCAGGGTGCTGGGCCTGCCGACCACCTCCAGCCTGCTGGCCAGCGTGGTGGTGGGGGCTGTCTGTTTTGTGTTGTCGCCGCTGGTGGGCTGGCTGGCCGATCGCTGTGGGCGCAAGCGGGTGATTTTCTGCTCGCGCCTGCTGACCCTAGTGGTGATAGTGCCGTGTTTCCAGTGGCTGATCGCTGCCCCCAGCCTGTTCAACCTGCTGCTGATCATCAGCCTGCTCTCGGTGTTGCTGGCCCTGCAGACGGTGCCGGGCATCACCATGTTGCCGGAGATGTTTCCCAAGTCGGTGCGCACCACCGGCATGGCGGCGGCCTACGGTATCGGGGTCTCGGTGTTTGGCGGCTTCGCCCAGTTTTTTGTCACCTGGCTGATGCGGGTGACCGAGCAGGCGCTGGCGCCGGCCTGGTACATGATGGCGACGGTCGCCTTGTCCACCCTGGTGTTGCTGTGGATTCGCGACCGCACCGGTGAGGACATCGATCAGGCTGCGGCTTGAGCCCGGGCTCAGGCCGTAACAGGCAGCGCCTTCTGCGAGGTGCCCAGGAAACGCAGCAGGGCCAACAGCGGCAAGGCGCTGCCGACGCCGACTATGCCCAGCCAGCCAGCGTGTTCGTAGACCGCGCTGGCAATCGACGAGCCGACCGCGCCTCCAATGAAAATGCTGGTCATGTACAGCGCGTTCAGGCGGCCGCGGCTATGGGCATCGAGGGCGTAGACCGCGCGCTGGCCGAGGACCATGTTCATCTGCACGCAGAAATCCAGGACCACGCCGGTCACTGCCAGGCCGATGACGCTGTAGGCCGGGTGGACAAAGGCCGGCAGGAAGCTCAAGGCGGCGAACAGCATGGCCAGCAACGAGGCGACGCGGGTGTGGCCGGCATCCGCCAGGCGTCCGCTGATGGGCGCGGCGATGGCGCCGATGGCTCCGACCAGGGCGAACAGGGCGATCTGGCTTTGCGACAGGCCGTGATTGCGCGCCAGCTCCAGCGGCACCGCGGTCCAGAACAGGCTGAAGGTGGCGAACATACAGGCCTGGTAAAACGCTCGCTGGCGCAGCACCGGTTGCTGGCGCAGCAGGGTGCCCAGCGAGCGCAGCAGTTGGCCGTAGGTGGCGCTGTGAGCGGGCTGGCGCTTGGGCACGGTCAGCAGCAGGACCAGGCTGATGGCGGCCATCAGCACGGCGGCGGCGATAAACATCGCGCGCCAGCCGAACAGGTCGGCCACCACGCTGGACACCGGGCGCGCCAGCAGGATGCCCAGCAGCAGGCCGCCCATGATGCCGCCGACCACCCGGCCGCGGGACTCTTCCGGTGTCAGGTGGGCGGCCAGGGGAATCAGGATCTGTACCGACACCGAGCTGAAGCCGATCAGCAGCGAGACCAGCAGAAAGGCGTTGGGCTGCTCGGTGAACCCGGCGCCCAGCAGGCTGGCGATGGCCACCAGGCTGGTGAGGATCATCAGCCGGCGGTTTTCCAGCAGGTCGCCCAGGGGCACCAGGAAGAACAGGCCCAGGGCGTAGCCGATCTGGGTCAGGGATACGATCAGGCTGGCCATGGTGCTGCTCAGGCCGATGTCCGGGGCGATCAGCTCGATGATTGGCTGGGCATAGTAGATGTTGGCGACTATGGCGCCGCAGCAGAAGGCGAACAGCAGCACCATGCCGCGGGTCATGGTCGTGGTGGCGGCGGGCAGCCCCTGGGTCGTGGAAGTCATGGCGATTCTCGTTGCAGCGAAAAGGATGCGGGCGAGGCTAAGGGGCTGGCCCGTGACGCGGTAGAAGCTGACGAGCGATAGCATTCATGCCCGGGAGGAATAAATGCCTGGCGGGGCCGGCCGAGAGCGGCAGACGACGACCGGGATCGCGTTGCGATGATACATTTACTTACATTCAGTTCCATAGCTCGCTCATTGTTCCGCGGACACTGGAGTGCTTTCGTTTAGACCTCTGTGCCACCTTTCATCACAGGAAGCCCGTCCCATGAATCTGTGTCTTCGCCGCCTGCTCGGCGGCGCCCAAGCGATCACCCTCGGTGCACTGCTGCTGGCCGGCCCGGCCCAGGCCCAGGACGCGCCGGGCATGCGCATCGGCGTGCGCGGGGAAATCACCAGCATCGCCGGCGACGCGGTGCGGGTGCACGTCAACAGCGGCGAGAACGTCACCATCAACCTCACGCCACAGACCCAGGTCCGCGCCGTGACCCTGGCCAATATCGAGGACATCAAGCCCGGCAGCTACATAGGTTCGGCCGCCGTGCCGCAGGCCGATGGCAGCCTCAAGGCGCTGGAGGTCCATGTGTTTCCACCGCAGATGGCCGGCACCGGCGACGGCCATCGGCCTTTCGATCTGGTCAAGGGCAGCAGCATGACCAATGGCCGCGTCGGCGACCTGGTGGTGAGCAACGGCCGGACCCTGACCGTCAACTACAAGGGCGGCCAGCAGACAATCCTGGTGCCGGACGACGTGCCCATCGTCAACCTGGTGCCGGGCGACCGCAGCCTGCTCAAGGCCGGGGTCAAGGTGGTGATGTTCGTCTCGCAGAGCGCGGACGGCACGCTCACCGCGCAATCGATCTCCGCCGGCAAGGATGGGGTGACGCCGCCGATGTAGCTGGCTGGCGGTTACGTTGCCAGGTGTTTCAACGACCTGGTTTCGGATGGCCTTGTGCAGGGGCTTGGTTTAGGGTTTGCGGTCGTCTATCGCAGCGGAGGTCCCATGCACGCATCAGTCTTCAATCCGCCCAGTGTCTTCAATTCCCTGCAGTACGGTTTCAGCCAGGCCGTGGAGGTGCGCGGTGGGCGGCGCCTGCTGCTGTCCGGCCAGGTGGGTGTCGATGAGCGCGAGGTCTGCGTCGGCCCGGGGCTGCGCGAGCAGACCGAGCAGAGCTTCGACAATATCGCCCGGGTCCTGGCGGCGGCGGGCGGCGACCTGAGCCACGTGGTCATGCTGCGGATCTACATCGCCGAAGCAGCCCGCGACCAGCAGGAACAGATCAGCCAGGTGCTGTTGCAGCGTTTCCCCCAGCAGCCGCCGGCGTCCTCGTGGATCATCGTCAGCGGCCTGTCCTTGCCCGAGTGGCTGATCGAGATCGAGGCCGAGGCGATGTTGCCTGAGCTGCATCAGGCGGGGAAGGCGGTGCTGTTCGAGGTTGCCGCCGGGCTTTAGATTCCTGCCCCGCAAAATACTGTAGCCGCTGCCGAAGGCTGCGATCGCACACAGCGTGTGCGCAAGATCTGACGATCGCTGAAGGCCTTCGGCCTTATCGCAGCCTGCGGCAGCGGCTACAGGTGTTGTTACTTACCGCCGTAGATCTGGTCGAAGACCCCGCCATCGTTGAAGTGGGTCTTCTGCACGGTACGCCAGTCGCCGAAGGTTTTTTCCACCGACAGGAAGTCGACTTTCGGGAAACGGTCGGTGTACTTGGCCAGGACTTTCGGGTCCCGTGGGCGCAGGTAGTTGTTGGCGGCGATTTCCTGGCCTTCCGGCGACCACAGGTACTTCAGGTATTCCTCGGCCGCGGCGCGCGAGCCTTTCTTGTCGACCACCTTGTCCACCACCGACACCGGCGGCTCGGCTTCGGCGGAGACGCTCGGGTAGATGACTTCGAACTGATCGCGGCCGAATTCGCGGGCGATCATTTCCGCTTCGTTCTCGAAGGTCACCAGCACGTCGCCGATCTGGTTGGTCATGAAGGTGGTGGTGGCGGCGCGACCGCCGGTGTCGAGCACCGGTGCCTGCTTGAACAGCTTGCCGACGAAGTCCTTGGCCTTGTTCTCGTCGCCGCCGTTCTTCAGCACATAACCCCAGGCCGACAGGTAGGTGTAGCGGCCGTTACCCGAGGTCTTCGGGTTCGGCACTATCACCTGTACGCCATCCTTGAGCAGGTCCGGCCAGTCTTTCAGGGCCTTGGGGTTGCCCTTGCGCACGATGAACACGGTGGCCGAGGTGAAGGGAGCGCTGTTGTTCGGCAGGCGGGTCACCCAGTTGTCCGGCACCAGCTTGCCGTTGTCCGCCAGGGCGTTGATGTCGGTGGCCATGTTCATGGTGATGACGTCGGCCGGCAGGCCGTCGATCACCGAGCGCGCCTGTTTGCTGGAGCCGCCGAAGGACATCTGCAGGGTGATGTTCTCGTTGTGCTCGGCCTGCCAGTGCTTCTGGAAGGCGGTGTTGTAGTCCTTGTAGAAGTCTCGCATCACGTCATAGGAAACGTTGAGCAGGGTCGGGGCGGCCTGGGCGACGCTGCCCAGTGCCAGGCCGGCGGCCAGGAGAGAGGCGCTAACGAGTTTTTTCACTGCACATTCCTTTTTGTTGAGAGTGAATTCGAGAGTGAAGGCATTTTGCCGCCGACTATAGCCGGGGCGGTATATCTCTTTAAAGATTAAAAAGTGCTTTGCTTATTCAGTTTTCCTGAACCACTTTCGGGAACAGCGCATTGCCACATCGCGAGCAGAACGCGGCGCCGTGCTCATGGTCGTGCTTCCTGCACACCGGGCAGTCGTGCTTGAGCTGTTCGCCGCGCATGGCATTGGCCAGTTCCGCGGTGAAGATCCCGGTGGGCACGGCGATGATCGAGTAACCGGTAATCATCACCATCGATGAAATCACCTGGCCCAGCGGCGTCTTCGGCACGATGTCGCCAAAACCCACGGTGGTCAGGGTGACGATGGCCCAGTAGATGCCCTTGGGAATACTGGTGAACCCATGCTCGGGCCCCTCGACCACATACATCAGGGTGCCGAACACCGTGACCAGGGTCGATACGCTGAGCAGGAACACGATGATTTTCTGCTTGCTGCCGCGCAGCGCCGACATCAGGTAGTTGGCCTGCTTGAGATACGGGCTGAGCTTGAGCACGCGGAAGATGCGCAGCATGCGGATCACCCGGATGATCAGCAGGTACTGGGCGTCGCTGTAATACAGGGCGAGGATCCCCGGCACGATGGCCAGCAGGTCCACCAGCCCGTAGAAACTGAAGGCGTAGCGCAACGGCTTGGGCGAGCAATACAGGCGCAGGCCGTATTCGATGGCGAAGATCAGGGTAAAACCCCATTCGATATAGGCCAGCACATTGGCGTAGTTCTGATGCACCTCGTCGATGCTGTCGAGGATCACGATCACCAGGCTGGCGAGGATGATCAGCAACAGGGTGCTGTCGAAGCGTCGACCGGCCACGGTGTCGGTCTGGAAAATCATGACGTAGAGACGCTCGCGCCAATGCCGGTTGTTGTCCGTGTTGCTGTCCATGTTGTTCGCCTGAATCGAAGGTCAGCGAAGCCTAGGGGGATTGGCCCCGGTAGCGCAAGGCGTGCTGTCCATGGCGGCCTGGCGCAGCACCCGCAGCGCGGCGCGGACCAGCCAGCAGGCGAGGATAAAGGGCGCGGTGAGAACGGGCAGGCCCAGCGCGGCGAAGCCTGGGGCGAGCAGCAACGCCAGGAGCATGCCCGGCAGGGCCAACCAGGATCGGCGGCGGTCCTGGCTCAGGGCCAGGGCGACCAGGGCACAGTTGTAGCCGCCAAGGCCCGACAGGGCATCGGCATGGTCCTGTTGCAGCAGGGCGAAGCCCAGGCCCGCCGCCGAACCGAACAGCGCCCAGGCGGCCGCCCGGCGATCAGCCAGCAGCAACCCCAGGGCGATCAATACCCCGGCCAGCGGATGCTCGAGGAACATCACCTGGCCGAGCCCCTGGATCAGTGCCTGCAGCAGCGCCAGCGCATCGGGCTCGACCCAGGGCGCGGCGGCACCCGCAGGCAGTGGCGCGGCCAGGCCCAGCAGCAACCAGCCGAGGCCGACGAAGGGCGCGGTGTAGGCCGGCAGGCAGTATGGGTCGCGGGCGCGTTTGAGCCATTGCCGGGTGAGGATCGCACTGAGGCCGCCGCAGGCGATGATCAGCGGTGGCAGCAGCACCGACCAGTCGAAGCGCAGGCTCAGGAGCAGGCCGAGCAAGACCCCGTTGTAGCTGAACAGCCCGGCTTGCCGGTCGGCCTTGGCATAGCCCCGGCGCTGCGCGGTGAGCAGCCCGGCCACGCCGCCCAGCAGCGCGCCACCGAGCACCGCGGGAGCGCTCAGGAGGATGGCCAGCATGCACAGCAGGCCGCACAGCGGATGGCGCTGGAGGAAGATCTGGCTGAAGCCGTTGAGCAGGGCGGTGGCCCAGTCGGGGCAGTGCGCGTTGAAGTGTTCTGAAGGCATGAAGATGGGCTCTTGTAGCCGCTGCCGAGCACAGCGAGGCTGCGATCGGGCGCGTAGCGGCCATCAATCAGGCAATGCCGTGTTCCACAGGCAAGTCCAGTGCTCGGGCCTGGCGAAGACTGCGTTTTCGAGCGCAGCCTCGCAGGGTCGGCAGCGGCTACAGGCTCAGATCAGGGTTTCGATGCGCAGCGAGTTGGTCGAGCCCGGCTGGCCGAACGGCACGCCGGCGGTGATCAATAGCGTGTCGCCACGTTTGGCCATGCCTTGCGCCTGGGCGATCTCCAGGGCGGTGGAGCAGACCTCGTCGACCTGGCGCAGGCGGTCGTTGACCACCGAGTGCACGCCCCAGGCCACTGTCAGGCGGCGCGCGGTGGACAGGTTCGGCGTCAGGTTGAGGATCGGCACCGCCGGCCGCTCCCGGGCCGCGCGCAGGCTGGAGCTGCCGGACTCGCTGTAGTTCACCAGCACCGCCACCGGCAGGATGCTGCTGATACGGCGGATCGCGCAGCTGATGGCATCGGACACCGTGGCTTCGGCCTGGGGTCGGCTGACGTCGAGCTGGGCCTGGTAGTCGGGGCCGCTTTCCACCTGGCGGATGATCTTGCTCATCATCTGCACCGCTTCCAGCGGGTATTCGCCGGAGGCGGTTTCCGCCGAGAGCATCACCGCGTCGGCGCCTTCGGCCACCGCGTTGGCCACGTCCGTGACCTCGGCCCGGGTCGGGGCAGGGGAGAAGCGCATGGATTCGAGCATCTGCGTGGCCACCACCACCGGTTTACCCAGCTGGCGGCAGGTGCCGATGATGTTCTTCTGGATCTGCGGCACGCTTTCGGCCGGCACTTCGACGCCCAGGTCGCCACGGGCCACCATGATCGCGTCGCTCAGTTCGGCGATCTCGCGCAGTTGGGTGACCGCCGAGGGTTTCTCGATCTTGGCCATCAGGAACGCCTTGTCGCCGATCAGCGCGCGGGCTTCGCGAATGTCCTCGGGGCGCTGCACGAACGACAGGGCGACCCAGTCCACCCCCAGCTCCAGGCCGAACTCCAGGTCGCGGCGATCCTTGGCGGTCAGCGGGCTGAGGTCGAGCACCGCCTGCGGGACGTTGACGCCTTTGCGGTCCGACAGCTCGCCGCCGTTGAGCACCGTGGTGTCGATGGCGTCGGCGTGTTTGGCGATGACCCGCAGGCGCAGCTTGCCATCGTCCAGCAGCAGGTCCATGCCCGGCTCCAGGGCTTTGAGGATTTCCGGGTGGGGCAGGTTGACCCGGCGCTGGTCGCCCGGGGTGCTGTCCAGGTCCAGGCGCAGGGCCTGGCCACGGTGCAGCTGGACCTTGCCTTCGGCGAACGTGCCGACCCGCAGTTTCGGGCCTTGCAGGTCCATGAGGATGCCCAGCGGGTAGTTCAGCTGCTTTTCGACTTCGCGGATCCACTGGTAACGCTGGGCGTGATCGGCGTGGTCACCGTGGCTGAAATTGAGGCGAAAGATATTCACCCCGGCCTGCACCAGCTCGCGGATATCGTCGATGCCGTCGATGGCCGGGCCGAGGGTGGCGAGGATTTTGACCTTTTTGTCAGGCGTCATGTTGGGGGCTCTCGAGGATCAGGATGGCGCGGAAGTCGTTGACGTTGGTGCGGGTTGGTTCGGTGACGATCAACCCGTCCAGGGCCGCGAAGTAGCCATAGCCGTTGTTGTTGTCCAGCTCGTCGCTGGCACTCAGGCCCAGGGCGGCGGCGCGGGCATGGCTGTCCGGGGCCATGATGGCGCCGGCGTTGTCTTCGGAGCCGTCGATGCCGTCGGTGTCGCCGGCCAGGGCGTAGACGCCGGGCAGGCCCTTGAGGCTGTCGGTGAGGCTCAGGAGGAACTCGGCATTGCGCCCGCCGCGGCCATTGCCGCGCACGGTGACCGTGGTTTCACCGCCGGAGAGGATCACGCAAGGCGCCGCCAGCGGCTGGCCATGCAGCACCACCTGGCGGGCGATGCCGGCGTGGACCTTGGCCACCTCGCGGGCCTCGCCTTCCAGGTCGCCGAGGATCAGCGGGCTGAAACCGGCCTGGCGGGCTTTCACCGCGGCGGCCTCCAGCGACTGCTGCGGCCGGGCGATCAGCTGGAAGTGACTGCGGGCCAGGTTCGGGTCGCCGGGCTTGACGGTTTCCGACTCCGGGCTTTGCAGCCAGGTGCGCACCGCCGCCGGTACTTCGATGGCATAGCGCTTGAGGATCGCCAGGGCCTCGGCCGAGGTGCTGGGGTCGGCTACGGTGGGGCCGGAAGCGATGACCGTGGCCAGGTCGCCCGGTACATCGGAAATCGCGTAGGTGTAGACGGTGGCCGGCCAGCAGGCCTTGGCCAGGCGGCCGCCCTTGATCGCCGAGAGGTGTTTGCGCACGCAGTTCATCTCGCCGATGGTGGCGCCGGACTTGAGCAGGGCCTTGTTGATCGACTGCTTGTCCGCCAGGCTGATGCCCGCGGCAGGCAGGGCCAGCAGCGCGGAACCGCCGCCGGACAGGAGGAAGATCACCCGGTCCTGTTCCGACAGGTCGCTGACCAGCTCCAGCACGCGCTTGGCCACGGCCAGGCCGGCGGCATCGGGTACCGGATGGGCGGCTTCGACCACTTCGATTTTTTCGCAGGGGGCGCCGTGGCCGTAGCGGGTGACGACCAGCCCGCTGACTTCACCCAACCAGCAGCGTTCGACCACCTGGGCCATGGCTGCGGCGGCCTTGCCGGCACCGATGACGATCACCCGGCCGCTGCGGTCGCTGGGCAAATGGGCTGCGAGGACGTGCTGCGGGTGGGCGGCGTCGATGGCTGTGGCGAACAGCTCACGGAGGAATTGTTGCGGATCGACCGACATGGCGGGCTCCCGGATTTCTTGTTATTCGAGGTGTGGCTGTAACGCAACCTGTAGCCGCTGCCGCAGGCTGCGATAAGGTTCGAAGAACCTTCCTGCGATGTGCAAGTGCACGCCTGCTGCGCAGGCGAGCGCAGCCTTCGGCAGCGGCTACAGGGGATTTCCTGGCGTTCTCTTACTGGTCGCGGATCGAGAAGTTGGCCATGTGTTCCAGGCCCTTGATCAGCGCCGAGTGGTCCCAGTTGCTGCCGCCGATGGCCGCGCAGGTGCTGAACACTTGCTGGGCGTTGGCGGTGTTGGGCAGGTTGATGTTCAGCTCCTTGGCGCCTTGCAGGGCCAGGTTCAGGTCCTTCTGGTGCAGGCTGATACGGAAGCCCGGGTCGAAGGTGCCCTTGATCATGCGCTCGCCGTGCACCTCGAGGATCTTCGAGGAAGCGAAGCCGCCCATCAGCGCCTCGCGCACCTTGGCCGGATCGGCGCCGTTTTTCGCGGCGAACAGCAGGGCCTCGGCCACCGCCTGGATATTTAGGGCGACGATGATCTGGTTCGCCACCTTGGCGGTCTGGCCGTCGCCGTTGCCGCCGACCAGGGTGATGTTCTTGCCCATGGCCTGGAACAGCGGCAGGGCGCGCTCGAAGGCCTGGCTGTCGCCGCCGACCATGATGCTCAGGGTCGCCGCCTTGGCGCCGACTTCACCGCCGGACACCGGGGCGTCCAGGTATTGCGCGCCTTTCTCGTTGATCCTGGCGGCGAAGGCCTTGGTCGCGGTCGGCGAGATCGAACTCATGTCGATCACCACCTTGCCCGGGCCGACGCCCGCCGCTACGCCGTCGGCGCGGAACAGCACGTCGTCGACCTGCGGGGTATCCGGGACCATGACGATGATGAATTCGGCTTCCTGGGCTACCTCCCTGGGGCTGGCCAGGGCGACCGCGCCGGCGGCGACCAGGTCGGCCGGGGCCGCGTCGTGGTGCTGAGACAGGAACAGACTGTGGCCGGCTTTCTGCAGGTTGGAGGCCATTGGGTGGCCCATGATGCCGGTGCCGATGAATCCGATTTTAGCCATGAGAAAATCCTCTTTTTGTTAGGTAGCACGCCCTCTGTAGGAGCGAGCTTGCTCGCGAAAAACGGCTAGGGCGCCGTGTTCATTCAGGATGCCTGCGTCATCGTTGACGATCTTCGCGAGCAAGCTCGCTCCTACAGCGATAAACGATGACGCGTTGCCCGATCAGATTGCGTTGTGGCTCTTGAGCCAGCCCAGGCCGGCCTCGGTGGTGGTCAGCGGCTTGTATTCGCAGCCGACCCAGCCCTGGTAGCCGATCTTGTCCAGGTGCCCGAACAGGAAGTGGTAGTTGATCTCGCCGGTCCCCGGTTCGTGACGCCCCGGGTTGTCCGCCAGCTGGACATGGTTGATCGCGTCCAGGTGCCCGGACAGGGTGCGGGCCAGATCGCCCTCCATGATTTGCATGTGGTAGATGTCGTATTGCAGGTACAGGTTGCTGCTGCCGACCTGTTCGCGAATCGACAGGGCCTGGGCCGTGTTGTTCAGGTAGAAGCCCGGGATGTCGCGGGTGTTGATCGCTTCCATCACCAGCTTGATGCCCGCGGCCTGGAGTTTTTCGGCGGCGTACTTGAGGTTGGCGACGAAGGTCTTTTCCACCGTGGCATCGTCGAAACCTTGCGGGCGAATGCCGGCCAGGCAGTTGATCTGGGTATTACCCAGCACCTGGGCGTAGGCGATGGCCAGGTCGACCCCGGCGCGGAACTCTTCGATCCGGTCCGGCAGGCAGGCGATACCGCGCTCGCCTTTCACCCAATCGCCCGCGGGAAGGTTGAACAGCACTTGGGTCAGGCCGTGGGCGTCGAGTTGCGCCTTGATCTCGGCGGAGCTGAATTCGTAGGGGAACAGGTATTCGACACCACTGAAGCCAGCCTCGGCGGCGGCCTTGAAGCGGGCGAGGAAGTCCTGTTCGGTGAACAGCATGGACAGGTTGGCGGCAAAACGCGGCATGGTGGTCTCCTGTGAAAAGGGGGCTCTGTAGCCGCTGCCGCAGGCTGCGATAAGGCGAAGGCCTTCGACGATCCTGAGATCTTGCGCATCTTGCGGATGCGATCGCAGCCTTCGGCAGCGGCTACATAGGGGGTCAGTCGAGCAGGGAAATCGCGGTCGGGGCGTCGTTGCCGACCAGCGCCAGGTCTTCGAATTCGTTGACCGCGTTGATCTCGGTGCCCATGGAGATGTTGGTGACACGCTCCAGGATGATCTCGACGATCACCGGCACCTTGAACTGCTGGAGCATTTCCTGGGCCTGGCGCAGGGCCGGCTGGATGCCCGACGGCTCGAATACCCGCAGCGCCTTGCAGCCCAGGCCTTCGGCGACCGCGACGTGGTCCACGCCGTAGCCGTTGAGTTCCGGGGCGTTGAGGTTGTCGAAGGACAGTTGCACGCAGTAGTCCATGTCGAAACCGCGCTGTGCCTGGCGGATCAGGCCCAGGTAGGAGTTGTTCACCACCACGTGGATGTACGGCAGCTTGAACTGCGCGCCCACGGCCAGCTCTTCGATCATGAACTGGAAGTCGTAGTCGCCGGACAGCGCCACCACCTTGCGGCTCGGGTCGGCCTTGACCACCCCCAGCGCCGCCGGAATGGTCCAGCCCAGCGGGCCGGCCTGGCCGCAGTTGATCCAGTGGCGTGGCTTGTACACGTGCAGGAACTGCGCGCCGGCAATCTGCGACAGGCCGATGGTGCTGACGTAGCAGGTGTCCTTGCCGAACACCTGGTTCATCTCTTCATACACGCGCTGCGGCTTGACCGGCACGTTGTCGAAGTGGGTCTTGCGTTGCAGGCTCGACTTGCGTTGCTGGCAATCCTGCAGCCAGGCATTGCGGTTCTTCAGCTTGCCGGCGGCCTGCCATTCGCGAGCGACTTCGATGAACACGGTCAGCGCCGAACTGGCGTCGGAGACGATACCCAGGTCCGGGGTGAACACCCGGCCGATCTGGGTCGGCTCGATGTCCACGTGGATGAATTTGCGACCCTCGGTGTAGACGTCCACCGAACCGGTGTGGCGGTTGGCCCAGCGGTTGCCGATACCCAGGACCAGGTCCGACTTGAGCAGGGTGGCGTTGCCGTAGCGGTGGGAGGTCTGCAGGCCGACCATGCCGACCATCTGTGGGTGATCGTCGGGAATGCTGCCCCAGCCCATCAGGGTCGGGATGACCGGGATGCCGGTCAGCTCGGCGAACTCCACCAGCAGTTCGCTGGCATCGGCATTGATGATGCCGCCGCCGGCGACCAGCAACGGACGCTCGGCCTGATCCAGCAGGGCCAGGGCCTTTTCGACCTGGACCCGGGTCGCCGACGGCAAGGCCAGTGGCAATGGCTGGTAGGCGTCGATGTCGAATTCGATCTCGGCCATCTGCACGTCGAACGGCAGGTCGATCAGCACCGGGCCGGGGCGACCTGAGCGCATTTCATAAAAGGCTTTCTGGAAGGCGTAGGGCACCTGGCCCGGTTCCAGGACGGTGGTCGCCCACTTGGTCACCGGCTTGACGATGCTGGTGATGTCGACGGCCTGGAAGTCTTCCTTGTGCAGGCGGGCACGCGGGGCCTGGCCGGTGATGCAGAGAATCGGGATCGAGTCGGCCGAGGCGCTGTACAGGCCGGTGACCATGTCGGTGCCGGCAGGGCCGGAAGTACCGATGCACACGCCGATATTGCCGGCCTTGGTGCGGGTGTAACCCTCGGCCATGTGCGAGGCGCCTTCGACGTGGCGAGCGAGGACGTGATCGATGCCGCCGACCTTTTGCAGGGCGGAATACAGCGGGTTGATGGCGGCACCCGGGATGCCAAAAGCGGTATCGACCCCTTCACGGCGCATCACCAGAACGGCGGCTTCGATTGCTCTCATTTTGCTCATGGTTTTGTGCCTCTTACGTTTTGTAATTGTATACAAGTGGCTTTGCGCAGAGTGTATTCACGGCGAGCGTCGCAGGTCAATCCATTTTCTCTAGCGCTGGGGTGCGTTCGTCCGGTGCCGGTAAACAGGCGGCTTTTCGTCGGAAGCAGGGATTTACGAAGATTATTGTATACAAAAACAAAATTTGTTGTGTTCTATTTGTTGTATCGATCTTTTTATCGGAACACCCAGATTTTTCCCAATAACAAAATAAGGACGGCACCCATGAGCGCTTTAACCTTGAACGTTGCAGTCAGCCTGGCCGGCAAGGCCCTGGCCTTCGGCCGCGAGATCAGCGCGGCACCCTTGACCATCGCGGTACTCGACGCCGGCGGGCATCTGGTGACCTTGCAGCGCGAAGACGGGGCTAGCCTGCTGCGGCCACAGATCGCTATCGGCAAGGCCTGGGGCGCGATCGCCCTGGGCAAGGGCTCGCGCCTGCTGGCGCTGGATGCGCAGCAGCGGCCGGCGTTCATTGCCGCGCTCAACAGCCTGGGGCAGGGCAGCGTGGTGCCGGCACCGGGTGGGGTGTTGATTCGTGATCAGCAGGGGGTGGTGGTGGGGGCGATCGGCATCAGCGGCGACACCTCGGACATTGACGAGCAATGCGCGATCAGCGCCATCGAGGCGCAGGGCTTGCAGGCGGATGCGGGCGTGAGCGCCTGATCTGTAGCCGTGTAGCCGCTGCCGCAGGCTGCGATCGCACACAACGTGTGCGCAAGATCTGAAGATCGCTGAAGGCCTTCGGCCTTATCGCAGCCTGCGGCAGCGGCTACAGGGGCTGGCTTACTTGTCCGTTTCGCAGCCCTTGAGCACCAGGCGGATGATGGTCTGGGCGGCGGCTTCGTAATCGGACTCGTCCAGCTTGGCCTTACCGGTCACCACCGAGATCTGCCAATCGAAGTCGGCGTAGGTCTGGGTCGCGGCCCAGATGCTGAACATCAGATGGTGCGGGTCGATGGGGGCGATCTGGCCACGATCAATCCAGGTCTGGATGCAATCGATATTGTGCTTGGCCTGGGCGTTGAGCTGCTCGACCTGGTCCGGGCTCAGGTGCGGAGCGCCGTGCATGATCTCGCTGGCGAATACCTTGGAGGCGAAGGGCAGGTCGCGGGAGATGCGGATCTTCGAGCGGATGTAGCCGCTCAGCACTTCACTGGGCACGCCGTCGGCGTTGAACGGGGTCGAAGCCTGGAGGATCGGCTCGATGATGCTTTCCAGGACCTCGCGGTAGAGGTTTTCCTTGGATTTGAAGTAGTAGTAGACGTTGGGTTTGGGCAATCCTGCCTTGGCCGCGATATCGCTGGTTTTGGTCGCAGCGAAGCCTTTGTCGGCAAACTCTTCACTGGCGGCACGCAGGATCAGTTCTTTGTTGCGCTCGCGGATGGTGCTCATAAACCAGGTGATTCCTTGCCTGTTCGGGCGGTTGCGCATGGTAGCACCGGCCTTGCGCGAGGCTCAAGAATGCCCCGCGGGCCCTCGTTGCGCGTTATGCTTCGCAACATTTATCACCTCAAGGAACCCTGATCCATGGCCGGAAGCAGTTTGCTGGTGCTGATCGACGATATTGCCGCGGTACTCGACGACGTGGCGCTGATGACCAAGATGGCGGCGAAGAAGACCGCCGGGGTGCTGGGGGACGACCTCGCGCTCAATGCCCAGCAGGTCTCCGGGGTGCGCGCCGAGCGCGAATTGCCGGTGGTCTGGGCGGTGGCCAAGGGCTCGTTTCTGAACAAGCTGATCCTGGTACCCGCGGCACTGGCCATCAGTGCCTTCGCGCCCTGGCTGGTGACGCCGTTGCTGATGCTCGGCGGCGCCTACCTGTGCTTCGAGGGCTTTGAAAAGCTCGCCCACAAGTTTCTCCACAGCAAGGCCGAGGATCAGGCCGAGCACCAGCAACTGATCGAGGCCGTGGCGGACCCGGCCACCGATCTGGTGGCCTTCGAGAAGACCAAGATCAAGGGCGCGATCCGCACCGACTTCATTCTCTCGGCCGAGATCATCGCCATTACCCTGGGCACCGTCGCTGACGCGCCGTTGATGCAGCAGGTGGTGGTGCTTTCGGGTATCGCCATCGTCATGACCGTCGGTGTGTATGGCCTGGTGGGCGGCATCGTCAAGCTCGACGACCTTGGCCTGTGGTTGACGCAGAAGCCGGGCCAGGTGGCGAAAAGCATCGGTGGCGCGATCCTGCGCGCGGCGCCCTACATGATGAAAAGCCTTTCGGTGATCGGCACCGCGGCCATGTTCATGGTCGGCGGCGGCATCCTGACCCATGGCGTGCCGGCGGCGCATCACTGGATCGAGACTGTCACCGCACACACGGCCGAGGCGGTTGGCGGGTTTTCGCTGATCATGCCGACGCTGCTCAATGCCGTGGCCGGCATCATCGCCGGTGCCGCGGTACTGGTCGTGGTGTCGCTGGGCGGCAAGCTGTGGCGCGCGGCCAGGGCCTGATTCGCTGATGCCCCTCGCCACGGCGGCGAGGGGCAGGCGCGAGGGCTGTCAGGCGGGGAGCAGTTGCGCGACCGCTAGGCCGATCTTGATGATCGCCTGTTCGATCTTGCGGTTGGGCACGCCGGCAAAGTTCAGCCTGAGGCAATTGCGGTACTTGCCGGCCGCGGAAAAGATATTGCCGTTGGCGATCTGGATGTCCTCGGCTTCCAGCAGCCGGTTCAGGGTGTAGGTGTCGAACTCGTCCGGCAGCTCCACCCACAAGGTGAACCCGCCCTGGGGTTTGCTGACCCGGGTGCCTTCCGGCAGATAGCGGCTGACCCACTCGGTCATCAGGTCGCGATGGCGCTGGTACTGTTTGCGCATCCGCCGCAGGTGCGGCAGGTAGTGACCCTTGGCAATGAATTCGGCCACCGCCAGCTGCGGCTGGGTCGCGGTGGTGCCGGAGCCGACGTATTTCATGTGCAGCACTTGCGGCAGGTAACGCCCCGGGGCGATCCAGCCGATCCTCAGTCCTGGCGCCAGAGTTTTCGAGAACGAACTGCACAGCAGCACGCGCCCGTCGTCATCGAATGACTTCAGGGTGCGCGGCCGCGGGTAGCGGAACGCCAGGTCGCCATAGATATCGTCTTCGATGATCGGCACGTCATAGCGCTGGGCCAGGCGGATCATCGCGCGCTTGCGGTCGTCCGGCATGATGTAGCCCAGCGGGTTGTTGCAATTGGGCGTGAGCTGGATGGCCTTGATCGGCCATTGTTCCAGGGCCATTTCCATGGCCTCCAGGCTGATGCCGGTGACCGGGTCGGTGGGAATCTCCAGGGCCTTGAGGCCGGCGGCCTTGAGCAGCTGGATGATGCCGTGGAAGCAGGGGGAGGCGATGGCCACGATGTCGCCGGGTTCGCACAGGGCGCGGATGGCGATGGACAGGGCTTCCTGGCAGCCGCTGGTGACGACGATTTCCGCGGGCGTCAGGCGGCAACCGGAGTCGACGCCGAGGCGGGCAATCTGCTCGCGCAGGCTCAGCACACCTTGCAGGTGGTTGTATTGCAGGCTAGGGCTGTCGCTGCGCCGGCTGATCCGCGCCAGGGCGGTCAGCAGCGGCTTGAGGGTTGGCGCCGTGGTGTCGGGCATGCCGCAACCCAGTTGGATGGCATTGGCGTTCTGCTCCTGGCGCATCAGCTCCTGCACCAGGTCCCACTGGGAAATATCCACAGGCCGCAACGACGGCCGTCCCATCTTCGGCAGCTCCGGCAAGCGCCGACCGGCCGGGACGAAATAGCCCGACTTGGGCTTGGGGATAGCCAGTCCCGAGCTTTCCAGAACCCGATAGGCCTGTTGCACGGTGGTGAGGCTGACGCCGTGCTCGAGGCTCAGGGCCCGCACCGAAGGCAGACGCTCCCCCGGCCCGTATAACCCCTGCTCAATGCGGCTGCTGATGTATTCGGCGAGATTCAGGTATCGAGTCATGCGGGGGACTGTAGCGACTCATCTGTCGTATAAAAAGTTACAGATTTCACTTTTTTTGAAAATTTTTCAGGGCGAAAAGGCAATCTGTACTGAGAAAAATCATCCGTCGTGTACCTATAAGACAGTGGTTGCCTTTGGGAAGATGGCCCGCATCGCACTGTACTGGTTGTTCTTAAATACAGTTGCGGCGCAATTCAGAGTCCCCCCGAACGGGCTTCCCCCTCAGGCTACTTTAGACGATGACTTCTCAAGGAAGAGCAGGGTAATGACGGCAAGGATCAAACTGACTCCGCAGATGGCTGAGTACGAGCAGAAATTCACCGACGGTGGTGAGGTTCGCTGGCTGCCTTATTTGATGTACTTCCATCCTACCGACCACCGTTCGGAGGTGGTCAATACAGATGCCTCGGGCTTCCGCTATTCGGAGTTGCTGGGCATACAGTATTCGGTGGCCAACAGCCGTCACGCCAAGAGCGTGCGGGTGCTGGCCGGCAGCTCGACCGTGTTTGGCATCGGTGCCAGCTCGGATGCCTGGACACTGCCTTCGCGCCTGGCCGAGAACGATCCGGACAGCAAACCCTGGATCAACTTCGGCGGACGCAGCTTCAACTCGACCCAGGAACTGACGCTCTTCACCCTTTATCGTCATTTGCTGCCCAAGGTCGACGAGATCGTGCTGTTTTCCGGGTTCAACAACCTGGGGCTGGCCCGCCAGCCACACAGCAGCCGTGGCGAACACGGTGCTTTCTTCAACTGCAATCAGTTCTTCGACGCCATGCGTCCGGAGACTCAGGCCCCCAAGCGCGGCATGTTCCGCGCCTTGCTCGGCAAGGAACAGGAAGAGCCGACGCCCGAGCCGCCACCGACCATGGAAGAGCAGATCGACTACGCCGCCGACCTGACCCTGCGTCACCTGGATACCTGGCGCGCACTGGCGGCCGACATGGGCGCCAAGCTGACCTTCATTCTGCAGCCGCTGGCCGGCTGGGTCCGGGAAAAGGGCTGCGACGAGGAAGAACAGCTGTTCGCCGAGCTGGATCGCGCCGGCAGTTTCAGCGAGGTCTATGGCGACATCCTGCAGCCCAGCGTCTGCGAGGCCTATGCCGCCCGCCTGCGCGAGGGCGCCCAGAAGATGGGCGTGCGCTTCGTGAACATTACACCGCTGCTGTCCGAGGCCCTGCGGCCTGAACAGTGGTTGTTCGTCGACCGTATTCACTTCACCGACCAGGGGAATGATTTCGTCTCGAAAATCATCCTCGATGTTCTTTAAAGGAGTCTGCCATGAGTTACATCAAGAGCTTGTTCCAACGTCTGTTCGGCAAGAAGAAAAAGAAGAAGCCGGACTCGTCGATCTACCCGATGTTTTGATCTCGACACCCGACGTCATTGCTTGCCGATGACTGAGGGCCGGCAATGGATTGCCTTGGTCTCCAACCTGGAAGGGAAGTAAACAGTATGTGGCGCCAGTTTTATCGATCAGTCAGCAATCCCGAGAGCTTTCTGGGGGATGTCAGTATTCGGCGCCTGATGGGCCTGGCCGCACCGGGGGAAACCGGTGCGGAAGGTCTGTCCGGGGTGCGGGTGCAGATCGAGCTCTGGCGTGACGAGCAGGCCCGGGTTTACCGCGAACTGGCCAGCCAGGCCGCGGAACTGGGCAACCAACGGGAATTCGCCGAGGCCCTGCTGGCGCACTCGGCGCCATTGGCCTCGGTGCTGGGCTGCTGGTTGCAAGGCATGAGCGCCCCCGGGGTCTTCGAGGACAGCGCGCAGCTCAAGCTCATGGAGTTGCTGGCCCACGACGTGGGCGTCGGGCGGCCCCTGGCATCGCGCGCCGATCACTTCAAATCGCTGTTGGTACAGTCGGGGCTGACCGCCTATGCGGTTTCGCCGTTCGAACTTTCCACGCTTCCCGACCTGCCTGACGAACTGTTCGAATTACCCGCATTGCTGCAAGCGGTCAGCCGCCGCAGCGATGCCTTTGGCGACACCCTGTGCGGCATCGATTATGCCTGGCGAGCCCTGGGCCTGAGCCCATGGTGGTCCGTGCTGGATGCGCAGCAACTGGACGTCCGCCGGCTCGACCTGAACCAGCTGGATGAAACCGCGGGCGACAGTTCGGCGCTGGAAATCTCCCAGTGGGTCTGCGAGCAGGTCGCCAGCCAGGGCAGCCTTCGCCGCCTGCAACTGGAGGCGGGCGCCCAATGGTTGTTCGCGGCCCTGAAAACCTTCAACGAACGATTGCTGGCGCACTGTCGGGCCGCGGTATCGCCCGAGCGCCTGATGGGCAAGATGATCCAGCGCATGGCCCGGGCCGGCGCGGTCTATCACCAGGATTACAAGATGGAAGGCCGCAGCCTGGCGCAGTGGCTGCGTGAGGCCCAGGTCGACCCCGTGCCGCTGCTGGAAATGCTTTCGCGCAGCCGCCTGATCGTGCCGGGCAATGCCGAGAAGAGCCTGCTGGTCAATACCCTGGTCGCGCCGAACGGGCGCATGTTCCGGATTTTCAGCGAGGCTGACCTGAGCGTCATCCGCAAGTGGATCGATGGCCTGTCCGGTCCGATCCAGCGCGCGGAAGCTGCCGAAGCACCGGCGCCAACCCCTTGCAATGCAGTGGTTCGGCAGGTGCTGGGCGAGGATATTCAAGAGCAGGGCCAGTGGCCCAAGAGCTTGCGCGAGGCCTATTTCGTCTTGCAGGGCAGGGCGCTGGCGCCGCGCACCCAGGCTTTTGCCCAGGCTTATGTGACCCGTTGGCTGGAACAGTCGCGGCGCTCGCTGCAAAGCTCCGAACGCACTTTGCCTGAAGCCTGGAATGTCGGCGTCTTGCGCGAATGGTTGCTGGACAAGCACGACCGCCACGGCCAGGAGTTCGAAGAAAGCGACCCGGCGGCCATGCCGTCGCGCGAAGAAATCGTCGACTCCACCCTGCAACTGGCACCGCTGACCCTGATCGACGGCGCCTGGCTCCAGGGTTTCACCGACCTGACGCTGGCCTCGTCCCATGTCGGTTACGCGCTGTTCCAGACCTATTGGGATGAGCTGGGTAACGGCTCCTATGCGTTGAACCATCCGAAAATCTACCGCGACGGCCTGCGCCAGATGGGCCTGGAGCTGGCGCCCACCGGTGCCCGCGAGTTCGCCGAGGATGAGCGGCTGCGCGAGGCGTCGTTCCGCTTGCCGGTCTACTGGCTGTGCCTGGGCAAGTTGCCGGTGACCTTCATGCCGGAAATCCTCGGCATGAACCTGGCGATGGAGCTGTCAGGGGTGGGCGGCAGCTATCGCTCGGCCCGGCGCTTCCTCAGGCACTACGGCTTCAGCACCGCCTTCGTCGACCTGCACAACACCATCGATAACGTCTCCACCGGGCATTCGGCCTGGGCGGTGGACGCCATCGATGCCTACATGCGCCAGGTCGCCGCCTCGAAGCCGGCGGAACTGGCAGAGCACTGGCAGCGGGTCCGCGTCGGCTACGAGTCCCTGGCACCGCAGCCGGACCGCCTGACGTCCTGGTTGCAACGCCTGGGCATCGGCTCTGCGGGCGCGGTGCTGCCCCGGAGCAAGACGCGGGGCGAGGATCAGGCGCTGCTCCATCACGAACCTATTGTCCCTGCCGCGCCGGTGGGCGTAACGGCCTGAACATCAAGGAGTGTCCATGTCTCTGGTCAATGTGCACAACGAGTGGGATCCGCTGGAAGAGATGATCGTCGGCGTCGCCCAGGGCGCACAGGTGCCGCGACCTGATCGCGGGCTGTTCGCCCTGGATTACAGCGAGCAGCACGATTACATCGAGGAGATTCCATCCGGCCCCTATCCGCAGCAGGTCATCGAGGAGGCCAGCGAGGACCTGGACGCCTTTGCCGCCTTTCTGCGTTCCCACGGGGTCATTGTGCGGCGGCCGGACGTCACTGATCATCGCGCGGTATTCGGCACCCCAGCCTGGAAAACCGACGGCGAATACAACTATTGCCCGCGGGATGTGCTGCTGCCCATCGGCCAGACCATCATCGAGGCGCCGATGGCGCTGCGCAGCCGTTACCTGGAACCGTTCGCCTATCGTCGCCACCTGGCCGAATACTTTGCCAGCGGCTCCAACTGGATCTCCGCGCCCAAGCCGCAGCTGCTGGACAGCACCTACCGGATCAACCCCAAGGACGGCTCGATCATTGCCAATGACGAGCCGATCTTCGACGCCGCCAACGTGATCCGCATCGGCGAGGACATCCTCTATCTGGTTTCCCGCAGCGGCAACGAACTGGGCTGCCAGTGGTTGCAGCGGGTGCTGGGCGAGCGTTACCGGGTGCACCCGGTGAGCGGCGTGTACGACGGTACGCACCTGGATACCACCATCACCGTGGTCCGCCCGGGGTTGGTGGTGCTGTGTCCGGAGCGGATCCGCAAGGACCAGGTGCCGGCGCTGTTCAAGAACTGGGACATCATCTGGGCGCCGGAAATGGTCGACACCGGCTATTGCTGGTCCTACCCGCGCGCATCGATCTGGCAGGGCATGAACTTCATCATGGTCAACCCGGCGCTGGCGGTGATCAACGACCAGCAGGTGCCGCTGATTCGCGCCCTGGAGAAACACGGTATCGATGTGGCGCCGCTGAAAATGCGCCATGCCCGCAGCCTCAGTGGCGGCTTCCATTGCGTGTCGGTCGACATTCGTCGCCGCGGCACCCTTGAAGACTATCGTTGAGCGGAGCCTGGGGCATGCAGAATCTGGACTACTACGCCGTCATCCTGTTCGCGATTTCCACCTGCGTAACGCCGGGGCCGAACAACGTGATGCTGATGTCCTCCGGGGTCAACTTCGGCATCAGCCGCACCCTGCGCCACGTCGCGGGCATCAACATCGGCTTTCCACTGATGCTGATCGCGGTGGGGCTCGGCGCCGGCGCGGTATTCCATCGTTATCCCAGCCTGCACGACATCCTGCAGGTGGTCGGTGCCCTGTACATGCTGTACCTGGCCTATCGGATCGCCACCGCGCCCACGGTCGATCTCGACGACCAGGGCGGGCGCCCGCTGGGCTTCACCGGCGCCGCGCTGTTCCAGTGGGTCAACCCCAAGGCCTGGATCATGGCGGTGGGCGCGGTCCTGGCCTACACCACGCCGGTTGGTTCCTACAGTGCGCAGATCCTGCTGATCGCCTTGATCTTCTTTCTCTTCGGCTCGCCCTGTTCGATGGTCTGGGTGTTGTTCGGACGTTATTTGCGGCGCTTTCTCAGCGAGCCGAACCGGCTGCGGCTGTTCAATATTTCAATGAGTGTGTTGTTGGTGGTGTCGTTGATTCCGGCATTAAAAAGCCTGCCGGTCTCAAGTTGGTTGCACGGATGACGGACTGTGCACAGACACAGGGAATTTCCATGGATTGGCATGAAGCTATGAGGATGAGCGTTTAAATGGCTACTTACGTATTAGGGATTTCGGCGTTCTATCACGACAGCGCAGCAGCGCTGGTGAAGGACGGGGTGCCGGTGGCGGCGGCCCAGGAAGAGCGCTTCACGCGGGTGCGGCACGACGCGGCGTTTCCGGCCAATGCCATCAAGTACTGCCTGGACGCCGAGGGTATCGGCCTCGATGAGCTGACCGCGGTGGTCTACTACGAAGACCCGCAGGAAAAGTTCTCGCGGATGATTTCCTCCTTCGCCAGTGGCGGCATCAGCGGCGCGCGCACCTTCATCAGCACCATGCCGGAATGGATCCGCTGGAAGCTCAATGTGCTCAAGTTCATCGACGAGAAGCTCGAGGAACTGGGACGTGGTACCGGCCCGCTCACCATCGCCTCGCAGCACCACCGTTCCCATGCCGCGGCGGCGTTTTTCCCGTCGCCGTTCGAGCAGGCGGCGGTGCTGTGCATCGACGGCATCGGCGAATGGCATTCGACCACGATCTGGAAGGGCGACGGTTCCAAGCTCGACCTGATGAACTCGATTTCCTATCCGCACTCGGTCGGCCTGTTCTACTCGGCGTTCACCTATTACTGCGGCTTCAAGGTCGACTCCGGCGAGTACAAGCTCATGGGCCTGGCACCCTACGGCCGGCCGATCTATGCCGACAAGATCCGCAAGGAACTGATCAACATCCGCGCCGACGGCTCCTTCACCCTGAACATGAAGTACTTCGAGTACCTGCGTGGCGAGCGCATGGTCGGCGAGGCGTTCGAGGAGCTGTTCGGCGGTCCGGTGCGCAAGCCGGAGAGCCCGATCACCCAGCGCGAATGCGACCTGGCGGCCTCGGTACAGCAGGTGACCGAGGAAGTGGTACTGGGGCTGGCCACCGCGGCCGTGCGGCAGACTGGCTACCGCAACCTGTGCCTGGCCGGTGGCGTGGCGCTCAACTGCGTGGCCAACGGGGTGCTCAGCCGTTCCGGACGTTTCGACGCGATCTGGATCCAGCCCGCGGCCGGCGACGCCGGTTGTGCCCTGGGGGCGGCCATGGACTATTCGGTCAAGCGCACCGGGCGTCCGCACCTGGGCAGCAAGAAGCTCGACGCCATGAGCGGCAGCCTGTTGGGGCCGGGCTTTGGCGATGAAGAGATCCAGGCGTTTCTCGACGCCAACCAGTATCCATACCGGCGCTTCGAGGGTGCCGAGCTGTATGACGAAACCGCGCGGCACCTGGCCGATGGCGCCGTGGTCGGCTGGTTCCAGGGACGCATGGAGTTCGGCCCGCGAGCCCTGGGCGCGCGCTCGATCCTCGGCGATCCACGCAATCCCGAGATGCAGCGCACCATGAACCTGAAGATCAAGTACCGCGAATCCTTCCGGCCCTTTGCCCCGGCGGTGCTGGACGAGGACGCCCAGGTCTACTTCGACATCTGCGAGAAGAGCCCGTACATGTTGATGGTTTCGCAGGTCACCGACTCGATCAAGACCGAGGAATCGCGCAAGCCGGGCGGCCCCGAGCGTGGCCTGGGCAGCATCAATTCGATCCGCTCGCAGTTGCCGGCGGTGACCCACGTCGACCTGTCGGCACGGGTGCAGACGGTGACCGAAGAAAACAACGCGCCGTTCACCCATCTGCTGCGCAGTTTCAAGAAGCGCACCGGCTGCTCGGTGCTGGTCAACACCTCGTTCAACGTGCGCGGCGAGCCGATCGTGTGCAAGCCGGAAGAAGCCTACGCCTGCTTCATGCGCACCGAGATGGATGTGCTGGTACTGGGCAACTTCATTCTCGACCGCACGACCCAGCCGGAGTTCGTCGAAGAGGTCGACTGGCGCAACGAGATCCCGCTGGACTGATCGCTCACTCACTTTTTATTCAGGAGACAAGGCCATGCTCAGGTTGCTTTCGTTGTTGATGTTCGCTGTGGTGTTGCTACCGATCGGCTGGGCGCGCCGGATATTCAATTCCTCGCGCTTCAGCCAGCGTTTCCATCAAGGCTCGACGGCGTGGGACCACCCGGAAAACACCCGTTAGGCCGCATAACTGCAAGGGCTCGGATCCATGTCAACGGTCATCTACAAGAACTTGAATGCCTCACCGATTCTCGCCGTCAATGGCGCTGGGGTCTGGCTTGAGGATGCCTCGGGCAAACGCTACCTCGACACGTGTGGCGGGGTGGCCGTTTCCAGCCTGGGACATGGACACCCACGGATCGCCGCGGCCATCGAGCAGCAGGCGAAAAAGCTCAGTTGGGCCCATGCCGGCAGCTTCACCACAGCCGCTGCCGAGGAATTGGCGGACCTGCTGGTGGGGGCCTCCGGCGGGTTGGCCAAGGCGCAGTTTCTCTCCGGCGGCTCCGAGGTCATGGAGCTGGCGATGAAAATTGCCTACCAGTATCAGTGCGAGCGCGGGCTGCCGGGCAAGTCGATCTTTATCTCGCGGCAGCAGAGCTACCACGGCAGCACCCTGGGGACCCTGTCGATTTCCGGCAACCTGCAGCGTCGCGGAGTATTCGAGCCGTTGCTGGGGGCCGCCGAATTCGTCTCACCCTGTTATGCCTATCGCCATCAGGGCGCCGATGAAAGTGACGAGCAGTACGGGACGCGGCTGGCGCTGGAACTGGACGAAAAAATCCGGGCACTGGGCAGCGACAGGGTCGCGGCGTTTTTCGCCGAGACCGTGGTCGGCTCCACCAACGGCGCGGTGCCGCCGGTGCCGGGTTACTTCCGCAAGATCAAGGCGGTGTGCGAGCGCCACGACGTGCTGCTGATCCTCGACGAGGTGATGGCCGGCATGGGCCGTACCGGCAGGTTCTTCGCCTACGAAGACGACGGCATCGTGCCGGACATGGTCGCGGTCGGCAAAGGCCTGGCGGCCGGTTACCAGCCGATCTCGGCGTTGCTGGTCAGCAGCCAGGTGCATGAGGCCATGGCGGGCAACTCCGGGGTGCTGGGCAACGGCCAGACTCACGTCAACCATCCGCTGGCCTGCGCCGTTGCGCTGGAGGTGCAGCGGGTCATCGAGGACGAGAACCTGCTGCAGGCCGTGCGCCTGCGCGGCGAGCAACTGCGCCACGGCCTGCGCGAGTGCCTGGCGCGCTTCGAGCATGTCGGCGATGTGCGCGGGCGCGGGCTGTTCGTCGGCGTGGAGTTCGTTCAGGACCGCGACACCCGTGAGCCCTATCGCGGTGGTGGCCGTTACGCCGCGAGTCTCAAGACGCAGGCGCTGGAACAGGGGCTGCTGATTTATCCGGGCAGCGGAACCGCCGACGGTGTTCACGGTAACCACGTGCTGTTCGCGCCGCCGTTCATCTCCAGCGAAGCGGAAATCGCCGAAATGGTCGAGCGCTTCACGGCGGTGGTCGAGGCCTGCCAGCAGGGTTAGCGGGAGGGCGGACCGGGGGTGTTTTCGAAATGTACCAACAGCCAATAGTGGAAAAGACTATGCAGACCATCGAACCATGCAAGGACAAAGTTCTATTGTCGGTGTGCACCATGGACTGGTGCGATCACGGCGTTGAATTCGCCAAGACGGTTTTTTCCAACCTGGAAGTGTTCTGTTGGGACCCGGGCGACCCCTATCCGTATCACCTGGAAGATTGGGAAGGCGACTGGATCATTTCCTATCGTGGCGACTTCATCTTTCCGCCGAGCATCTATCAGCGGGCCCGCAAGGGCGCGATCAACCTGCACCCGGCGCCGCCCAAGTACCGCGGCCTGGGCAGCCAGCACTACGCGATCTACTACCAGGACGAAACCTACGGTTCGACCTGCCATCACCTGGCGCCCTCGGTGGACAGCGGCGACATCATCCATGTCGCGCGTTTCAACATCGCCCCGGCGGAAACCGCGTCTTCGCTGCGCCTGCATGTCGGCGCCTATTGCCTGCAGCAGTTCATCCACCTGTTGACCGACTACATCCTGCAAGGCCGTCCGCTGCCGGTGTCGCCCGAGCGCTGGGGCGAGCGGCTGTACAAACAATCTGAACTCAAACCCTGGATGGAAAAGATCCGGGCCGAAGAACCCGATCATCGCTGCTTCAAGTAGCGAGGAGGGATGCCGGCCCGCGCGGGGCGGCATCCCGGTTGGTAAACCCTGCTCCCGCGACTTCTACGAGAGACCGTCAAATGTTTGATTTATCGAGCTTTGGTGCTGCTATGGCCGTTTATGTCATCGGAACCGCCAGCCCTGGCCCGGGTAACCTGGCGATTGCCAACACCTCGCTCAGCTACGGGCGTACCCCGGGGCTGGCGTTGGCGGCCGGGGTCATTTCCGGTTCGTTGTGCTGGGGCGCGATGACGGCCGCGGGCGTCTCGGCCTTGCTGATGTCCAACACCCAGGTCCTGGTCTGGCTGAAGATCCTCGGCGCCTGCTATCTGTTGTGGCTGGCCTACAAATCCATCCGCGGGGCCCTGAGCTCGAGCGCGGTCAACCTCAACCGCGCCCGGGCCAAACAGAGCCGCACGCTGGGGTTCTACCTGCAAGGGCTGGGCATCCACTTGACCAATCCCAAGGCGGCCCTGACCTGGTTCACCGTGACCACCGTCGGCCTCAGCGCCACGGCGCCATCCTGGGCCAGCTTCGTGCTGGTGGGCAGCTGTGCGGTCGCCGGTTTCGTGATTTTCTGCGCCTATGCCCTGGCCTTTTCCGCGCGTTCGGCGGAGCCGTTTTTCGTCCGCACGCGCAAAGCTTTCGGCCTGGTCTGCGGCGCGTTCTACGCGATGGTCGCCGCGGGCTTCATCGGGTCCTTGCTGTAAGCGTGGATAAGCCTCGCCCGTGGGTATCGCCGGGGCGAAAACAATGACTCAGGGCTCTGTTCGGAGCATGTACTTCTCAGGATGACTGTATGCCGTTGTCGATCGACTTGTTGTTGGCTTTCGCCTTGTTTGCCTTTGTCACCTCGGTAACCCCCGGACCGAACAACACCATGCTGCTGGCCTCGGGCGTGAATTTCGGATTCCGCCGCACGGTGCCGCATATCCTCGGGATCAGTTCGGGGTTCCTGGTGCTGGTGCTGGCCGTCGGCCTGGGCCTGGGCGCGGTGTTCGAGGCCTACCCGGTGCTGTACAAGGTGCTGCGCTACGTCGGTGCGGCCTATCTGCTGTACCTGGCCTGGAACATCGCCCGTTCCGGGCCGGTGTCCCAGGAAGTCGACGGCAAGGGCCGGCCGCTGGGGTTCTGGGGCGCCGCAGCGTTCCAGTGGGTCAACCCCAAGGCCTGGGTCATGGCGCTGGGGGCCATCAGCACCTACACGCCGTTGCAGGGTTACTTTTTCAACGTGGTAGTGATCGCCAGCCTGTTTGCCTTGATCAACGCGCCGAGCGTCGGGGTCTGGGCCGGGTTCGGCAGCGTGCTGCGCAATGTCCTGCGCGACCCGCGCTGGCTGCGCCTGTTCAACTACGGCATGGCGTTGCTGCTGGTGATTTCGCTGTTCCCGCTGCTGCAAGCCTGAGGGGCTTTCGCAGGGCGTTATGCCGCCACCCGCCGCCACCGGCGCGTGGCGGTTTTTTTTGCCTGCTTATTGCCCTGGGGCAACCGCCGCCACGCCGGGTTCGTGGCGAGTCAGGCGGCACCATTTGTGCCAGGTGAATTGCAGTTGCAGCAGCGCCGCCCTGGCCATTTCCAGATCCTGTTCCGGCAGTTGCGGCGCCTGTTCCAGGGCCTTGAGCAGGGCGACGGTCGGGGCGTCCAGTCGATCGCTACGGCGTGGCGTCGGTCCGCCTGACTTGAGCAGCGTGGCGATGCTTTGCAGGTAGTGCCCGCGTTCCACGGCCAGGGCGCCGGTCGCCGCGCCCAGGCTGGCGCGCAGTTGCAGCAGTTCGTCGCCCAGGTCGAGCCCGAGCAGGCCGTTGTCCCAGTGCTGGCGGCGTTCCTGGGGCAGGCTTTCGGAGTAGCGCGCCAGGCGGATCAAGCGGTCGGCCATGCGCCCGCCGAACCAGCTCTCGGCTTGCTCCAGCGGGCGCGAGGTGAGTTGCGCCAGGTCGAACAGCGAGGCGCGGAACATCCGCCGATAGTGATGTTCGCCGGGGTTGAGGCTGACCAGGCGGAACACCAGGACCGCGATGCCGACACCAACCAGGGTGGCCATGGCCTTGTTGAGGAAGTTGGCCAGGTCGTAGGTCATCAGGTTGCTGGGGCCGACGTTGTTGATGAAAAAGATGCAGAACGCCGAGGCGATCGGCGCCATCCGCGGCTTGCTCATGCACAGCGAGGCGCAAAACAGCGGCACCCCCAGGCCCATGCACAGCAACGGGAAACCGTCCCAGCCAGGCAGCAATCCCAGGCCGACGAAGCCGGCGACCGGCACCGACAGGGCGATGCCCTTGAGAAAGTTGAGGCTGGAGGCGGAAGGGTTTTCCCGGCCGGCGAACAGGCTCAGCACCACCCCGCAGATCGATACCGCGCCCAGGCCGGAAGGCCAGGCCGAGATTACCCAGAAGCCGGCCACGGCGAGAAATGCCAGGGCGCTGCGCAGGCCGCCAAGGATGCCTTGCTCGATATCGCGGTGCCAGGACAGGGCGCCAGGCGCGCCATGGGGCACTCGGGCTTGCTCGACGGCCTGCAGGGTTTGCGCGCTGCGTTCGAGCAGCACCGGCACTTGTGCCAGTTGCATCAGGCACAGATGCGTGTCCTGCGACAGGCTGCGGTCCTGCAGCGCCTCTTGAAGGCTTGCCGACAGTTGGGCGATGTCTTGCTCGTGGCTGTGCTCCAGGGCCGTGGCCAGCTGTTCGATCAGGGGAGCCACGCTGGCATTCGCCGTGCTGTCGAGCATCAGCCGCTGACGGGCCACGCCACGGGCCGCACGCAGCAGGCTCAGCAAGTCGCGGCTGAGGACGCGCAGAGCTTGGGAACGTCGACGGCCCTGAGGGCCTTCGAACCAGGCGTGATCGCGCTGGGCATCGACCGCCACCAGCTTGCCGAGGGCTTCCAGCAACCCCTTGCGCTGGTCCTGGCCGATCAGTTCGGAGGCCGCGGCGCGCATGCCGGCTTGCCACGCGAGCTTGCCCTGGGTGGCCAGCGCCTGTTCGACCCGGCGCGGCCAGAGCACGGTGCTGGCGATCGCCGCGCAGATGATCCCCAGGCTGATTTCCGAACAGCGGGCCACGGCCTGGTCGAACACCAGCAGCGGATGTGTGGTGGCGGGCAGGGCGACGATCGCCGCGGTGTAGCCGGCCAGCACGAAGCCGTAGGAGGCGTGATTGCGCAGCAGCGAGGCACCGGTGGTGCAGAAGGCCAGCCACAGCGCCATCGCCAGCAGAAACAGCAGGGGCGCCTGGCCGAACAGGCCGATCAGCACGATCGAGGCCACGGCCCCGCTAAAGGTGCCGAGCAGGCGGAAGGCACCCTTGGCCAGGACCATGCCGCTGCTGGGCTGGCTGACGATGAATACCGTGGTCAGGGCCCATTGCGGCTGCTCAAGGTTGAAGCGAAAGGCCAGGTACAAGGCAATGACGCCGGCGATCATGTTCCTGATGGCGAACAGCAGGTCATTGCGGCTGGGAGCCAGGACGGCCAACCAGAAATCGGGGATTCGCAGGGCGAGGCTTTTCATTGGTAAGGCACATAGATAGCTAGCTAATGATTAGCATCGTATCTACTTGCCTGGGAAATTCCAATGAGGATTTTTCCGGGGCCGGAGAAGGTACAGGTGGTGAGAGGAGGGGCGAAGAAAAGGGCCCTGCGCGGATGGCAGGGCCCTGGAGGAATCACTCGGCGATTTGCAGCTTGCGCGATTCGGTGTAGACGTAGCGGACTTTCTCGTATTCGAACGGCGAGTCCAGCTGGCCATAGCGGAAGCTGGTCTGATAGCGCTTGTCGATAGCGCGCAGGACCCAGAGTTCCGGGTGATTCGAGCTGACCTCGGACACGTTGAGGAAGTTGATCGCCGACTCGGTGGTGTAATCCACGGCCAATCCGGCGGTATCGCGAAGGTTCGAGGGCCCGAGTATCGGCAGGACGAAATAGGCGCCGCCCGGCACGCCGTAGAAGCCCAGGGTCTGGCCGAAGTCTTCGCTCTGGCGTGGCAGGCCCATGCGGGTGGCGGGGTCCCAGAGACCGCCGATACCGAGGGTGGTGTTGACCAGCAGGCGGGCGGTGGTGTTCAGCGAGCGCTGGCCCTTGAACTGCAGCAAGCTGTTGACCAGGTTCGGCACGTCGCCCAGGTTGTTGAAGAAGTTGCTCACACCGGTGCGCAGGAAGTTCGGGGTGATGTAGCGGTAACCGTCGACCACCGGCAGGAACACCCACTGATCGAAGCGGTAGTTGAAGTGGTATACCCGGCGGTTCCACGACTCCAGCGGGTCGTAGACGTTCAGCGCGTTGAGGGTCGAGCGCTCGAACTCGCGCTGGTCCAGGCCCGGGTTGAACTTGAGTTGCTTGAGCGGTTGGGTGAAGCCGTCGCCGTCTGCGACCACGGGTGTCGCGGTCTGGCCGTCGTCGGCATTGGCATAGCCTGCGCAGAACAACGCAGCGATGAGCAGGAGATGTTTAGCCACGGAAGAACTCCAGCATGGCGTCGCTGTTGACGCGGTAGTTGAGGTTGCCGCAATGGCCGCCATGGGGGTAGACCGTCAGCCGGTCGCCAAAGGTCTTGCGCAGGAACCCCAGGTCGCCCGGGCCGAGGATCACGTCGTCGGCGTTGTGCATCACGGCGATTTTCGGGCTGTCCTGCAGGTAATCCTTGAGTGCGTACAGGCTCACCTGGTCGATCAGTTGCAGCACGCTGCCACCGTCGGTGCGGGCGCGCCACATCGGAATCACCTGCTCGGTGAGGTAGCAGTCGAAGTCGCATTGCAGGGCACGCTTGAGGAACGGCGTGAGGTTGGTGCCTTCGCTGATCGGGTACTTGGGCGGGGTGATCAGGCCGCGGCGGTTGATCAGGTCCGAGGTGAACGCGATGTCGGCGGCGGAGAAGCGGAACGAGGTGCCGATCAGCATCGCCATCTGCTCGTTGCTCAGGTGCTGCTTGGACTGCTGGAAGTCGTAGAGCAGGGCATCGTTGAGGTCGATGTAGCCCTTCTGCTGGAAGTAGCGGGTCAGCTTGTTCAGTACCAGCTCGTAGAAGGTGGTGGTGTTATTGATACCCTTGACCTCGGTTTGCACCAGCTTGTCGAGGTTGGTGATGGAGGTATAGAGGTTGACCGGCGGGTTGAGCAGCAGGACTTTCTTGAAGTTGAAGCTGCGTCGGGTTTCGTCCAGCTTGCTGACGAAGGCCGCATCCAGGGCGCCGAGGCTGTAGCCGGTGAGGTAGAAGTCGGTGACCGGCAGTTTCGGGTTCTGCGCGCGCACCGCCTGCATCACGCGGTATAGGTCTTCGGCGTCTTCCTTGGTCACACCGGGGGTGGCGAACCGCGAGGCGGCGCTGATGAAGTCGAAGCTGGTGGGCGAGGACAGCTGCACCACGTGGTAGCCGGCCTGGTAATAGAGCTTCTTCAGGTATTCGTTGAGGCTGCTGTCATAGCGCGCGCCGGTGCCGGCGATGAGGAAGATCAGCGGCGCGGCATGGTCCTGCTCGGCGATGCGGTAGGTGAGCTTCTTCACGGCCCAGAAGTTGTCCGGCAGGATGAACTCGCGCTCGGGGCGCAAGGTCAGGCTGCGGTCCGCCTGATTGATGTCGTCGTCACTCGGCAGCTTCGGACGCAGGTCCGGCGGAGTGGTGGCAATGGTCGCCTCGAACGGATTGGTCAAGGGGTAGCCATAGCTGGCGGCATCGATGTCGACCGCGAGCGCGGACGCACTCGAAATAAGGCCGCCAAACAGGGCAGCGAAGCGCAAGGAACGGAGCATGACTAAATCCCTGTAGAGGAAGGTGCCGGGTGAAGTTCGCAGGCTATGACCACCGGGTTGCTGCCGAAGTGCCATGGCACGGCACAAAAAACGATCAAGGCAGGGCAAAGCCGGATCGGCGGTAATAGTTGCCAGACGATACACTTTGCCGCTGTTTGCTCAACAGTTATCTATGTAACAAGCTTGCTTACCGGCCTCGGGCGATTATGCTGGGCGCCGTTTTCGCTTATCGGAGTGCTTCATGTCCCGCCGTCTTCCCCTGATTCTGCTGCTTGTTGTCCTGCCGTTGTGGCTGGCCGCCAGTTATGGCGTGCGCTATGGCTTCATGGAGGATGCTCGATGGGTCGGCGTCTGTGTCGACGAGGCCAGCCGCTGGGAGTGCCAGGCGCGTTCCAGCCTGGGGTTGCTGATCCACTTCAAGGTCATGGGCTGGGCGGCGCTGGCGGCGTCCCTGATCGCCTTTGTGGTGCCGGGCCGTTCCGGCTGGGGCCTGGCGGTGCTGGCGCTGCTGTTCGGCTTCCCGGCGCTGGCGCTCTACAACACCAGCCTGGCGGTGTTTGCCATCGTGATCGGTGCCTTGCGACTGGTAAGGGCGCCTCGCGCGGTGGCGTGAGGCGAATCGCCGGTAATAAAAAAGGGATGACCATGGTCATCCCTTTTTTCTGTCAGGCTTTGCGAGCCCGCAAGCTGCGCCACAGGGCGGCGACCATCAGCACGCTGACCAGGGCCCAGCCCCAGGCCTGTTGGTTTTCCAGGCCTTCGCGATACAGCTGGGGGGCGATGCCGGCGCCGACGATAAAGGTCAGCAGGGCGATTTCGCGACGCGGCACCCGCACCGGGCGGCACAGGTAGACCAGGGCCGGCAGGAGCAGGGCGGCGCTGGGGAAGCTGCGATAACGCGGCTCGAACACCAGCTCCAGCATCATCACCGCGGCGGCGAAACCGGCGGCGGCGAGCAGCCAGCCGGCACGTTTTTCCAGGCCGTTGAAAGCGTGCTGGCGCCAGCCGGCGCGGGTGCTCAGGCTCAGTGCCGCGTGGGCCAGTACCAGCAGGTTCAGGGCCAGTAGCAGGCTCGCCCAGAACCATTCCCCGGCAAAGCGGCTGGTGACCCGTGCCAGCTCGCCCCAGGCGCCGATGGAGCAGGCGGCCAGGGCGCCGAGCAGTGGCAGGGTAAGCGCCGCGCGGGTACCGCGGACCCGGCCACCGAGGATCAGCGTGGCAACGAAGATCGCCCCGCCCACGCCCAGCCACAATGGCCAGTAAGGCAGGTTCGACACCGGCCCGGCGAGTACGCCCTTGTCCTGGCGATCGGCATCGAACAGCCCCCAGTAACCGCCGACCGCACCTTCGCTGGCGCGCTTCCACGGCTGGTCGAAGGCTTCGATCAGGTTGTAATGCCAGCCATTCTGTTCGGCCATGACCACAAAACCACGGATGAACTTGGCCTCGTTGACCCGGCTCGGCAGGGCGGTTTCACGCTGGCGGCCTTCGCTGGGCCAGCCGGTCTCGCCAATCATCACGTCCTTGGGCGCGAACTTGTTGCCGAACACCTGGCGCACCTGCGCCACATGGTTCAGCGCGGCATCGATGTTGGACGGATCGTCTTCCCAGTAGGGCAGCAGGTGGATGGTCAGGAAGTCCACCGCCGGCGCGATTTCCGGGTGCTTGAGCCAGAACTCCCAGACGTCTGCGTAAGTGACCGGCTGCTTGACGTGAGCCTTGACCTTGTTGATCAGCCTGGCCAGTTGCGGGCCGGTGACTTCCTTGCGCAGCAGGGCTTCGTTGCCGACGATCACCGAGCTCACCACGTCCGGATTGGCATTGGCCGAGGCGATCAGCAGGTCGACCTCTTTTTCGGTGTCCACCGGATTGCTGTTGACCCAGGCGCCGATCATCAGCTTCAGGCCGTGCTTGCGCGCCAGGTCCGGCAGGGCTTCGAGGCCGGTCATGGAGTAGGTGCGGATGCACTCGAAGCGGGTCGCCAGCAGCGCCAGGTCGGCGTCCATGCGCTCCGGACGCAACTTGAACGGCTGGTCGAAGGGCGACTGGTCCTTGTCGAACGGGGTGTAGGACGCGCATTGCAGCTTATGGCTGGCGCTGGCGACATCCGGCAGCACCACCGGCTGGCCGAGGCCGTACCAGAAACCGCAGAGCGCGAAGACTCCCAGCAGGCAGGCGAATAGATAGGGCAGGAGCGGGAAGCGGGCAATCGAGGGCATGGTCAGGCCGTCAGGAAACAAAGCCGGGCATCTTACCCGGATTTGCCGCTGCCCAGGTGGCCTGCATGATTTTGACATGCAAAGTTCGGGCGGGATTGGGCGACTGTTTTGGGCATGCCCTGATTACTGGCGAACTGGTGTCGTTGCTGAATGTCTTGAGGTCGCAGTCAGAGCAGGTCGCCTTTGGCGTCAGGTTGATGATCGACGCGTCAGGGCTCTCATAGGGCAATCGCGCTGATGTTCGAGCAAGTTGGTGGGGCGTGATGAGGGCGCTGTGCACCATAACAACAGGTTGACGCGGCTCGGCATCCGTCGGGCGCAGCACTTTCGGGGAAGTAACGATGAAGATGCGACGACTCTTGGGCGCAGGTGCCGGTCTGGTACTTGCGATCAGCTCTACCCTGGCCAGCGCCGACAGCAAAACCCTGAGCATCGGCTATGTCGACGGTTGGTCGGACAGTGTGGCGACCACCTATGTAGCGTCTGAGGTGATCAAGCAGAAACTCGGTTATGACGTGAAGTTGCAGGCGGTGGCGACCGGGATCATGTGGCAGGGCGTGGCCACCGGCAAGCTGGACGCCATGCTGTCGGCCTGGCTGCCGGTGACCCATGGCGAGTACTGGACCAAGAACAAGGACAAGGTGGTCGACTACGGCCCCAACTTCAAGGACGCGAAAATCGGCCTGATCGTGCCGGAGTACGTCAAGGCCAAGAGCATTGCCGATCTGAAGGGTGACACCACCTTCAAGAACAAGATCGTCGGTATCGATGCCGGCTCGGGCGTGATGCTCAAGACCGACCAGGCCATCAAGGACTACGGTCTGGACTACAAACTGCAAGCCAGCTCGGGCGCGGCAATGATTGCCGAGTTGACCCGCGCCGAAGAGAAGAACGAATCCATCGCGGTCACCGGCTGGGTGCCGCACTGGATGTTCGCCAAGTGGAAGCTGCGCTTCCTGGACGATCCGAAAGGTGTTTACGGTGCCGCTGAAACCGTCAACAGCATCGGCAGCAAAGGCCTGGAGAAGAAAGCGCCGGAGGTTGCGGCCTTCCTGAAGAAGTTCCAGTGGGCTTCCAAGGATGAAATCGGTGAGGTGATGCTGGCAATTCAAGAGGGCGCCAAGCCGGAAGCGGCGGCCAAGGACTGGGTGGCCAAGCACCCTGAGCGCGTTGCCGAATGGACCGCTAACTGACTGGGAAGCGTCTAGGTCGCAGGTCTCGAGGCCGCCGGGTGTTCGCACCCGGCGGCCTTTTGTTTTGCCCGGCGCAAAAGCCTGTGTCAGGGGTACTGTCGTTCTAATACTAAGGTCGTCTGGAACCAGCTCCAGAGCTGCATAGAGTGGACTACGTTCCAACTAAAATCTGTGCTGCGAGGATAAAAACAATGAACGACAGCATTTACCTCTCGATTCAAAACAGCTCGCGTTTCAAGGAGCTGGTCAGCAAGCGCGAACGATTCGCCTGGATACTGTCGGCGATCATGCTCGGGCTTTATTCGGGCTTCATCCTGCTGATTGCCTACGGACCCCATGTGCTGGGGGCAAAACTCAGTCCTGAATCATCCATCACCTGGGGCATTCCCATTGGTGTCGGGTTGATTGTCGCGGCCTTTGTCCTGACCGGTATCTACGTGCGACGCGCCAACGGCGAATTCGACGACCTGAACAATGCGATTCTCAAGGAGGCTCAGCAATGATCCGGCGTCTATTGGCTTTTTTTAGCGTCGCGGCCTTTGCTCCAAGTCTCTGGGCGGCCGATGCCCTGACCGGCGAAGTGCATAAACAACCCCTCAATGTCTCTGCGATCATCATGTTCGTGCTGTTCGTCGGGGCCACCCTGTGCATCACCTACTGGGCCTCCAAGCGCAACAAGTCGGCGGCCGACTACTATGCCGCGGGCGGCAAGATCACCGGTTTCCAGAACGGCCTGGCGATTGCCGGCGACTACATGTCGGCGGCGTCCTTCCTGGGGATTTCCGCCCTGGTGTTCACCTCCGGCTACGATGGCTTGATCTATTCGATCGGCTTCCTGGTGGGCTGGCCGATCATTCTGTTCCTGATCGCCGAGCGCCTGCGCAACCTCGGCAAGTACACCTTCGCCGACGTGGCGTCCTATCGCCTCGGGCAAACCCAGATCCGCTCGCTGTCGGCCTGCGGCTCGCTGGTGGTGGTGGCGTTCTACCTGATCGCGCAAATGGTCGGTGCCGGCAAGCTGATCCAGCTGCTGTTCGGCCTCGATTACCATGTGGCGGTGATCCTGGTGGGTATCCTGATGGTGCTGTACGTGCTGTTCGGCGGCATGCTGGCGACCACCTGGGTACAGATCATCAAGGCGGTCCTGCTGCTGTCCGGTGCCTCGTTCATGGCGTTGATGGTCATGAAGCATGTCAACTTCGACTTCAACATGCTGTTCTCCGAAGCCACCAAGGTTCACCCCAAAGGTGAAGCGATCATGAGCCCGGGCGGGCTGGTGAAGGATCCGATCTCGGCGTTCTCCCTGGGCCTGGCGCTGATGTTCGGTACCGCCGGCCTGCCGCACATCCTGATGCGCTTCTTCACCGTGAGCGACGCCAAGGAAGCGCGCAAGAGCGTGCTGTATGCCACCGGCTTCATCGGCTACTTCTACATCCTGACCTTCATCATCGGTTTTGGCGCGATCCTCCTGGTCAGCACCAACCCGGCGTTCAAGGACGCGGCGGGCGCTCTGCTCGGCGGCAACAACATGGCGGCGGTGCACCTGGCCAATGCCGTGGGCGGCAGCGTGTTCCTCGGCTTCATCTCGGCGGTGGCCTTCGCCACTATCCTGGCGGTGGTGGCTGGCCTGACCCTGGCCGGTGCCTCGGCGGTTTCCCATGACCTGTACGCCAGCGTGATCAAGAAGGGCAAGGCCAACGAGAAGGATGAGATCCGCGTCTCGAAGATCACCACCGTGTGCCTGGGTGTGCTGGCGATTGCCCTGGGCATCCTGTTCGAGAGCCAGAACATCGCGTTCATGGTCGGCCTGGCGTTCTCCATCGCGGCGAGCTGCAACTTCCCGGTACTGCTGCTTTCCATGTACTGGAAGAAGCTCACCACGCGCGGCGCCATGATTGGTGGCTGGCTGGGCCTGGTCAGTGCCGTGGGCCTGATGGTCCTCGGCCCGACCATCTGGGTGCAGATCATGGGGCATGAAAAAGCCATCTTCCCTTACGAGTACCCGGCGCTGTTCTCGATGATCATTGCCTTTATCGGGATCTGGTTCTTCTCCATCACCGACAAGTCCACTGCGGCTGACAATGAGCGGGCGCTGTTCTTCCCGCAGTTCGTACGCTCGCAGACCGGCCTGGGAGCCAGCGGGGCGGTATCGCACTAAGGCTTCTATATATAAGCTGCGTTAAACCCCAATGCCCCTGTCGAAAGACAGGGGCATTTTTATTGGCGTCGCCCTTTGTAGCCGCTGGCGCAGCCTGCGATCGAGTGCGTAGCGCTCGCAAGCTCGTTCAGCGTGAGAGTGATGTGGCGTTGGCATTCCACATCCGCTGTGCGGCCGAATGCAGGCAGCTACAGGGAAATGGCGGGGGAGGGGAGCACAAACAAATACGGCCTCTATAAAGAGGCCGTATCCGCTGCAGTCAAGACGTTAGCGCAAGGCAACAGGTCTTACTTGCGGTCTTCCAGCTTGGTGATGTCGCGCGACTCGTAGCCGGTGTACAGCTGGCGAGGACGGCCGATCTTGTAAGGGCTGGAGAGCATTTCTTTCCAGTGCGAGATCCAGCCGACGGTACGCGCCAGGGCGAAGATCACGGTGAACATGCTGGTCGGAATGCCGATGGCCTTGAGGATGATCCCCGAGTAGAAGTCGACGTTCGGGTACAGCGAGCGCTCGATGAAGTACGGGTCGGTCAGGGCGATCTCTTCCAGGCGCATGGCCAGTTCGAGTTGCGGATCGTTGGTGATGCCCAGTTCCTTCAACACTTCGTCGCAGGTCTGCTTCATCACGGTGGCGCGCGGGTCGCGGTTCTTGTAGACGCGGTGACCGAAGCCCATCAGCTTGAACGGATCGTTCTTGTCCTTGGCCTTGGCGATGAACTTGTCGATGTTCGAGACATCGCCAATTTCGTCGAGCATGGTCAGTACCGCTTCGTTGGCGCCGCCGTGAGCCGGGCCCCAGAGTGCGGCGATACCGGCAGCGATACAGGCGAACGGGTTGGCGCCCGAGGAGCCCGCCAGGCGTACGGTGGAGGTCGATGCGTTCTGCTCGTGGTCGGCATGGAGGATGAAGATCCGGTCCATTGCCTTGGCCAGCACCGGGCTGATCGGTTTGATCTCGCACGGGGTGTTGAACATCATGTGCAGGAAGTTTTCCGCGTACGACAGGTCGTTGCGCGGGTACATCATGGGTTGGCCCATGGAGTACTTGTAAACCATCGCGGCCAGGGTCGGCATCTTGGCAACCAGGCGGATCGCGGAGATTTCGCGATGCTGCGGGTTATTGATGTCCAGGGAGTCGTGGTAGAAGGCAGAGAGGGCGCCGACTACGCCGCACATGACCGCCATCGGGTGGGCGTCGCGACGGAAGCCGTTGAAGAAGGTCTTCAACTGCTCGTGAACCATGGTGTGGTTCTTCACGTTGCCGACGAATTGGGCCTTCTGTTCTGCGGTCGGCAATTCGCCGTTGAGCAGCAGGTAGCAGGTTTCCAGGTAGTCCGACTTTTCAGCCAACTGTTCGATCGGGTAGCCGCGGTGCAACAGAATGCCGTTGTCGCCGTCGATATAGGTGATTTTCGACTCGCAGGAGGCGGTCGACATGAAACCCGGGTCAAAGGTGAAGCGGCCCGTGGCCGTCAAGCCCCGAACATCGATTACATCGGGACCAACGGTGCCGGTTAAAATGGGCAGCTCGACGGGGGCTGCGCCCTCGATGATCAACTGCGCTTTTTTGTCAGCCATGTGGCCTCCTATTTATGCTTGAAATCATCAGACAGACCCCCCACGCAGGGCCCGCACCACTATAGTGAGATAAATCCGAATGTCAATTTGCCTAAAGTCTTGCCCCAGAAGGCTTTAACCGGACTTTTTCCTCGAAATTCCCCGCCATTTACGCCTTTTATCCGCCTAACGCAATGAGCTATTAGGGGAAGGTGATTGCGTTGTCATTAGTAGCCTAACTGTCTATACTCGGCCACCGACCGCCATGGGCTTTCGGGCCCGGTTTGATGGGGGTCGTCACTCCCTGGGTGGTGGGTACCTGACCAGTGCACTCCCCAACAACTTTGCCCTGATTGTTAGGGGCTCTTCAGTGTGAAAAAAGCCGTGAATAGCCAACGACCTGTAAACCTAGACCTAAGGACCATCAAACTCCCAGTCACTGCTTACACGTCCATCCTTCACCGTATTTCCGGTGTCATCCTCTTTGTGAGCCTTGCCATCATGCTTTATGCATTGGACAAGTCGCTCAGCTCTGAGGAAGGCTTCGGCGAGGTGAAAGCGTGTCTGACCAGTCCGCTAGCCAAGCTAGTGATTTGGGGCATCCTGTCCGCCTTGCTGTATCACTTGGTTGCCGGTGTGCGCCATTTGATCATGGACATGGGCATCGGTGAGACGCTGGAAGGCGGCAAGCTGGGCTCTAAAATCGTTATCGCCGTATCCGTGGTGGTAATCGTTCTGGCAGGAGTTTGGATATGGTAACTAACGTCACGAACCTGTCGCGTTCGGGCCTCTATGACTGGATGGCACAACGTGTGTCTGCGGTCGTTCTCGCGGCTTATTTCATCTTCCTGATCGGATACCTCGTTGCGAACCCGGGCCTTGGCTACGAGCAATGGCACGCACTGTTCTCCAACAACTGGATGCGTATCTTCAGCCTGCTGGCCATGGTTGCTCTGGGCGCTCACGCCTGGGTCGGCATGTGGACCATTTCGACCGACTACCTGACGCCGATGGCGCTGGGCAAATCGGCGACTGCAGTACGTTTCCTTTTCCAGGCAGTATGCGGCGTTGCAATGTTCGCCTACTTCGTCTGGGGTGTGCAGATTCTCTGGGGTATCTGATTCATGGCTAACATTCCAACGATTTCTTTCGACGCCATCATCATTGGTGGCGGCGGTGCCGGCATGCGTGCCGCATTGCAGCTGGCCCAGGGCGGCCACAAGACTGCAGTGATCACCAAGGTGTTCCCGACCCGCTCGCACACTGTGTCGGCCCAGGGCGGCATCACCTGCGCCATCGCGTCGGCCGACCCGAACGATGACTGGCGCTGGCACATGTACGATACCGTCAAGGGTTCCGACTATATCGGTGACCAGGACGCTATCGAATACATGTGTCAGGAAGGCCCGGCCGCGGTTTTCGAACTGGACCACATGGGTCTGCCGTTCTCCCGCACCGAAACCGGTCGTATCTACCAGCGTCCTTTCGGCGGCCAGTCCAAGGACTACGGTAAAGGCGGCCAGGCTGCCCGTACCTGCGCGGCTTCTGACCGTACCGGTCACGCGCTGCTGCACACCCTTTATCAGGGCAACCTGAAAGCCGGCACCACCTTCCTGAACGAGTACTACGCTGTTGATCTGGTGAAGAACCAGGACGGCGCGTTCGTCGGTGTGATCGCGATCTGCATCGAAACCGGCGAAACCACCTACATCCGCGCGAAAGCCACCGTGTTGGCGACTGGCGGTGCAGGGCGTATCTACGCATCCACCACCAACGCCCTGATCAACACCGGTGACGGTGTCGGCATGGCGCTGCGTGCCGGCGTGCCGGTACAAGACATCGAAATGTGGCAGTTCCACCCGACCGGCATCGCCGGCGCCGGTGTACTGGTTACCGAAGGTTGCCGTGGTGAAGGCGGTTACCTGATCAACAAGCACGGCGAGCGTTTCATGGAGCGTTATGCTCCGAACGCCAAGGACCTTGCCGGTCGTGACGTTGTTGCCCGTTCGATGGTTAAGGAAATCATCGCTGGCAACGGTTGCGGTCCGAATGGCGACCACGTGATGCTCAAGCTCGACCACCTGGGTGAGGAAGTGCTGCACAGCCGTCTGCCAGGCATCTGCGAACTGTCCAAGACTTTCGCTCACGTTGACCCGGTGGTTGCTCCGGTTCCGGTTGTTCCGACTTGCCACTATATGATGGGCGGCGTTGCCACCAACATTCATGGTCAGGCGATCACCCAGAACGCCGAAGGCAACGACGAAATCATCCCTGGCCTGTTCGCGGTGGGTGAAGTGGCTTGCGTATCGGTTCACGGTGCCAACCGTCTGGGCGGCAACTCGCTGCTCGACCTGGTGGTATTCGGCCGCGCTGCCGGCCTGCACCTGGAAAAAGCGCTGACCGACGGTATCGAATACGACGACGCCACCGACGCCGACATCAATGCGGCCCTGGCACGTCTGTCCGCCCTCAACGAGCGTACCGACGGCGAAGACGTGGCTACCCTGCGTCGCGAGCTGCAAAGCTGCATGCAGAACTACTTCGGCGTATTCCGCACCGGCGAATACATGCAGAAGGGCATCGCCCAGCTGGCCGAGCTGCGTACCCGCATCGCCAACGTCAAGATCAACGACAAGTCGCAGGCGTTCAACACCGCACGTATCGAAGCACTGGAACTGCAGAACCTGCTGGAAGTGGCCGAAGCCACTGCCATCGCTGCCGAAGTGCGTAAAGAGTCCCGCGGCGCCCACGCCCGTGAAGACTTCGAAGACCGCGACGACGAAAACTGGCTGTGCCACACCCTGTACTTCCCGGGTGAGAAGCGCGTTGCCAAGCGTGCCGTTAACTTCTCGCCGAAGACTGTTCCGACTTTTGAACCAAAAGTCCGGACTTACTAAAGGGTGATCGATATGTTGCAAGTCGAAGTTTATCGTTACAACCCTGACACCGACTCCGCGCCGAAAACCCAGGTTTTCCAGGTCGACACCGGTGGCAAGGATCTGATGGTGCTGGACGTACTGGCGCTGATCAAAGAGCAGGACGAAGGTTTCTCCTATCGTCGTTCCTGCCGTGAAGGCGTTTGCGGTTCCGATGGCATGAACATCAACGGCAAGAACGGCCTGGCCTGTATCACGCCGCTGTCTGCCGTGGTGAAGAACAACAAGCTGGTTGTTCGTCCGCTGCCAGGTTTGCCGGTTATCCGTGACCTGGTCGTCGATATGAGCATCTTCTACAAGCAATACGAGAAGGTGAAGCCATTCCTGCAGAACGACACGCCGGCTCCGGCCATCGAGCGTCTGCAGTCCCCTGAAGAGCGCGAAAAGCTCGATGGTCTGTACGAGTGCATCCTGTGCGCTTGCTGCTCGACTTCCTGCCCGTCCTTCTGGTGGAACCCGGACAAGTTCCTGGGTCCAGCTGCCCTGCTGCAAGCCTATCGCTTCCTGGCAGACAGCCGCGACACCAAGACGTCCGAGCGCCTGGCTTCGCTGGATGATCCGTTCAGCGTATTCCGCTGCCGCGGCATCATGAACTGCGTCAACGTTTGTCCGAAAGGCCTGAACCCGACTAAGGCCATCGGTCACATACGTAACATGCTGCTCTCGAGCGGCGTGTGATTCAGCTGCTGTAACCCAGTTGTTGTAAAGGCAGGACCGCTGTACCCGTAGAGGCTACGGCGCAGGCTTCAACCGGCGCCGTAGTTTTAAGCTGAGCAGCAGCTCACAAAGTTGCCGCTCGTATTTTGAAGAAATGAGACAAGCAGGGGCATCCGGGCTGGTACCCGGACTATCAGCGTGATCCTAAGTGGCTTGTTTTGGTCGCTGCACTCGGACTTTTGCAAGTTTGCTCGGTGTCTTCGCCGGTGGTGTTCCCCTAACCGAGGGTGACCAAGCATGCAAGAAAGCGTGATGCAGCGCATGTGGAACAGCGCCTACCTATCCGGTAGTAACGCTGCCTATGTGGAAGAGCTCTACGAGCTCTACCTGCACGACCCTAACGCTGTGCCAGAAGAGTGGCGCACTTACTTCCAGAAGTTGCCTACCGACGGCAGCACTGCCATCGATGTTTCGCACTCGACAATCCGCGATCATTTCGTGTTGCTGGCAAAGAACCAGCGCCGCGCCCAGCCGGTATCCGCCGGTAGCGTGAGCAGCGAGCACGAGAAGAAGCAAGTTGAAGTGCTGCGATTGATCCAGGCCTACCGTATGCGTGGCCACCAGGCAGCCCAGCTGGACCCGCTGGGGCTGTGGCAGCGTCCTGCACCTGCAGACCTGTCAATCAATCATTACGGCTTGACCAATGCCGATCTTGATACGACCTTCCGTGCCGGCGACCTGTTCATCGGCAAAGAGGAAGCGAGCCTACGCGAAATTCACGAAGCGTTGCAGCAGACATATTGCCGCACCATCGGCGCTGAATTTACGCATATCACCGATTCCGAGCAGCGCCAGTGGTTCCAGCAGCGTCTGGAAAGCGTACGCGGCCGTCCGACCTACTCCACGGATATCAAGGGTCACCTGCTCGAGCGCGTCACAGCAGCTGAAGGCCTCGAAAAATACCTGGGCACCAAGTACCCGGGCACCAAGCGTTTCGGCCTGGAAGGCGGCGAAAGCCTGATCCCGATGCTCGACGAGCTGATCCAGCGTTCCGGTTCCTACGGCACCAAGGAAGTCGTGATCGGCATGGCCCACCGTGGTCGCCTCAACGTCCTGGTCAACACCTTCGGCAAGAACCCGCGCGAGCTGTTCGACGAGTTCGAAGGCAAGAAGAAGGTCGAGCTGGGCTCCGGTGACGTGAAATACCACCAGGGCTTCTCGTCCAACGTGATGACCACCGGCGGTGAAGTTCACCTGGCCATGGCCTTCAACCCGTCCCATCTGGAAATCGTTTCGCCAGTGGTCGAGGGTTCGGTGCGCGCCCGTCAGGATCGCCGCAACGACCAGACCGGTGACAAGGTTCTGCCAATCTCCATCCACGGTGATGCTGCTTTCGCAGGTCAGGGCGTGGTGATGGAAACCTTCCAGATGTCGCAGACCCGCGGTTTCAAGACCGGCGGCACCGTGCACATCGTGATCAACAACCAGGTCGGTTTCACCATCAGCAACCCGCTGGACTCGCGTTCCACCGAGTACGCCACCGACGTCGCGAAAATGATCCAGGCGCCGATCCTCCATGTGAATGGTGATGATCCGGAAGCCGTACTGTTCGTGACCCAGCTGGCCATCGACTACCGCATGCAGTACAAGCGCGATGTGGTGATCGACCTGGTCTGCTACCGTCGTCGCGGTCACAACGAAGCGGACGAGCCAAGCGGCACCCAGCCTCTGATGTACCAGCAGATCGCCAAGCAGCGCACCACCCGTGAGCTGTATGCCGATCGTCTGGTCCAGGCAAGCGTGCTCGACGCCGAGCGTGTTCAGGCGAAAGTTGACGAATACCGCAACGCGCTGGACAACGGCCTGCACGTCGTGAAGAGCCTGGTCAAAGAGCCGAACAAAGAGCTGTTCGTGGACTGGCGTCCATATCTGGGCCACGCCTGGACTGCACGTCACGACACCACTTTCGATCTGAAGACCCTGCAGGAACTGTCCGCCAAGCTGCTGGAGCTGCCGGAAGGCTTCGTGGTCCAGCGCCAGGTCGCGAAGATCTACGAAGACCGTCAGAAGATGCAAGCCGGCGGCCTGCCGATCAACTGGGGTTATGCCGAAACCATGGCATACGCGACCCTGGCGTTCGAAGGTCACCCGATCCGCATGACCGGCCAGGACATCGGTCGCGGTACGTTCTCGCACCGTCATGCGGTCCTGCACAACCAGAAAGACGCCAGCACCTACATTCCGCTGCAGCACCTGTACGACGGCCAGCCACGTTTCGATCTGTACGATTCGTTCCTGTCCGAAGAAGCCGTACTGGCGTTCGAATACGGTTACTCGACCACCACGCCAAACGCGCTGGTGATCTGGGAAGCCCAGTTCGGCGACTTCGCCAACGGTGCCCAGGTGGTGATCGACCAGTTCATCACCAGTGGCGAGCACAAGTGGGGCCGTCTCTGCGGCCTGACCATGCTGCTGCCGCACGGTTATGAAGGTCAGGGTCCGGAGCACTCTTCGGCTCGTCTGGAGCGTTACCTGCAGCTGTGCGCCGAGCACAACATCCAGGTCTGCATGCCGACCACCCCGGCCCAGATCTACCACCTGCTGCGTCGTCAGGTGATTCGCCCGCTGCGCAAGCCGCTGGTGGTCCTGACTCCGAAGTCGCTGCTGCGTCACAAACTGGCCATCTCGACCCTGGAAGATCTGGCGGAAGGTTCGTTCCAGACCGTTATTCCGGAAATCGATGCCCAGGATCCAAAAGACGTGAATCGTCTGATTCTGTGCAGCGGCAAGGTCTACTACGACCTGCTGGAAAAACGCCGTGCCGAAGGCCGCGACGACATCGCCGTCGTGCGTATCGAGCAACTGTACCCATTCCCTGAGGACGACTTGAACGAAGTCCTGGCTCCGTACACCAACCTCAAGCATGTGGTTTGGTGTCAGGAAGAGCCGATGAACCAGGGTGCCTGGTACTGCAGCCAGCACCACATGCGCCGCATCGTTGGCAATCACGACAAGTCGCTCGTACTCGAGTACGCGGGCCGTGAAGCCTCTGCTGCACCAGCATGCGGTTACGCGTCGATGCACGCCGAGCAGCAGGAAAAACTGCTGCAAGATGCTTTCACCGTTTAACGCCTTCGCGCACCTGAAACCGAATTTAAGGAACCACAGATAATGGCTATCGAGATCAAAGCCCCCACTTTCCCGGAATCGGTTGCCGATGGCACCGTTGCCACCTGGCACAAAAAACCGGGCGACGCCGTCAAGCGCGACGAACTGATCGTCGACATCGAAACCGACAAGGTCGTGCTGGAAGTTCTGGCCACCGCTGACGGCGTGCTGGGCGCTATCGTCAAGAACGAAGGCGACACCGTTCTGTCCGACGAAGTCCTGGGCTCCATCGCCGAAGGCGCTGCCGCCGCTGCTGCTCCAGCCGCTGCCGCACCGGCTGCCGCCCAGGCCGCAGCTCCTGCCGCCGAAGGCGAAGACGATCCAATCGCTGCTCCAGCCGCGCGCAAGCTGGCTGAAGAGAACGGCATCAACATCGCTTCCGTTGCCGGTACCGGCAAAGGCGGCCGCGTGACCAAGGAAGACGTGGTTGCCGCCGTTGCTGCCAAGAAAGCCGCTCCGGCTGCCGCGCCTGCCAAGGCCGCTGCTCCTGCCGCCGCTGCTCCGGTGTTCGCTGCTGGCGACCGCGTCGAGAAGCGCGTTCCGATGACCCGCCTGCGTGCCAAGGTTGCCGAGCGTCTGGTCGAAGCCCAGTCGAACATGGCGATGCTGACCACTTTCAACGAAGTCGACATGACCGAAGTCATGGCCCTGCGTTCGAAGTACAAGGATCTGTTCGAGAAGTCCCACAACGGCGTACGCCTGGGCTTCATGTCGTTCTTCGTCAAGGCTGCTACCGAAGCGCTGAAGCGTTTCCCCGCGGTCAACGCCTCGATCGACGGCTCCGACATCGTTTACCACGGCTACGCCGACATCGGTGTTGCCGTGTCCAGCGACCGCGGCCTGGTGGTTCCGGTTCTGCGTAACGCCGAACTGATGAGCCTGGCTGAAATCGAAGGCGGCATCGCCACCTTCGGCAAGAAAGCCCGTGACGGCAAACTGTCGATGGAAGAGATGACCGGCGGTACTTTCACCATCACCAACGGTGGTACTTTCGGTTCGATGATGTCGACTCCGATCGTCAACCCGCCACAAGCGGCGATCCTGGGCATGCACAACATTCTGCAGCGTCCTATGGCGATCAACGGTCAGGTGGTTATCCGTCCGATGATGTACCTGGCTCTGTCCTACGATCACCGTTTGATCGACGGCAAAGAAGCAGTGACCTTCCTGGTTACCATCAAGAACCTGCTGGAAGACCCGGCTCGTCTGCTGCTGGATATCTGATTTCGTAGCATGGGCCGATCAGCGATGATCGGCCTTTCGCCGAAACGAACAGCTTCGTCCCACGACGGCCTCCACAAGAGGCCGTCCGGTTTGATTCGAGAAGGAATGACACATGACTCAGAAATTCGACGTGGTAGTGATTGGCGCAGGCCCTGGCGGCTATGTAGCTGCCATTAAAGCTGCGCAACTCGGCCTCACGACTGCCTGCATCGAGAAATATACCGACCAGGAGGGCAAGCTGGCCCTCGGCGGTACTTGCCTGAACGTCGGCTGCATCCCTTCCAAGGCGCTGCTGGACAGCTCCTGGAAATTCCACGAAGCCCAAGACGGTTTCGCGATCCACGGTATCAGCCACGCTGGCGTGTCCATGGACGTGCCTGCGATGGTCGGCCGCAAGGCCAACATCGTGAAAAACCTGACCAGCGGTGTTGCCACCCTGTTCAAGGCCAACGGCGTGACCTCCATCCAGGGCCACGGCAAACTGCTGGCCGGCAAGAAAGTCGAAGTCACCAAGCCAGACGGCTCGGTGGAAGTGATCGAAGCCGAGAACGTCATCCTGGCGCCAGGCTCCCGTCCAATCGACATTCCACCGGCTCCGGTCGATCAGAAGGTGATCGTCGACTCCACCGGCGCCCTGGAATTCCAATCCGTACCAAAACGCCTGGGCGTGATCGGCGCTGGCGTGATCGGTCTGGAACTGGGTTCGGTATGGTCCCGTCTGGGCGCTGAAGTGACTGTCCTCGAGGCCCTGGACACCTTCCTGATGGCTGCCGACACCGCCGTCTCCAAGGAAGCGCTGAAAACCCTGACCAAACAGGGTCTGGACATCAAGCTGGGCGCTCGCGTCACCGGCTCCAAGGTCAACGGCGAAGAAGTGGTCGTGACCTACACCGATGCCAACGGCGAACAGAACATCACTTTCGACAAGCTGATCGTAGCCGTTGGTCGCCGTCCAGTGACCACTGATCTGCTGGCTGCCGATTGCGGCGTGACCCTCGACGAGCGCGGTTTCGTGCACGTCGACGATCACTGCGCCACCACCGTACCGGGCGTTTACGCGATCGGCGACGTGGTTCGCGGCATGATGCTGGCTCACAAGGCCTCGGAAGAGGGCGTCATGGTCGTCGAGCGCATCAAGGGCCACAAGGCTCAGATGAACTATGACCTGATCCCTTCGGTTATTTATACTCACCCGGAAATCGCGTGGGTCGGCAAGACCGAGCAGGCCTTGAAAGCTGAAGGCGTTGAAGTTAACGTCGGCACCTTCCCGTTCGCAGCCAGCGGCCGTGCCATGGCAGCCAACGACACCGGCGGTTTCGTAAAAGTCATCGCTGATGCCAAGACTGACCGTGTACTGGGCGTTCACGTGATCGGCCCAAGTGCGGCAGAACTGGTTCAGCAAGGTGCGATCGGCATGGAATTCGGCACCAGCGCCGAAGACCTGGGCATGATGGTTTTCTCCCATCCAACCCTGTCCGAAGCCCTGCATGAAGCAGCACTGGCAGTGAATGGCGGCGCCATCCACATCGCCAACCGCAAAAAGCGTTAAGACAATAAGAAACCACGGCGGATTGCCCGTCGTGAGCCTTGCGAGCAAGACTCACCGCGGAACGTCCGCTGGACTCGACCTCACGGGAATCTTCATGCGCTGTGCCGCAGCCCAGGCTGCGGAGGCGGGGCAGGGGAGTCCGGTGAGGAGCGGTCACAGGTGGCGCGGCACTCATCAAGAGCGCAGCGCCGAATGCGCAGTACCTAACGAAGACGGTAAAAAGCATGAATCTTCACGAGTATCAGGGTAAGCAGCTGTTCGCTGAATACGGCCTGCCAGTATCCAAAGGCTACGCGGTAGACACCCCGGAAGAAGCAGCAGAAGCTTGCGACAAGATCGGCGGCTCCGAGTGGGTTGTTAAAGCCCAGGTTCACGCCGGTGGTCGCGGTAAAGCGGGCGGCGTAAAGCTGGTTCGCAGCAAAGAAGACGCTAAAGCATTCGCTCAACAGTGGTTGGGCAAGCGTCTGGTGACTTACCAGACTGACGCCAATGGCCAGCCAGTCACCAAGATCCTGGTTGAATCGTGCACTGATATCGCTAAAGAGCTGTACCTGGGCGCTGTCGTCGACCGTTCGAGCCGTCGCATCGTGTTCATGGCTTCCACCGAAGGTGGCGTGGACATCGAGAAAATCGCTCACGACACCCCTGAGAAAATCCTCAAGGCTACTATCGATCCGCTGGTTGGCGCTCAGCCATTCCAGGGTCGCGAGCTGGCTTTCCAGCTGGGCCTGGAAGGCAAGCAAGTCACTCAGTTCGCCAAGATCTTCGTCGGCCTGGCCAAGCTGTTCCAGGACCACGATCTGGCACTGCTGGAAGTGAACCCGCTGGTGATCAAGGCTGATGGCGATCTGCACTGCCTGGACGCGAAGATCAACATCGACGCCAACGCCATGTACCGCCAGCCTAAGCTGAAGACTTTCCACGATCCGTCGCAGGACGATCCGCGCGAAGCGCACGCTGCCAAGTTCGAACTGAACTACGTAGCGCTGGAAGGCAACATCGGCTGCATGGTCAACGGTGCCGGCCTGGCCATGGGTACCATGGACATCGTCAACCTGCACGGCGGCAAGCCAGCCAACTTCCTCGACGTAGGTGGTGGTGCTACCAAAGAGCGCGTGACCGAAGCCTTCAAGATCATCCTGTCCGACACCAACGTCGCTGCAGTACTGGTCAACATCTTCGGCGGCATCGTTCGTTGCGACATGATTGCCGAAGGCATCATCGGTGCAGTGAAAGAAGTCGGCGTGAAAATCCCGGTTGTTGTTCGCCTTGAAGGCAACAACGCTGAACTGGGCGCTAAAGTACTGGCAGAAAGCGGCTTGAACATCATCGCTGCTACCAGCCTGACCGACGCTGCTCAACAAGTTGTCAAAGCTGCGGAGGGCAAATAATGAGCGTCCTGATCAATAAAGACACCAAAGTTATCTGCCAGGGTATTACCGGTTCGCAAGGTAGTTTCCACACCCAGCAAGCCATCGAATACGGCACCAAGATGGTTGGCGGCGTAACTCCGGGCAAAGGCGGCACCGAGCACCTGGGCCTGCCTGTCTTCAACACCGTGAAAGACGCTGTAGCTGCCACTGGCGCCACCGCCAGCGTGATCTACGTTCCAGCTCCTTTCTGCAAGGACTCCATCCTGGAAGCGGCTTTCGGCGGCATCAAGCTGATCGTCTGCATCACCGAAGGCATTCCTACCCTGGACATGCTGGACGCTAAAGTTAAGTGCGACGAGCTGGGTGTTACCCTGATCGGCCCTAACTGCCCAGGCGTGATCACTCCAGGCGAATGCAAGATCGGCATCATGCCAGGTCACATTCACTTGCCAGGCAAGGTCGGTATCGTTTCCCGTTCCGGCACCCTGACTTACGAAGCCGTGAAGCAGACCACTGACGCCGGTTTCGGTCAGTCCACCTGCGTCGGCATCGGTGGTGACCCGATCCCAGGCTCCAACTTCATCGACATCCTGAAGCTGTTCCAGGAAGACCCGAAGACCGAAGCGATCGTGATGATCGGTGAGATCGGCGGTTCGGCTGAAGAAGAAGCGGCTGCCTACATCAAGGCTAACGTGACCAAGCCGGTTGTTTCCTACATCGCTGGTGTGACTGCTCCTCCGGGCAAGCGCATGGGCCATGCTGGCGCAATCATCTCTGGCGGCAAAGGCACTGCAGACGAGAAATTCGCTGCTCTGCAAGACGCAGGCGTGAAAACCGTGCGTTCGCTGGCAGACATCGGCAAGGCCCTGGCCGAGCTGACTGGCTGGGCTGTCAAGTAAGCCTCGCGCTTAGCTGACGCTCCACCAACAAAGGCCACCTTCGGGTGGCCTTTGTGCTTTCTGGCTGTCGGGAAGGGGCGTGATCATGGCAAACGGCTATTTATCTACATAAACGCGACACGCAAATGTCGCTGATCGGACAGTTCGCCCTCTAACAGTGCGTTTGTCTTACAAATTCGGTAGTCTAGCCGCCTCTTTTGCGTCTGCGTCCCACAAGGAAGCCGCGCGCTAAACGGGTCAGTCCTATACGGACCGACAGCATTTCCCTCACCCATAAGGGAAATCCCTCTCTAAATTCCGATTCAGTAGTGTGGTATTTCCTTAATGAAAGTGTTGAAAGGCCAGGACATTCTGGCACTGGGTTTTATGACCTTTGCCCTGTTCGTTGGGGCCGGCAATATCATCTTCCCGCCTATCGTTGGCTTGCAGTCCGGACCTAACGTCTGGATCGCGGCGCTGGGTTTTCTGATCACCGCCGTGGGCCTTCCAGTGGTGACCGTCGTTGCGCTGGCCAAGGTCGGCGGGGCGATGGACGCGCTGAGCAGCCCGATCGGCAAGATCGCCGGTGGCCTGCTGGCGGCGGTCTGCTACTTGGCGGTCGGCCCGTTGTTCGCGACGCCGCGTACCGCGACCGTGTCCTTCGAAGTAGGCCTGGCGCCCCTGACCGGCGAAAGCCCGCTGGCGCTGTTCCTCTATAGCTCGGTGTATTTCCTGCTGGTGTTTTTCATCTCCCTTTACCCAGGACGCCTGCTGGACACCGTTGGGCGTTTCCTCGCGCCGCTGAAGATCATCGCCCTGGCCGTACTGGGCATCGCCGCGTTCGCCTTGCCGGCCGGTGATATCGGTACCGCGACGCCCGAATACGTTGCGGCGCCGTTCTCCCAGGGCTTCATCAATGGTTACCTGACCATGGATACCCTGGGCGCGCTGGTGTTCGGCATCGTCATCGTCAACGCCATCCGTTCCCGCGGTGTCGAGTCGCCACGCCTGATCACCCGTTACGCGATCATCGCCGGGCTGATTGCCGGTGTCGGCCTGGCGCTGGTGTATGTCAGCCTGTTCCGCCTGGGTTCGGGCAGTCACGAAGTCGCGGCCGGTGCCACCAATGGCGCGGCGGTGCTGCACGCTTATGTGCAACACACCTTCGGTTCCCTGGGCAGCGGCTTCCTCGCTGTGCTGATTTCCCTGGCCTGCCTGGTGACTGCTGTCGGTTTGACCTGCGCTTGCGCCGAGTACTTCAGCCGCGTACTGCCGCTGTCGTACAAGACCCTGGTGATCATCCTGGCGGCGTTCTCGCTGCTGGTGTCCAACCTGGGCCTGACCAAGCTGATCGCCTTCTCCATCCCGGTGCTGACCGCCATCTACCCGCCGTGCATCGCCCTGGTGGCCCTGAGCTTCTGCAAGGACTTCTGGCATGAGCAAGGCCGCATCGTCGGTCCGGTGATGCTGGTGTCCTTCCTGTTCGGCCTGATCGACGCCCTCAAGGGTGCCGGCCTGGCGGACTGGATGCCAACCCAGTTGATGCACCTGCCACTGAGTGAGCAGGGCCTGGCGTGGCTGGTGCCTTCGGTCATGACCCTGGTGGTCGCGGTAGCCTGCGACCGCCTGCTGGGCAAGCGCAGCGAAGCCCTGGCCTAATCCGCTATCTGCCGGGGCCCGTCACAAGCGGGCACCGAGTAGCCATGAAAATGCCCCGTATCCAGCGATACGGGGCATTTTTTATGGGCGGCCGATGGTGTCTTTTTTCCTCGATCAACGTCGAAGCAGTGCCAGTTGTATCCGCACTCTGCCAACGCCTATCCGGGAACCTGCATGTCGTTCGTCGAAGCCAACCTGATCCATCTCATCGCCGCCCTCTGGTTTGTCATCTGCTGGGGCGGCTACACCCGCTACGCCACATGGAAGGGCCGCGATACCGCGTGCCTGGCCAGCGTGCTGCACCTGTACCGGGAAGACTGGATGCGCCGCATGCTGCTGCGCGATAACCGCATTGCCGACGCCAGCGTGATCGGCAACCTGGAGCGCAACGCCTCGTTCTTTGCCTCCAGCACCCTGATTATCCTCGCCGGTATCCTCACCGTGCTCGGCGCTTCCGAGCGTGCGGTGTCGCTGCTGGCCGACATTCCCATGGTGCAGCAGGCCTCCCAGGGCATGTCGGAGATCAAGCTGCTGTGCTTGGCACTGGTGTTCGTCTACGCCTTCTTCACCTTCAGCTGGTGCATGCGCCAGTACAACTTCGCGGCCATTCTCGTGGGCTCGGCGCCGATGATCGGTGAGCGACATGTTTCCGAACAGGAGCGAAAAGCCTTTGCAATGCGGGCCGCGCGGGTGATTTCCATGGCCGCCAACCAGTTCAACTTCGGCCTGCGTTCCTATTACTTCGGCATGAGCATGCTGGCCTGGTTCGTCAGCCCCTGGCTGTTCATGCTGATGAGCGCGGGCGTGGTGCTGGTGCTGTACCGCCGGGAGTTTCATTCCGACGTGTTGGACGTGATGGTCTATACCCCTACAGAGGCGCCATTGCCCGAGGCGAACAAGGAGATAGCCTGATGAGTATTGCTTTCTGGTGTGTGTTTATCAGCGCGCTGTTGATTTACGTGGCGCGCATACCGGTAGCCAGGGCGATGAAAGAGCAGGGCGGCTACGACAATCACCTGCCACGCCAGCAACAGACACAGCTCACGGGGTTCGGCGCCCGGGCAGTGGCGGCGCACCAGAACAGTTTCGAAGCCTTCATGTTATTTGCGGTCGGGGTGCTGATGGCCCATACCACCCAGACTCAGGGCTGGTTGATCGACGGCCTGGCGATCGTCTTCGTTATCACGCGGGTTATCTATCTGCTGTGCTATTGGGCGGATCTTGCCTGGCAGCGCAGTCTGGTCTGGTTTATCGGTCTGCTCTGCTCATTGCTGCTGATGCTTAGTCCGACTTTTCGCAGCCTGTTGGCTTAGCGTTATTGCAGACAAAGTAAAGCCCGCACTAGGCGGGCTTTCTTTTTGCTGCACTAAAACCGGATTAGTTGGTTTTAGGAGCGGCTTCCTTGGCAGCTTCTTCAGCCGCTGCTTTGTTCGATTCAACCTGATCTTTGGCTGCTTCGGCGTTTTCTTTTGCAGCTTCGTTCACTTTATCCTGAGCTTCATTCATTTTCTGTTGAGCTTGCTCAGCATGTTGGTTGGCATCTTGAGCTTTGTCCTCGGATTTTTTATCGCAGGCAGCGAGACCGAGGGAAGCGGTCAGCATCAGGGCAATAGCTAAAGTCTTACGCATGGGGTGTTTCTCCTTATTGAAGATATCTTCTCGCCTTTCGAGCATGGCTCTACAGGTTAAGTTCCTTGAAAGTTAAAGATATATAAAGTGCCGGCAATATGGAACTTTTACCTGTCGCGTTAACCGAGCGGTTTTGACACCAACTAGAGAATTTCCTTATGGAGCAGAACCCTGTTTTTGAGCGTGCGACGCGGTTTTTGTCGGCGCTGCGCCATTGCCAGGTATTGGCCATGAGCGTGCACAGCGCCTCAAAAGACGGCATCACCCTGATGTTGCCTTACAGCCCGCAGATAGTCGGCAACCCAGAGACCGGAGTGATCCACGGTGGCGCGCTGACCTCGTTGATGGACACCGCCTGTGGCATGGCCACGTTGTGCGTCCTGCCGGAGTTCGAGGTCTGCCCGACCCTGGACCTGCGCATCGATTACATGCACCCGGCGCAGCCGGGCAAGAGCGTGTATGGCTTTGCCCAGTGCTACCGGGTGACCACCGATGTGATTTTCACCCGCGGTTTTGCCTATCAGGACGACCCCGAGCACCCTGTTGCCCATGTGGTGGGCACCTTCATGCGCATGGGCAAGGGCATCAAGGGCAGCAAAGGTTTTGCCGGTGCCATCAAGGGCGAGCGGCCATGAGCGACGATTTCCAGAAGCAAGTGCAGCATGCCCACCAGCAAGGCGATTACGCCGCGCTGCTGCAATTGATTCCCTACGCCAGGCTGATTGGCATCGAGTGTTCGCGGCAGGGCGATGAGTTGCTGTTTCGCCTGCCCGCCAACCGCGACAACATCGGCAACCCGTTGCTGCCGGCCCTGCACGGTGGGGTGATTGCCGGATTCATGGAGCTGGCCGCGGCCCTGCATCTGTTGATTGGCACCGGCTCGCCGGGCGTGCCGAAAATCATCGACTTTTCCCTCGATTACCTGCGTGCCGGGCAATTTCGCGATACCTATGCCCGATGCCAGGTCTGCCGCCAGGGACGGCGGGTGGCGAATGTGGCCATCACCGCCTGGCAGAGCTCCGCAGAGGAACCGATTGCCACCGCCCGCGCACATTTCAAACTCGAAGAAAGTCCAGGGCCTTGAAATCTCAGGTATAGCCCCCAACTCTGTGGACATCCCGCCGTAAGCCCTCCGGGCGCGGCTTATGCCATCTGATTGGAGTTTGATGACCATGAGTGTGGAAACTCAAAAGGAAACCCTGGGCTTCCAGACCGAGGTGAAGCAACTGCTGCACCTCATGATCCATTCGCTGTATTCCAACAAGGAAATCTTCCTTCGCGAACTGATCTCGAACGCCTCTGACGCTGTCGACAAATTGCGCTTCGAAGCCCTGTCCAAGCCTGAGTTGCTGGAAGGTGGCGCGGAGCTGAAAATCCGTGTGAGCTTCGACAAGGACGCCAAGACCGTCACCCTCGAAGACAACGGCATCGGCATGAGCCGGGACGATGTGATCACCCACCTGGGGACCATCGCCAAGTCCGGCACCGCCGATTTCATGAAAAACCTCACCGGCGACCAGAAGAAGGATTCGCACCTGATCGGTCAGTTCGGCGTGGGCTTCTATTCCGCCTTCATCGTCGCCGACAAGGTCGATGTCTTCAGCCGCCGCGCCGGCCTTGACGCCAGCGAAGGCGTGCACTGGTCCTCCAAGGGCGAAGGCGAGTTCGAAGTCGCGACCATCGACAAGGCCGACCGCGGTACCCGCATCGTCCTGCACCTGAAGTCCGGCGAAGACGAGTTCGCCGACGGCTGGCGCCTGCGCAACATCATCAAGAAGTACTCCGACCATATCGCCCTGCCGATCGAGCTGCCGAAAGAGGCCGCTGCCGCAGAGGGCGAGGAGAAGCCTGCGCAGGAATGGGAAACCGTCAACCGCGCCAGTGCCCTGTGGACCCGTCCGCGTACCGAAATCAAGGACGAGGAATACCAGGAGTTCTACAAGCACATCGCCCACGACTTCGAGAATCCGCTGAGCTGGAGCCACAACAAGGTCGAAGGCAAGCTGGAATACAGTTCGCTGTTGTACGTGCCGGCCCGTGCGCCATTCGACCTGTACCAGCGTGAAGCGCCGAAAGGCCTGAAGTTGTACGTGCAGCGCGTGTTCGTGATGGACCAGGCCGAATCCTTCCTGCCGCTGTACCTGCGCTTCATCAAGGGCGTGGTCGATTCCAACGACCTGTCGCTGAACGTGTCGCGGGAAATCCTGCAGAAAGACCCGATCATCGACTCCATGAAGTCGGCGCTGACCAAGCGCGTGCTGGACATGCTGGAAAAACTGGCGAAGAACGAGCCTGAGCAATACAAGGGCTTCTGGAAAAACTTCGGCCAGGTGATGAAGGAAGGCCCGGCCGAAGACTTCGCCAACAAGGAAAAGATCGCCGGCCTGCTGCGCTTCGCCTCCACCCAGGGCGACGACGGCGAGCAGAATGTTTCCCTGGCCGAGTACCTGGCACGCGCCAAGGAAGGCCAGGACAAGATCTACTACCTCACCGGCGAAACCTACGCGCAGGTCAAGAACAGCCCGCACCTGGAAGTCTTCCGCAAGAAAGGCATCGAAGTACTGCTGCTGACCGACCGCATCGACGAGTGGCTGATGAGCTACCTGAGCGACTTCGACGGCAAGGGTTTTGTCGACGTGGCGCGGGGTGACCTGGACCTGGGCAACCTGGACTCGGAAGAGGACAAAAAGGCCGCGGAAGAAGTCGCCAAGAGCAAGGAAGGCCTGGTGGAGCGGATCAAGACCGCCCTGGGCGATACCGTCAGCGAAGTGCGGGTTTCCCACCGCCTGACCGACTCCCCGGCGATCCTGGCGATCGGCGAGCAGGACCTGGGCTTGCAGATGCGCCAGATCCTCGAGGCCAGCGGGCAGAAGGTGCCGGATTCCAAGCCGATCTTCGAATTCAACCCGGCTCACCCGTTGATCGAGAAACTCGACGGCGAGCAGAGCGACGAGCGTTTCGGTGACCTGTCGCACATCCTCTTCGATCAGGCGGCCCTGGCTGCCGGCGACAGCTTGAAAGACCCGGCCGCCTATGTGCGCCGCCTGAACAAGCTGCTGGTTGAACTGTCGGTTTAACTGCGTTGTATAAAAACCCGCTTCGGCGGGTTTTTTCATTCCGGTGTTTTTGAATCAGGAGTCTGAAATGAGCCAAGTCACTGTTCGTTCCCTGGTCTACCAGATTGATGGTCAATCCTATGAAAGCCGCCTGGCGTTCGATGCCAGCCAGCAGGGCCCGCGTCCGGGGCTGTTGATGGCGCCGAACTGGATGGGCGTCGGCGCCGGTGCGGAGAAGATCGCTGAGGCGGTCGCCGCCAAGGGGTATGTGGTGCTGATCGCCGACCTGTACGGGCAACAGGTCCGCCCGAGCAACGGTGACGAGGCGGGCGCCGCGATGATGCCGCTGAAGAATGACCGGGCCTTGCTGCGCAAGCGCATGCAGGCGGCCTTCGAGGCGCTGCAGAGCCAGCAGGAGGCGGCGGTGGACAAGGCCCGGCTGGCCACCTTCGGCTTCTGCTTTGGCGGCTGCTGCTCCCTGGAGCTGGCGCGCAGTGGTGCGCCGCTGCAAGCCGCGGTGTCGTTCCACGGCACCCTGGATACGCCGAACCCGGCCGACGCACGGAACATCAAGGGTTCGGTGCTGGTGCTGCATGGCGCTTCCGACCCGCTGGTGCCGAAAGAGCAATTGCCGGCCTTCGAAGAGGAAATGAATGCCGCGGGCGTGGATTGGCAACTGCTGAGCTACGGCGGCGCGGTGCATTCCTTCACCGATCCGCACGCCAATGTGCCGGGCAAGATGATGTACGACGCCAAGACCGCTCGTCGCGCTTTCACCTCGATGCACAACCTGCTGGATGAAGTGTTCAAGGGCTGAGCCCGGGAACCACAAGCCCGCTTGGCGATGCAATACGGCTCTCAGTGAGCCGCCTTGTACGCCAGGCGGGCTTTTTTGTGCCTGTCGGCCATTCAGATTCGCGTCAGTGCCTGGGCCAGGTCGGCGCGCAGGTCCTCGACATCCTCGACCCCCACGGACAAACGCACCAGTCCATCGCCGATGCCGAGCTGTGCCCGGGTGTCAGCGGGAATGCTAGCGTGGGTCATGATCGCCGGGTGCTCGATCAGGCTTTCCACACCGCCCAGGCTCTCGGCCAGGGCGAAGATTCGCACGCTCTCGAGAAAACGCCTGGCGCCGGCCAGGTCGCAGTCCAGGTCGAGGGAAATCATCCCGCCGAAACCGTGCATCTGCCGCCGTGCCAGTGCGTGCTGCGGGTGGGACGGCAAGCCCGGGTAGTAGACCCGCGCTACCTGTGGCTGGCGCTCCAGCCATTGCGCCAGCTCCAGGGCGTTGCTGCAGTGGCGTTCCATGCGCAGCGCCAGGGTCTTCACCCCGCGCAGGGTGAGGAAGGCGTCGAACGGCCCGGCGATCGCTCCCACGGCGTTCTGCAGGAAGCCCAAACGTTCGGCCAGGTCGGGGTTCTGCCCGACCACCGCGATGCCGCCGATCACGTCGGAATGGCCGTTGAGGTACTTGGTCGTCGAGTGCAGCACGATATCGAAGCCCAGCTCCAGCGGACGCTGGATCCACGGGCTGGCAAAGGTGTTGTCGGCGACGCTGATGATGCCCCGCGCCCGGCAGATGCGCGCGATGGCGGCGAGATCGGTGAGGCGCAGCAGGGGATTGCTCGGGGTCTCGACCATGACCATCCGCGTGTCGTCCTGCAGCGCCGCTTCGAAAGCCGACAGATCGGTCAGGTCGACGAAGCTGAAGCGATGGCCGGCGCTGCGTTGGCGCACCTTGTCGAAGAGACGGAACGTCCCGCCGTACAAGTCATTGCCGGAAACGATATGCGCGCCCGCGTCGAGCAGTTCGAGCACGGTGGAAATCGTTGCCAGCCCGGAGGCGAAGGCGAAGGCCTGGGTGCCGCCCTCGAGGTCCGCCACGCAGCGCTCCAGGGCCCAGCGCGTGGGATTGTGCGAGCGCCCGTAATCGAGCCCCTTGTGCACCCCGGGGCTCTGCTGGGCATAGGTGGAGTTGGCGTAGATCGGCGGCATCAGCGCCCCGGTGGAAGGGTCCGGCGTTTGCCCCGCATGGATTACCCGGGTGGCGAAGGCGCGTGGCGCGCCGGTTTCATCCTGTTGGCTCATGGCAGTGATCTCCGTAAGTGGTTGAGCATGTCGACCCGGGTAATCAAGCCGTGGAAGCCCGAAGCGTCGGCGATGATCGCCACGAAGCCACGGTCGAGTTCCGCCTCCAGTTCGGCCAGGCTGGCGCCGGGAGGCAGGGTTTCCAGCTGATCGGTCATGGCGCTGGCCACGGTCTTGCGAAAGTGTGAAGCATCTTCGTGCACGCCCAGCAGGATGTCCGACTCGTCGATCACCCCGACCAGCCGCTGCCCGTCCACCAGCACCGGCAGTTGCGACACATCGGCCAGGCGCATGCGCTGGAAGGCGGTGAGCAGGGTATCGTCCGGCCCCACGCTGATCACCCGGCCATCTTCGAAGCGCCGCGCGATCAGGTCGCGCAGGTCGCCGTAGCCTTTGCGTTGCAGCAGGCCCTGGTCGTTCATCCATTGGTCGTTGTAGATCTTCGACAGGTAGCGGGTGCCGGTGTCGCAGACGAAGCTGACCACCCGCTTCGGCTCAGTCTGCTCGCGGCAGTAGCGCAGAGCCGCGGCCAGCAGGGTACCGGTCGAAGAGCCGCCGAGAATACCCTCGGCGCGCAGCAACTGGCGGGCGTGCTCGAAACTTTCCTCGTCGCTGATGGAATAGGCCTTGCGCACGCTGGAGAGGTCGGCGATGGATGGAATGAAGTCTTCGCCGATGCCTTCCACCGCCCAGGAACCGGGCGTGCCGAGGGCGCCGCTGCGGCTGTATTCGGCCATCACCGAGCCCACCGGATCGGCCAGGACCATGGCCAGGTCCGGCTGCACCCGGCGGAAGAACCGGGTCAGGCCAGTCAGGGTGCCGGCGGAGCCGACGCCGACCACGATGGCGTCCACGTCATGCTGGGTCTGCGCCCAGATTTCCGGCGCGGTGCTGCATTCGTGGGCCAGCGGGTTGGCTGGGTTGTTGAACTGATCGGCGAAGAACGCGTCGGGAATCTCCTTGGTCAGGCGCGCGGCCATATCCTGGTAATAGTCAGGGTGGCCCTTGCCGACATCGGAGCGGGTGATGTGCACTTCGGCGCCCATCGCCTTGAGGTGCAGGACTTTCTCGGTGGACATCTTGTCCGGCACCACCAGGACCACTCGATAACCCTTGGCGCGGCCGACCAGGGCCAGGCCGAGGCCGGTGTTGCCGGCGGTGGCCTCGACTATGGTGCCACCGGGTCGCAGGCGACCATCGCGCTCGGCGGCGTCGATCATCGCCAGGCCGATGCGGTCCTTGATCGAGCCACCGGGGTTTTGCGATTCAAGCTTGAGAAACAGCGTACAGGGGCCGGTATCGAAACGGCTGACACGCACCAGCGGCGTGTTGCCGATCAGTTCGAGCACGGCGGGACGGGAGTCGTTCGGCATGTCGTCACCTCGCTGCGCAAAGCTGCGCTGGATGGGCGACCCACGGCGAATCATCGCGCGCCGGTCGCAGGCAATGCATCGCTTGGACCATAGGCCGGGATCCGGCCACCCGCAACCGCTCGCGCCGGCCGGTACCTGGTTGCGCAACCAGGCGGCGGGGAAGCCTTGACCTGTCCAGATCACCGAGCGCCCGGCGCTACAGGGGTGACGGCGAGCCTTTGCCCTTGGGCAGTTCGATTCTTTCGCTTTCCCCCGGCACCGTCGGCCAGTCGCCGGCGGCCCAGCGCTGGCGGGCTTCATCGATACGCGCCGGGTCGCTGGAGACGAAGTTCCAGTTGATCCGCCGCGGACCGTCCAGCGGCGCGCCGCCGAACAGCACGGCATGGCAATCGCTGTCGGCGAACAGGGTGGGAGTGGTTCCGGTGGGCAGGATCACCAGCGCATGCGGCTCGACGGGCTCGCCATCCAGCTGGGCGTCGCCTTCGAGCACGTACAGGGCGCGCTCTTCATGTTCGGCAGGGATCAGCAGGGTGGTCGCGGTCTGCAACTGTATTTCGGCATACAGGGTCGGGGAGAGCACCGGTACCGGTGATTCCAGGCAGAAACCGCTGCCGGCGATCATGCGGATCCTGACCCCGAGGTTGTCGCTGACCGGCAAGGTCGCGGCTGGGTGATGGCTGTAGTGCCCCGGGCCTTGTTCATGAGCCTTGGGCGAAGCCAGCCAGACCTGCAGGCCGTGCATGCTGAAGTCGCTGTCGATCAGCGCCTGCGGGGTGCGTTCGACATGGGCGATGGCGCTGCCGGCGGTCATCCAGCTGACATCCCCCTGGTTCACCACCTGATCGGAACCCAGGCTGTCCTTGTGCTGGATCTGCCCCTGGAACAGGTAGGTCAGGGTCGACAGGCCGATATGCGGATGCTGGCGGATATTCATGCCCTTGCCCGCGGGGTAGCGGGTTTGCAGCATGTGATCGAAAAACACGAAGGGCCCGACGCTGCGGCATTGGGCCGAGGGCAGCGGACGCAGGATGGGTTGGCCTTCGACGTCCTCGGCGCGAGGGCGAATCACGAGTGGTGTGTTCATGGTGCATTCCAGGCTGATCGGGTTATGCCCGGGAGCATAACCCGCTTGTGCGAGCCGTGGCGCTATTGGCTGAAGGCGCCTTCGGACAGGTGGGTCTCGATGCTCACCTCGGCGGTGGTCATCAGCTTGTGCACCGGGCAGCGGTCGGCGACGCGATGCAGTTCTTCACGCTGGGCGTCGGTGAGCACGCCCTTGAGGGTCAGCTTGACGTGCAGCGCGTATTTGCCTTTCTGCTCCTGGCTGTTGTCGTGCTTGACCTCGACCGTGACGCCGGTGAGTGGAATCTCTTTTTTCTGCGCATACAGCTTGAGGGTCAGGGCCTTGCAGGCGCCCAGGGCGGCATCGAAGAAGTCGTGGGGTTCCGGCGCGGAACCTTCGCCGCCCAGGGTCTTGGGCAGGTCGGCGAACAATTGATGGTCATCGATCTGGATGCTGTGGCGGAAACCTTCGCTGGATTCGGTGTTGACGGTGATAGTCATGACGGACCTCGGGCAGTGGTGGGCAGTCGGAACAGACGTTGAAAGGTGGTGCAGTTATAGAGCATTACGCTTGCCGTGCGTTCCCCTTTTTCTGAACCGTCACCTGCGGGGCAGGGTCTACCCAGCGTCAACCGACGGGAGCCCGCCCATGCACTGGATCTATCTGAGCACCTTGCTGTTGCTGCTGCCGAGCGCCTGGGCCCAGGCCCGCGACTACGCCTACAGCGATGCTCACTTGCATTACGTCGACTTTTTCCAGGAGTCGGCGGGCATGGACAAGCTGCTCAAGGCCATGGCCGACAATCGCATCGAGCATGTGATGATTTCCGGTATCCCGGTGGCCAAGAAATGGCATGAAGACGAACCCAAGCGGCCGCGCTACTACGCCGGCGACGACGCCGAGGCCTACTGGTACAGCGCCACCGATGTGATTGTCGCCGCCGCGGTGAACCGTCTGACGCCCGAGCAGCGCCAGCATTTTCATCCGTTCCTCTCCGGCTTCAACCCCAATGACAAGAACTCCGACGCCCATATCCAGCGCATGCTCGACCTCAACCCGGGGCTATGGCAGGGCATCGGCGAGGTGTTCACCCGCCACGACGACCTGACCGCGCTGACCTCCGGCGATACGCCACGGGCCAATAACGAGGCGATGACGCGGATCTATCACCTGGCGGCGGAAAATGACTTGCCGGTGATGCTGCATTCCAACATCACCTCCAAGCGCGAGAAGAACCCGCTGTACCTGGCGGAAATCGAAGAGCCGCTGCGCAATCACCCTCACACGCGTTTTATCTGGGCCCACGCGGGCACCAGCGTGGAGATCCATCGGCATCAGGTGCAGCTGGATTTTCTCCTGCCGACCCTGGCGCGGATGCTCGAGTCTTATCCCAACCTCTACATCGATCTGTCCTGGAGCGTGCTCAGGCCGTATCTGCTGGATGAGCAGGGCATGCCCCGGGCGCAGTGGCTGAAGCTGGTGGAGCGTTTTCCCGAGCGTTTCATGCTGGGTTCGGACGTGGTAGGGCGCTTCAACAAGCTGGGGCGGGAAATGCGCGGCTTCGATCCCTTCCTCGATGCCTTGCCGGAGGCCGTGGCGCGCAAGGTGGCCCGGGACAACTTTCTCGCCGTGCTGCCGCGCGCTCGTTGATCCTGGGTGGCTCCAATGCGCGGGCGTTGCCAAGGCGCTGGCGATGCAGGTTTGTCATCAGCCTGTCATGCCTGCGTCATAGGCTCGCGCCATCTCAATCAAGGAGCGCGATATGCACCTCACCCGTTTAAGCGCATTGGCGGCGCTGATGATGCTCAGTGGCCTTGCCAGTGCTGAAGTCCGTGTCGAAGGACCGGTGGAATATGGTGTGTTCGAGGGGCCGAAGGCCGCGTTGCAGTCGGGTGAGCGGGTGCTGCGGCGCAGCAACGAAAACATCGAGCAGACCGAGATCGTGCCCGCGCGGCTGGGCACCAAGTTCGGCCTGCGTTATCAGTTGACCGGCAAGGTGGCCGAGGATGTGCCGCTGACCCTGTTGTATTTCACGCCGGGCATCCGTACCCCGGATGGCCAGCGTCACGACAAGCTCGAAGTGACCCAGAAACTGGTGCCGGGCGCGCCGCAGGACATCATGGCCTATGAGTTCACCGAGAGTCATGAGGTGATCCCCGGCGAGTGGCGTTTCATGGTGTTCCAGGGCGACCGTTTGTTGGTCCAGCAGCGTTTTACCGTACGCTGAATCGGTTACGCCCAGGCATCGGAGTGCTTGGGCGTTTTGATATCACGTTTTCGTCTTAAGCAAATTTTCCGCGACCCGATACCTTCAAGAGCAGCCCGCTGTATGGCGAATGCAGCGCTTTTGGAAGGAACCGGAGAATGAGCATCAGGAGTCTCAACATTGCACCGCGCGCGGGCCTGGGCTTCGGCCTGCTGGCGTTGATGGTGTTCGGCCTGGGGGCGTTCGCCCTGTTGCAGATGTCGAACATGCGCGCGCAGTCCGACGAGGTCGACAACAACTGGCTACCCAGTGTGATGTCGGTGGGCGAAATGAATCAGGACCTGCTGCGGGTCCGTGCGCTGACTCTGCGCTTGCTGGTCAACCGCAGCCCCCAGGCCCTGGCGCAGAACGAAAGCAAACTCAATGAGATCAAGCGCGGCATGACGGTGGCCCAGGAGCGCTATAACGCGCTGATTGTGCTGCCGGAAGAGCGTGTGCTGTTCGATCGCTACAAGGCCGCCGAGAAGCGCTACCTCGAGCATCAGAACCAGGTAATGGCGCTGTCGCAACAGGGGCGTGTCGAGGATGCGGTCGCGGTGGTCAATGGCGAGATGAGCCAACTGGCCGATGAGCTGGCGGGCACTCTCAACGAACTGGTGGCCCTGAACCGGCACAACGCCAACCTGGCCACCGAGCTGGCCAGGGCGGTGTTCAGCAACGCCAAGGTCTGGGTGGTCGTAATGGTCGTGGTGGCTGGCCTGATGACCATTGTCCTGGCCCTGTTGCTTACCCGCAGCATCGTGCTGCCGCTCGCGCAATCGCTGAACGTGGCCGAGGTGGTGGCCGGCGGCGACCTGACCGAGGACATTCGTATCAGCGGCAAGGATGAGCCGGCGCGCCTGCTGCAGGCGCTCAAGGCCATGCAGCACAGCCTGCGGGAGACCATCCGGCGTATTTCCGACTCTTCCAGCCAGTTGGCTTCCGCTTCGGAGGAGCTCAGTTGCGTGACCGAGGACGCCACCCGCGGCCTGCACCAGCAGAGCCAGGAAATCGAACAGGCGGCGACCGCGGTGAACCAGATGACCGCCGCGGTGGAGGAGGTGGCCAGCAATGCCGTGGCAACGTCCGAAGCCTCCCGCCAGTCCGACCTGATTGCCCAGCATGGACGTGAGCAGGTGCGCCAGACGGTACAGTCCATCGAGTCCCTGGCCGACGACGTGACTGCCAACGCCTCCCAGGTCGAAGAGCTGGCGCAGAAGGTGTATGGCATCAGCAAGGTGCTGGATGTGATTCGTTCGGTGGCCGAGCAGACCAATCTGCTGGCCCTGAATGCCGCCATCGAGGCGGCGCGGGCCGGGGATGCCGGTCGCGGGTTTGCGGTGGTGGCGGACGAGGTGCGGGCGCTGGCGCATCGTACCCAGCAATCGACCCAGGAGATCGAGCAGATGATTGGCGGCATTCAGCTGGGCACCGAGCAGGCTGTCAGCTCGATGCAGCAGAGCAACAGTCGGGCCCGCTCGACCCTGGAGCTGGCCAAGGCGGCGGGGGCGGCGCTGGAGGAAATCGCCGGGGCGATCACCCTGATCAACGAGCGCAACACGGTGATCGCCAGCGCCTCGGAGGAGCAGGCGGCGGTGGCCAGGGAGGTGGATCGCAACCTGATGAACATCCGCGACCTGGCCATGCAGACCTCGGCCGGGGCCAACCAGACCAGCGCCGCGAGCCAGGAGCTGTCACGGCTGGCGGTAGACCTGAACACCCTGGTGGCGCGTTTCTCGGTGTAAGTGCTTTTGCGCGGGGGAAAACAGCCGCCCAATAAAAAACGCCCCGAACCAGTCGGGGCGTTTTTCATGGGGTGAAGCGGCGGGGCTTACTTGCCCTGCCAGCGCTTCAGGACCAGGGTGGCGTTGGTGCCGCCGAAGCCGAAGCTGTTGCTCATCACGGTGTTGATGGTGGCGTCTTCGCGAGTCTTGGTCAGGATCGGCATGTCGGCCACTTCCGGGTCCAGCTCGTCGATGTTGGCGGAACCGGCCATGAAGTTGCCTTCCATCATCAGCAGGCAGTAGATCGCTTCGTGAACGCCGGCGGCGCCCAGGGAGTGACCCGACAGGCTCTTGGTGGAGCTGATGGCTGGAGCCTTGTCGCCGAACACTTCACGCACGCCTTTCATTTCCGCGACGTCGCCGACCGGAGTCGAGGTGCCGTGGGTGTTCAGGTAGTCGATCGGTGCGTCGACAGTGGACATGGCCATCTGCATGCAACGGATTGCACCTTCGCCGCTTGGCGCCACCATGTCGTAGCCGTCGGACGTCGCGCCGTAGCCAACGATTTCGGCGTAGATCTTCGCGCCACGGGCCAGGGCATGTTCCAGCTCCTCGACCACCACCATGCCGCCACCGCCGGCGATGACGAAGCCGTCACGGTCGGCATCGTAGGCGCGGGAGGCTTGTTCCGGGGTGTCATTGCGCTTGCTGGACAGGGCGCCCATGGCGTCGAACAGGAACGACTGGCTCCAATGTTCTTCTTCACCGCCGCCGGCGAACACGATGTCCTGCTTGCCCATCTGGATCTGTTCCATGGCGGTACCGATGCAGTGAGCACTGGTGGCGCAGGCGGAAGCGATGGAGTAGTTCAGGCCCTTGATCTTGAACGGCGTGGCCAGGCAGGCGGAAACGGTGCTGCTCATGGTCCGCGTCACGCGGTATGGGCCGACGCGCTTGACGCCTTTCTCGCGCAGGATGTCCAGCGCTTCCATCTGGTTCAGGGTAGAGGCGCCGCCAGAGCCGGCGATCAGGCCGGTACGCGGGTTGGAAACCTGCTCTTCGGTCAGGCCGGAGTCGGCGATGGCGTCTTTCATGGCCAGGTAGGCGTAAGCCGCCGCGTGGCCGACAAAGCGATAGATCTTGCGATCGATCAGCTCTTCGAGATTGAGGTCAATGGAGCCGGAAACCTGGCTACGCAGACCCATTTCGGCATATTCCGGGTTGAAGCGGATGCCAGGGCGACTTGCACGCAGGTTAGCGGAGACGGTCTCTTTGTCATTGCCCAGGCACGAAACGATGCCCAGACCAGTGATAACGACGCGGCGCATGCGGATAACCCTTAGAAGTTGTCAGTGGAGGTGAAAACGCCGACTCGGAGGCCTTCGGCGGTGTAGATTTCGCGGCCGTCGACGCTGACCGAGCCATCGGCGATGGCCATGTTCAGCTTGCCCTTGAGGACGCGCTTGATATGAATGTTATAGGTGACTTTTTTAGCGGTCGGCAGCACCTGGCCAAAGAACTTCACTTCGCCCGAGCCCAGGGCGCGACCGCGGCCCGGCAGGCCTTGCCAGCCCAGGAAGAAGCCGACCAGTTGCCACATGGCGTCGAGGCCCAGGCAGCCCGGCATCACCGGATCGCCTTCGAAGTGGCAGGCGAAGAACCACAGGTCAGGGGTGATATCCAGCTCGGCGACCAATTCACCTTTGCCGTACTTGCCACCCTCTTGGCTGATATGAGTGATGCGATCCACCATCAGCATGTTCGGGGCGGGCAGTTGCGCGTTACCTGGGCCGAACAGCTCACCGCGACTGCAGCGCAGCAGATCTTCCCGAGTAAAGGCGTTTTGTTTGGTCATGCGAGCTCCTCAATAGTCCCATGCGGCAGGGTGGGGCAAATCTTCCCGGCCGATCGAAGCGTTCATGCCTCGAGCCGGCAGCCTACTCATAGACTATTGCGTTGTGGTGAAAGTCACAGCACAAGGGACATGAATGTACACTTGTGCACTGAAATTATTATACAGGCCCTGTGAGGGGCCTGTTCGGGTGCCTAAGACTGCCGCACTTTCGCCCTTCACGCCAGTCGCAGATGGTCGATAAGTGGCCGCTACTGCACCCAGCGTTGGAGAATTTGCTGCAGATCCGTGCGTTTGAACGGCTTGGCCAGGTAATCGTTCATTCCCGCCGACAAACACGCTTCGCGGTCGCCCTGCAAGGCGTTGGCGGTCAAGGCGATGATCGGCAGGTCGGCGCATCCGGGCAGTTGGCGGATCTGCCGGGTGGCCTCGTAGCCGTCGATCAGCGGCAGCCGGCAATCCATCAGGATCGCATCGAAGATCAGGCTCTCGGCGCTGCGAATGGCCTGGGCGCCATCGGTGGCGATGCTGACCGTGAAGCCCAGGCTGCGCAGCATGGCCTGGATCACGGTCTGGTTGACCGGGTTGTCTTCCACCAGCAGCACGTTGCGTCCTTCGCCATGGGCATGCCCGCTGTGCACCCGCGGCGCCAGCACTGGCAGGCTTTGCTGGTACAGCGCCAGCGGGATCTCCAGGGTGAACACCGAGCCGCGGCCTTCCTCGCTCTGGGCGCGCAGGGTGCCGCCCATGCGTTCGGCCAGGGTGCGGGCGATCGGCAGCCCCAGGCCGGTGCCGCCATAACGCCGGGAAATCGAACTGTCGGCCTGCTGGAAGGCGTTGAACATCAGTTCCAGGCTTTCGGTGCTGATGCCAATCCCGCTGTCGCGCACGCTGCAGGTGAACCACAGCAGTTCATGGTCCAGGGCCTGCCATTGCGGCTCGACGGTGACGCTGCCTTGCTCGGTGAACTTCAAGGCGTTGCCGATCAGGTTCACCAGGATCTGCCGGATGCGCGTCGGGTCGCCTTTGACCTGCAGCGACTCCATGCCGGGCGGCAGTCGCAGCTGCAGGTCGAGCCCGCGCTGCGCGGCGCTGTGCTGGAAGGCCTGGGCCGAGCTGCCGATCAGTTCGGCGAGGTTGAACGGGATGTGCTCCAGCTCCAGGGCCGAACGCTCGATGCGCGAGAAGTCGAGGATGTCGTTGATCACCTTGAGCAGGTGCTCGGTGGACTCGGAGGCCAGCGCCGCGTATTCGTGCTGTTCATCGGTCATTTCGGTGGTTTCGAGCAGTTGCAGCATGCCCAGCACGCCGTTCATGGGCGTGCGCAGTTCATGGCTCATCATCGCCAGGAAGTCCGACTTGGCATTGTTGGCCCGCTCCGCTTCTTCGCGGGTCTGGATCAACTGGGCCATGGCCTGGTGTTGCTCGCGGCTGGCCTGTTCGAGGCCGGCGGCCAGGTTGTTGATATGCCGCGAAAGATCGCCCAGCTCGGCATCGTCAACGATCGGCAGCGGGGTCTTGAAGTCACCCTGTTGAATGGCCTTGACCGCGGTGCCCATGGCGCTGATCGGCTGCGACAGGCTGGCCGCCAGGCGGCGGGCCAGGAGGAAGGTGAACAGCAGGGCGAACAGCGCGAGGATGCCGGCCTTGAACAGGATCTCCTGCTGGCGCTGGCTGAAGGCGTCGTTGGACATGCCGACGATCACTCGCCCCAAGTAGTCCTCGCTGGGGCTCACGCTGGCGCTCGGGTCGTCCTGGAAAAAGTCGTTGCTGAGCTGGATGCGTTGCAGGCGCACCGGGGCCTGGAACACTTCGACCTGCTGTGAGCGGTGGTGGGTTTCCGAAGGCTGCTCGACGTACACCAGGATCTTGTTGCGGCTGTCCTGGACTTCGAGAAAGCGCACGTGGGGCGTGGCCAGGGTGGCCTTGAGCAGGCTCTCGAGACCTTCGCTGTTGCCCGAGATCACCCCGTATTCGGTGGCCGGCGCCAGCTGGTTGGCGATCAACTGGCCGGTGTGGTTCAGCTCCTGGCGCAGATCCTGGATCCGCACGAAGGTAAAGAAGCTGATCAGCAGCAGGGTCAGCAGCAGCGCCGGGCCGAGGCAGATGATCTGGGTGCGGGTACTGATGTCCCAACGGCGACGGAAGGTCATGGGCGTTTTTCTCCTTCGGCCAGCTGGGTCGCCACCGATTTCTCGTCTATCGGTTCGACGCCCAGGGAGCGTGCCACCTGCGGGTTGCTCAACACCTTGAACGGTTGCGGATACAGGGTACGCGGCCAGTGGGTCGTGGGTCGGTCCAGCAAGTCGTCGAGCACCTGCAGCCAATCGTCCTGGTCGCTGTAGGTGCTAGCCAGGCTGCCGGCCTTGACGAAGCCGGCATTGGGGCCGATCAGCGCCAGTTGCCGGGCATAGCTGCTCAATAACAGGTTCTTCGCGGTTTTCGGGTTGTACAGCTGCGGGTCGTCCAACCCCAGCAGGACGTCGCTGCTTTTCAGCAGGCTTTGCAGCGGACGGCTGTCATTGGTGTCGTCCCAGCGCTCGGCGACGATTTCCAGCCCCAGGGGATGGGCGGCCTGATGCAGCTCCTTGAGCAGGAATTCGCTGTCGGCGCCGTAGAGCACGCCGATCCGCCGGGCCTGGGGCAGGATCTTGCGGATCAGCCGCAATTGCCGAGCCAGTGGCGGGTCGCTCCATAACAGGCTCAGCCGGGGTGAGGGCGCGGCCCCCAGGCGCTGCTGAGCCTGGATCCGGCCGATGCGCAATACCAGCGTGGCCGGGCCCTGGGCCTCCTGCTGGCGCCATTCGAGGCTGGCCGGGTCGAGCAGGATCAGCCGGGTGCCCGCTGGCAATTGACCGGGGGCAGGCAGGTTGGCCAGGAGCTCGAAGCGCACGTCGTCCTGTGGCCGCTGTTGCGCCAGCGCCTGGGCAAAAGCCTGCACGCCGGCGCTGTCTTCGGCGCCGGTCAGCAACACCTGGGCCGCCCATGCGGGGAATGCACCCCAGAGGCAACAGAACAGCAGCAGGCGAACCCGGAAACGGTTCAAGGCAGGCGTCATCCCTGACTGACGGTGGCTCATGCTAGAACGTCAACTCCGCACTGAAGTAGAGGACGTGGTGCGAGTCATAGTTGTTGTCGACAAAGGTGGTGGGCTCGTCGTCGAGCCGTTGCTGGAGCACGCCGGCCAGCTCCAGGCTGCCCTTGCCCAGGGGGATACGCTTGGCGACACGGGTATCGACCCGTTCGAAGCGATAACCGTTGAGCGCGCTGGAACCATAGTAGAAGAGCGCGCTGGACCAGCCCTGGCCCCAGTCGCGCAACCAGCCCGCCGAGCCGCTGTGGCGCGCGGTCAATTGCTCGTCCAGCGGGTTGCTGGCCTCGGCGTCGACATAGGCGTACGTCAGGCGCAGCCGGTCCGCCGGGTTCAGGCGCCAGTCCAGCTGGGTTTCGCTGCCGGCAAAGCGTGAGGCGTTGCTGTTGCTGGCGATGTACTGGTTGTTGCGCAGCGGCTCGCTGATCATCCCGCTGATTTCGTCGTAGAACAGCTTCACGTCGAGGTTCAGCCCGAGATCGGCGAAAAAGCCGTTGTAGCCCAACTCCCGCGAGCGCATGCGTTCCTGGTCGAGGTTGCCCGGGCCGCGGGTCTTGACGAAGTACTGGGCGCTGGGCTGGCCGTAGGCGGTCGGGCTCAGCTTGGTGACCCGGTAGCTCCAGTTGACGTTGTTCTCGAACATGTCCGGCGAGCGGATCGCTTCCGAATATACCGCCCGCAGGCCGTGGCGCGGGTTGATCAGGTAGTTGACCGCCACCCGCGGGGTCAGCGAGCTGCCGCTCAGCTGTGAGTCTTCGAACATGGCGCCGCCCTGCAACAGCCAGTGTTCGGTGGCGCGCCATTCCAGCTGGCCGAAGGCGCGCCAGGTGCTGTCGTCGAGGGTGCCGTTGAAATAGGTTTGCGAGTCGGCGCGGTCGTAGCGATAGTTCAGGCCGCTGACCAGGCGCACGCCATCGGACAGGCTCAGGGTGTCCTGCAGTTCGAGGTCGTAGCGCGATTCGCGGGCGCTCTGGTCGATATCCCCGCAGACCGTGCGCTTGGCGCCGTCCTTCCATTGCGTCAGCACCTGGTTCGCCAGGGCCTGTTCGGCCGCGGTGCCTGGAGGGGCGCCGGAGCCGGTGAAATTGTCCATGTGCCGGGCCAGCAGTTCGGCGTAGTTCGGGTTGAGCTGCCAGAGGCGGGTCAGTTCCGGGCTGAACGACACCTCGGCGTCACAGGCGCGCCAGTTCTGCTGACGGTCCCAGTGCTGGGCCGAGCCTTGTATATAAAGGCTGTGGTCCGGGTTGATGTCGAGGTTCCAGCGTAGCGAGCCGGCATAGTCCTTGGCGATCACGTCGGAGTTGTAGCCGGCCGAAGTGATGCCGGAGAACACCGGCCGGTAGGTATAGGGGCGCTGGTTGCTGCCTTCCTTGGCGCTGAGTTGCCAGTCGATGCTCTGCCGCTCGTCAAGCATCTGGCTGACCGACAGGCTGAAGCGGTTCAAGCGTCGGCTGTCGCGGTAGTCGGCACCGTTGCGATCGCTGTCGAAGCCGTCGTCCTCCTGCCCGGACAGCGACAGGCGCAGGTCGCCGGTGTCCCAGCCGGTGCCCTGGCTGGCGTACCAGTCGCTGATGCCGCGCTGGCCGCGGGTGACCTTGATCCGCGTGCCGTGGCTGTTGGCGGGCGAGCGGGTGATGATGTTGATCACCGCCATCAGCGCGTTGGCGCCGTAACTGACGGTATTGGGGCCGCGGAACACCTCGATGCGCTCGATGTCCTCCATGGCCACCGGAATGTCGCTCCAGTCCACGGTGGCCAGGCCCGCCCGGTACACCGAGCGCCCATCGATCAGCACCTGCATGCGGCGCGCTTCGCTGGCATTGGTGCCGTGATAGTTCACTGCGGCCTGGTTGCCGCTGATATTGCCGACCATCATCCCCGGCACCAGGCGCAGCAACTCGCTGATATCGCGGGCGCCGCTGGCGTTGATCAGTTCGCTGTCGAGCACGGTCATGCTGCCGGGCACGGCCGCAGGAGACTGTTTCAGACGGGTGGCGGTGAGGATTTCCGGCAGCGGCTGGCTGTCCAGGAACAGATCGTCGGCCAGCACCGGGGTGCTGCAAAGCAGCGCCAGCAACAGGGATGGGCGGGAGAGGGGAGGGCCAGGATACACGGCACAGCCTTGATAACGAGTAATTGCCGCGCATGTTAACCGAGATGACCGGGTTTTCCAGTCGATAACCCCGACATTCCCCGGCCTAATCGGTGTTTTCCCGGCATTTGTGCCTAATTGTTCACAGGGCTGGCCGCCGCAGGGGCGCCCCGTATAATGCCGCCATCGCCACTGTATGGATTGACGGATTGCATATGACTGAACAGCGCCCTATCGCGGTCCTGGGAGGCGGAAGCTTTGGTACCGCCGTGGCCAATCTGCTGGCCGAGAACGGTCATCGGGTGCGGCAGTGGATGCGTGACCCGGAGCAGGCGGAGGCCATTCGCATTCATCGCGAAAATCCGCGTTACCTCAAAGGCATCAAGATTCATCCGGCGGTGGAGCCGGTGACCGATCTGTTGGCCACCCTGAACGACAGTGACCTGTGTTTTGTCGCCTTGCCCTCCAGCGCCCTGCGCTCGGTGCTGGCGCCCCATGCGCAGTTGCTCGCCGGCAAGCTGCTGGTCAGCCTGACCAAGGGCATCGAGGCGCAGACCTTCAAGCTGATGAGTGAAATCCTCGAAGAGATCGCCCCGCAAGCACGGATCGGTGTGCTGTCCGGGCCGAACCTGGCCCGCGAAGTGGCCGAGCACGCCTTGACCGCCACCGTGGTCGCCAGCGAAGACGAAGAACTCTGCCAGCGCGTGCAGGCGGCCCTGCATGGCCGGACCTTCCGCGTCTATGCCAGCGCCGACCGCTTCGGCGTCGAACTGGGCGGGGCGTTGAAGAACGTCTACGCGATCATCGCCGGCATGGCCGTGGCCTTGGGCATGGGGGAAAACACCAAGAGCATGCTGATTACCCGGGCGCTGGCGGAAATGACCCGTTTCGCCGTCAGCCAGGGCGCCAACCCGATGACCTTCCTCGGCCTGGCGGGGGTTGGTGATTTGATCGTCACCTGCTCGTCGCCCAAGAGCCGCAACTATCAGGTCGGTTTCGCCCTGGGCGAAGGCCTGAGCCTGGAAGAGGCGGTGGACCGGCTCGGCGAGGTGGCCGAAGGCGTGAACACCCTCAAGGTGCTCAAGGTCAAGGCACAGGAAGTGGGTGTATATATGCCGCTGGTGGCCGGATTACATGCCATCCTGTTTGAGGGGCGCACGCTGAACCAGGTCATCGAGCTGCTGATGCGTGGCGAGCCGAAAACCGATGTCGACTTTATCTCCCCCAGTGGTTTCAACTGAGCAGGACAGGAGCGAGACATGAACGATACGAATTCCGAAGCCAAGTACGAATCCATCCTGCTGCGTGTGCTGTGGATGCTGGTGTTCGTGCTGGTCTGGCAAGTGGCGCAATTCATCCTCGGCGCGCTGGTGCTGGTACAGCTGATCTACCGGCTGATCTACGGCTCGCCGAGTGCCAGCCTGATGAACTTCGGCGACAGCCTGAGCCAGTTCCTGGCGCAGATCGGTCGTTTCGGCAGTTTCCACACCGACCAGAAGCCTTGGCCGTTCGCCGACTGGCCGGCCCCGCGCGCGCCTGAAGGCGAAGCGCCACATGTGGTGCCACCGGCGCCCCATCCGGTGCGGGACGAGGAGCCCAAGCTGTGAAGCTCTGGGTGCTGCGTCACGGTGAAGCCGAGCCGCATGCGCGCAGCGATGCCGAGCGCAACCTGACCGAGCATGGCCGCGAGGAAGCGCTGCGCAGCGCCGCGCATCTGATCGGCCAGCCGCTCAGCGCGATCATCGCCAGCCCTTATGCGCGGGCGCAGCAGACGGCGAAGCTGGTGCGCGAAGCCCTGGGCTTCGAAGCGGACATCCGCACCGTGTCCTGGCTGACGCCGGACAATAACCCACTGTCGGTGGTCGCCCAGCTCGACTCGGCGGACAACGTGCTGCTGGTCAGCCACCAGCCGCTGGTGGGCAACCTGATCGGCCTCCTGCAGCACGGCCATCTGCGCAATCCCCAGCCGATGCACACCGCGGGCCTGGCGGAACTCGAAGGCGACTGGCCGCTGGCCGGCCTGATGACCCTCAACAGCATCAAGAATCCCTGAGCCTGAATCCCAGAACGATAGGAGCGAGGCTTGCCCGCGAAAGGAAGCGGCGCGGACTGTCCGAAGCAGCGCGTCCGCCTTCATCGCGGGCAAGTCTCGCTCCTGCGACGATCTGTTCTTTTCGCTACATTTCTTAACTTGCGGCGTTTCTTTGTGCGTGGAATAGTCGCCCGAGCAAGTGCTTGGTTGGCTAGCCTCACGATCAGAACAAAAACAAAGGAGCGAGTTGCATGTCTGCTGCTTTTCGTTTGCCGCTGGAAGTGTTCTACGAGCGCGAAGCTCGTCATCCCCGCCAACGTTTCCTGGTCCAGCCCCTGGGCGGTGGCCGGGTCGAGGATCTGACCTGGGCCGACGTCGGCCACCAGGCCCGCTGCGCCGCCCACTGGCTGCGCGCCCGCGAGCTGCCGCCGGGCAGTCATGTCGCGATCATTTCCAAGAACTGCGCCCACTGGATCATCGCCGACCTGGCGATCTGGATGGCCGGTCACGTTTCCGTGCCCCTGTATCCCAACCTGACCGCCGATTCGGTGGCCCAGGTGCTGGAACATTCCGAGTCGGCCCTGGTGTTCATCGGCAAGCTCGACGACTGGCCGGCGATGGCCCCCGGCGTGAAACCCGGGTTGCCCACCATCAGCCTGCCGATCTGCCCCGAAGGCCGCTTCGACTTCACCTGGGACGAGTTGCAGCAGTGCTCGCCGATCCAGGACGACCCCAACCCCGCCGCCGAGCAACTGGCGACCATCATCTACACCTCGGGCACCACCGGCCTGCCCAAGGGCGTGATGCACAGCTTCGGCACCCTGGGTTTCGCCGCTTCACGCGGCACCCAGCTGTTCGGCCTCGGGCCGACGGACCGGCTGCTGTCCTACCTGCCGCTGTGCCATGTGGCCGAGCGCATGTTCGTCGAGCTGGCGGCGATCTATACCGGGCAAACGGTGTTCTTCGCCGAGAGCCTGGAGACCTTTCTCACCGACTTGCAGCGGGCGCGGCCCACGGCGCTGTTCGGCGTGCCGCGGATCTGGACCAAATTCCAGATGGGCGTGTACAGCAAGGTCCCGGCCAAGCGCCTGGACTTCCTGCTGGGCCTGCCCTTCATCGGTAAGCGGGTCGGGCACAAGGTGCTGGCCGGACTGGGGCTGGATGCCCTGCGGGTCGCCTTGTCCGGCGCCGCGCCGGTGCCGCAGACCCTGCTGGACTGGTACCAGCGCCTGGGCCTCGACGTGCTGGAGGTGTACGGCATGACCGAAAGTTGCGGTTATTCCCATATCGGCCGCAGCGGCCAGCATGTACCCGGCTGGATCGGCCGGCCCTGCCCGGACGTCGAGGTACGGATCGACGAGGCCGGAGAGGTCCAGGTGCGTAGCGGGGCGACCATGCTCGGCTATTTCAAGGACCCGCAGAAGACCGCGGAAACCGTCACCGCGGATGGTTTCCTGCGTACCGGCGACAAGGGCGAGCAGGACGCCGACGGTAATCTGCGCCTGACCGGGCGGCTCAAGGAGATCTTCAAGACCAGCAAGGGCAAGTACGTGGCCCCGGCGCCGATCGAGAACCGCCTGGCGGTGCATTCGCGGATCGAGCAGGTGTGTGTGGTCGGCGATGGCCTGAGCGCGCCGCTGGGCTTGTGCGTGTTGTCCGCGGCCGGTTTGCAGGACGCCGCAGGCAACGCCCGTGGCGGCCTGCATGCGAGCCTGGAAAGCCTGCTTGACGAGGTCAATGGCGCGCTCGACAAACATGAACGCTTGCACCGCCTGGTGGTGGTGAAGGACAGTTGGGCGGTGGAGAACGGCTTTCTGACCCCGACCCTGAAGATCAAGCGCAATGTCATCGAAGCCACCTACGGCGAGCGCTTCAAAGAGTGGAGCGAGCGCTCCGAAGCGGTGCTGTGGCAGGATTGAGCGCGGATAACCACCCAAAAGGATGCAGTGATGAGCCTATGGCGTACCACCCCGAACATCGAGCAACTGAACGCGATCCAGAAAAACACCATCGGTGAGGTGCTGGACATCCGCTTCGAGTCCTTCGACGACGAATCCCTGACCGCGAGCATGGTGATCGACCATCGCACCCACCAGCCCTATGGCCTGCTGCATGGCGGTGCCTCGGTGGTGCTGGCGGAAACGGTCGGCTCCATGGCCAGCTACCTGTGCATCGACGCCAGCAAGTTCTACTGCGTGGGCCTGGAGATCAACGCCAACCATCTGCGCGGCCTGCGTTCCGGCCGGGTGACGGCGGTGGCCAGGGCGATTCATATCGGGCGTACCACCCATGTCTGGGATATCCGCCTCTGCAGCGACGAAGGCAAGGCCAGCTGCGTATCGCGTCTGACCATGGCCGTAGTGCCGCTGGGGCAGACGCCGCCGGCACGTTGAGGGGTACCCATAGGCTGAGGCGGAGTGTCATCATTCTTGACCGTTACTGTCATTGCCGCCGGGTAATGGCATGCGGACAATCAGCCATCGTTTTTTGTTCATGAGTTAGCCGGTATGTCGCAACAGGTGTTTTTCACTCACGCCAACGGATTTCCCTCGGGGACCTATGGCAAGTTGTTCGCCGCCCTGGCGCCCGAGTATCAAGTGGCGCATTTGCAGCAGCACGCTCACGATCCGCGCTTTCCGGCGGACGACAACTGGCTGAACCTGGTGGACGAACTGATCCACCATCTGCAACAGCAGGCCGAGCCGGTGTGGGGTGTCGGCCATTCCTTCGGCGGCGTCCTGCATCTGCATGCGGCGCTGCGCTGCCCGGAGCTGTATCGCGGGGTGGTGATGCTCGATTCGCCGGTGCTGACCCGCGCCGATCAATGGGTGATTCGCGCTGCCAAGCGGTTCGGTTTCATCGACCGCCTGACCCCCGCCGGGCGGACCCTGGGCCGCCGCGAGGAGTTCAGCGACCTGGAGTCGGCGCGCAAGTATTTTGCCGGCAAGACCCTGTTCCGCGGCTTCGACCCCGAGTGTTTCGACGCTTACCTGCAACATGGCCTGCATCAGGTCGACGGCCGTTTGCGGCTGCGTTTCGACCCGGCCACCGAGATCAGCATCTATCGCGGCGTGCCGCACACCAGCCCGGGCCGCCCCCGGCAGTTGAAGGTGCCGCTGGCGGTGGTGCGCGGGCGCCAGAGCCGGGTGGTGATGAAGCACCACGCCAGCAGTGTCGGGCGCATGCCCCATGGCGAATCCCTGAGCATGCCGGGCGGGCATATGTTCCCGCTGGAGCGCCCGCAGGACACCGCGGCCCTGCTGAAAAAACTCTTCAGCCGCTGGGAAGCTCGCGCCGAACGGAGCTGCGCATGAGCGCCGCGGTGGAAGAAGTCCGCCTGAGCCTGCCGCATATCGAGCTGGCGGCGCACCTGTTCGGCCCCGAGGACGGTTTGCCGGTCATTGCCCTGCACGGCTGGCTGGACAACGCCAACAGCTTCGCGCGGCTGGCGCCCAGGTTGCGCGGCTTGCGCATCGTCGCCCTGGACATGGCCGGGCATGGCCATTCCGGACACCGCCCCCTGGGTGCCAGCTATGCGCTCTGGGATTACGTATATGACGTCTTGCAGGTCGCCGAGCAGCTGGGCTGGAAACGCTTTGGCCTGCTCGGGCATTCCCTGGGGGCGATCGTCTCGTTGGTGCTGGCCGGCTCGTTGCCCGAGCGGGTGAGCCACCTGGCGCTGATCGATGGGGTGATTCCGCCGACCGCCAGTGGGGAAAACGCCGCCGAGCGCATGGGCATGGCCCTGCAGGCCCAGCTGGACCTGCGGGACAAGCGCAAGCCGGTCTACGCCACCCTGGACCGCGCCATCGAGGCGCGGATGAAGGGCATGGTCGCGGTCAGCCGCGAAGCCGCCGAACTGCTCGCGCAACGCGGCCTGATGCCGGTCCCGGGGGGCTACACCTGGCGCAGCGACAGCCGCCTGACCCTGGCTTCGCCGCTGCGCCTGACCCAGGAGCAGGCCCTGACGTTCGTCCAGCGCCTGGCCTGTCCGGCCCAGCTGGTGGTGGCGGCCGACGGCATGCTGGCCAAGCACCCGGAGTTGCTGGAGCGGCTACCCTTCAGCCGGGAACAGCTGCCCGGTGGCCATCACCTGCACTTGAACGACGAAGACGGCGCGATCCTTGTTGCAGACTGTTTCAATAGGTTTTTCGCCGTTTCTTGACTTGCAGCGGGCAACTGTCGAGGCTGGGCGGGTTGAAATGGGAGACAACCATGATAGATCTCTATACCGCTGCGACCCCGAATGGCCACAAGGTCTCTATCGTGCTCGAGGAACTCGGCCTGCCCTATACGGTGCATGCCCTGAGTTTCGACAAGAAGGAACAAAAGGCTCCAGGCTTTCTCAAGATCAATCCCAATGGCCGGATTCCGGCGATTGTCGACCGCGCCAACGGCGATTTCGCCGTGTTCGAGTCCGGCGCGATTCTCATCTACCTGGCTGAACTCAGCGGGCAACTGCTGCCCAGCGATCTCCAGGGCCGTTCCCGGGTGATCCAGTGGCTGATGTTCCAGATGGGCGGCGTCGGTCCGATGCAGGGCCAGGCCAACGTGTTCTTCCGTTATTTTCCGGAAAAGCTCCAGGGCGCCATCGATCGTTACCAGCATGAAACCCGGCGCCTGTACGAGGTGCTCGACACCCGCTTGCAGGAGGTCGAGTTCCTCGCCGGCGACTACAGCATTGCCGATATCGCCACCTTTCCCTGGGTACGCGGCCATGAATGGTCCGGGGTTTCGGTGGACGGCCTGGCGGCCCTGCAACGCTGGATGGCGACCCTCGAGGCGCGGCCGGCGGTGCAGCGCGGGCTGCTGGTCCCGCAACGCACGGATGACGCCAGTGTCATCAAGGGCGCCCAGGCCATGCTGATCCGATGAGAGCACCCATGCGTTTATCCAGTGTCCTGCTGTTGTCCGCTGTCAGCCCCTTGCTGTTCGCCGCCGATTTGCCCGGCAGCCATGACTTGCCGATCGTGCCGCGCATGCCTGACGCGCAGATCGTCGACTATCGTCCGGCGGCCGAGATGGAGCGGATCTACCCCATGGGCTCGATCCGCAAGATCAGCGGCCAGCTGCGTTTCGATGGCCAGGTCGGCGCTCGTGGCACCACGACTTCGGTGACCTACGAGTTGCCGCCGGAACATTCCTCGACCGCGGCCTTTACCGCCGCTCGCGAAGCCTTGCAGGGGCAGGGCGCCGAGCTGTTGTTCTGGTGCCAGGCCCGCGATTGCGGGGAAAGCAGCCTGTGGGCCAATGAGGTGTTCGGCAATGCCAAGCTGTATGGCGCCGATGTCCAGCAGGCGTACCTGCTGTTGCGCCTGGCCGCGCCCAACGACAATTCGCTGGTGGCCCTGTACAGCATTACCCGCGGCAACCGCCGGGCGTACCTGCATGTCGAGCAATTCGACGCCAGCACCCCCCTGGGCGAATTGTTGCCGACCTCGGCCACCCTGTTGCGCCAGCTCAAGGACACCGGCGAGCTGGACCTGCCCAAGCTCGGCGGCGAGCCCCAGCCGACCTGGCTGACCTTGCTGTCGCGCGGGTTGAACCTCGATACCACCTTGCGGGTCAGTGTTTCCGGGCCGAATGCCGAGGCCTGGCGCCAGGCCCTGATCGGCCAGGGCGTGCGGGCGGCACGCATGGAAAGCGGCAGCCGCGAGGCCCCTGGCCTGCGTCTTGAGCTGCTGCGCTGAACCGCTGCATTGAACGGGCTTGGGCGAACGGGTATCCACCGTTCGCCTACGCTTGGTGAGTTGACCTTTCTCGAGATGCCAAATGCTCAATAATGATCGCCTGTTGGTGCAGATCCTGCTTCTGGTGCTGTTCGGCGCCAGCTTCTGGGTCATGGCGCCGTTCTGGTCCGCGTTGTTCTGGGGGGCGGTCCTGGCGTTTGCCAGCTGGCCGCTGATGCGCCTGCTGACCCGCTGGCTCAATGGCCGCGAGTCCCTGGCCGCGGCCGTGCTGACCCTGGGTTGGATGCTGCTGGTGGCGGCGCCGCTGGTCTGGCTCGGCTTCAACCTGGCCGACCATGTGCGTGACGCCACCGCCTTTATCAAGGATGTGCAGGTCGATGGCCTGCCCGCAGCGCCGAGCTGGTTGGCCGGCGTGCCCTTCGTCGGTGAACGGCTGGTGGGGCTGTGGAACAGCATCGACCAGCAGGGCGCGGCGATGATGCTGGCGATCAAGCCCTACCTGGGGCAGGTCGGCAACTGGCTGCTGGCCCGCAGCGCGCAGATCGGTGGCGGGATCCTCGAGCTGACCCTGAGCATCGTCTTCGTGTTTTTCTTCTATCGCGACGGGCCGCGCCTGGCGGTGTTCGTCCATGGGCTGCTGGAGCGGCTGATTGGCGACCGCGCCGGCTACTACATCGAGCTGGTGGCCGGTACGGTGCAGCGGGTGGTCAACGGTGTGATCGGCACCGCCGCGGCCCAGGCAGTCCTGGCCCTGATCGGGTTCCTGATCGCCGGCGTGCCGGGTGCGCTGGTGCTGGGGATCGTCACCTTCCTGCTCAGCCTGATTCCCATGGGCCCACCGCTGGTATGGATTCCGGCCACCGCCTGGCTGGCCTGGAAGGGCGAATACGGGATGGCGGTGTTCCTCGGTATCTGGGGCACTTTCATCATCAGTGGCGTCGACAACGTGCTCAAACCCTACCTGATCAGCCGCGGCGGCAACCTGCCGCTGGTGATCGTGCTGCTCGGGGTCTTTGGCGGGCTGATCGCGTTCGGCTTCATCGGCCTGTTCATCGGCCCGACCCTGTTGGCCGTGGCCTACAGCCTGCTGACCGACTGGAGCGCGAGCCAGGCGCGGGTCGAAGACAAGCGCCTGTAGCCGCTGCTTGGCAGCAGTGGCGGATGATCAGGCGGCGTCGTGAACGCCGCCGGGGGGCAAGGTTCGTGGACGGGAGCCGGGTACCGCCCGGCAACGGGCGACTCAGGCGCGGGGCAGGCGCACCACGGTGGTCAGGCCGCCACCGGGGGTTTCTTCCAGGTGCAGTTGCCCGCCCAGGCGTTCGGCGGCCTCGCGGGCAATGGTCATGCCCAGGCCGACGCCGCCGGAATTGCGGTTGCGCGAGCCTTCCAGCCGGTAGAAGGGTTCGAACACGGCTTCGCGCTGGTCTTCGGCGATGCCCGGGCCATGGTCGATGACCTGGATTCGCACCTGCTCGCGGCTGTCCTGCAGGCTGATACGGGCATGCCCGGCATAGCGCAGGGCGTTGTCCAGCAGGTTGTTCAGGCAGGAACGCAGGGCCAACGGCTGCACTTGCAGGGGCGCGCAATGGCCGTCGGTCCGCACGTCGGCGCCCTGGTCTTGGGCGTTTTCGCAGAGCGACTCCACCAGCGCCTGCACATCCATCCACTGCAGGGCCTCGCTGGTGCGCTGTTCATGCAGGTAGCTCAGGGTCGCGTCGAGCATGCTGATCATGTCGTCGAGGTCCTGGCGCATCTGGCCCTGCAGCTTGTTGTCCTCGATCTGTTCCAGGCGCAGCTTGAGGCGCGACAGCGGCGTGCGCAGGTCATGGGAAACCGCGCCAAGCATGCGCCCGCGTTGCTTGACCTGCTCCTGGATGCGCCGCTGCATCAGGTTGAAGGTGTGGGCCGCCTGCCGCGCTTCCCGTGGGCCGGACTCGTCCAGCGGCGGGCTGTCGAGGTTTTCGCTGAGGCGCTCGGCGGCATCGCTCAGGCGCTGGATCGGCCGGGTCAGCAGCTTGGCGCCGTACCAGGCGGCGATGATCAGCGAGATGAACTGGAACGTCAGCGGCACGATCGGGCCGCCGAACCAGGGACGTGGTGGCCGTGGCTCGAAACGCCCACTGCCGGGCTGTGGCTGGCCGCTGAATTCGCTGGCCGGCGGGCGTGGAGGTGGGCCGTAGAGACGGAACCAGAAAAAGGCGAGCAGGTGGGCGAGCACGATCGCGATCAGCAGTACCCCGAACAGGCGGCCGAACAGCGTATCGAAGCGCCCACGCATCAGCCGATGTCTCGGGCGTCGAACAGATAGCCTTCACCACGCACGGTCTTGATCAGCTGCGGCGATTTCGGGTCGTCGCCGAGCTTCTGCCGCAGGCGCGAGACCAGCAGGTCGATACTGCGATCGAAGGCTTCGATGGAGCGCCCACGGGCGGCGTCCAGCAACTGTTCGCGGCTCAGGACCCGGCGCGGGCGTTCGATGAACACCCAGAGCAGGCGGAATTCGGCGTTGGACAGCGGCACGACAAGACCGTCGGCGGAGATCAGCTGGCGCAGCACGCTGTTCAGGCGCCAGTTGTCGAAGCGGATATTGGCCCGCTGCTCGGTGCGATCGTCGCGGACCCGGCGCAGGATGGTCTGGATCCGCGCCACCAGTTCCCGGGGCTCGAAGGGCTTGGCCATGTAGTCGTCGGCCCCCAGCTCCAGGCCGATGATCCGGTCGGTGGGCTCGCAACGGGCCGTCAGCATCAGGATCGGGATGTCCGATTCGTTACGCAGCCAGCGGCACAGGGACAGGCCATCCTCGCCGGGCAGCATCAGGTCGAGCACCACCACGTCGAAGTGTTCCGCCTGCAAGGCCTGGCGCATCGCCGCGCCGTCGGTCACGCCGGTGGCGTGGATATTGAAGCGGGACAGGTAGTCGATCAGCAGTTCGCGGATCGGTACATCGTCGTCGACGATCAGCGCCCGGGTGTTCCAGCGCTTGTCGTCACCCGTGCCAGGTGCTTTCTGATCGTCATTGAGGGGAGCTGGAGTGTTGTGCATGCGTGCGATCGTCTGCCAGGTAGGCTGCCAGCCACAAAGAGGGGCGGCGAGGTGGTGGCTTCAGCATAGGCGTCCGGCCCTGGGGCTGGAAGTGCTGTTCGGGAGTGTTGCGGCTGGCGAGGGTAGCCGGGCGGGGTGTTGCCGGCGTGTCGGGAGTGTATCGGGCTTGACACAATTGCCGCCAGGGTCGGGCATTTGCACGGTTTTATCGATACGGGAGCTGCCGTTGGCGATGAATTACCGATCATCGGGTCCCGGAGCGTCGTCGCTTGCGCTACAATCCGCGCCGATTTCGACTTGCCTGAGAGCCCCTTCATGTCCGCTTGCCAGACTCCTATCATCGTCGCCCTGGACTTTCCCACCCGTGACGCCGCACTGAAACTGGCTGATCAGCTGGACCCCAAGCTGTGCCGGGTCAAAGTCGGCAAGGAACTGTTCACCAGTTGCGCTTCGGAAATCGTCGGCACCCTGCGCGACAAGGGTTTTGAAGTCTTCCTCGACCTGAAATTCCATGACATCCCCAACACCACCGCGATGGCCGTCAAGGCCGCCGCGGAGATGGGCGTGTGGATGGTCAATGTGCACTGCTCCGGCGGCTTGCGCATGATGGCGGCCTGCCGCGAAGTGCTCGACCAGCGCAGCGGCCCGAAACCGCTGCTGATCGGCGTGACCGTGCTGACCAGCATGGAGCGTGAAGACCTGGCCGGCATCGGCCTGGATATCGAGCCGCAGGAACAGGTGCTGCGCCTGGCCGCCCTGGCGGAAAAGGCCGGTATGGACGGCCTGGTCTGCTCGGCCCTGGAAGCCCAGGCGCTGAAGGCCGCGCACCCGTCGCTGCAACTGGTGACCCCGGGGATCCGTCCGGCGGGCAGCGCCCAGGACGACCAGCGGCGCATCCTCACCCCGCGCCAGGCGCTGGATGCCGGTTCCGATTACCTGGTGATCGGCCGTCCGATCAGCCAGGCGGCGGACCCGGCCAAGGCCCTGGCGGCCGTGGTGGCCGAGCTGGCCTGAATCCGGCAGCGCAGTGCTGGCTGTCGGCGATAGTGCAAGCGCGCTTCGCGCTATCGCGAGCAAGCTCGCTCCTACAGAGAGTGCATAGGCCCTTGTAGGAGCGAGCTTGCTCGCGAAACGATCGGACAGACAACCCGATTCAAAGAGCCATGTTCAAACCTTCAGCACCAGCTTGCCGAAGTTCTCGCCGCTGAACAGCTTCATCAGCGTTTCCGGGAAAGTCTCCAGCCCCTCGACGATATCCTCCTTGCTCTTGAGCTGCCCCTTGGCCATCCAGCCGGCCATTTCCTGCCCGGCGGCGGCGAACTGGGCTGCATAGTCCATCACCACAAAACCTTCCATGCGCGCGCGATTGACCAGCAACGACAGGTAGTTGGCCGGGCCCTTGACCGCCTCCTTGTTGTTGTACTGGCTGATGGCGCCGCAGATCACCACCCGGGCCTTGAAGTTCAGGCGGCTGAGCACGGCATCGAGAATGTCGCCGCCGACGTTGTCGAAATACACATCAACGCCTTTTGGGCATTCGCGCTTGAGGCCGGCATGGACGTCTTCGCTCTTGTAGTCGATGGCCCCGTCGAAGCCCAGTTCGTCGATCAGGAACTTGCATTTGTCCTGGCCGCCGGCAATGCCGATCACCCGGCAGCCTTTGATCTTGGCGATCTGCCCGGCAATGCTGCCCACCGCGCCGGCCGCGCCCGACAGCACCACGGTTTCACCGGCTTTTGGCGCACCGACGTCCAGCAGGGCGAAATAGGCGGTCATGCCGGTCATGCCCAGGGCCGACAGGTAGCGCGGCAGCGGCGCCAGTTTCGGATCGACCTTATAGAAGCCGCGCGGCTCGCCGAGGAAATAGTCCTGCACGCCCAGGGCGCCATTGACGTAGTCGCCGACGGCGAAGCCGGGGTTGTTCGAGGCGATCACCTGGCCCACGCCCAGGGCGCGCATCACTTCACCGATGCCCACCGGCGGGATGTAGGACTTGCCTTCGTTCATCCAGCCGCGCATGGCCGGGTCGAGGGACAGGTACTCATTCTTCACCAGGATCTGCCCGGCCGCCGGTTCGCCGACGGGAACCTGCTGGTAGGTGAAGGTTTCGCGGGTCGCCGCGCCCACCGGGCGTTTGGCGAGCAGAAACTGGCGATTGGTCTGGGTGGTCATGGCAGGCACTCAAGGATCGATGGAACCCTAGTTGATAGACCTTCAGCCCTGATGCCGCAAGGTTTGCCGCTGTAGCGAATAGGGGGCGATCCAGAGGCGTGATGGTCGTATGGCGACTTTCATCACCACCGCGGATAAGTGGGCAACCGGCCCTCTGATAGTGCTGCCGCGTGCCCGTTGCCTGTGCCTAGACTGGGCGAATCCGATCCATGCATTCCATCGAGGGCATCACCATGAGCATGACGTTTTCCGGCCAGGTCGTTTTGGTCACCGGCGCAGCGGCGGGTATTGGTCGGGCCACGGCCCTGGCGTTCGCCGCGCAGGGGCTGAAAGTAGTGGCGGCCGACCTCGATGTCGCCGGTGGCGAGGGCACGGTGCAATTGATTCGCGCCGCCGGTGGCGAGGCGCTGTTCGTGCGCTGCGACGTTACCGATGAGGCGGATGTGCAGAACCTGATGGCCCAGGTGGTAAGCAGCTACGGCCGCCTCGACTATGCCTTCAACAATGCCGGGATCGAAATCGAGAAGGGCAAGCTGGCGGACGGCACCCTGGATGAGTTCGACGCGATCATGGGAGTCAACGTCAAGGGCGTCTGGCTGTGCATGAAACACCAGTTGCCGCTGATGCTCGCCCAGGGCGGCGGGGCCATCGTCAACACCGCATCGGTGGCCGGTCTGGGCGCGGCGCCGAAGATGAGCATCTATGCCGCCTCCAAGCATGCGGTGATCGGCCTGACCAAGTCGGCGGCCATCGAGTACGCGAAGAAGAAAATCCGGGTCAACGCGGTGTGCCCGGCGGTGATCGACACCGATATGTTTCGCCGCGCCTACGAGGCCGATCCGAAGAAAGCCGAGTTCGCCGCGGCCATGCACCCGGTCGGGCGGATCGGCAAGGTCGAGGAAATCGCCAGCGCGGTGCTGTATCTGTGCAGCGACGGCGCGGCCTTCACCACCGGCCAGGCGCTGGCGGTCGACGGTGGCGCCACCGCCATCTGACGCTCGCCTGCCTTAGGGGCGGCCCAGGTGACCAAGCGTTGCCAGGGCTGTACCGGATCGACCTCGACCATTCTGAAAACGACCTGAACGTAGCTTTTTGCCATTATTCCGACGCCAGAGACTTGTGCTCCAGTGCAGCCCGTTGCGAACCTGCAAAACTGGACAATGGCCCTGTTGCCATTGGGGACTGGAAGGGGACTGAGCGCAATGAATTCGGCCACGAACGGACGTTTTGCCAATCTCGGCATGGCGAAAAAACTGGGTGTCGGTTTCACCCTGGTGCTGCTGCTGACGGCACTGGTAGCCGCCATCGGCATCTGGTCCCTGCAGACCATCAGCCAGCGCTTCGATGGCCTCAAGCAGATGTCGTCGCTCAACAGCGGGTTGCTCAAGGTGCGCCTGCTCGAACAGAACTATGCCTTGCACGGCGACGCCAAAACCGCGGACGCCTTGCACGAGGGCGTCGACGCCTTGCTGGCCCTGGCGGCGCAGCTCAAGGAACGTTCGGCGGCGAATGTGCCGGTGATGACCGATGTCGAGCAGGCGCTGGGGGCTTACCGCAAGGCTTTCGACGAGTTCGTCGAGCTGACCCAGGCCAAGGACCTGGCGCTGGAAATGGCCAGCTGGTCGGTGTCCAGCGTGGCCAATAACCTCGACGTGCTGCAGGCCGGCCTGGCCGATGACGGTACCTATAGCCTCAAGGAATCCGCCGGCAAGGAGGGTAGCGAGTTCGTCGAGCAGGCCAATCAGGTCAGCCAGGTCTCGCGCCTGATGCTGCAAGCCATGAACGAAGCCCGGGTGCGCCTGGACCAGAGCCGCAAGGGCGAGGAAGAGGTCGAGCAGGGTAAGATCGAACAGGCCGATCAGGCCCTGGCCCAGGCCGAGCAGCTCAAGACCCTGGTCAAGGACGCCGGTTATCAGACGGTGCTCAACGAAGTGGTCGGGCATATCGGTGGCTTCAGCGAGAAGCTCGCCGAATACACCGGCTTGCTGGCGCAGGAGAAAAAGGTCTATCAGCAGCTGCACGAGCGCGCCGCACAAGTGATGGAGCGGGTCGACCAGGCGTACGGCGCGCAGGATCAGGCGATGCAGGCGGAGCTGAAAAAGAATTCGCTGCTGATCGTCGCGTCTTCGGCCCTGGCGTTGCTGGTGGGTGTGTTGGCGGCCTGGATCATTACCCGCTTGATCGTCACTCCGCTGCGCAGCGTGATGCGCGTGGCGCAGCAGATCGCCGCCGGTGACCTGAGCGCGACGGTGGAGGTGACGCGCCGGGACGAAATCGGCCAGTTGATGCTGGCGATGCAACAGATGGGCAGCGGCCTGAGCGGTATTGTCAGCGGCCTGCAGGCAGGCATCGAACAGTTGGCCAGCTCGGCCCAGTCGCTGTCGGCGGTGACCGAACAGACCAATCTGGAAGTCAGCAGCCAGAAGGAAGAAACCGAGCAGGTGGCCACGGCGATGAACCAGATGACCGCCACCGTGCACGACGTCGCGCGCAACGCCGAAGAAGCCGCGCAGGCGGCGCAGACCGCCGACGACAAGGTCGAAAGCGGCCAGCAGGTGGTGCGCCAGAGCATGCAGCGCATCGAACAGCTGGCGGATTCGGCCACCAGCGCCAGCTCCAGCATCGAAAGCCTCAGCGCCGAGATCCAGAACATCGGCACCGTGCTCAGCGTGATCAAGAGTGTCGCCGAGCAGACCAACCTGCTGGCGCTGAACGCGGCCATCGAAGCGGCGCGTGCCGGCGAGCAGGGCAGGGGCTTCGCGGTGGTGGCCGACGAAGTGCGGGCCCTGGCCAAGCGTACCCAGCAATCCACCGAAGAGATCGAACGTCTGGTCAGTGCCTTGCGTTCGGCGGCGCAGTCCTCGGTGCAGCAGATCCAGAGCAGCGGCGAACTGGTCAAGCTGGCGGTCAGCGATGCGCTGCAGACCGAAAGCGCGTTGGGCAGCATCGCCACGGCGGTGTCGCTGATTCAGCAGATGAACCAGCAGATCGCCGCGGCCGCCGAACAACAAAGCTCGGTCGCCGAAGAGATCAACCGCAGCGTCACCAGCATCCGTGCCAGCGCCGATCAGTCGTCACTGGCCATGCAGGGCAATGCGGCGTCGAGCATCGAGCTGGCGCAGTTGGGGGCGGAGTTGAAGGGGATGGTCGGGCATTTCCGGTTGTAATGCCGCGGGTGCTTGCTACAGGCTGCGCCGCCAGGGGCGCAGCCTTATGGATCGTGCCGCGCGAGTTGCTTGCACGGCTGTTGCCGGTCAGTCGTAAATGGCTTTCTTCTTCCAGTCGGCGTCGGCTTCGACGACCTTCAGGCCTTCGGTCAATTGGTTGACCTCGCCTTCGACCGGCTGGGTGTTGGTCAGCACCATCGCGTTGGAGCGGGCCAGGAGTTTTTCCAGGTACTCCAGCTGTTCCCGATAGACCGCCGGATCCGGCTGCTTGCGCAGGTACTGCACACCGCGCTCGAACGCCAGGCGCGCCTGGCCGGGTTGTTCCTGCTGCAGGGCGTACTGGCCGAGGTTGTTGAAGAACTCGATATGCAGCAGCACCAGGATATGGCGGATTTCCCTGATCCAGTGCTTGGCTTCATTGGTCGGCAGGAAACCGTCCTGGGCGGCGCGCGTCACCTGGCCATGCAGGGCTTCCAGGAGAAAGCGCACGTCCTTGGCCTTGGCTTCGGTCTGGATCGGGCAGGGCGGGTTGTTGACCGGAATCGATTCGCCCTGGCCGACCAGCGCGTTCAACTCGGCGATACGCGCCTTGAGCGTGGCATCGGACTTGTTCAGGTTCAACAGACGCTGAACGACGTTGAGCTCCAGGCGGGTCATCAGCAACTTGAGCCCTGGCGACATGAACTGGCCGGGGAAGGTCTCGGTGATTTCGCCACAGCGGCGCAGGCGGTCATTGAGTTCGACCTTGGTACGGGCCTTTTCCAGTTTGTTGTTTTCCACCACATGGTTCATGTAGCCAATGGCGATCAATATTACGATCCCGGCTACTACTAGCAGGGTGATCATGAGTGGTGTCACCGTGTAAGACCTCTTTCTGGGGTTCGCGTACGAGTGGCGAGTGTAGTGACTTAGCCTTGGGGCGCCTAGCGCAGGTCGACGAGCAGAAACAGGCCGATTCTCTGCTTATATAGGAAATGTCTGGCTGGTTTCATATTGCCATCACCTAAGGATGTGGACTATAGCGTCTTGTCGAGTGTCAGAATATAGGCGTCAAGGCACAGGCTGCACAAATGCCCGAAAGGGCTCGCAAACCACCCCGAAGTCATTGATTTAAATAAATTTATATCAGGGGGTTGACGACCCTCCAATCCATCCATAGAATGCGCGCCACTTGCAGCGTAAAGCACACAGCGAAACGCGGCAGGGAGTGAATGTTGTAGCGTGTCCCCTTCGTCTAGTGGCCTAGGACACCGCCCTTTCACGGCGGTAACAGGGGTTCGAGTCCCCTAGGGGACGCCAATGCGGGAATAGCTCAGTTGGTAGAGCACGACCTTGCCAAGGTCGGGGTCGCGAGTTCGAGTCTCGTTTCCCGCTCCAATTTTAAACGGCACTGCTTTCGGGCGGGGCTGAGTGAAACCAGAACCAAGTCTTCGGAGGCGGATCTGGACACCGAAACACACACCATGTGTTCCGGGTAGCGTGTCCCCTTCGTCTAGTGGCCTAGGACACCGCCCTTTCACGGCGGTAACAGGGGTTCGAGTCCCCTAGGGGACGCCATTTGCGGGAATAGCTCAGTTGGTAGAGCACGACCTTGCCAAGGTCGGGGTCGCGAGTTCGAGTCTCGTTTCCCGCTCCAAACATAGAGCTACAGATTTTCAACAGTCTGTAACTCATCGAAAAAGGGTCCCATTCGGGACCCTTTTTTCGTTTCCGTCGGCAGTGGCCGAGTTTCGGTCCGTTGCTCCTCTGCAGTGCGGGATGACGCTGCTTTCCCCTTGTCCTGTACGCTGGCGCAGATCCTGTTCGGCGCCTGCATGCTCCTGACCGTGCGCCCAGCCTTTGTGAGTAGGCGTTTGGCACAGGGTTTGCGAAGGTCTGGGCCGGATTGACCATCGATAGAGTGGTGCACCTTTAAATGAGTATCTCCGTGGCGACAACTAAGGGTAATTGGCGGGCGGTCATCGCACTGGTGTTGGCGGCCTTTGTGTTCAACACCACGGAGTTCGTCCCCGTCGGGCTATTGAGTTCGATCGGCAGCAGCTTCGACCTGTCGACGGCCCGGGTCGGTCTGATGCTCACTCTCTATGCCTGGATAGTGTCCCTGACTTCGCTACCGGTCATGCTGCTGACGCGCAACGTCGAGCGACGCAAGCTGTTGCTCGTGCTGTTCGGGATGTTTATCGCCAGTCATATTCTGTCGGGGCTGGCCACGAGTTTCGGCATGCTGTTGCTGAGCCGGGTCGGTGTGGCCTTGTCCCATGCGCTGTTCTGGTCCATTACCGCGTCCCTGGCGGTGCGTCTGGCACCACCGGGAAAACAGGTCCAGGCCCTGGGCTTGCTGGCCACCGGTACTTCCTTGGCGATGGTGCTGGGTATTCCCCTCGGCCGGTTGCTGGGCGAGGCCATGGGCTGGCGGACCACCTTTATCGTGATTGCTGGCCTGGCTACCGTGCTGGTGTTCTGGCTGGCCAGGAGCCTGCCGTTGTTGCCCAGCCAGAACTCGGGTTCTCTCAGAAGCCTGCCGGTGCTGTTCAAGCGGCCTGCGCTGATGGCGCTCTATGTACTGACAGCTCTGGTGGTCACCGCGCAGTTCACGGCCTATAGCTACATCGAGCCTTTCATCAAGGTGGTGGCCGGCTTGAGTGGCGATGCGGTGACCCTCATCCTGCTGCTGTTCGGTGGCGCCGGTATCTTCGGCTCGCTGTTGTTCAGCAGGTTTCACCGCTACAGCCCGCAGCGCTTTCTGCTGGTGACGGTGGCGTCGCTCATTCTGTGCCTGGCATTGCTGTTGCCGTTGAGCGGGGAGGTCTCGTATCTGGGCGGGCTCAGCCTGATTTGGGGGATGGCGATCATGGGCTTCGGGCTGGCGCTGCAGTCCAGGGTTCTGGTGCTCGCTCCGGACGCTACCGATGTGGCAATGGCGCTGTTTTCGGGGATCTACAATATCGGCATCGGCGGCGGCGCGCTGCTTGGCAGCTGGGTAGGGGGCCAACTCGGGTTCGCCTATATCGGCTTGGCCGGCGGCTTGCTGGCGACCTTGGCGTTGCTGCTCTACTGCGCATCCATCTACCGCCTGACCCGGTCCAGCGTTTTGGGTGTCGACCCTGCTGAGGCCGCGGTCGAGAAGTAGAGTCCGGGAGCAGGGCATCGAGAGGCGCCAGATAAAAAAGAGGGGCAATGATTCGGCTGAATCATTGCCCCCTTTTTTTTCACTCAGACAACAAGCCCTGCTCCCTTATAACGGGGGCAGGGTTTCTACTCTCAGAACTGCAGGCCAACCGGCTGCACCTTGGCCGCTTCACCAAAGACGCTGTTGAAGGATTGCGTCTGCGACCAGAAGTCGATGCCGACCAGGCCGCCATAGAATTGTCCGGCGGAGGCAGAGCCATCGACTTTGCCGCCTGCCGACGACTGGTACATCTTGGTGAAGTTCATCCCCGCCAGCCCACCCAAGCGCGCGCCATAACCGCCGCTGACGTCGCTGGTGGTTGTGGAGTTGCGGATTTCTCCTTCATTCTGCCCGGCCAGGCCTCCCACTCTGCTGTAAGCGCCGCCTTTGACCGAGCCTTTGACGAAGGCGTTGCCGACCTTGCCCTGCTGCCTGCCGACCAGACCGCCGACCAGGCTGGTTGTACCACCACTCACCGTGGCGGATACCGTGGCATTGTTGATATCGCTACCTTGGTTATAGCCGACCAGGCCGCCGACCTGGCTATTGGTGCCGCCGTTCACCGTGGCCGATGCCGAGGAATTGTTGATGCGGCTGTCCTGGCTATGACCGACCAGGCCGCCGACCTGGCTATCGTCGCGGCCCTCCACCATGGCGGATGCCGAGGTGTTGGTGATATCGGTATTCTGGCTGTGGCCGACCAGGCCGCCGATCCGGCTGCGATAGTAGCCGGTCACGGTAGTGGATACCGATGAGTTGGCGATATTGTCATTCAGGCTATGGCCGACGAGACCGCCGATACGGGCATCATTGCCGCCTGTAACAGACTGGGAGGTGGAGGAGGCATTAGCGATGGAGGACTTTTCGCTATAGCCGATCAGGCCACCGATGTTTGCCTTGTCGCCACCCGTCACCATGCCGGTGACTGTCACATTATCGATACGGCCGTTCCGATTGTAGCCAATCAGGCCGCCCACATTGCTACCGTACAGACCGGCCACATAGCCTTTGGCCGAGCTGTTGCTGATCGAGCCGTCCTGGTTCGTGCCGATCAGGCCGCCGATATTGGCATTCCTACCGCCTTTCACCGTGCCGGAGGCCGAAGCGTTATCGATGCGGCCGCCCTGGTTGTGACCAATCAGGCCGCCTACATTACTACTGTATCGGTCGGACACGTTGTTGTTGGCAGAACTGTTGGCAATCGAACCACCCAGGTTCTGGCCCACCAGGCCCCCGATCGCTTCCGTGCCATTGCCGGTTACGTCGCCGCTGGCGTGAGAGTTGGCCAGCGAACCCTGGTTGGAGCCAACCAGGCCCCCTATCCGACGAGCCCGGTTACCCGAGACATTGGTGCTAGAGCGGGAGTTGCTGATGCTGCCATTGCCCGTATTCTCACCGACCAGGCCGCCGATGTTCAGGTTGGCGCCGGCGAGGTCGATCGTGCCGGTGCTGGAGGCATTGGCGATGACCCCGCGGTTCGAGCCCACCAATCCACCTGCGTTTCTGGAATCACCATTCATCTGCCCCCTGAGGCTGACATCGGCATGGCTATTGGTGATTTTTGCCACGCCATCGGGATTGGTGATGTTTTCACCCACCAAGCCACCCATTGCAAAGGTGTGCTGGTTGCCGATCACCAGGCCGCTGGCCGAGGAGTTGGCGATGTCGCCGGCCAGGTTGAGCGCAACCAGGCCACCCAGCGAGTTCAGATGAGAGGCTCCGGTCACCCGTACATCCTTGGCCTTGACGTTGCGGATGCTGCCCATGTTCACCGCGGCAAGCGTGCCGACCTGGGTGTTGTAGTAGGTGGAATAAGCGCCGCTGGCTGAAATGCGTTCCAGGTTCAGGTTGCTGATCTGCCCCAGGTTCGCGCTGAACAGCCCGACAAAGGGAGTGGTGCTATAGATCGACAGGTCGCTGATGGTATTGCCCAGGCCATCGAGCTTGCCGGTGAAAGAATTGTCTTCGCCAAGTGTTTTGAAGCTGCCTTGGCCGGTGATCTGGTTACCCAGTACATAGCGGCCATTCATGTTGTTTTCGATATCGCGCAACTGCTTCAGGTTCTGCACCACCTGGTAGGACTCGCCGTTGGCGCTGAAGCGGGCATCCGCACCGGAGAGGGTGGCGCTCTTGTCATCCTGGAGGCTGTGGCCGTTTTTGGAGTTCAGTTCCAGGCTCGCTCCCGTTCCGGTTAGAGCGACATTGTCATTCAGGCGGATGCCGCCCTGTGCGGCATTCAAGGCCAGGGTTGCGCCGGCACCGGTGGCGCTCAATGCTGCATTCACCTCGACGTCGCCGCGTTCGGCGGTCAGGCCCAGCTTGTTACCGCTGTTCCAGGACACCGCCTTGTTGACCGACAGGTTGCCCTTGCTGCTCAGTTCAACGTTGGTCCGGGCCAGGTTCTGGGCCAGGGTATCGGCGTGCAGCGTCGGGGCAGTGTCGGTATTGCTGCCCGTTCCATTGTTACCGTTGATACCGCCGCCAATGACCAATCCACGCGTGGACGGATTCTCTGCCTTGGAAACGCTCACCTCGCTCGAGTGGATCTTCCAGGTACCGGTCGCTCCCTTGTCGGCGTGCGTATCCACTTGCGCGGCCAGTTGTACTTCGACCTGGGCGCCGCGGTTTTCCACCACGCCACCGTTGCCCTGGCCGCCAAGGGCGCTGGCGTCCTGGCGTCCGGCTACCTGGACGATGCCATTGTCGCCACCGTCCAGGACAATCTTGCCGGCCTTGTTCTGCAAGGTCTTGGCCTCGATTACGCCCTGGTTGCTCACTACATTGTTCAGCAGGCTGCTGGCGCTGCTGGCGGTCATCAACACCTGGCCACCATCGGCCTTGAGCAGGCCACCGTTCTGTACCAGGGCATCCACCGCCGCACTGTTCACCTGCAGGTTGAGCAGGCCGTTGCCGTCGAAGTTGACGCTGAAGTCCTTGCCCGCGCCCAGCGCGACACTGCCCATCTGCGCCTGGATCACCCCGCTGTTGCTGACCTGGGCACCGAGCAACGCGACGCTACCGCCCTCGCTGGCGGTGATCTGGCCGGCGTTGCTCACGGCAGAGCTGGAGTTCCCGGCAAAGCGGTAGGTGCCGTCGAGGAAGTCCTTGTCGCTGATGTTCTGGGTGGAAGCCACCAGGCCGCCGACGTTGACCTGGGCGGACTTGCCGAAGACCACGCCATTGGGGTTGATCAGGAACACCTTGCCGTTGGCATCGATGCGGCCCTGGATATCGCTGCCATTGGTGCCCAATACCCGGTTGAGGGCGATCGAGCTACTGCCGGGTTGGTGGAAGCTGACGCTTTCGTCGCCAGCGACGCTGAACTCGTTCCAGTTGGTGATCAGTTTGTTGCTCTTCTGGTCGACGGTCATGTGTTTGCCGTCGACCGTGGTATGGATGCCAGCGTCGCCCGCGACTACCGCCGCTCCACCCGGCAGGGCGAAGGCCGGAGCCTGGGCCAGCAGACCCAGCAGCGAGAAGCCGGCGGCGATCACGACCTTGAGGCGGCTGGATTTGCCTCGGCGCCGGGTTCCTTCGCTGGCGACGTTCCAGCAACCAGTGGCCTGGTTCCAGATCAGTGCATAGCTTTTGTTCATGGTGCTTCCTCTATATGAATACTCTGCTGATCCCCCCAGCAGAACGGGTACAACGGATGCGGGGCAGGCGCCGAGGCGGTCACGCAAGGCCGGGGCGCCTTCCCTCCATGCGGGAGGGAAGTTGTTTGTCTCAATCCATGCTTGATTTCATGGGCCTCCAAGCAAGGGAGGCTCATGGGGTTTTGTCAGATAAGACCTGCTACATAACGTCTATAAAATGGCTGCTCGAGTGTTTCGAGTGACTATCCGAATTCCCCAGCGAATTGATTGCAAGCCTGTACGCGCCAGCGTTGAGGCTGGAGTTATTTGCATGTAAATGCCTGGTTGCTCAGAGGGGTGTATTAATTAACAAAAGGAAATAAAATAAAAAACCAGAACTTTCTTAACTGGTCTACGGCGCTTTCCTAGTTGAAGTAAGACAGCTAGCTATTGCGCTCGTCATATTGAAGTCTTGCAGCCTGGTGCGCGATGGCCTGTCAGAATCAGAAGCGCGATTCCCTGGGAAAACCACCACTATCTCCGCTTTGGGAGGCATCGCAAAAACAGCGGGCCAGAGCCTTAGGCCTGCCTGACAGGCCTTCTCGATCGTCGAGCCTGGGCGGTTTCGGGCTGCGGTGCTTTTGTCCTGTGAGAGGGTTGTCTAAGTTAAAGCCTGGATGTAAGCCGACAGGGTCGATACTTCATGCATATCGGGAAATATCAGACCCATGCCGGCATGATATTTCGAATGCCAGGAAGTAATAGAAACACTCTCGGTCTGGAGTTTCTGGATTGAAAATACTTGTTTCTAGAAAGTGCTGATGCGCAGGCAGATATCTAGCGATATGGACTCTGAGGGAGATTGCTTATTCTGTTCGCTCTTTTCTGCTTTCGTATATGAATGAGCATGCGCTTCCTTTTAGGAATCGTCCTACTGATTGCGACGTCTATCTACTGTAGTTTTCCTGCCTCCTGCCTCCAGCCTTTCTCGAACGTCACGAATACCCGCACGGTTCGCTTCGTCGAGTCCATCGATGTTTTTGCATGGCGCGTAACAACGGGGGGGGAGGGCCGCCCTTCGACGCATACCGAGGTAGAGAATTTACCGTGAAGACTCCAGCTATCGCCGGACTGATTCTGGCCAGCTTCGCCCTGTTTTTTCCTGCTTGCTCCCAGGCTGGCATCAACCTGGAAAATACCCGGGTGGTGCTTGCGGCACCGAGCAAGGAAGCGTCCCTGGTGATCAAGAACAGCGCGACCGAGGACCTGATGTTCCAGGCCTGGGTCGAGTCGGCCGACAAAAGCGAGGATGTGCCCTTCGCCATCACCCCGGTGCTCAAGCGTCTGGCTGGCGAACAGCAGCAGGTGTTGCGCATTCTCTACAGCGGCAAGGGCCTGCCGACCGACAAGGAGTCGGTGTACTGGCTGAACGTGCGGGAGGTTCCGCAAAAGTCCCGGGAGGAAAATACCCTGCAAATCGCCGTGCAGCAGCGCCTCAAGCTGTTCTACCGGCCGGCCGGGCTACCCGGCAAGGTGACGGATGCGCCTGGGGAACTGAAGTGGCGGGTATCGGGCAAGGATGGGCACGCTCGCTTGGAGGTAAGTAACCCCACCCGTTTTCATGTGTCCTTTGGCTTGGTCATCTTGCGCAGGGGCAGCGAGGCCTACAACGCACCGATCGACATGGTGGCGCCGGGCGCGACCTTCGTCGCCGAGCTGCCTGGGGTGGCGGAAGACGTCCGCTCCGCTGACCTCAAGGTTGAGTTTCAGGTGATTGGTGACTATGGCGGAATGGACAGACATGAAAGTTCTGTTTCGAGCTAATTTTAGTTTTTTCTTTGGTGAATTATTAATCTGTCGACGATGAGTTGGTTTCAGTGTTTTTTATTGGCCAATTATATGGACGTGTAGGTGAGTGCTCGTCAGGGATAGTGATCTTGAAAGGTAGTTTATGCGGAAGCTGATATTCGGGGTTGTTGCTGCGGCTGGTTTTTTTGTTGCCGTAGATGTATTCGCTGCTTGTATCTGGTCGGGGGCAACTCCTACTCCTGTAAAAAGTATTCCAGTGCCTGCGCAAATTATTTTGAAGGCGGTACCCATTGGGGGAGAACTGGCAAAATATTCAGAAAACCTCTGGCCTCTTGATAAGAGCCAATGCCCAGGGGCAACTGAATACTCAATGTCTTTAGAAACGGCATTGCTTCCAACGTCACAGTCCAATGTCTTTGATTCTGGAGTCAAAGGGATAGGGGTGAAGTTCACTGTTGTAAGGGGGATGAATAATTTCACTAGTGGGGTCCCATTTTCCGATACCGCAGGCGACGGTCGGTCTCCTTATCTTCCGCATATCATGAACGTAACCTTTGTTCGTACCGGGCGCGATGTTGCATCGGGAAATGTCTCCTTGAATTTCAGGTCGGTCTGGAGACATGTGGAGCATACGCTCACGGTGCAATCGCAAGGCACCACCAAGCTGGTCAACGATATATTTTTCGCTGGTTGCGAATCCGTGGGTGCAGCAGTCAATGTCCCCATGGGCAAGCAGACTATCGACAACCTCAAGAAGGGAAGCGTCAAAGAGGTGCCATTCAACTTCGATGTCCGCTGCGAAGGCTTGAAACCTGACACGAAAGTTCCGGTAAAAGTCTACTTCGAAGGCAACTCCCAGGCCGACGGCCTGCTCAAGCTTTCCAACCTGGGCCAGGCGGGTGTTGCATCGGGGGTGGGCATTTCCCTGGTCAACGATAAGGGCGTCAAGTTGCCATTCGATATCTCCAGGTCCATCGCCCTCGATTGGAACAGGGAGATTGCGGAGGGCTCCATTTACCGGTTCTCCGGCAGTGCCAAATATGCCCCCACAGGTGGCGAGATAAAGCCGGGCAAAGGCGATGCGACCATGAGCTTTGTTCTTAACTATAACTGACTTACTGCCATGCAGTTCGCCAGTATTAGTGGTAGCGAGTTTTTATCACTTTTCTTGAGCGTTATTAACTTGTGCCTGTGGTACTTAATATGGCATGGGGAGAGGTGTTATATATGCGTAAGCTGATATTTGTCTTGATATTTTTATTCAGTCTGTTTACTAGGGAAGCGTTTGCAGTTTGCACGCTTCCGAATGTTCCGCAATTACTGGACATTGTTCTACCTGCTCAGGCCACCATTAAGGCTGCTCCTATTGGAGGGGAGCTTGCCAGGCGTGAGGTGAAGCTCTGGAATGCTTCTTCTAAGTGTGAGAGCGGGGATCGTCTCACTGCCAGAATCACGACTGCACTGAAGCCATCGGTGGTGCCTAATGTGTATGAAACAGGTGTCAAGGGCCTCGGCGTTCAATTCTGTGTGACCTGGTTTACTAGTTTGGTGTGTCCTTTCTATGCTCAGGGGGTTCATGGCTTGGGGGAGTGGCCTCTCCCCGGGTCTCTAGTGATGAAGATCATTCGCACCGATCGCAATGTAGAGTCAGGAAAAAGTGTACCGATGGCGTTCACCATAGATTGGCTAATCGGCGGCGCTGCCTTCCAGGTCAGAGGACAAGGCACTACCGAACTGGTCAACGATATATTTTTCGCCGGCTGTGAATCCGTGGGGGCGGCGGTCAATGTCCAGATGGGTAAACAGACCATCGAAAATATTACCCGGGGTAGCGTCCGGGAGGCACCGTTCAACTTCGATGTACGCTGTACAGGGTTGAAATCTGGGGCAAAAGTGCCGGTAAAAGTCTACTTCGAGGGCAGCTCCCAGGCCGACGGCATGCTCAAGCTTTCCAGGCTGGGTCAGGCTGGGGTCGCAACGGGGGTAGGTATATCGCTGGTCAACGACAAGGGGGCCAAGCTACCGTTCGACATCACCCGATCCATCGCCCTCGACTGGAGCAGGGATGCTGCCGATGGCTCCATTTACCGGTTCTCCGGCAGTGCCAAATACGCTCCGACAGGAGGCGAGATAAAGCCTGGCAAGGGCGATGCGACCATGAGCTTCGTTCTTAACTACAACTGATCGTCATTGGTGGCGGGTACTGTCAGGAAGGCCTGGCCTCTCTGCAGCGTTTTCAGAATGCTCCAATGCTCTTCTTGTAACCGGCAGATTGCTCGTTTTACATGGAGCGGGTTAGAGCATAGACCGGAGGAGCACAGTGAAGAACGATAAATGTTCCTCACCGAATTCGGTGAGCGGCTCAAGCTTGCATCCGCCTAGAGCGAACGAACCCGTATCTGAAGGCATCTGGAAGAGCTCAAAGAGCAGCTCTGACGGGAAGTTCACAGACGTCGCGGTGAACACGGACGCCTTGGCCTCATTGCTTCGGAAGCCGGAACGCAAAGGAAAGACAGGGTCATGAGTTTGATTGCAGTGTATGCGGACTGGGACGGACTCCCTGAGCCCCGACGACTTGGTGTCCTGCACAGCCGCAGAACCCGAGCAACCGAACGGTTCGAGTTCGAATGATGCTTGCAGGTCCCCGGGAAGCAAAGGTTCTGTGAACACCGTTCGGGGAGCCCTCCGTATGGAAGCGATCATGTAGCCATGCCACGCTCACCATCAGGCTCCTCGTGCGCGACCCTCGCTGTTTCGCATATGAGTGCGCATGTTCGCTTTAGGAATTGTCCTACTGCTTGCGACGCCTATCTACTGTAGTTTTCCTGCCTCCTGACTTTCTCGAACGTCACGAATGCCCGCACGGTTCGCCTCGTCGAGTCATCGATTTTTTTACATGGCGCGCAACAACGGGGGGCTGTCCTTCGACACATATCGAGGTAGAGAATTACCGTGAAGACTCCAGCCATCGCCGGATTGATTCTGGCCAGTTTCACCCTGCTTTTTCCTGCTTTCTCCCAGGCCGGCATCAACCTGGAAAACACCCGTGTGGTGCTTGCGGCGCCGAGCAAGGAAGCGTCCCTGGTGATCAAGAACAGCGCGGCCGAGGACCTGATGTTCCAGGCCTGGGTCGAGTCGGCCGACAAGAGCGAGGATGTGCCCTTCGCCATCACCCCGGTGCTCAAGCGCCTGGCTGGCGAACAGCAGCAGGTGTTGCGCATTCTCTACAGCGGCAAAGGCCTGCCGACCGACAAGGAGTCGGTGTACTGGCTGAACGTGCGGGAGGTTCCGCAAAAGTCCCGGGAGGAAAATACCCTGCAAATCGCCGTGCA
>NZ_FOAE01000001.1:288773-785643 GCF_900109505.1 Pseudomonas sp. NFACC41-3
GGCGATGCGACCATGAGTTTCGTTCTTAACTACAACTGATCGTTGTTGGCGGTGGGCAGCAATCCTTTTGCTCGCGGACCTGATCCCGGCCTCGGCCGGATCGCTGTCGCCAGCCCTCGGTTATCCAGCTTTTCCGAGCGCACCAGAGAGCAAATAGAAGGGCGCGCGCGCGAGGCTCCCACCGTTCGATTTCACAACCGCCGGCGTCCGGCTAGAATACCGACGGATCACTCTTGATCCATCCCCCATTGCCACAGACCAAAGCGGCACTCTCCATAAGAGGGTGACGCTGTTGCTCGTGGGACAACGGCCCATTTGCGCAGGTTGCCGGGGTTCGATTCACAGGAAGGTATTCCATGATTCCAGCGTGTTGTCGGGCTGTCGTTCTCTGTCTGTTGTTGGCTCCAACGTCCGTGCTGTTTGCACAGGAACAAGCTGTTTCCCTGGTCGGACGGGTGGCGGTGGCCAGTCGACCCTGGCTGAAGGAGGAGGACCGGCAATGGCTGGCAAACAGAGGGCCTCTCACGGTGGGCGTGGCATTGCCCGACTATCCGCCGCTGGGCATGCTCGACGTCAATCGGTTCCAGGGTATTACCGCTGATTATCTGTCCTTGCTGTTCGAGACGCCCCCCGTGGTGCGTCAGTTTCCTTCCCGGCAGGTGGCCTTGACTGCCCTGCGCAATGGTGAGATCGACCTGCTCGGCGGCGGCACCGAAGTAGAGGCCAGCGAAAACGGTCTGCGGCTGACCCATGCCTATGAACCTGATCAGCCGGTGCTGGTCACGGCCGAAAGTCGCCCATTCGATCCACAGACACGCGGCACGACACTGGCCGTGGCTGCCGGCTACCTTTCCCAGAAGCAGCTCTTGAGCGCCTATCCCAACAGTCGGCTGTTGATCTTCGCTTCTCCGCAGCGTGCGCTCGAGGCGTTGAGCCTCGGGGAGGTCGACGGGGTGATCGATGACGCGATATCCGCCCATTACCTGATCAACATCAATTACCTGTTGAACCTGCATATCGAGAATTTCGCCCCGGTAGAAAGCCATGGGTTCGGCTTCCTCGTACGGGCTTCCGATGCGCGATTGCAGGAATTGATCGAGCGGGCCCTGCTGCCGATTCGGGCACGTTACGGCGAAAAAATCCTGCGTGGCTGGAGCGCGGGGCGTAACCTGCGCCTGACTCAGCAGCGGGTGACGCTGACGCCTGCCGAGAACCGTTGGCTGGCCGCGCACCCGGAAATCCCGGTGACTGTCAATGATTCTCTTGGTGCCTTGGGGCAACTGGACCGCAATGGGCGGGTGCGGGGTATCGGTCCTGACTATCTCGAGTTGATCAGCCAGCGCAGCGGCCTGAAGTTCCGCCTTATCCATGTGCAGAACTACGCCGAAATGAAAACGCAGATGGGCAACGGCAAGGCCATCATGACCGCCGCCGTTGCGCCCGGCCCGGACGCCGAGGCGGATATGGAGATCCTCCTGCCGTACCTGAGGAGCTCGGTCGTGCTGATGACTCTGCGCGGTCCCCGGCATGACGCTATCCATGGCTTGCAGGACCTGCGGGGCAAACGCCTGGCCAGTGTATCGGGCTATTTCATCAATCAGATCATCCAGCAGGACTATCCGGATATCCGGCTACAGATCTACCCCAACTTCCGGGAGGCCATGCGCAGTGTCGACGATGGGCGCAGCGACGCTTTCGTCGGTGGCGACTACACCGGGCGCTTCCTGTCCGCCCAGGGTTTCAACAACCGCTTGCGGGTGAGCGACATTCTTGACGAGTACGCCCGGCCAGTCAGCCTCGGGGTGCTGAAAGGCCAGGAAGAATTGCGCAGCATCCTGGAGAAGGCTCAGGTCGCCATCGCCCCGGAAGAGGTGGCGGATATCGTGGAGCGATGGGAGCCACGGTTCGCTGCCACCGGCAGCCACTTCTGGCGTGACCATCGCAGTAATATCCTGCGGCTCGGCGGTGTCTTCGGCTTGCTGGTCCTGTTGTCGCTGATCTGGGGGTTCTACCTGACCCGGCAGGTGCGCAAGACCCGCCAGGCCGAAGGCGAGCTGGCGCTGGCGCGGGAGAAGGCCGAAGCGGCCAACGAGGCCAAGAGCATCTTTTTGTCCACCATGAGCCATGAGATCCGTACTCCGCTGAACGCCATCATCGGCCTGCAGGAAGTGGTGCAGCAAAAGGCCGAACGGGGCGAGCTGGACCTGGCGTCGCTGGCCGTCGCGCAGGAGGCGGCACAGGGGCTGCTGCTGTTGCTCGGTAATGTGCTCGACCTGAACCGGATCGAGTCGGGGATGATCGACTCGGCGCCCGAAGCGGTGCTGATCAAGGCCCAGATCGAAGCGATCGCGCCCCTGGTGGTCGGCATGGCGCGACAGAAGCAGCTGGCGTTCGAGATGCAGTTCACTGGCGACATGGAACAATGGGTGCTGATCGATCCGCTGCATTTGAAACAGGTGCTGTTCAACCTGCTGAGCAATGCCATCAAGTTCACCGAGCGCGGCCGGGTGATGCTGCATGCCTCGGGCAGCCGGGAGGCAGCAGAACATCTGCACCTGTTGCTGGAGGTCATCGACAGCGGTATCGGTATCTCGGAGCAGGACCAGGCCAGATTGTTCCAGCCATTCTCCCAGGTCAGTTCGGCTCAGACCGGGCAAACCTTTGGCAGTGGGCTGGGGCTGAATATTACCCGGCGGCTGGTCGAACTCATGGGCGGCACTATCGTCCTGAGCAGCGAACCGAATATAGGCTCCTGCTTCAGCGTGACCCTGCAACTGCCCCTGGCCGAGGCGCCTGCCGAAGCGGCGGCAGACGTACCGCAGGCGAGCACGGAGCCGCTTTCGCTGAATATCCTCGTTGCTGAGGACAATGCGTTCAGCCGGCTGACGCTGGAAGAGCAATTGCTGGTCCTGGGGCATCGCGTGACGCTGGTCGAGGATGGGCAGGCGGCGTGGGAAGCCTGGCTGGCCACTGAGTACGATGTGTTGATCACCGACAGCCAGATGCCACGCCTGGGCGGCTATGACTTGACCGTGCGCATCCGCCAGATAGAGCGCGAGAAGGGTCGCCGGCGCTGCTGGATCCTGGGGGCGACCGCCAGTGCCGAGGACGCGGAAATCCAGCGCTGCCTGGCCGCCGGGATGGATGAGGTGGTGTTCAAGCCCCTGACCCAGCAGGTGCTGAGACAGGCCCTGGAGAATACTCAACGAGCCCCTGCGCGGGCTTGAGCGCGACGAACCGGTCACCAGGACAGATCCCATCCCGGACAATCGCGGCGCTGACTGAGCGGGCCGGACGCACTCAGCGCCGGCTTTCCCAGCATCGCACTGGCCTGCATGGCCCGCCTGAATATCTCCCCGCTTCACCTTGATATGCCGTTGCGCCGTTCACCCAGGGCGGCCATGGCAAGATAAATCCTAGAGAAATTTAAGATTCGGCTGATTTACGTCTGACCTGGGCTCCACTCACTCTTTAGCGCATTCGAGCCGCGTTCCGCACACCACCCTGCCTACAGTCCCCCAACCACGCGTGGCATTCCTCTCACAGAGAGCAGCCGTGGACAGCGAAGCCGCTCCCCTGAACCTTCCTGCCGGATGACGGACACGTCCGCACCCACCGCAGGCCGCTGACCAAGCCCTTTTAAACATTCCTTCCATCGGAGATGACCATGACCATTCTCTATCGCGACATGAATCAAGCCCAGCTCGACGCGGCGTATAACAACACCGAGGCAGTGCCGGATTTCCCCGGTATCTACGCAGACTTGCAGGCGCGTAGCGCCAGTTTCTACGCCTCTGTGGCCGGCCGGCTCGATCTGCCTTACGGCACCGGCCCCAGGCAGCGTTATGACTGGTTGCCCTGTGGCAAAGCCGACGCCCCGACGTTCATCTTCATCCATGGCGGGTATTGGCAGAATTGCAGCAAGGAAGATTTCGCCTTCATCGCCGCCGGTCCCCTGGCTGCGGGGTTCAACATCGTCCTGGCCGAATATACGCTCGCGCCGCAAGCCTCGATGACACAGATCGTCAGCGAGATTGGCAGCCTGCTCGAGCATCTCCAGGCCGACGTTGATCACCTGGGTATTGCGGGGCACAAGGTGGTCCTGAGCGGGCACTCGGCTGGAGGCCACCTGGCGATCCAGTTCCGTTCGCACCCATGGGTGACCGATGTCCTGGCGATCAGCGCGCTGGTCGACCTGGAACCCATAAGCCTGTCGTGGCTCAACCAGAAACTGAGTCTCTCGGAAGCGGAGATCAACACCTATAGCCCGCTGCACCATATCGACAAGGGCGTCCATACATGGGTGGCGGTAGGTGCCGACGAACTGTCGGAACTGGTCCGCCAGTCTGATGAATACGCCAAGCAAGCGTTGGCCCGAGGAGAGTCTGTGCAACTGATTCACGTGCCGGGCTGCACGCACTTTTCAGTACTGGACGAAATGGCAAAACCGCAGGGAGTCTTGCTTCAGGCTTTGTCATCCGCCAGCTGATCGTGGATCGGAACTGAGCAAACCTGTGTCGAGCCGCCAGTTGCTGGCGGCTCGCTTGAGCAGGACGTTGGGGTGCGACTTACATCGACAGGATCAGGCGCCCGGCGAACAGAATCAGAATCACTCCCATGGTTCGCTCGAACCAGTGGCCCATGCGCATGAACAGCAAGCGCACTCGCGGGCTGGAAAAGAACAGCGCGACGATCACGAACCACAGCGCGTTCACACAACACATCCATACACCGTAGAGCGCCTGCACCTTGAGGGGCGTGGTGGCGCTGATCACCGTGGTGAAAATCGCCAGGAAGAACAGCGTGGCCTTGGGGTTGGTGGCGTTAGTCAGGAAACCGGTCATGAAGGCCTTGGGCAAGGTCTGCCGCTGCACCTGATCGTTGTTCGTGTCGCTGCCCTCGATCGATGTCTTGGGTTTGCTGCGCAGCAGGCTGACCCCGAGATAAAGAATGTAGGCGCCGCTCACCACCTTGGCCACGTTCAGCAGCCATGGCGTGGTGTGCATCAGCGCACCGACCCCCAGCAGGGTGTACAGCACATGCACGGAAATCCCCGCGCCGATGCCGATGGCCGTGCACAGCCCGACCACCCGGCCAAAGCGCACGCTCTGGCGGATGGTCACGGCAAAGTCAGGCCCGGGAGCCACCACGGCGAGAAAGTGGATGGTCGCCAGGGCCAGGAATTCGCCTAGATAGTTGGAAAGCATTTCAACTCCAGAAGGTCAGGGGGGACGAGCTGCCGCGATAGCCGACAAAAAAGGAAAGGCTCAGGCGCGGGTTGGCCACCCCCGGGGTGACTGCGTGCATGCGCCTTGAGTTGAACATGATGAAATCCCCGGGCTCCGGACGGATCTCCAGCGAGGGTGTGCCGAGCAGGGCGGGGTCGATGCCGTAGCTGTCGCCGCGCATGTCGTCGAACTGGTCCGGGGAAATATCGTGATTCCACATCTGCAGGGCGCCACCCGCATCGGGCATGTTCAGGTAGAGGTTGCAGGCGAACTGCGCCTCCAGGCTGTGGGCCTGGAAGCTGTCGGGGGCGTCCTTGGCGAAAATGTCGTGATGGGCGAGGAAGCACACCCCGGGTTTCACCACCCGCGACAGGCCAACGTACATCTTGCGCCCGTACAGGTTTTCCAGGTGAGCGCCGGCCGGCCAGGACTCGTCGAGCATGCAGCGCAGGGTGTCGACGGGAGACGCATAGGGCGCGCAACGCGTGCGCAGTTCGGCGATGTTGGCGGTGGCGCGTTCGAAATAGTCTTCGATCAGCAGCGGCTGGTTTTCCGCCTCATAAAACGCCATGCCGATCCGCCCGATGCTGGGGGCGTTGATGTAGCCCTCGAAGCCGGGAGCGAGAATCTTGTCACCCAGCTGGATCGCCTGGGTGTGCGGCAGGAAATTCTTGATGCGCAGGGCGAGCACTTGTTCCTGGGCCAGTTTCTTTATGCACGTCTCATCGAGACGCTCGACGTCAAGCATCATCTGCAGATCCCTCTATCCGATAATCGTCGAACCCGCGCACGCGGGTTTCCCCTGTGTCAGGCGATGCGTCGCGTGATGTGCAAGGCGACACCGCCGATGAATCAGTCCACGTGGTAGTGAACCGAAAGCATTCCTTTTTTCTGCGAGAGGGAGGCGATAGTGACGTTGCCCAATTCCTTCAGGCGCTTCACGTGGGTCCCCCCGCAGCCATAGGCGGGAAGCTCGCCGAAACCGATTTCCCGCGAGCCTTCACGCAGCGAGACCAGGCGCGGCAGGTCGGCGGCAATCCAGTGATCGATGCCACTCTGCAGGCTGTCGACGTCGAGTTCCTGCGGGCTGTCCCCGGGCTTGAAGGACACGCGGCCCTCGCCAGGCCAGTGATGGGCCTTGACCGGGACCCAGCCGCGGGTTTCGCCGAAATGACCGATCAGGTGCCCGGCCGAGTGCATGCGGGTATTGAACTGGCGGCGCTGTTCATCGACCTGGACCTGGACCATGCCCGGTTGCACCGGCTGGCTGACGTAATGAATGATTCGCTCGGGTTCCTGGACCACGCGCAACACCTGGCTTTCGCCGATCCAGCCGGTGTCGCAGGGTTGGCCGCCGCCTTGGGGATGAAAGATCGTGGCACGCAGGATCACCGCGAATTCGTTGTCCTGCGGGGTGCATTCGAGCACTTCAACGTTGGCCTTGAGTTCATCATTATGAAAAAAGAGGCGAAGCGTCATATTCCGTGCCCTTATTAAAATACCTTTTTTAATTATATGGCGCGGCGGAATTGCGTGATAATCCGTTCAAACCTCAAAGGACTGTTGTGCTGTGAGCATAAATCTTCCCCTTCCGCTGCTGGGCGAAATGGCGATTTTCGTCAAGGTCGTCGAGGTCGGCAGCTTCTCCGAAGCCGCCCGCCAGCTGGGCTCGTCACCGTCGGCGGTGAGCCGCAGCATTTCCCGTCTGGAGAAGGCGCTGGCGACTCGCTTGCTGCAACGCACCACGCGCAAGTTGCGCTTGAGCGAAGGGGGCGAGGAGGTGTTCAAGCGCTGCAGCGAGATGGTCAGCGCCGCCAAGTCGGTGATGGAAATCAGCGGTCAGTTCACCCACGAGGCCGAAGGGCTGGTGCGGGTCAGCGTGCCCAAGGCCGTGGGGCGTTTTGTCGTGCATCCGTACATGCCCGAGTTTCTGCGGCGTTACCCCAAGGTCGATGTCGAGCTGTTATTGGAAGATCGCAACATTGATCTGATCGACGACAACGTGGACCTGGCCATCCGCATCACCGATCGGCCGCCGGCGGGGCTGGTCGGGCGCCAGTTGCTGACCATCGATCACATGTTGTGCGCCACGCCGCAGTACCTGGCCGAGCACGGGACGCCCAGCCATCCCCACGATCTGCTCAACCACAGTTGCATTTACCTGGGTGAAACCCCCAGCGATGCGCGCTGGAAGTTCAAGAAGGGCAGCAAGTCGGTGACGGTTGGCGTGCGTGGGCGTTATGCGGCCAATCACACCGGGGTACGGCTGGGGGCGGTGCTGGAGCATATCGGTATCGGCAGCTTGCCGTACTTCACGGCGCGGCATGCCCTGGAGCAGGGCTTGCTGGTGCAGGTTCTACCGGACTGGACGTTTCTCGCTTCCTACCATGGCGGTGCCTGGCTGTTGCATTCGCCAACCCGCTACCTGCCGCCGAAGCTGCGGGTATTCATCGATTATCTGGTGGAGTGCCTGGCCAAGGAGCCGACCTTGAGCCGGCAGGGCAAGCAGGAGGCGAAAGGCTACGAACAACCCGAAGGCGATGGAGCGGGTTGAGCCAGCCGTTCATGGGTAGAAAAAAGGCCCGCCGGTTCAACCGTGCGGGCCTTTGTAGCATCCGGGCCGGACTCAGTGCTTGCTGTCCTGGGCGGAGAGCGCCAGCAGTTGCTTTTCCTGGTTCCAGTCGAACGGTTCATCATTCTGCTCGGCTTCGTAGCGACGCTCTTCGAGCGCCTGGTACAGGTCGATTTCCTCGTCGGGCATGTAGTGCAGGCAATCCCCAGCGAAGAACCACAGCAGGTCGCGCGGTACCAGATGGGCGACCTGTGGATAACGCTGCATCACCTGGCACAGCAGATCCTGGCCCAGGTACTGGCTTTCGATCGGGTCGATCGGCAGCGAGGCGCGCAGTTCGTCGAAGCGTTCCAGGAACAAGGCATGGCTTTCTTCGGGAACCTGCTCGGCTTCACCCACCGCGACCAGGATACTGCGCAAATGGTCGAGCAGGACGAGATGATCGGCGACGACGTTGGACATGACATGAGTCCTCAACAGCAAAACGGGCGCGGGAGTATATAGCTCCCGCGCCCGGTTTCATAATCCGCCTGACGGTCCTGCGCCTTAGCGGGTTTTCCCTTCGCTCAGGGTCAGCTCTTCCTTGGCAAAGTCATCGACATCGATGACTTTGCGGCGGGCGGCTTCAGCCTCGCGCAGGGTCTGGGCTTCCACCGGCTGCAACACGCCGGCCTCCAGCGCGGCGTCGATGGCATGCTCGCCGGCCACCGGCTTGACCTGGCCACTTTTCAGCGCCTCGTGCAGTTTTTTCTGCAGCGGGTGACTGGCGCTCAACAAGTCGAAGGCCTGTTGCAGGGCGCCGACCGGGTCCTGCGTCGATTGTGGGCGGTAGCAGCCGGCCAGCAGCTCTTCCAGGGTCGGGTCGCCCTTGGCCCGGCCGATGATCGCGGCGACTTCGGCGTCCAGCTGGTCGGACGGACCTTTGTGACGGCGGCCGAACGGGAATACCACCACCCGCAGCAGGCAACCCAGCACCCGGTTCGGGAAGTTCTCGAGCAGTTCGTCCAGCGCCCGTTCCGACTGGCCGAGGCTTTCTTCCATGGCCCAGGTGAACAGTGGCTGCAGATGCTCTGGCGAATCCAGGTCGTGGTAGCGCTTGAGGGCGGCGGAGGCCAGGTACATATGGCTGAGCACATCGCCGAGGCGTGCTGACAGGCGTTCGCGACGTTTCAGCTCGCCGCCCAGCAGCATCATGCTCAGGTCGGCCAGCATGGCGAAGGCCGCGGCCTGGCGATTGAGGGCGCGGAAATAACCCTGGCTGAGCTTGTCCCCCGGCGCCTGTTCGAAGTGCCCCAGGCCGAGGTTCAGCACCAGGGTGCTGGCCGCGTTGCCCACGGCAAAACCGATGTGCTTGAGCAGCAGGCCGTCGAATTCGAACAGCGCCTGATCGTGGTCTTCGCGACCGGCCAGGGCCATTTCCTTGAGCACGAACGGATGGCAGCGAATGGCGCCCTGGCCGAAGATCATCAGGTTGCGCGAGAGGATATTCGCGCCTTCCACGGTGATGAAGATCGGCGCGCCTTGCCAGCTGCGGCCCAGGTAGTTGTTCGGGCCCATGATGATGGCCTTGCCGCCGTGCACGTCCATCGCGTGGCTGATGCACTCGCGGCCGCGTTCGGTCAGGTGGTACTTGAGAATCGCCGACAGCACCGAAGGCTTTTCCCCCAGGTCGACCGCATTGGCCGTGAGCATGCGCGCGCTGTCCATCAGCCAGGCGTTGCCGCCGATGCGGGCCAGGGCTTCCTGGATGCCTTCGAAGGCATTGAGCGGGACGTTGAACTGCTCACGTACCTGGGCATATTGGCCGGTCACCAGGCTGGTGAACTTGGCCGCGCCAGTGCCGACGGCCGGCAGGGAAATGGAGCGGCCGACCGACAGGCAGTTCATCAGCATCATCCAGCCTTTGCCGAGCATTTCCTGGCCGCCGATAAGGAAGTCCAGGGGAATGAACACGTCCTTGCCGGAGTTCGGACCGTTCATGAAGGCAGCGCCGAGCGGCAGGTGGCGACGGCCGATTTCCACGCCGGGGGTGTCGGTCGGAATCAGCGCCAGGCTGATCCCCAGGTCTTCATCGTCACCCAGCAGATGGTCCGGGTCGTAGGCCTTGAAGGCCAGGCCGAGGAGGGTGGCGACCGGGCCCAGGGTGATGTAGCGCTTTTCCCAGTTCAGGCGCAGGCCGAGGGTTTCCTCGCCTTGCCATTGGCCTTTGCAGATCACCCCGGTATCGGGCATGGCGCCGGCGTCGGAACCGGCCAGCGGGCCGGTGAGGGCGAAACAGGGGATATCGTCGCCACGGGCCAGCCGCGGCAGGTAGTGGTTACGCTGTTCGTCGGTGCCGTAATGCAGCAGCAGCTCGGCGGGGCCGAGGGAGTTGGGGACCATCACGGTGGACGCCAGGTCGCCGCTGCGGGTCGCCAGTTTCATCGCCACCTGGGAGTGGGCATAGGCGGAGAAGCCCTTGCCACCGAACTCCTTGGGGATGATCAGGGCAAAGAAGCCGTGTTGCTTGATGTGCTCCCAGGCGGCGGGCGGCAGGTCCATGGACTGGCCGATCTGCCAGTCGCTGACCATGGCGCACAGCTCTTCGGTGGGGCCGTCGATGAAAGCCTGTTCCTCTTCACTCAACTGCGCTTTCGGGTAGGCCAGCAGCTTGTCCCAGTCCGGACGGCCGCTGAACAGTTCGCCGTCCCACCAGACCGTGCCGGCATCGATGGCGTCGCGTTCGGTTTGCGACATCGGCGGCAGGACTTTCTGGAGCCAGCTGAACATCGGGGCGCTGAAGTACTTGCGGCGCAGGTCGGGCAGTAGCAAGGGCAACGCCACCGCAGCCAGCAGTACCCAGAAGATCAGCAGCAGCCAGCCCGGTGCACGGCTGAAGGCGCCCATGGCCAGCAGGTAGACGGCCACCACGCCCAGGGCGGGCAGGGGCGCAATGCGGCGGTGGGCCAGGTAGGCAATACCGACCAGCAGAACCAGTATCCACAACAACAGCATATTTAATCCTCCGTGAAATCAGGGGCAAAATCACCCACAGAGCTTAGTCGGCATCCGACAAAAGGGGTGACAGGGCAGTGCGCTTGCGGCGGTAAGAAGAAGCGGACGCAGGCGTCAGGCATCGGGTCAGCAGTGTGTCGATCTTGTCAGGCTCGAAGCGGCAGCCTCTGATATTTGGCCGAAACGTCGTTATCGCTGGGATGAGGCCGTCGCTAGACTCGGGACTTCACTCGGAGATCATCCCCATGCACGAGTACCTGAGTCCCAGCCGCTTCATCGATAGTGACCACCCCGCGGTGGTGGAGTTCGCGGAAACTCATCGTGGCGCCAGCAGCGATCCGCTGGAGCAGGCGGTAAGCCTCTATTACGCGGTGCGCGAGGCCGTGCGCTACAACCCCTACACCTTCAGTCGCGACCCCGAGACCCTGCGGGGCAGCCATGCCCTGGCCGCGGGCGAAAGTTACTGCGTGCCCAAGGCCACCCTGCTTGCCGGCTGCGCGCGGCATTGCGGGATCGCCGCGCGGATCGGCCTGGCGGACGTGCGCAATCACTTGTCGACCCCGCGTTTGCTGGAGTTGCTGCGCAGTGATGTGTTTGCCATGCACGGCTATACCGAGCTGTACCTGCAAGGACGCTGGGTCAAGGCCACGCCGGCGTTCAACCGGAAACTCTGCGAGATGTACGATGTAGCGCCACTGGAGTTCGATGGCCGTCATGACAGCGTATTCCACCCGTTCAACCGCCAGGGCGAGCAGATGATGGAGTACGTGCTGGACCACGGACAATTCGCCGACGTCCCCGAGACCTTCTTCTTCAAACACCTGGAAAAATGTTATCCGCATCTGTTCGCCGAGCAGATGCCGTTGCTGCTGGGCGACATGCAGAGTGATTTGAGTCAGGTCTGATCCGGCGTAGACTGCCTCGGCATTCATCACTGAGGAGCGGTCATGCTGAAGATCTGGGGTCGGAAAAACTCGTCGAATGTCAGGAAAGCATTGTGGTGCGCCGAAGAGCTCGGGCTGACCTACGAGGCGGTGGATGCCGGTGGTGCCTTCGGTGTGGTGGATACCCCGGAATATCGGGCGATGAATCCCAATGGGCGGATTCCGCTGATCGAGGACGACGGCTTTGTGCTGTGGGAGTCCAACACCATCGTGCGTTATCTCGCCGCGCGCCATGCCGCCGGTACGGCCTGGTACCCGAGCGATGTACAGGCGCGGGCCTCGGCCGAGAAGTGGATGGACTGGACCACCTCGACCTTCGCCGAACCCTTCCGGCACCTGTTCTGGGGTGTGCTGCGCACGCCGGCACAGCAGCAGGACTGGGACAAGATCAATGCCGCGCTGAACAGCTGCGGCGAACTGCTGGCCGTGGTCGACCAGGCCCTGGCCGAACATCCCTACCTGTCCGGCGAGGAAATCGGCATCGGCGATATCCCTCTGGGCAGCTTCATTTATGCCTGGTTCGAAATGCCCATCGAGCGCCCGCAATTGTCTAATCTGCAAGCCTGGTACGCCCGCCTGCAACAGCGTCCGGCCTACCGCAAGGCGGTGATGACCGCGTTGACTTAATACTGACTATCAATACGGGTGACTGTACTTGTGCGGCGTCGGCAAGCACCATTGGGTGTATCCGGCGCCGTTGCAATGCAGGCGGTCCGCCCTTACTTATAATGTTCTCCCTTCTTGGTGCGTAAATCCGATATGAGTTCCGCTCTGTCCATCCGGCAGCTAACCAAAACCTACGGCAACGGTTTCCAGGCCCTGAGTGGTATCGATCTGGATGTCGCCGAAGGTGACTTCTTCGCCTTGCTCGGCCCTAACGGTGCCGGCAAATCCACCACCATCGGCATCCTCTCGACCCTGGTCAACAAGACCAGCGGCACGGTGAATGTCTTCGGCCATGACCTGGACCGCGAGCCCGCCGCGCTCAAGCGCTGCATCGGCGTGGTGCCACAGGAATTCAACTTCAACCAGTTCGAGAAGACCTTCGACATCGTGGTGACCCAGGCCGGTTACTACGGTATCCCGACCAAGGTCGCCAAGGAGCGGGCCGAGCAGTACCTGACCCAGCTCGGCTTGTGGGACAAGCGCGATGTGCCGTCGCGCTCGCTGTCCGGCGGCATGAAGCGCCGCCTGATGATTGCCCGCGCCCTGGTGCACGAGCCGCGCCTGTTGATCCTCGACGAACCGACTGCCGGCGTGGACATCGAGCTGCGCCGTTCGATGTGGACCTTCCTCACCGAGCTGAACCAGAAAGGCATCACCATCATCCTCACCACCCATTACCTGGAGGAGGCTGAGCAGCTGTGCCGCAATATCGGCATCATCGACCACGGCGCCATTGTCGAGAACACCAGCATGCGTCAGCTGCTCAGCCAGCTGCATGTGGAAACCTTCCTGCTCGACCTGAAGACCGACCTGAAGGTGGCGCCGCAACTGATCGGTTATCCAAGCAAACTGCTGGACAGCCACACCCTGGAAGTCCAGGTCGACAAAGCCGTGGGCATCACCGCGCTGTTCAGCCAGTTGGCCCAGCAGAACATCGAAGTGCTGAGCCTGCGTAACAAAACCAATCGCCTTGAGGAGCTGTTCGTGTCCCTGGTGGAGAAAAACCTGTCGAAGGTGGCGGTATGAGTTCCGAGCTACGGCCCAACCTTGTCGCGCTGAACACCATCGTCTATCGCGAAGTACGGCGTTTTACCCGGATCTGGCCACAGACCCTGCTGCCGCCGGCGATCACCATGGTTCTGTACTTCGTGATCTTCGGCAACCTGATCGGCCGGCAGATCGGCGACATGGGTGGTTTCACCTACATGGAGTACATCGTGCCGGGCCTGATCATGATGTCGGTGATCACCAACTCCTACGGCAACGTGGTCTCGAGTTTCTTCGGCAGCAAGTTCCAGCGCTCCATCGAGGAATTGATGGTGTCGCCGGTGTCGCCGCACACCATCCTCATCGGCTACACCCTGGGCGGTGTCCTGCGGGGGTTGGCGGTGGGGGTGATCGTGACGCTGCTGTCGCTGTTCTTCACCCACCTGCAGGTGCATCACCTGGGCATCACCTTGCTGGTGGTGGTCCTGACCGCGACGATCTTTTCGCTGTTGGGCTTTATCAACGCGGTGTTCGCGCGCAACTTCGACGATATCTCGATCATCCCGACTTTCGTGCTGACCCCGCTGACCTACCTGGGCGGGGTGTTCTACTCCATCACCCTGCTGCCACCGTTCTGGCAGACGGTGTCGCTGGCCAACCCGGTGCTGCATATGGTCAACGCCTTCCGTTTCGGCATCCTCGGGGTTTCCGACATCCAGATCAGCGTGGCCATTACCTTCATGCTGGTGGCGACCGTGGTCCTGTACTTCGGTTGTGCCCGCCTGCTGGTCAGCGGTCGCGGCATGCGCCAGTAAGCCCGCGCAGAAACGACAACGGCCTCCCTAGGGAGGCCGTTTGCGTTTCTACAGCCGGCTCTGCTTGCGGCGGCGCCATTGCCGGCTGACCCACCAGCGCCAGTACAGCATGGTCAGGCAATAGGCGAGGGCGCCCAGCACCAGGCCGGCCACCAGCGAGCCCAGCAGGAACGGTTGCCAGAGGGTCGAGAGTTCGCCGCTGATCCATTCCCAGGTCAGCTCGTCGGGCAGGGTCCGGGCGGGTACGTTCATCAACCAGGCACCGATCTGATAGGTGCAGAAGAACACCGGCGGCATGGTGATCGGGTTGGTCAGCCAGACCAGGCTCACGGCAATCGGCATGTTGCCGCGCACGGAAATGGCCAGCACGGCTGCCAGCAGCATTTGCGCCGGGATCGGCATAAAGGCCGCGAACAGGCCGACCGCCATGGCACGCGCCACGGAGTGCCGGTTGAGGTGCCAGAGGTTGGGGTCATGCAGCAACGTGCCAAGAAAGCGTAAGGACTTGTGTTCCCTGATGCTGGTCGGATCTGGCATGTAACGTTTGAATAGGCGCCGGGGCATAAGGCTTCTCGGTCAGTTCAAGCGGCAAGTATGCCCGGATTCTAGAAGGCGCCCATTCAGACTTTGTGACAAATGATAAAGCCGGCCCCCGGTCCGCTGAGCTAAGCCAGAGAGTGGGAACACTCAAAAACTGCTCAAGGACGGGCTTATGCGCACAGGGATGCTGGCGTTGGCGGCGGGGCTTTTGAGCCTGCGCTTTTTGCCGGCGCTGCCAGCGATCGGATGGCTGGCAGTGCTGCCGGTAGTGGCCTTGATGCTGTTGCCGTTTCGCACCTATCCATTGGCCCTTTTTCTGTTGGGCCTGGCGTGGGCCTGCATCAGCGCGCAATCGGCGCTGGATGATCGTTTGGCGGAACCACTCGACGGGCAGACTCGCTGGCTCGAAGGTCGAGTGGTGGGGCTGCCGCAGCAGGCCGAGGGGTTGGTGCGTTTCGAGCTGGAAGACGGGCGGGCGCGGCGCGGGCGAATCCCGCAACGCCTGCGCCTGGCCTGGTATGGCGGGCCGCCGGTGCACAGCGGCGAACGCTGGCGCCTGGCGGTGAAGCTCAAGCGACCTGCCGGCCTGGTCAATCTGCAGGCCTTCGATTACGAGGTCTGGTTGCTGGCCCAGCGCATCGGCGCCACGGGTACGGTCAAGGATGGGCAATTGCTGGCCGCCCCCCGGGAGAGTTGGCGTGCGCGCATTCGCCAGCGCTTGCTGCAAGTCGATGCCCACGGGCGCGCCGGCGGCCTGGCGGCCCTGGTGCTGGGCGACGGCTCAGGGTTGAGCCAGGAAGACTGGCGTGTCTTGCAAGACACCGGGACCGTGCACCTGATGGTGATTTCCGGGCAGCACATCAGCTTGCTGGCCGCAGTGATGTACGCCCTGGTGGCGGGGCTGGCCCGTTACGGCCTGTGGCCCGGACGCAGGCCCTGGCTGCCCTGGGCCTGCGGGCTGGCGTTCGCTTCGGCCCTGGGGTACGGGTTGCTGGCGGGGTTCGATGTGCCGGTGCGCCGTGCCTGTGTGATGGTTGCCCTGGTGCTGATCTGGCGCCTGCGCTTTCGCCACCTGGGCGCCTGGTGGCCGTTCTTGCTGGCATTGAATGCGGTGTTGTTGTTCGAGCCGCTGGCCTGTCTGCAGCCAGGTTTCTGGCTGTCCTTTGCCGCAGTGGCGGTGTTGATCCTGATCTTCGGCGGGCGCCTGGGAGGCTGGCGCTGGTGGCAGTCCTGGACCCGTATTCAATGGTTGATCGCCATCGGCCTGTGCCCGGTGCTGCTGGCGCTGGGGTTGCCCATCAGTCTCAGCGGGCCGCTGGCCAATCTGCTGGCAGAGCCCTGGATCAGCCTGCTGGTGCTGCCGCCGGCGTTGCTCGGCACCTTGTTGCTGGCGGTGCCTTACCTGGGCGAAGGTTTGCTCTGGCTGGCCGGTGGCTTGCTGGACCTGCTGTTTCGCGGCCTGACCCTGCTGGCTGCCCAGTGGCCGGCGTGGGTAGCGCCGGCCATACCGCTCTGGGCCTGGAGCATCAGCGCGCTGGGAGCCTTGCTGCTGTTGCTGCCTGCGGGCGTGCCGCTGCGTCCCTTGGGCTGGCCGATGCTGCTGTTGGTGGTGTTCCCGCCGAAAAGCACGCTGCCATATGGCGAGGCGGAAGTCTGGCAACTGGATGTCGGGCAGGGCCTGGCGGTGCTGGTACGGACTCGCGAGCACGCGATGCTGTATGACGCCGGTCCGCGTTTTGGCGATTCCGACCTGGGCGCGCGGGTAGTGCTGCCGTCCTTGCGCAAGCTGGGCGTCGCGCGCCTCGACCTGATGCTGCTCAGCCACGCCGATGCCGATCATGCCGGTGGCGCCGACGCCATCCAGCGCGGCTTGCCGGTGGCCAGGCTGGTCAGCGGCGATCCCGAGGGTTTGCCGGCCTATTTACCGGCAGAGCCTTGCGCCAGCGGCGAGCAGTGGCAATGGGACGGGGTGCGTTTTTCCCTGTGGCAATGGGCAGGTGCGCAGAACGGTAACCAGAAGTCCTGTGTGATGCAGGTCGAGGCCCAGGGCGAGCGTTTGCTGCTGACGGGGGATATCGATGCCCTGGCCGAGCGCGCCTTGCTGGATACCCCGCTGGCCGTCGAGACCCACTGGTTGCAGGCGCCGCACCATGGCAGCCGCAGTTCGTCGTCCGCGGCCCTGCTCAAGGCCCTTGCGCCTTCGGCGGTGCTGATCTCCCGTGGGCACGGCAACGGGTTTGGGCATCCGCACCCGCAGGTCGTCGAACGTTATCGCCAGCAAGGGGCCGCCATTTACGACAGTGCGGAGCAGGGAGCGCTGCGGCTGATGCTGGGCACTTACACCGAACCGACGAGCCTGCGGGCGCAGCGGCGCTTTTGGCGCAAATGGCCACTATCTCCTTAAATAACCGAGAGTTATTAAAGCCTGAAGGCATGCGACATCAGGTTCTTCGGTGCATTCGGCCCCTATGTTAGAGTGGCGCACTTTTTCGAGGGGACTGTCACTGTGTGGGAATTGGTCAAATCCGGCGGCTGGATGATGTTGCCGATCATTCTGAGTTCCATTGTCGCGGTCGGCATCATTGCCGAGCGTCTGTGGACCCTGCGGGCCAGCCGCGTTACCCCGCCTCATCTGCTGGGCCAGGTGTGGCGCTGGATCAAGGACAAACAGCTGAACAAGGACAAGCTCAAGGAACTGCGCGCCCATTCGCCCCTGGGCGAGATCCTGGCCGCCGGCCTGGCCAACTCCAAGCATGGCCGCGAGGTCATGAAAGAGTGCATCGAGGAAGCCGCCGCCCGGGTCATCCACGAACTGGAGCGCTACCTCAATGCCCTCGGCACCATCGCCGCCATGGCCCCGCTGCTGGGCTTGCTGGGTACGGTGCTGGGCATGATCGATATTTTCAGCTCGTTCATGGGCTCGGGCATGACCAGCAACGCCGCGGTGCTGGCCGGTGGTATCTCCAAGGCGCTGATCACCACCGCGTCCGGCCTGATGGTCGGTATCCCGGCAGTGTTCTTCCACCGTTTCCTGCAACGCCGGGTCGATGAGCTGGTGGTGGGCATGGAGCAGGAAGCCATCAAGCTGGTCGAAGTGGTGCAGGGCGACCGCGATGTCGATCTGGCCGAGGGCAAAGCGTGAAATTCCGCCGCAAGCCACGGGAAACCATCGATATCAACCTCGCGTCGTTGATCGACGTGGTGTTTATCCTGCTGCTGTTTTTCGTCGTGACCACCACCTTTACCCGGGAAACCCAGTTGCGCGTCGAGTTGCCGGAGGCCGTCAGCGGCTCGCCGGCCGAAGACCAGCAGACCAAGCAACTGGATATCGCCATCAGCGCCGACGGGGTGTTTTCGGTGAACAACCAGGTGCTGCCCAAGAGCGACCTGGCCAGCCTGATCGAAGCCTTGCAGAAGGAGTCGGCGGGTGACACCAACCTGCCGCTGTCCATCAGTGCCGACGGCAAGGCCCAGCACCAGGCCGTCATTACCGCGATGGACGCCGCCGGCAAGCTCGGTTTCAGCCATCTGCGCATGACCACCGTCGAGGCGGCGCCAGCACCCTGATGGCCATGTCCGATCGTTTGCTCGCTGCCTGGTACAACGGCCATCCCGCGCTGAAACTGCTGCAGCCCCTGGAGTGGCTCTATCGCCGGGTGGTGGTGCGCAAGCGCGAACGCTTCCTGGCCGGTGAGAGCAATGTTTACCAGCCGCCGGTGCCGCTGGTGGTGGTCGGCAATATCACCGTGGGCGGTACCGGCAAGACGCCGCTGATCCTGTGGCTGATCGAGCATTGCCGGCGCAGCGGGCTGCGGGTCGGCGTGGTCAGCCGTGGTTACGGCGCCAAGCCGCCGCAGTGGCCATGGCGGGTCACCGCCGAGCAGAGCGCCGCTGTCGCCGGCGACGAGCCTTTGCTGATCGTCCAGCGCAGCGGCGTGCCGCTGATGATCGACCCTGATCGCAGTCGCGCCGTGCGAGCCCTGCTGGCCGCCGAGCCGCTGGACCTGATTCTCTCCGACGACGGCATGCAGCATTACCGCATGGCCCGCGACCTCGAGCTGGTGCTGATCGACGCCGCGCGCGGGCTGGGCAACCGGCGTTGCCTGCCGGCCGGGCCGCTGCGCGAGCCGGTCGAGCGCCTGCAAAGCGTCGACGCAGTGCTCTACAACGGCGCCAGCGACGATCGCGAGGATGGCTTCGCCTTTCGCCTGGTGCCCACCGCCCTGGTCAATCTGCAAAGCGGCGAACGTCGCGGGCTTGAGCACTTCGCGCCGGGGCAGGCATTGCACGCGGTGGCCGGTATCGGCAATCCGCAACGTTTCTTCACTACCCTTGAAACGCTACACTGGCAGCCTGTCCCGCATGCTTTCGCCGACCACGCCGAATACAGTGCGCAGGCGCTGAGTTTCACTCCGGCGCTGCCGCTGGTCATGACCGAAAAGGATGCGGTGAAGTGCCGTGCCTTCGCGGCTCCCGACTGGTGGTACCTGGCGGTGGATGCTGTGCCATCCCCGGCCTTCGTGGCCTGGTTCGATACGCAGCTGATGCGCCTGTTGCCCGCTCGTCTTCTGCCTTAACGCTTCTATCCAGGGAATTCTCATGGACACCAAATTGCTCGATATCCTCGCTTGCCCGATCTGCAAGGGACCGCTCAAGCTCAGCGCCGACAAGACCGAGCTGATCAGCAAGGGCGCCGGCCTGGCCTATCCGATTCGCGATGGCATCCCGGTCATGCTGGAAAGCGAAGCCCGCACCCTCAGCACCGACGAGCGCCTGGATAAATGACCACAGCCTTTACCGTTGTCATTCCAGCCCGATTCGCTTCCACCCGCCTGCCGGGTAAACCGCTGCACTTGATCGCCGGCAAGCCGATGATCCAGCACGTCTGGGAGCAGGCCTGCAAGAGCGCCGCCCAGCGTGTGGTGGTAGCGACTGACGACGCGCGAATCGTCGAGGCCTGCCAGGGCTTCGGCGCCGAAGCGGTGCTGACCCGCCAGGACCACAATTCCGGTACCGATCGCCTGGCGGAAGTCGCCAGCCAATTGGGCCTGGCCGCGGACGCTATCGTGGTCAATGTCCAGGGCGACGAGCCGCTGATCCCGCCGGCGGTGATCGACCAGGTGGCCGCCAACCTGGCCGCCCACACCGAAGCGAGCATGGCTACCCTGGCCGAGCCGATCGAAGACGTCGAGACCCTGTTCAACCCGAACGTGGTCAAGGTGGTCAGCGACATCAATGGTCTGGCGTTGACCTTCAGCCGCGCCACCTTGCCGTGGGCGCGCGATGCTTTTGCGAAGAATCGCGACTTGCTGCCGGAAGGCGTGCCGTATCGCCGCCATATCGGCATCTATGCCTACCGCGCCGGCTTCCTGCATGACTTCGTCAACTGGGGCCCGTGCTGGCTGGAGAACACCGAGTCACTGGAGCAGTTGCGGGCCTTGTGGCACGGCGTGCGTATCCATGTCGCCGATGCCCTGGAAGCGCCGCCTGGTGGTATCGATACCGCCGAAGACCTTGAGCGCGTTCGTCGCCTGCTGGAGGCCTGATGCGGGTTTTGTTTGTCTGCCTGGGCAACATCTGCCGTTCACCGACGGCGGAGGGCGTGCTGCGCCACAAGTTACGTGAAGCGGGGCTGGCCGACCGGGTCGAAGTCGCGTCCGCGGGGACTGGCGAATGGCACATCGGCAAGGCGCCGGACAAGCGCAGCCAGCGCGCGGCGCTGTTGCGCGGCTACGACCTGTCGGCCCAGCGCGCACAGCAAGTCAGCAGCGCGGACTTTGCTCGCTACGACCTGATCCTGGCCATGGACGAGAGCAACCTGCGCAACCTCAAGGCGCTGCAGCCGGCCCAGGGCAAGGCCGAGCTGGACCTGTTCCTGCGCCGCTACGAGGCGGCGGTGGACGAGGTGCCGGATCCTTACTACGACGGTGAGCAAGGTTTCGAGCAGGTGCTGGACCTGATCGAGTACGCCAGCGATCGGCTGGTGATCGAGCTGAAGGGGCGGCTATGAGCTTGCATCTGCAGTCCCAGGTTTCCCTCAAGCCCTTCAACACCTTCGGCGTCGATGTGCGCGCGCAGCTGTTCGCCGAGGCCCACAGCGACGCCGACGTGCGTGAGGCGCTGGCCTATTCGGAGCAGTACCAACTGCCGCTGCTGGTGATTGGCGGCGGCAGCAACTTGCTGCTGACCGCGGATATTCCAGCGCTGGTCTTGCGCATGAGTACCCGTGGCATTCGTCTGCTGAGCGACGATGGCCAGCAGGTAGTAGTCGAAGCCGAAGCGGGTGAAACCTGGCATCCCTTCGTGCAGTGGACCTTGCAACAGGGCTTGTCCGGTCTGGAAAACCTCAGCCTGATTCCGGGGACTGTGGGCGCCGCACCGATGCAGAACATCGGTGCCTACGGGGTTGAGATCAAGGATGTGTTCGCCGGCCTGACCGCACTGGATCGGCAGAGCGGTGAGTTGCGCGACTTCAGCCTGGAAGAATGTCAGTTCGCCTACCGCGACAGCCTGTTCAAGCAAGAGGCCGGCCGCTGGCTGATTCTGCGGGTGCGTTTTGCCCTGGCCCGCAGCGAGCATCTGCACCTGGAATATGGTCCGGTGCGCCAGCGCTTGAGCGAGCAGGGCATCGAGCAGCCGACGGCCAGCGATGTCAGTCGCGCCATTTGCAGCATCCGCAGCGAAAAGCTGCCGGACCCGGCGGTACTGGGCAATGCCGGCAGTTTCTTCAAGAACCCGGTGGTGTCCGCTGCTCTGGCGGCCGAGATCAGGCAGCGGCATGCGGGGCTGGTGGGTTATCCACAGGCGGACGGGCAGGTGAAGCTGGCTGCTGGCTGGTTGATCGAACAGGCGGGCTGGAAGGGCTTTCGCGATGGCGATGCCGGGGTGCATCGTTTGCAGTCGCTGGTGCTGGTCAACTATGGCGGTGCCACGGGCTTGCAGCTGTTAAGCCTGGCACGAAGGATCCAGCAGGATATTGCCGAGCGCTTCCATGTTCAGCTGGAGATGGAGCCCAATCTCTATTGAGCCCGTTGAGCTAAGCTCAAGGCGCGCCAGCAAAGCCTTGCACGGGTTCACACCCTGCAAGGCTTTTTTGTTAATTGCGGCTTAACTTAGCCTGCTAACAATGCAACTATTTGTACCCCAAAGGCCCGGTGAAGACTCCCCGTCTTCATAAGAGAGCCCATTAGCCTGAGTCGATCTGCTCCTGCAAGTCGTTGTGCTCAACGGCAGATTGCTCGACCCCATAAACGGAAAATATGCGGGCGTGCCCATGATTACCCTGAAACTCAACGGTCAAGATCACCCACTGGATGTCACCGAGGACATGCCGCTGCTCTGGGCTATCCGCGACGTGGCGGGCTACAACGGTACCAAGTTCGGTTGCGGCATGGGCCTGTGCGGCGCGTGCACCATTCATATCGACGGCTCCCCGGCGCGCAGTTGCATCACGCCGATCGGCTCGGTGGTCGGGCAGGACGTCAGCACCATCGACAACCTGCACAGCGACCCGGTCGGCAAAGTCGTGCAGCAGGCCTGGCTGGACAGCGCGGTGGCCCAGTGCGGCTACTGCCAGGGCGGGCAGATCATGTCGGCCACCGCCTTGCTCAAGGTCAACCCCAACCCCAGCGACGAACAGATCGAAGCCGCCATGGTCGGCAACATCTGCCGCTGCGGCACCTACAACCGGATCAAGACGGCGATCCGCCAGGCCTCCACCCACCTGAAGGAGGCCAAGGCATGAGCCAGCTGCCGAATGATTTTGCCTTGAGCAACCTCAGCCGCCGCGGTTTTCTCAAAGGCGTCGGCGCCACCGGCGCATTGGTGCTGGCGGCCAGTTGGGGCTGGCAGGACGCTTTCGCCGAAGAGAAGAAGTTCGGTGCCGACGGCATGCCCAACGGCTGGGTCGATGACCCCAAGGTGTACGTGAGCATCGCCGCCGACGGCAGCGTGACCGTGCTCTGCAACCGTTCGGAAATGGGCCAGGGTGTGCGTACCAGCCTGAGCATGGTGGTCGCTGACGAACTGGAGGCTGACTGGGCGCTGGTGAAGGTCAGGCAGGCGCCGGGCGACGAGGCGCTGTTCGGTAACCAGGACACCGACGGTTCGCGCAGCATGCGCCATTGGTACGAGCCGATGCGGCGCTGCGGTGCGGCGGCGCGGACCATGCTTGAGCAGGCAGCGGCCGAACAATGGAAAGTCCCGCTGGCCGAGTGCCGGGCGCAGTTGCATAAAGTGGTCCACCAGCCGAGCGGCCGTGAACTGGGCTACGGCGCCCTGGCCGCCGCGGCGAGCGCCCTGGCGGTGCCGGCCCGCGACAGCCTGCGGCTGAAGCAACCCAGCGAATTCCGCTACATCGGCAAGGAGGGCACCCGCGCCATTGATGGTGCGGATATCGTCAATGGCCAGGCGGTCTACGGCGCCGACGTGCATTTCGACGGCATGCTCTTCGCGACGGTTGCACGCCCTCGGGTCTATGGCGGCAAGGTCAAATCCTTCGATGGCAGCGCGGCGCTGAAGGTGCCGGGCGTGATCAAGGTGGTGCAGATCGAAAGCCGTCCGCTGCCTTCCGAGTTCCAGCCGCTGGGTGGTGTGGCGGTGATCGCCAGCAATACCTGGGCAGCGATCAAGGGCCGCGATGCGTTGAAGATCGAGTGGGACGATGGCGTCAACGCCGGCTACGACTCGATTGCCTACCGCAAGGAGCTGGAAGCCGCGGCGCTCAAGCCCGGCAAGGTAGTGCGCAGCACTGGCAATATCGACGACGCCATGAGCAGCGCCGACAGCAGCCTGGAGGCCTCCTACTACCTGCCGCACCTGGCGCAGGCGCCGATGGAGCCGATGGTCGCCGTGGCGCGCTTCCAGGACGGCCAGTGCGAAGCCTGGGCTCCGAGCCAGGCGCCACAGGTGACCCGCGAACGTATTGCCGAGCGCCTGGGCATTCCCTTCGACAAGGTGACGGTCAACATCACCTTGCTCGGCGGTGGTTTCGGGCGTAAATCCAAGCCCGACTTCATCCTCGAGGCGGCGATTCTCGCCAAGGAAGTGCCGGGCAAGGCCGTGCGGGTGCAATGGACCCGCGAAGACGACATTCACAACTCCTACTTCCACACCGTGTCGGCGGAATACCTCAAGGCCAGCCTGAACAAGGACGGCATGCCGTCCGGCTGGCTGCACCGCACCGTGGCGCCGAGCATCACCGCGCTGTTCGCCCCGGGCATGAACCATGAGGCCGCCTTCGAGCTGGGCATGGGCTTCACCAACCTGGCCTATGCGATTCCCAACGTGCGCCTGGAAAACCCCGAGGCCGCTGCGCATACCCGGGTTGGCTGGTATCGCTCAGTGTCGAACATCCCCCACGGTTTCGCCATCCAGAGCTTTGTCGACGAACTGGCGCACAAGGCGGGCCAGGACCCATTGAAGTACCAGCTCAAGCTGCTGGGGCCGGATCGCCAGATCGACCCACGGACCTTGAGCGAAGAATGGAACTACGGCGAGTCGCCGGAGCGTTACCCGATCGACACCGCGCGCATGCGCGGCGTGCTGGAGACCGCGGCCAAGGCGGCGGGCTGGGGACGCAGCCTGCCCAAGGGCCGCGGCCTGGGGCTGGCGGTACACTACAGCTTCGTCACCTATGTGGCGGCGGTGATCGAGGTCGAGGTCAAGGATGATGGCACCTTGATCGTGCACAAGGCCGATATCGCCGTGGATTGCGGTCCGCAGATCAATCCCGAGCGTATCCGCTCGCAGTTCGAGGGCGCCTGTGTGATGGGCCTGGGCAATGCGGTGGTGGGTGAGATCAGCTTCAAGGACGGCAAGGTCCAGCAGGACAACTTCCATATGTATGAAGTGGCGCGCATGTCCCTGGCGCCGAAAGACGTCGCCGTGCATCTGGTGACGCCACCAGGCGATGTGCCGCTGGGTGGTGTCGGTGAGCCGGGCGTGCCGCCGATCGCGCCGGCCCTGTGTAATGCGATCTTTGCCGCCACCGGCAAGCGCATCCGCAACCTGCCAGTGCGCTACCAGTTGCAAGGCTGGCAACAAGCGAGCAAGGCCTGATGGACAGCGTTGATCTGAATGTCCTGCGCAGCGTGCTGGAATGGCGCCGCGCGGGGCAGCGCGTGACCTTGTACAGCGTGGTTCAGACCTGGGGGAGCGCGCCGCGGCCACCGGGGGCGATGCTGGCTTTGCGCGAAGACGGCATGGTGATTGGCTCGGTCTCGGGCGGTTGTATCGAGGACGACCTGATCGCCCGTTTGCACGATGGCCGCCTGCCTCTGGACGGGCCGCCGGTGCAACTGGTGACTTATGGCGTGACCCGCGAGGAGGCTGCGCGTTTTGGCCTGCCGTGCGGCGGCACCTTGCGCCTGACCGAGGAGCGGGTTGGCGATCCGGGCTGGGTCGCGGAACTGCTGGCTCGTTGCGAGGCGCATGAAATCGTCGCTCGGGAGTTGAACCTGAGCAGCGGTGAAGTGCTGCTAAAGCCGGCCAGCAAGACCGATGTGCTGAGCTTCGATGACACCACCCTGCGGGCGATCTATGGCCCGCGCTGGCGGCTGTTGCTGATCGGCGCCGGGCAGTTGTCGCGGTATGTGGCGGAAATGGCGCGGCTGCTGGACTTCGAAGTGCTGATCTGCGATCCACGCAAGGAGTTTGTCTACGGTTGGGAAGAGCAGCACGGGCGTTTTGTGCCGGGAATGCCGGACGATGCGGTGCTGAATATCGAGACCGACGAGCGTACGGCCATTGTCGCGCTGACCCATGACCCCCGGCTGGATGACATGGCGCTGTTGACCGCGCTCAATTCCCGGGCGTTTTACGTCGGGGCGCTGGGCTCTCGGGTCAACAGTCAGAAGCGTCGGGAGAATCTGGCCCAGCTGGGGCTGGAGCCGCAGGCCATCGAACGCTTGCACGGACCCATCGGCCTGCATATCGGCAGCCATACACCGGCGGAGATTGCCCTGTCGGTGATGTCGGAGATCGTTGCCATCAAGAACGGCATCGACCTGTTGCAGAAAAAGCCGCCCCAAGTGGCTGCGCAGGTGAGCGCGTGAGCGAGTCGCTGTGCGCGGTCATCCTGGCCGCGGGGCAGGGCAGTCGTTTCCGACAGGCGGCGGGGGGCGGGCAAGACAAGTTGCTGGCTCCATGCCTGGGACGAGACGCGGTGATCAGGCCGGTAGTCGAGCAGGTCCTGAGGAGCTTGCCCGCCCTACTGGCCCGTAGAGTCCTGGTGACAACGCCGGACCGTGCCGAGGTGATTGCCTTGGCTGAAGCCTATGGCTGCCAGGTGGTGCTTCTGGATTCGCCGGGCATGGGCGACAGCCTCGCGGCCGCCGTCGCAGCCTGCGCCGATGCCAGTGGCTGGCTGGTGGTGCTAGGGGATATGCCCTTTATCCTGCCGTCGAGTATCGAGAGCGTGGTGCGGGAACTGGGCGAGCAAATGATCCGGGTGCCTGTTTATAAGGGGGCCTATGGTCACCCGGTGGCTTTTGGTGCGGCCTTTGGGCAGGCGTTGCAGGGCCTTTCCGGGGATCGGGGGGCCAGGCCATTGTTTGCCGCGGGGCAGGTCGTCGAGGTGGAACTGGCGGATGCTGGCGTGTTGTGGGACGTGGATACGCCGCAGGCGTTGGTTTTTACCGGTTGAGATCGCTGGGCTCGCTTTCGCGGCGAAGATGTTGATCGAAGAATTGCAGGCATAAAAAAAGCCCCGCCTGGGTGACCAGGCGGGGCTTTTTATCGGGCTAGGAATCAGACGAGGGGTTTAGGCTCGTGCTCTTCTTCCTGGGCCTTGGGCTTGTGCTCTACCACTTCTTCGACGGAGCGCGGGGCTTCGTCGGCGGCAGGCGCAGGTTGCTCGATGGCTGGTTCGGCAGCAGGAGCAGCCTCGACCACCTCGGCAACCACCGGCGCAGGCTCGGCGGCCACTACGGTTTCTGCCGGAGCTTCAGCGGCAGCAGCGGCAGCCAGTTCGGCTTCCTTCTGCAGACGCTCGGCTTCGCGCTTGCGACGACGCACTTCACGCGGGTCGTTTGGCGCGCGACCGGTGCTGGTCAGGGCGCTGGCCGGAGCGGCCTCGATAACCGGTGCAGCCACTTCGGCGGCAGGTGCCTCAACCGGCGCCGCCGGTGCGGCAGCCACAGGCTCGGCAACTACAGGTTCAGCAGCCACGACTGCTTCAGCCACAACTTCTGCGACTGGCGCAGGCGCTTCGGCAATGATCGCCTCGGCGGCACGCTCGAAGGCACTAGGCGCTTCCTGGGTTGGTTCTGCCGCTGGTGCTTCGGCGACTGGCGCTTCGACCACAGGCTCGGCAACGACTGCAGGTTGTTCTGCAACAATTGCAGGTTGCGCAGCCTGTTCTTCGTGCTGTTCTTCACGAACCTGGGCGACTTCAACAGCAGGTGCTGCTGGAATCTCTACCGCAGTGGTGGCCTCGACGACTGGTGCTTCGACGGTCGGTGCGGCTTCCTGGACGGCGGCGGTGGCACGTTCGGCCTGCTCGTGAGCCTGGGCTTCGGCCGGGGCGCTGATCACGGTGCTGGCAACGGCAGCGGTTACCGCCAGGCCTGCGGCCAGATCGGCGCTGCTTGGCTCTTCGCTGTTTTCTTCCGAACCTTCGATCACATTGCCGTTGGCGTCACGCTGACGCTCGCGACGGTTGCTGCGACGACGCTGGCCACGGGAGCGGCGGCGTGGGCGATCGCCCTCGGCGTTCTCCTGACCGTCTTCCTGCAGTTGCTCTTCGTTCGGCAGCAGCTCTTCTTCAGCTACGGCAGCGGCCTGTTCGGCGCGAGGTTGACGCTCTTCACGCGGTGGGCGCGGTTGACGCTCTTCGCGCGGCTGACGAGCCGGGCGTTCTTCGGCGGCAGCGACAGCGGCAGGAGCAGCGTCCAGCGGTTCGCGCAGTTCACGCACGCGTTCTTCACGCTCGCCGCGTGGCTTGCGGTCTTCACGTGGTGGGCGTGGTTGACGCTCTTCACGTGGCGGACGTGGCGCGCGCTCTTCGCGAGCGGTGGCCTGGACTTCCTCGCGAGCCTCGCGAACTTCGCGTGGCTGACGCTCTTCGCGGGCTTCGCGCGGTGCGCGCTCTTCACGAGGGGCGCGTTCTTCGCGTGGCTTGCGCTCTTCGTCGCGGCGACCGTTGCGATTGCGGCTCTGCTGACGACCGTTGCGGCGTTCTTCGTTGCGTGCAGGACGCTCGGTGGCCGGTTTTTCAACCACGACCGGAGCGGCTGGCTCTTCCTTGGTGGCGAACAGGCTGACCAGGGATTTCACCAGGCCCTTGAACAGGCTTGGCTCGGCAACGGCGGCCGGAGCGGCAACCGGGGCGGCGACCACTTCGGTTGGAACCGGTGCATTGGCACGGGCTGGAGCGGTCTTGACGGCGGCTTCCTGGCGAACCAGGGTGCGGGTCGCGGCGGCTGGCTGGACTTCTTCGGCTTCGGCAGCGGCAGCGGCGATTTCGTAGCTGGACTGGTTGATGCCGGCTTCCGGGCTGTCATCACGCAGACGCTGGACTTCGAAGTGCGGCGTTTCGAGATGGTCGTTCGGCAGAATGACGATACGAGCACGGGTGCGCAGTTCGATCTTGGTGATCGAATTGCGTTTTTCGTTGAGCAGGAAGGCAGCAACCGGAATCGGCACTTGGGCGCGAACTTCGGCGGTGCGATCTTTCAGGGCTTCTTCTTCGATCAGGCGCAGGATCGCCAGCGACAGCGATTCGACGTCGCGGATGATGCCGGTGCCGTTACAGCGTGGGCAGACGATGCCGCTGCTTTCGCCGAGGGATGGACGCAGGCGCTGGCGGGACATTTCCAGCAGGCCGAAGCGCGAGATGCGACCGACCTGGACGCGAGCGCGGTCGGCTTCCAGGCATTCGCGGACTTTCTCTTCCACGGCGCGCTGGTTCTTGGCCGGGGTCATGTCGATGAAGTCGATGACGATCAGGCCGCCGATGTCACGCAGGCGCAGCTGGCGAGCGATTTCTTCCGCTGCTTCCAGGTTGGTCTGCAGGGCTGTTTCTTCGATGTCGCTGCCTTTGGTGGCGCGCGCCGAGTTGATGTCGATGGACACCAGGGCTTCGGTCGGATCGATAACGATGGAGCCGCCGGAAGGCAGTTCGACGACGCGCTGGAAGGCGGTTTCGATCTGGCTTTCGATCTGGAAACGGTTGAACAGTGGAACGCTGTCTTCGTAGAGCTTGATCTTGCTGGCGTACTGCGGCATCACCTGGCGGATGAAGGTCAGGGCTTCGTCCTGGGCTTCAACGCTGTCGATCAGCACTTCGCCGATGTCCTGGCGCAGGTAGTCGCGGATGGCGCGGATGATCACGTTGCTTTCCTGGTAGATCAGGAAAGGCGCTGCGCGGTCCAGCGAGGCTTCTTTGATGGCGGTCCAGAGTTGCAGCAGGTAGTCGAGGTCCCACTGCATTTCTTCGCTGCTACGGCCCAGGCCGGCAGTGCGGACGATCAGGCCCATGTCGGCAGGGGCGACCAGGCCGTTCAAGGCTTCGCGCAGTTCGTTGCGCTCTTCGCCTTCGATGCGACGGGAGATGCCGCCGGCACGCGGGTTGTTCGGCATCAGCACCAGGTAACGACCGGCCAGGCTGATGAAGGTGGTCAGGGCTGCGCCCTTGTTGCCACGTTCTTCTTTTTCGACCTGAACGATGACTTCCTGGCCTTCGCTCAGGACGTCCTTGATATTGACGCGGCCTTCGGGAGCTTTCTTGAAGTATTCGCGGGAGATTTCTTTGAGGGGCAGGAAGCCGTGGCGCTCAGAGCCGAAATCGACAAAGGCAGCCTCGAGGCTTGGTTCGATGCGAGTGATACGGCCTTTATAGATGTTGGCCTTCTTCTGCTCGCGTGCACCGGATTCGATGTCCAGGTCGTAGAGGCGTTGGCCATCTACCAGTGCAACACGCAACTCTTCGGGTTGAGTTGCGTTAATCAGCATTCTTTTCATGTAGTACCGTCGGTTTCCGGGCTGCCGGAAACGGCGTTCGGCACACACGACTTCTCACGGTCGGTGTCAGGTGCGTCAGGAGCGGTTGGCCGCTCCAGTGTCTAGCGAAATCCGGCCAGTTGGGGCGAACTCGCGACTCACGCGTCCTGCTTGCTGGGGTGACAAAAGGCACCTCTTAAGCAAAAGCTCAATCAGGAGGAGGAATCAACCGGCGACTGTGGACGAGATGAAGCGTCTTGATAAAGCCTAATGCTACACAGTCCGACGGTTGTGCATCTCCACCCTACACGTATCCCTGATAATTCGGGTGCTGCCGCGCGCAGAATCCGCAGCGGGTTGGCATTTACCGTGAGCTCCGAAAGGGGAACTCACGCATCATGGCTAATTTAGGCGGTGTTTCCGAAGCGCTCGCTCGGGTTCGTTCGTAGCTGACTGCACTTTGTGAACTGGCCGTGAATATTTGCTCGAAAGGCGAGTGGAAACTCTGCTTTTCGGCGTGCTTCAGGCCTCATGTCACCTGCGCTTGTTACAACTGCAAAACTCCACCGTTCGTAGCGAAAGCCCCGTAGGACGGCCTCGCATCCTGGTGAATTGCGTTGGTCAGGGCCGGCTGTTGGCCGTTGGTCCGCTGTCCAGGCCGCTTTTGGCGGCGTTCGCGACTATAGCAGTAATCATTAAGTGCTTCAATTCCATAAAAAATTGTTATCATTTGCGCCATGACGACTACTGCCCCCTCGACCCCAGGCGTTCAACTGCTTGAGGTCTCGCCGGAATATGCCGGCCAACGAATCGACAATTTCCTCCTCGCTCGGCTCAAAGGCGTGCCCAAGACCTTGATTTACCGCATTTTGCGCAAAGGCGAAGTGCGGGTGAACAAGGGCCGGATCAAGCCCGAATACAAGCTGCAGGCGGGCGATATCGTGCGCGTGCCGCCGGTGCGCGTGCCGGAGCGTGACGAACCCGTGCCCGTGGCGCAGGGTTTGTTGCAGCGCCTGGAGGCTTCGATTGTCTATGAAGACAAAGCCCTGATCGTGATCAACAAGCCCGCCGGCATCGCTGTGCATGGCGGCAGCGGTCTGAATTTCGGGGTGATCGAAGCCTTTCGTCAGTTGCGCCCGGACGCCAAGGAGCTGGAGCTGGTCCATCGCCTCGACCGCGATACTTCCGGCCTGCTGATGATCGCCAAGAAACGCAGCATGCTGCGTCATTTGCATGAAGCCTTGCGCGGCGATGGTGTCGACAAGCGCTACATGGCGCTGGTGCGCGGCAACTGGGCGACCTCGATCAAGCAGGTCCGTGCGCCGCTGCTCAAGAGCAACCTGCGTTCCGGCGAGCGCATGGTCGAAGTGAACGAAGAGGGCAAGGAGGCCTTGACCGTGTTCAAGGTGCTGCGCCGCTTCGGTGACTTCGCCACCATGGTCGAAGCCAAGCCGGTGACCGGTCGTACTCACCAGATCCGTGTGCATACCCTGCATGCCGGGCATTGCATTGCCGGCGACAGCAAGTATGGCGATGACGATTTCACCAAGGAAATCCGCGACCTGGGCGGTAAGCGCCTGTTTCTGCATGCCTACATGCTGACCGTGCCGTTGCCCGATGGCGGCGAGCTGAAATTGCAGGCGCCAGTGGATGAAATGTGGGCCAAGACCGTGGAGCGCCTGAGTGCACCCTGATTACAAACTGCTGATCTTTGATTGGGACGGCACCCTGGCAGACTCCATTGGTCGGATAGTCGAGGCCATGCATGTGGCTTCCGATCGCTCGGGGTTTGCCCGGTGCGACGATTTTGCGGTCAAGGGCATTATCGGCCTGGGATTGCCGGAGGCGATCCGCACGCTGTATCCGCGCATCGGCGATGCCGAGCTGGTAGATTTTCGCCAGCACTATGCCGATCACTACATCGCTCTCGAGGCCGAGCCTTCTCCATTGTTTGCCGGGGTGGTGCAGTCTCTCGAAGCTTTCCGGCGCGAGGGATATCATCTGGCGGTAGCGACCGGTAAGGCGCGTCGTGGTCTGGATCGGGTGTTGAAGGCGCATGGCTGGGAAGATTATTTCGACATCACCCGCGCCGCCGACGAAACCGCGAGCAAGCCTCATCCGCTGATGCTCGAGCAGATCCTGGCGCATTGCGAGGTGCGCCCCGAGCAGGCGTTGATGGTCGGTGATTCCTCTTTCGACCTGCTGATGGCGCGTAATGCAGGCATGGCATCGGTTGCGGTCGGTTATGGCGCGCAATCGCTGGAAGTCTTGCAGGCTTACGAGCCGCGCCTGTCTATCGATAGTTTTCCTCAATTGCATGCCTGGCTTGGCCGGCGGGGCAATTGAGTCTTTTGGGGTAAAAGCATGAGCGACGAATGGAAAGCGCCAAGTAAGTCGGCTGCCGACAGTGCTGACGACAAGAGCTGGAAGCTGCTGGAAAAGACCCTGCTGGCCGGTGTGCAAGAGCAGCGGCGTTCGCGGCGCTGGGGGATTTTCTTCAAGCTCCTGACCTTTGTTTATCTGCTTGTGGCCCTGGCGCTGTTTACGCCGTTGATGGATATGGAAAAAACCGCCACCCGCGGGGCCGGTTACACGGCGTTGATCGAGGTGACGGGCATGATCGCGGACAAGGAGTCGGCGAGCGCCGACAACATCGTGACCGGCTTGCGTGCGGCTTTCGAGGACTCGAAGGTCAAAGGCATTGTGCTGCGTATCAACAGTCCTGGCGGCAGCCCGGTGCAGTCGGGTTATGTCTATGACGAAATCCGTCGCCTGCGTGGCTTGCATCCGGATATCAAGGTGTATGCAGTGATTTCCGACCTGGGGGCTTCCGGCGCCTACTACATTGCCAGCGCCGCCGATCAGATCTATGCCGACAAGGCGAGCCTGGTCGGTTCCATCGGGGTCACGGCGGCCGGTTATGGTTTCGTCGGTACCATGGAGAAGCTGGGTGTGGAGCGTCGTACCTACACCTCGGGTGAGCACAAGTCGTTCCTGGACCCGTTCCAGCCGCAGAAGCCCGAGGAAACCCAGTTCTGGCAGGGCGTGCTGGATACCACTCATCGCCAGTTCATCGCCAGCGTCAAGCAGGGGCGTGGCGAGCGTCTCAAGGACAAGGATCACCCGGAGCTGTTCTCCGGCCTGGTCTGGTCCGGCGAGCAGGCACTGCAACTGGGCTTGATCGATGGGTTGGGGAATGCCAGCTCGGTTGCCCGGGATGTGGTCGGCGAGAAGGAGTTGGTGGATTTCACCGTGCAGGAGTCGCCTTTCGATCGCTTCTCGAAAAAGCTGGGTGCCAGTGTTGCCGAGCATTTGGCCATGTGGATGGGCTTTCAGGGGCCGACACTGCGTTGATTGCGCTGTTTTAAAAAGAGCCGGCCCTATGGCCGGCTTTTTTAGTGTGGGTGGTCAGGGGATTTCCACGCTTTCGGCGAGCAGCATGTCTACCAGGCGGATCAGCGGCAGGCCGATCAGGCTGCTGGCGTCGCTGCCCTCGGTGCTGCGGAACAGGCTGATGCCTAGGCCCTCAGCCTTGAAGCTGCCGGCACAGTCATAAGGCTGTTCGGCGTGCAGGTAGCGTTCGATGCGGGCAGGGCTCAGCTCGCGCATATGCACGGTGAAGGGTACGCAGTCGACCTGGCAGTGGCCGCTCTCGCTGTTGAGTAGGGCCAGGCCGGTGAGAAAGGTCACGCTGGCGCCGCTGGCGGCGAGCAATTGCTCGCGCGCCTTTTCGAAAGTGTGGGGCTTGCCGATGATGCGCTCGCCGAGCACCGCGACCTGGTCCGAGCCAATGATCAAGTGTCCCGGGTGGGTGGCGGCCAGCGCTCGGGCTTTCTCTTCGGCGAGGCGCTTGACCAGGTCGCTGGCGGATTCGCCGGGGCGATGGCTTTCGTCGATATCCGGTGAGTTGCAGATGAATGGCAGGCGCAGGCGGGTGAGCAATTCGCGCCGGTAGGCCGAGCTTGAGGCAAGTAATAAAGGCAGCATGCGCATCTCCTGAGGCTGGCCGCGAATTCTAGCGGGGCTTGCAAGTGACGGACAGGGCTGAATTTCCTTTGACATGGCCAGGGGCATCCCTATAATGCTGCGCCTATGTTGAATGACCCGATTCCACCTCACGTTGACCCGCGCAAATTGGCTGACCGTGGCACCACCCTTCAAGGTGAACTGCTGCTGGCCGATTTGAAGAGACTCTGCGACCCGCTTTCCGACGATGTCGGTACGGTGCAGGCTAAATTCGTTTTTGAACGAGATGAACGTAAATCTGTGGTGATCCACAGCTTTATCGACACTGAAGTCAAAATGGTTTGCCAGCGTTGTCTTGAGCTGGTCACCCTGCCGATCCACAGCGAATGCAGTTACGCTGTGGTGAAGGAGGGTGCGAATACCCAGTCGTTGCCGAAAGGTTATGACGTGCTGGAACTGGGCGAAGATCCTTTGGATCTGCAGGCTTTGATCGAGGAGGAGCTTTTGCTCGCCTTGCCCATCGTGCCTGCTCATCATCCGGAAGAATGCCAGCAGCCGGCGGGTCTCGATGAGCCCGAACCGAGCGAGGACGAGGTAACGCGGTCCAACCCGTTCAGTGTATTGGCGCAGTTAAAGCGTGACCCAAACGTTTAGGAGTTAATCAATTATGGCTGTTCAGCAGAACAAAAAATCCCGCTCTGCCCGTGACATGCGTCGTTCGCACGACGCTCTCGAGGCTAGCACCCTGTCCGTAGAAAAGACCACTGGTGAAGTTCACCTGCGTCACCACGTATCGCCAGAAGGCGTATACCGTGGTCGTAAAGTGATCGACAAGGGCGCTGACGAGTAATCCTTGTCCGCTCAAGTCATCGCGATTGACGCAATGGGCGGGGACTTCGGTCCCCGCAGCATTGTTCAGGCCAGCCTTGCTTGCCTGTCTGCCACCCCCTCGCTGCACCTGGCCCTTGTCGGCCAACCTTTCCTTCTAGAAGAACTGATTTCCGGTCATTCGGCTGTGGATCGCGCGCGCCTGACGGTTGTGCCCGCCGCAGAAGTCATTGGCATGGATGAAAAACCTTCCCAGGCTCTGCGTGGCAAGCCGGACTCCTCCATGCGAGTGGCGTTAGAGCTGCTGCGTGATGGCAAGGCCCAGGCCTGTGTCAGCGCCGGCAATACCGGTGCGCTGATGGCGTTGTCGCGTTATGTGTTGAAAACCCTTCCGGGCATCGATCGTCCGGCGATGGTGGCGGCTATTCCAACCCAGCGCGGCTATTGCCAGCTGCTGGATCTGGGGGCAAACGTCGATTGCAGCGCCGAGCACCTGTTCCAGTTTGCGGTCATGGGGTCGGTGGCAGCCGAGACGCTGGGGGTCGTTCGTCCGCGAGTGGCGTTGCTCAATATCGGTACTGAAGACATCAAGGGCAATCAGCAGGTCAAGCTGGCAGCTAGCCTGCTGCAGAATGCCCGGGGTCTGAATTACATCGGTTTTGTCGAGGGCGACGGATTGTATCGCGGCGAGGCGGATGTGGTGGTATGCGACGGTTTTGTCGGCAATATCCTGCTCAAGTCCAGCGAGGGGCTGGCGACCATGATTGCCGCGCGTATCGAATCCCTGTTCAAGCAAAACGCGGTTTCCCGTGTGGTCGGTGCTCTGGCATTGCCGCTGATGCGGCGCCTGCAGGCTGATCTGGCGCCGGCGCGGCATAATGGTGCGAGCTTTCTCGGCTTGCAGGGAATAGTCGTGAAAAGCCACGGTTCAGCAGGGGTTCAGGGCTTCCAGAGTGCGATTCAACGGGCGTTGATCGAGATCCAGGAAAACCTCCCTGAGCGCCTGCACGGGCGGCTCGAAGATCTGTTGCTTTAGGCGTTTGCACTCGGAAATGCTTAAATGTGACCGCTCAGTTCAATTGGCCATCCAACTCTCAGTTTCTTGCGTCCACCACGGTGCGGCGTCAATTCTCCGACGACAAGATCATTAGGGGCTTGTTACATGTCTGCATCCCTCGCATTCGTCTTTCCTGGACAGGGCTCGCAGTCCCTCGGCATGTTGGCCGAGTTGGGCGCGCAGTACCCGTTGATCCTCGAAACCTTCAAAGAAGCTTCCGATGCTCTGGGCTACGATCTCTGGGCCTTGACCCAAGAGGGTCCCGAAGAGTTGCTCAATCAAACCGACAAAACCCAGCCGGCCATTCTGACCGCCTCCATCGCCCTGTGGCGTCTGTGGCTGGCGGAAGGCGGGGTGCGCCCGGCATTCGTTGCCGGCCACAGCCTGGGTGAATACAGCGCGCTGGTTGCCGCTGGCAGCCTGACTCTGGGCGAAGCCGTGAAGCTGGTAGAGCGTCGCGGCCAGTTGATGCAAGAAGCCGTTCCTGCAGGGCAGGGCGGCATGGCGGCGATTCTCGGCCTGGAAGATGCCGATGTGCTGGCCGCTTGTGCCGAAGCCGCACAAGGCGAAGTGGTCAGCGCGGTCAATTTCAACTCCCCGGGCCAGGTGGTGATCGCCGGCGCCAAGGCCGCTGTCGAGCGCGCCATCGAGGGTTGCAAGGCGCGTGGCGCCAAGCGCGCCATGCCATTGCCTGTCAGCGTGCCATCACACTGCGAGCTGATGCGTCCGGCTGCCGAGCGCTTCGCCGAGTCGATTGCCGCCATAAACTGGCAGGCACCCCAGATTCCACTGGTACAGAACGTCAGCGCTGATGTGGCGCCGGATCTCGAAACCCTCAAGCGCGACCTGCTGGAGCAGCTGTACAAGCCGGTGCGTTGGGTGGAGTCGGTGCAGACCCTGGCCGCCAAGGGCGCTACCCAGCTGGTCGAGTGCGGTCCGGGTAAGGTCCTGGCGGGCCTCAACAAGCGCTGCGCCGAAGGCGTATCGACCTCTAACCTGAACACCCCAGATGCCTTCGCTGCCGCTCGCGCAGCGTTGGTCTGAATTAGGAGAAGCCTGCATGAGTCTGCAAGGTAAAGTTGCATTGGTTACCGGCGCCAGCCGCGGTATTGGCCAGGCCATCGCGCTTGAACTGGGTCGCCTGGGCGCGATCGTTGTGGGTACCGCAACTTCCGCTTCGGGTGCCGAGGGTATTGCTGCCACCTTGAAGGAAAACGGCATTCAGGGCGCAGGCCTTGAGCTCAATGTCACCAGCGACGAGTCCGTTGCTGCCGTGCTGGCCAGCATTCAGGAGCAGTTCGGCGCGCCGGCGATCCTGGTGAACAACGCCGGTATTACCCGTGACAACCTGATGATGCGCATGAAAGACGACGAGTGGTACGACGTGATCGATACCAACCTGAACAGTCTGTATCGCCTGTCCAAAGGCGTTCTGCGCGGCATGACCAAGGCTCGCTGGGGTCGAATCATCAGTATTGGTTCGGTGGTGGGTGCCATGGGCAACGCTGGCCAAGTAAACTACGCCACCGCCAAGGCGGGTCTGGAAGGTTTCAGCCGTGCTCTGGCGCGTGAGGTTGGCTCGCGGTCGATTACCGTGAACTCGGTGACTCCGGGTTTCATCGATACCGACATGACCCGCGACTTGCCTGAAGCGCAGCGTGAAGCGCTGCAAACACAAATTCCGCTGGGTCGTCTGGGGCAGGCTCAAGAGATCGCGCAAGTGGTCGCTTTTCTTGCATCCGACGGTGCGGCATACGTGACCGGGGCTACAATCCCGGTGAACGGCGGGATGTACATGTGAGTTAAATGTGACGGATTGCTTCAAAAAAATGTCATACGAGCTGTCTAAAATCCGTTATAAAGCTGCAATCAATTTATAGGCAGGTGGCCAAAGGGTTTGAGGAGTGAAGCTTTCAGTTGAAAAGCTGAAAAGCCTTTCTATACACTTACCCACTGGCCAGCTGCCTGAATTTGTCCATTAGGAGTGAAAACAAGGTATGAGCACCATCGAAGAGCGCGTCAAGAAAATCGTTGCTGAGCAACTGGGCGTTAAAGAAGAAGAAGTTGTTAACACCGCTTCCTTCGTTGAAGACCTGGGTGCCGACTCCCTTGACACCGTTGAGCTGGTGATGGCTCTGGAAGAGGAATTCGAGACCGAAATCCCTGACGAAGAAGCTGAAAAGATCACTACCGTTCAAGCAGCTATCGACTACGTTACCAGCCACCAGGCTTAATCGTATTTAGTCGTCTTTTGCTGTCATGGAAAAACCGCACTGCCGTTACGGCGTGCGGTTTTTTCTTTAGGCCTGATGCAAAGTGTCGTCATTAGAAAAAAGGAGAGTGCTGTGTCGCGTAGACGCGTCGTAGTCACCGGTATGGGTATGTTGTCGCCACTGGGTACGGATGTTCCGAGCAGCTGGCAGGGCATTCTGGCTGGCCGCAGTGGCATTGGTCTGATCGAACACACCGACCTTTCTGCCTATTCCACCCGTTTTGGCGGCTCGGTAAAGGGCTTCAATGTCGAGGAATACCTGTCGGTCAAAGAGGCCCGCAAGCTCGACCTGTTCATTCAATACGGCTTGGCGGCCGGTTTTCAGGCAGTGCGTAATGCTGGCCTGGAAGTGACCGATGCCAACCGCGAGCGAATCGGCGTTGCCATGGGGTCGGGTATTGGCGGTTTGACCAATATCGAGGAAACCAGCCGCACGCTGCATGATTCCGGCCCGCGTCGAATCTCTCCATTCTTCGTGCCTGGCTCGATCATCAATATGATTTCCGGATTCCTGTCCATCCATCTGGGTGCCCAGGGGCCGAACTACGCCATTTCCACAGCCTGCACCACAGGTACCCACTGCATTGGCATGGCGGCCCGCAATATTGCTTTTGGCGAAGCTGACGTGATGATCGCCGGTGGCGCTGAAATGGCCGCCTGCGGCCTGGGCATGGGTGGCTTTGGCGCATCCCGCGCACTGTCGACCCGCAATGACGAGCCAACCCGTGCCAGCCGTCCTTGGGACAAGGGCCGTGATGGCTTCGTGCTGTCCGACGGTGCCGGCGCGCTGGTGCTCGAAGAGCTGGAGCATGCCAAGGCCCGTGGCGCGACCATCTATGCCGAACTGATCGGTTTTGGCATGAGCGGCGACGCCTATCACATGACTTCGCCACCCGCCGATGGCGCCGGCGCGGCGCGTTGCATCGCCAATGCGCTGCGTGACGCCAAGCTGAACGTCGAGCAGGTGCAGTACATCAATGCCCACGGTACTTCGACACCTGCCGGTGACCTGGCGGAAGCCGAGGCGATCAAGAGTGTGTTCGGCGATCACGCTTACAAGCTGGCGATCAGCTCCACCAAGTCCATGACCGGCCATCTGCTGGGTGCCGCGGGTGCCATCGAGGCCATCTTCAGCGTGCTGGCGATCAACAGCCAGGCAGCGCCACCGACCATCAACCTCGATGAGCCGGACGAAGGTTGCGACCTGGATTTCGTGCCGCACACCGCGCGCAACATGGACATCGACGTGGTGCTGTCCAACTCCTTCGGGTTCGGCGGTACCAACGGCTCCCTGGTGTTCCGCCGGTTCGCCGGCTGATGGACAGCTGGGTCGACGGTCAGCCGGCTGACGTACTGTCGCTCAAGGACCGCGGCCTGGCTTATGGCGACGGTCTGTTCGAGACCATCGCGGTGAAGGCGGGCCAGCCCTTGTTGCTGGAGCGGCACCTGCTGCGTCTGGCCGAGGGCTGTTCGCGCCTGGCCATCGCTGCCGATCAAGCGTTGATCCGCAGCGAGCTCACCGCCTACGCCTCGCTGCTGGGGGAGGGCGTGCTCAAGCTGATCCTCACCCGGGGTGATAGCCAGCGCGGTTATGCCGCCGACCCGCGGGCGCAGCCGCGGCGAATCCTCCAGGGTAATGCGCCGGCCGCTTATCCGGCGGCGCATGCCGAGCAGGGGGTTCGACTGTTCCCTTGTACTACCCGCCTGTCCGAGCAGCCCTTGCTCGCCGGCCTCAAGCACCTCAACCGACTGGAGCAGGTTCTTGCCCGTTCCGAGTGGCAGGACGGCGAGCATGCCGAAGGCCTGATGCTCGACGTTTCCGGGCGGGTGATCGAGGGTGTGTTCAGCAATCTGTTCCTGGTGCGCGACGGTGCCTTGTTCACGGCCGATCTGAGCCGTTGCGGGGTCGCCGGAGTGATGCGCGCTGAAATATTGTTTCAGGCCGCGTCCTTGGCTATCCCCACGGAAATCGCCGACATCAGTCTCGAACAGTTGCAACAGGCCGACGAAGTCTTTGTCTGCAACAGTGTCTATGGCATTTGGCCGGTGCTTGCCTGTGGCGCACTGCGCTGGTCGGCCGGACCGCTCACCCGTAAACTGCAACGCATTGCCCGCACGCTACTGGATGCCTGATTTGTGAGACGTAAACTATTGCTTCTGCTGGAGACCGGACTGGTTCTGGCAGGTCTGGCGCTGGGCGCCTCGGCCTGGAAGTTGAACTCGGCGCTGGAGCAGCCTCTCAACCTGACCCAAGAGCAATTGCTCGACGTGCCGGCTGGCTCGACGCCAGGCGGTACCTTCAACCGTATGGAAGCCAATGGCGTTCTCAAGGACGCGTTCTGGCTGCGCCTGTACTGGCGCTTCAACATGGAAGGACAACCACTGCACAGCGGTGAATACCGCATGACCCCAGGGATGACCGCGCATGGCCTGATCGGGGTCTGGCAGCGTGGTGAAGTGGTGCAGTACAGCCTGACCCTGGTGGAAGGCTGGACTTTCCGTCAGGTGCGCGCGGCGTTGGCCAAGCATGACAAGCTCGAGCAGACCCTGAATGGGTTGAGTGACAGTGAAGTCATGGAAAAGCTCGGTCACGGCGGAGTTTTCCCCGAAGGCCGGTTCTTTCCCGATACCTACCGTTTCGTGCGCGGGATGACCGATGCTGAACTGCTGGAAAAAGCCTACAACCGCCTGGACGAGGTGCTGGCCAAGGAATGGAACAAGCGCTCGGCCGATGTGCCTTATACCGAGCCCTATCAGGCGCTGATCATGGCCTCGCTGGTGGAGAAGGAAACCGGCGTGCCCCAGGAGCGCGGACAGATTGCCGGGGTATTCGTGCGCCGCATGCAGGTGGGTATGTTGCTGCAAACCGATCCGACGGTGATCTATGGTCTGGGGGAGCGTTACAACGGTAAGTTGACCCGCGCCCTGCTGAAGGAAGCGACCCCCTACAACACCTACGTGATCAGTGGCTTGCCGCCGACGCCGATCGCCATGGTCGGCCGCGAGGCGATTCATGCCGCGCTCAACCCGGTACCGGGCAGCAGTCTGTATTTCGTGGCGCGTGGCGATGGCAGCCATGTGTTCTCCGACGATCTGGATGCGCATAACAATGCCGTGCGCGAGTTCCAGCTCAAGCGTCGCGCCGATTATCGTTCCAGCCCGGCACCGGCGGGCAGCCCGGCGGTTTCCGAGACTCCGGAGTCGACCCCGGCGGCGTCACCCGATACGGCGCCCGAGGCAGTTCCGCAGGAGTCCCCTGAAGAGCCTTCTCAGGAGGCTCCCCAAGTGAGCCCGGAAGTATCGCCGCAAGCACCGCTCGAAACTCCCGTCGAGCCCGAGCCGAAAAGCCCGCAATGACTTTGATTAAGGACTGCCTGTGACTGGCTTGTTTATTACTCTGGAAGGCCCGGAAGGCGCGGGTAAGAGCACTAACCGCGAATACCTGGCCGAGCGCCTGCGCGCCGCTGGCATCGAGGTGTTGCTGACTCGCGAGCCGGGCGGTACGCCCTTGGCCGAGCGGATCCGCGAGGTGCTGCTGACCCCCGGCGACGAGGTCATGAATCCCGATACCGAGCTGTTGCTGGTGTTCGCCGCGCGCGCCCAGCATCTGGCCGAGGTGGTTCGTCCGGCGCTGGCCCGTGGCGCGGTGGTGTTGTGCGACCGTTTTACCGATTCCACCTACGCCTATCAGGGTGGTGGTCGTGGTTTGTCCGTGGAGCGCATCGCGACCCTGGAGCAGTTCGTTCAGGGTGAGCTGCGACCCGACCTGACCCTGGTGTTCGACCTGCCGGTCGAAGTGGGCCTGGCCCGCGCCCGCGCCCGTGGCCGCCTGGACCGTTTCGAGCTGGAAGGCCGGGTGTTCTTCGATGCGGTACGCCAGGCGTACCTGAAGCGCGCGGCGGCCGATCCGGCGCGTTACCTGTTGGTGGATGCGGCGCAGCCGCTGTCCCAGGTCCAGCAAGCACTGGGCGTACTGTTGCCGAAATTGCTGGAGCTGCACCGTGGCTGAGGCCTTTCCCTGGCAGGACGAACTCTGGCAGCAGCTGGCGGGCCGAGCGCAGCATGCCCACGCCTATCTGCTCCATGGCCCGGCGGGCATCGGCAAGCGTGCGCTGGCCGAGCGCCTGATGGCGCGCCTGCTGTGCCAGCGTCCGGCCGGGCTGGATGCCTGTGGGCAGTGCAAGTCGTGCCTGCTGTTGCAGGCCGGCAGCCATCCGGACAACTACGTGCTGGAACCGGAGGAAGCGGACAAGGCGATCAAGGTCGACCAGGTGCGCGAGCTGGTCAGCTTCGTGGTGCAGACCGCGCAACTGGGCGGGCGCAAGGTGGTGCTGATCGAGCCGGTGGAGTCGATGAACATCAACGCTTCCAACGCGCTGCTGAAAAGCCTCGAAGAGCCGTCCGGCGATACGGTGTTGCTGCTGGTCAGCCACCAGCCGAGCCGCTTGCTGCCGACCATCAAAAGTCGCTGCGTGCAGCAGGCCTGTCCTCTGCCCAGTGAGGTCATGAGCCTGCAATGGCTGAGCAAGGCGCTGCCGGACTGTTCGGAAGAGGAGCGGGTCGAGCTGTTGACCCTGGCGGCCGGTTCGCCCCTGGCGGCTGTCAGCCTGCAAGCCCAGGGCGCGCGCGAGCAACGGGCGCAGGTGGTCGACGGGGTGAAGAAGTTGCTCAAGCAGCAGCAATCGCCGACCCAACTGGCCGAAGGCTGGAATGCGATACCCTTGCTACTGCTGTTCGATTGGTTCTGCGACTGGTCGAGCCTGATCCTGCGCTATCAGCTGACGCAGGACGAGGAGGGGCTGGGATTGGCCGATATGCGCAAAGTGGTGCAGTACCTCGCGCAGAAGTCCTCCCAGGCCAAGGTTCTGGAGATCCAGGACTGGATCCTTGCGCAGCGCCAGAAGGTGTTGAACAAGGCCAACCTCAATCGGGTGCTGTTGCTCGAAGCCTTGCTGGTGCAGTGGGCCGCACTGCCTGCCCGCAACTGACGGCGGCGCCTGGAAACAAACCGAATCGCCGGCTGCTCCTCGGGCCGGCCTGTTCATTGACCGAATGTGGTTGTCGCTTCTTATGCTTGTAGATTCCCATTGTCACCTCGATCGCCTCGACCTCGCCGCGCACGACGGCTCCCTGGATGCCGCCCTGGATGCGGCTCGTCAGCGCGGTGTCGGGCATTTCCTGTGCATTGGCGTCAGCGCCGACAATGCGGCCGACGTCAAGGTGCTGGCTGAGCGTTATGACGACGTCGATTGCTCGGTGGGTATCCATCCCCTGGATGTCCAGCCCGGCGCCGCACCAGCCCTCGACTGGCTGCTGCGGGAGCTGAATCACCCGCGGGTGGTGGCCATCGGCGAGACCGGCCTGGATTACCACTACGAGCCGGAAGCTGCGCAGTTGCAGCAGGAATCCTTCCGCCTGCACCTGCAAGCCGCCCAGCAGACCGGCAAGCCGGTGATCGTCCACACCCGTGGCGCGCGCGCCGATACCCTGACCCTGCTGCGTGAAGCAGCGTTACCGCAAGCCGGGGTCCTGCACTGCTTCACCGAAGACTGGGACATGGCCAAGGCCGCGCTGGACCTGGGTTTCTACATTTCCCTGTCCGGGATTGTCACTTTCCGCAATGCCGATGCGCTGCGGGACGTGGCGCGCCAGGTGCCGGCCGACCGTTTGCTGGTGGAAACCGATTCGCCGTACCTGGCGCCGATTCCTTATCGCGGCAAGCCCAACCTGCCGCAGTACGTGCGTGAAGTCGCCGAGTTCCTGGCCATGCTGCGTGGGGAGCCCTACGAGCGTTTTGCCGAGCAGACCACCGAGAACTTCAAGCGTCTGTTCCCGCTGGCGCACGTCAAGGGCTGAATCGCAGGCAAAAAAAACCCGGGTTCTGGGGGGTGAATCCGGGTTAAGACCATTAGGAGTAAAACAAAGGCACACCATCCCTTGGTACCTTCATCGGCGCTTCACTTGGGGGAGATGTCACGCCGACATTTCAAGTATTGATCACTATTGAATTCAGTCCAGTTGGCCTTGCTCGTTTCTTAAACAAATTTGGAATACGAGCGCTTCGCTTGAGTTCTCATTGCCGGGCGATGTCAGCCACAATGGCGAGAGTCTCGTCGATCACGCGCCTTTCGGTATAGAAATGCGGTGAAAATCTAACTCCGGGACCACGGGGAATACACACCACCTGCTGCTGTTGCAGCGCCTCATGAACTGCCTGATTATCGATGCCATTGATACTGAACGAAAAAATTCCGCCGCGTCGGGCAGGGTTGAGCGGGGTGTGCAGGCATACGCCGGGGATAGCATTCAGGCCATCCTGGAGCCACTGGACCCGTTCGGCGATCAAGGTCGCTACTTGTTCCATGCCCACTTCTTCCAATAACGACAGGCTTGCTTCCAGGGCCATGGCGCCAAGCATGTTCGGGCTGCCGCACTCGAAGCGCCGCGCGCTCTTGGCCGGTTCCCATGCGCTGCGGCTGTAATCGCCCATGTGTTCCAGCATGTGCCAGCCGAACTCATGGAGCTTGAGCTGCGCGCGCAGCTCGCTGCGGCAATAGAACACGCCGAGGCCTTCAGGCCCGAGCATCCATTTGTGGCCGTCGGCCATGGCGAAGTCGCATTGATAGGCCTGGACATCGAAGGGTTGGGCGCCCAGTTGCTGGATCGCGTCGATGCAGAACAGCACGTTCTGTTGTTTGCAGCCGGCGCCCAGGCGCTGCAGATCCAGGCGCAGACCGCTGGCGAACTGCACCGCGCTGATCGCCATCAGCCGGGTGCGCGGCCCGCAGGCGGCCAGCAGGGCGCCTTCCGGATCGTCGCCCTTGAGGCTGACCTGCAGCACTTCCACGCCCTGGCTGGCCAGGGCTTCCCAGACGACGCGGTTGGAAGGGAATTCCTCGTCGCTGATGACGATCTGGTCACCTTGTTCCCAGGGCAGACCAAAGGCGACGAATGACAGCGCTTCCGAAGTATTTTTGACCAGCGCGATGTCATCCGTTGACGGTGCATTTAGCAGGCGCATCAGGCGTTCGCGCAGACGTTGCTCAAGGGCCATCCAGTCCGGATAGTCCCGCGCACCCAGCAAAACGTTCTCTTTGGCGAAGCGCGCCACGGCTTCGGCGGCTCGATTCGGCCAGGGGGCGACAGCTGCGTGATTCAAATAACGCAGGCCCGGGGCCTGTACAAATTCATCAAGAAACATAGTCATGGTCGGATGATCCGTGCATTTTGGCGCAATTTAGGCATAATACGCGGCTTCGATTTTGACCCCGACAGACCTTTTCTTATGCAGAAAGAACCTCGTAAGGTCCGTGAGTTTCGTCGCCGTGAGCAAGAAATTCTCGATACCGCGCTCAAGCTGTTCCTCGATCAAGGTGAAGACAGCGTCACCGTCGAGATGATCGCTGATGCCGTTGGTATCGGCAAAGGGACCATCTACAAGCACTTCAAGTCCAAGGCGGAGATTTATCTGCGCCTGATGCTCGATTATGAGCGCGACCTGAACGAGCTGCTGCACTCTGCCGATGTCGACAAGGATAAGGAAGCCCTGTCCCGGGCCTACTTCGAATTCCGCATGCGTGATCCACAGCGTTACCGGCTGTTCGATCGCCTGGAAGAGAAGGTGGTCAAGGGCAACCAGGTGCCGGAAATGGTCGAGGAGCTGCACAAGATCCGTGCTTCCAACTTCGAACGCCTGACCTTGTTGATCAAGGGCCGCATCAGCGAAGGCAAGCTCGAAGACGTACCGCCTTACTTCCACTACTGTGCGGCCTGGGCGTTGGTGCATGGCGCGGTGGCGCTGTATCACTCGCCGTTCTGGAGCAACGTGCTGGAAGACCAGGAAGGCTTCTTCCAGTTCCTGATGGACATCGGCGTGCGCATGGGCAACAAGCGCAAGCGCGACCCCGATAGCTCCGGCAGCTGATTCATTCGGTGGCCTTATGGCGCCATGATTTCTCTATATGGCGCAGTGTCCCAGGAATATACTCAGGCATGGGACTTGCCAAAACCTGATTTTTGAGTCAGGTTTTGGTCGGTTCACTCTTCCTTCGCCGGAGTTATCCATGATCGTTGATCGTCAAGGCAGGCGTTTTCGCAATCTGCGTATCAGCCTGACTTCTGCCTGCAACTACGCCTGTACCTACTGCGTGCCCAACGGCAAGCGGCTGGTGGCTGCCCAGGACGAGTTGTCGGCCGAGGCCATGGCGCGCGGCGTGGCCTATCTGATCGAGGCGGCAGGCATCGAACGCTTGCGGATCACCGGCGGCGAGCCCCTGGTCAGTCCGAAACTCGAAGCCTTCATGGCGGCGGTGGGGCAAATGGGGCTGGAAGACATCAGCCTGACCACCAATGGCCAATTGCTCGCACGCAAGCTGCCGTTGCTGGTGGATGCCGGTATCCGGCGCATCAACGTTTCCCTCGATACCCTGGACGCCTCGGCTTTCCGCGGCATTGCGCGTGGCGGCGATCTGGCGACCGTGCTCGACGGCATGGACCAGGCTCGCGCGGCGGGCATGAAAATCAAGGTCAATATGGTGCCGCTGCGCGGGCAGAACCTGGACCAGGTAATGCCGCTGCTCGACTACTGCCTGGAGCGTGGCTATGAACTGCGCTTTATCGAGCTGATGCGCATGGGCCACCTGGCCAGCGATTCCAACGCTTTCCTGCAGCAGTTCGTCAGCCTGCAGCAGCTGCTGAGCCTGATCGGCGAGCGCTACGAATACCTGCAGGCCGATGCACCGGTGGACGCCACCGCAGTGCGCTATGAAATTCCGGGGCAGGGCCATTTCGGCGTGATCGCCAACGAAAGCGTACCGTTCTGCCGGACCTGCTCGCGCCTGCGGCTGTCGTCCACCGGCTGGCTGCACGGTTGCCTGTCGTCGAGTAACCGGCATTACGTCGGCGATCTGCTGGACAAGCCGCGCCACCAAGCCTTGCCGGCCTTGCAGCGCCTGCTGGTCAAAGCCTTGGGCGACAAGCAGGATGTGGCGTTCTCCGGTGGTGCGACGGTGATGAAAATCATCGGCGGCTAAACCCCATCTCCCTGATCCCCGTCCTCTGTAGCCGCTGCCGCAGGCTGCGATCGAGGGCGTAGCCCTCGCCAATCCAGGCGACCCCATTTCTCTCCAGCCAATAGCCTTCACCAGGTTTGTGGCTGCTGCGCAGCCATTCGCAGCCTGCGGCAGCGGCTACAGGCGCCCGAGCTGGCGCGGAAGCTGCATCTCGTGGCCATTCGCCGGTTTTCCGTCACCGGCTTCTGGAGGGAAGGATGCGTAGCCTGGTTTTGCTGCTGGCTTTTTTGGGGCTCGGCGGCTGCATGAATGTCAGCGATATGGGCGAGGGCGTTCGCTATCACATGAGCGATGCGGGTTTTCTCGATCACAGTAATACCCAGCGCTCCAACTCGTTCCGCGTTCAGCCGGACTCGTTCATTTTCATCGCCCAGGGCGCCTTTGCGCCGCCGGGTAGCGCTTACCCGCGCCCCAACGTGGTGGCCGAGGAAGCCTTCAAGGGCTTTATCCAATACTTCCCCATGGTCCGCCGCGCCCGGGCGCCGGAAGGCCTGGACCAGGCCATGGCCGAGGCCCGTGAGGTGGGTGCGCATTACTTGCTGTACACCCGTTTCGCCAAGGCCGACGATCGTATTGGCAACTCCGATGAGTGGTTCGACCAGGAAGCCGTGGATCGCCTGGGGATCGACAACGGCGTGATTCAGATCATGCTGATCGAGACCAGTACCCAGTATCTGATCGACACCGCGCGGATTCGCAGTCGTGGCGGTTTACTGACGTTCCACGACAACAAGCCGGAAGACCTGCTTGGCCCTCCGCTCGAACAATACGCCCGCAGCCTGTTAGGCTTGAGCGATTAAGCCAAGCACGAGGAGAGCAGCATGAGTGGTCCGGGCAAAGCCAACGATCTGTTGGCGCAGATCCCTAAGGCGCAGAAGGGCTTGCCGCCGGTCCACCTGTGGAATCCCGACTTCTGCGGCGATATCGACATGCGTATCGCCCGCGACGGCACCTGGTACTACCTGGGTACCCCCATTGGCCGCAAACCCATGGTCAAGCTGTTCTCCACCATCATTCGTCGCGACGGCGATGACTACTTCCTGATCACCCCGGTGGAAAAGGTCGGCATCAAGGTCGATGACGCGCCCTTTGTCGCTGTCACCCTGGAGGTCGAAGGGGAAGGCGAGGCCCAGGTCCTGCGCTTTACCACCAACGTCGATGAGCAGGTCAGCGCCGGCAGCGAGCATCCGCTGCGAGTGGTGATCGACCCGCAGACCCAGGAGCCGGCGCCTTACGTTCATGTACGCAGCAACCTGGAAGCACTGGTGCACCGCAATGTGTTCTACCAACTGGTGGAGCTGGCGGTGAGCCGTCCGATCGACGGTCAGAACTGGCTGGGCGTCTGGAGCGGCGGGGTGTTCTTCCCGATCGGCCTGGAGCCCTGAACTGCGAAATACCTTGTTTCCCGAATAAATATCTTGCGACGAAGATCGCGTTTCGGGTATCAATTTGTACATGATTAAACATGTTCGATTTGACAAGAAAAAACGCGTGGTCGATGAGCTGATCCGACGCATCGAAAGCGGCCTCATGGAGGACGGTTTCCTGCTGCCGGGCGAGCATCAGTTGGCCCAGGAGTTCTCGGTGAGTCGTGGCACCTTGCGCGAGGCCCTGGCCGAACTCAAACGCCGCAACTACATCGCCACCCAGAGCGGGGTCGGCTCCATCGTCACCTATGACGGTGTGGTGCTGGACCAGCAGAGCGGCTGGGCCCAGGCCCTGGCGGACACCGGTGCGCTGATCAACACCGAGCTGCTGCGCCTGGAAGCGGTGCAGCGTCCCGACCTGCTCAGCCGCTTCGGCACTGACCAGTTCATCGCTCTGGACCGGCGCCGGCGCTCTACCGACGGCACCGTGGTTTCCCTTGAACGTTCCCTGATGCCTGCCACCGGAGGCCTGGAAAGCCTGCCGCGGGTAGGGCTGATCGATGATTCCCTGACCATTACCCTGGCCGCCTACGGCTATATCGGCGAGCGCGGCGATCAATGGATCGGCGCCGAGCCCCTGAACGAAGAACAGGCGCACCTGCTGGGGCGTCCGGTCGGCAGCGTCTTCCTCAAGGCCCTGCGGACCACCTATGACCGTCGCGGACGCTTCATGGAGCAGGTAGAAAGTTTCCTCGACCCGGTGCACTTTCGCCTGCACCTGCAATTCGGGGCGCAGAAATGATCCCGCTGGATCGCGCTCTGGGCGCCTTTTACGGGCTGGCCTTGGGCGATGCCCTGGGCATGCCGACTCAATCCCTCAGCCGGCAGCAGATCAAGCAGCGTTTCGGCGCCATCCATCGCCTGGAAGACGCCGGCCCCGATCAACCGATTGCCGCCAACATGCCCAAGGGCTCGATCACCGACGACACCGAGCAGGCGATCCTGGTCGGCGACCTGCTGGTCGCGGGCAAGGGGCGGATCGAACCGGCGGCGCTGGCCCACAGCCTGATCGAGTGGGAAGCGGCGATGCAGGCCAAGGGCTCCCAGGACCTTTTGGGCCCCTCGACCAAGCGCGCCATCGAGATGATCCTTGCCGGCCATACCGCGGAAGAGGCCGGGCGCTACGGCACCACCAACGGCGCGGCGATGCGCATCACCCCGGTGGGCATCGCGGCGAATGTCGACGATGTCCAGGGCTTCATCCGCGCGGTGGTGGAAGCTTGCCAGGTCACCCATAACACTACGCTGGGTATCTCCAGCGCGGCGGCGGTGGCGGCGGTGGTGTCCGCCGGGATCAACGGCGTGCCGCTGGGCGACGCCTTGCAGATCGGCGTGCAGATCGCCCAGGAAGCAGAGCGGCATGGCCACTGGGTGGCTGGCGGGCGTATTGCCACGCGCATCAGTTGGGCGCGCACCCTCAGCGTCGAAAGCGACAAGGCGCTGCTGGCCGATCTGTTGTACGACGTGATCGGCACCTCCGTCGCGTCCCAGGAGTCGGTGGTGGTGTCCTTTGCCCTGGCGCACCAGGTGGCCATCGGTGAACTGCAGGCGTTCGAGGCGCTGTGCATGGCCGCGAGCCTTGGGGGCGACACCGATACCATTGCCGCCATCCTCGGCGCGATGCTCGGTGCCTGCCAGGGGATGGAGTGCTGGCCGGCCGCCTTGATCGAGCAGATCAAGCAGGTCAACGACCTGGATCTCGAACCTCTGGTGCAGGGGTTGCTGGCCCTGCGTTAAAGACTGGCTGCCTGGCCAAGGCTCCCACCACCTGTGCGCGAGCCGTCGCTGAAGCATTTTTGCCATGGATAGCAGGAAACGGCGAGGAGTGCCGGGATGTCTGATCGACTTCCGAAATTGCCGACAATCACAACAAGGGCAACAGGAGCTTTTTCATGAGTGCATCGAACCCCGGGCAAAGCGCCGGGCAATTGGAAACCCGCGGCATCGAGCCGGTGCCGGAAGGCGAGTGCAACGGCCATCCGCTGCAATTGTTCTGGGTCTGGTTCGCCGCCAATATCAGCATCCTCGGCTTGCCGCTGGGGGCGACCCTGGTGGCCTTTCGTGGCCTGTCGATCTGGCAGGCGATCATCGTCGCCATCCTCGGCGCCGCCGGTTCGTTCGCGGTGGTGGGGATCATCTCCATCGCCGGCCGTCGCGGGCGGGCGCCGAGCCTGACGCTGTCGCGGGCGATCTTCGGCGTGCGCGGCAATATCGGCCCGACCCTGGTGTCGCTGATGTCGCGCCTGGGCTGGGAAACCGTCAATACCACCACCGCCGCTTTCGTCCTGCTGTCGCTGTGTTCGATTCTGTTCGGTTCGCCGGTGGCAGCCAAAAGCGCGCCGCTGCTGACCCTGCTGTTCATCGGCATTTTCGTGCTGCTGACCCTGGCCGTCTCCGGCCTCGGCCACGCGACCCTCTTGGTGATCCAGAAGTGGGCCACCTATGTATTCGGCGCGCTGAACCTGCTGGTGGGCGGCTTCCTCTGCGCCACCATCGACTGGAGCGCGGTGTTCAACGCCACCCCGGCGCCGTTGAGCGCGATGATCATCGGCGTCGGCACCATGGCTGCGGGCACCGGTATCGGCTGGGCCAACGCCGGCGCCGACATGTCGCGTTATCAGCATCGTAGCGTCAAGGCCGCGCGCCTGGTGGCGTCGGCGGCCTTCGGTGCCGGCATTCCGCTGGTGCTGCTGATTACCCTGGGCGGCCTGCTGTCGGTGGGCAACGATGACCTGGCCTCGGCCACCGACCCGATCGTGGCGATTCGCGACATGCTGCCGACCTGGATGGCGGTGCCGTACCTGATCACCGCTTTCGGCGGCCTGCTGCTGTCGAACAACCTGTCGGTGTATTCGGCCGGCCTGACCACCCTGACCCTGGGGCTCAAGGTCAAGCGGGTGTACGCGGTGGTGGTGGACATCGTGGCGATCTTCGCCGGCTCGATCTACTTCATGCTGATCGCCGAGAGTTTCTACGGGCCGTTCATCACCTTCATTTCGCTGCTGGCGGTACCCATCACCGCCTGGGTCGGGATCTTCGTGGTCGACCTGATCCACCGGCACTACTACAGCCCCAAGGACCTGCTGGACGTCAGCCCGAGCAGTGCCTACTGGTATCGCGGCGGGGTCGAATGGCGGGCCTTCGGTGCCTGGGCGCTGGCCATAGTGCTGGGTTTCAGCTTCACCACCATCGGCACCACCGCCGAAAACATCTGGTTCGCCGGGCCGCTGGCCGATTCCTGGCTGGGTCATAACGGCCTGGGCTGGATTGTCACCTTCCTGGTGGCCGGTGGTGTGTATGCGGTGCTGGGCGGGGCCAGGGACCGCCGCGGCGCTTTTGTCGAGAATGCCAATGCCTAGAATGCTGCACACCGGCCAGGTGATGGTCGATCTGGTGATGTCCGTGGAGCGCCTGCCGAGTTCCGGCGGCGATGTGCTGGCGCAATCCGCCAGTTTCGAGGCCGGCGGCGGCTTCAACGTGATGGCTGCCGCCCAGCGTAACGGCTTGCCGGTGCTGTACCTGGGGCGACACGGCAACGGTCGCTTCGGGGATCTGGCTCGTGAGGCAATGCGCGCCGAGGGCATCCGGATCGCTCTCGAGGCCAGCCGCACCGAGGACACCGGCCTGTGCGTGGCGCTGACCGAAGCCTCGGCCGAACGCAGCTTCATTTCCTACATCGGGGTGGAAGGCCAGCTGTCGGCCGAGGATCTGGAAGGTGTTGCGGTGCAGGCCGATGACTTTGTCTATGTCAGCGGCTACAGCCTGCTGCATGTCGGCAAGGCCGAGGCTTTGCTGGACTGGCTGCTGGCCTTGCCGCAGGGGATCCAGGTGGTGTTCGATCCGGGCCCGCTGGTGGAATCGCCGGACTCCGAGGCCATGCGCCGGCTGCTGCCGCGTATCGATCTCTGGACCAGCAACAGCGTCGAGGCCTTGCGCTTCACCGGGACCTCGACCATCGCCGAAGCCCTGCGACGCCTGCATGACGGACTGTCGCAGGAGGTGTTGCTGGTGGTCAGGGACGGGCCGCAGGGTTGCTGGGTCAGCCAGCATGGCCATGGCGCCCATGTGCCGGGCTTCAAGGTCCGGGCGGTGGACAGCAACGGCGCTGGCGATGCCCATGCCGGAGTCTTTGTCGCAGCGCTGGCGCAGGGGCTGGAGCCGCTGCAGGCGGCGCGCCGGGCCAACGCCGCGGCGGCCCTGGCGGTGACCCGCTGGGGGCCGGCCACCGCGCCGGGTACGGTGGAGGTGGATGCGCTGGTCAATGCGGATAGCGTCCGCGCCTAGGCGTTCGCCGACTGAACGATCGCGAGCAAGCTCGTTCCCGCCGGGAGTAGGCCTGCTCGCGATCCATGGTTTATTCCGCCTTGCGCAATGCCTCGATCAGTTCCTGCTTGCTCATGGTCGAGCGGCCACGAATGTTCTTCGTTCGGGCCTCCTTCAGCAGGCTGTCCTTCGTCTGGGTACTCAGCGACGCCGTGCTGTTGCGGGCATGTCCTTCACGGCTGGCGACGGCGCGCCTGGCCGAGGACTGGCGCGCGGCGGTTTTTTCCGAGGCCGGTGTGCGTTGCCCGGAACCGCCAGCCCGTTCCCCTCCACCGGACTGCTTGTTCACCGTGGCCCAGGCGCGCGCTTCGGCCTCGTCCTTGGGCACGCCCTTGGCTTCGTAGCCGGCTTCGATATGCGCGGCCTTGCGCTTCTGCTCGGCGGTGTATTTGGCTTTGCTTCCACGAGGCATGAGGGCTCTCCTTTGGCAATGGGTACCTGAAGTTGGGGCGGGGAAAAGGCCGATAAGTGCCCGGGAATCGACGAATGGGGCTCTGGATACCCTGCCAGAGGGTGTGATCGCTATCACAGAAGCGCGGCATTTCGCGCAAGAGGGGCAGGCCAGGGCGGCCCGAGGTTTGCCAGGACGGGGGAACTCTCGCACAATGCCTGCCCCGGAAATGGATGTGTCTGACGAATTCTCAGGCCTTTTCGCGAGTTACTCATGGATGATTCTTACGCCCCAGATCAGGGGCGGCCGATCGACACGGCACACCTGCCGTCAATCCCCTGTTGTGCCCATCCAACCCCGTCACCGGTCTGTCGCTGCCGTGCGGTTGGTCGTGGCCTGTTTTTAAAGGAATGAACCAATGAATACCCGGATGTTTTTGGCTGCGGCCCTGTTGGGCGGCACCGTGCTGTTGGCCGGTTGTGGCGACAAGAGTGAAAAGGTCAGCCAGCCCGTCGCGCAGGTCGATACCCGGCAACAGGAAATAGAGAAATACAACCAGTACGTCGGTGCGGCGAACAGCATCAGCGAATCCTTCCAGACCTTCCTCCAGCGTTACCAGCAGTACGAGGTGCCGGCCCTGGCGGGCAAGGCGCCGATCACTGCCTTCAGCATTGGCAACGATATCCTCATCGATCGCCTGAGCCGGGCGCTGGATGGCGCCCTGGCCATCGATACGCCGATCCCGGAAGTGGATCAGGCGGCCCAGGCCTTTTCCGCGGCCCTGAAAACCCTCTCGCCCTTGAGCCATGAACTGCAGAACTACGCCACTTCCAAGGGCTACCTGAGCGACAACGGCGAGCTGGCCCGTCGCCAGAGCCAGGCCTACCTGGCCGCCCTGACCGCAGTCAGCGAGAAGGAGCAGGGCTTCTACGCCGGCCTTGGGGCGCGTGACCTGGCGCTGACCAAGCAGGCATTCGATGAGGCGCCGAAAGACACCGCGGCCTACTACCGTGCCGGGCTGATCTACTACGGCAAACTCAACACCGCCGATGCCGAGACGCTGTTCGCCGAACCGAACGATCCGCAGGCCCTGGCGGCCTTCGAGAAGTCCCTGGCACTGGTGGCCGACGCGGCCGCGGGCTGGAATGGCAAGGTCAGCGCCCAGGCCGCGCAGAGCGGCAAGTCGTGTGGTGGCGGCATGCTGGAAATCAATGAGTTCATCGGCCAGTCGCGTTCGATCGTCCGCGACGTCAAGGACGGGGTGTACAAGCGCGCTCCCGAGGGCGCGATGAAGAACCTGCCGGCACACATGCAGAGTTCGAGCATCGTCCGCTCGGCCAACCGCTACAACCGCACCTACGGCAACATGATCAATCGCTTCAACCATCCGACCTGCTGAGTCGGCGCTGACGGCACCCGCGTCGTAACGCGGGTGCCGGTGGGCGCGAACGAACGCCCCGGTCTTCGATCAGGCGTCCAGCTTGCGGGCCGCTTCCACTCCGGAAGCGGTCAGCTTGATCGGCAGGTTCAGGGCATGTTCTCCCGCCGGGTTGAGGGTGACATGGCCCTCCTTGATCAAGCCGCGTTCCTGCAACATTGCCAGGGTACTGGCCACGACTCTTTCGCCGCGATAGTTATCCAGCACCTCCTTGCCCAGGCCGTTGGGGTGGGCGTGCAGCAAGCGGGTGAGCACTTCTTTTTCCAGCTCTTTGTCGACGTTCATGCGGACCTCTGTGTGGGAAGGTGCGTGCCTGGTTCATTGATCGGTGCCGTGGCCTTCGGAGCCTGTGCCGCCGGTGGTGGTTTTCGGCTTGCTGTCCGGCGGGTCGGTGTCCAGGGTGCCGGCGCGGCCGGTGTCGTTGCCCTGGATACGCGGATCGGTACCCGTGGCAGGGGGCAGGGTGCTTTCGTCCACCTGCGGTGGGTTGATATTGATGTTCGGCGAGCCTTGGGTGGCCGGGGACTTTGGCCGCTCCACCGGGTCGGTCGGGCCGCTGGCGCCGGCGAAGGCCGCCGAGGACAGCAGCCCGGCCAGGGCGAGGAGCGTCAGCCTGGATTTGATCATGATGTCGCCTCCATTCGTTTTTAGAGTCGCTACCTGATCTTGGGCTGCCGGCGATTTTGATTGGTGCCTGATGAACGACGAACGGTTCAGGCGTTCTGCGCGACCTCTTCGGGTTTCAGCCCGCGCCAGACCAGGCGCCCGACGCTGATCAGCCAATTCAGCAGGGCGATGCCCAGCACCGTGAGCATCAGCGCCGACATGCCCTGTTCGACGATGATCCGCCCGGCCAGCAGCGGAAAGCCGAACACCCCGATGAAGTAGGCCAGGCTGAACAGCAGCAAGGCTTGCGAGGTGTCGCCGGGCGGTGCTTCGTTGGCGGCCAGGCCATTGATCACCGAGTACGTCAGGCCGTAGCCGACCCCCAGCACCACGGCGGCCAGCAGATAACTCACCGCGTCATCGACCATCAGCTGGAACATCAGGATCGACCCCAGCATCAGCCCCGAGAGCAGGCACGCCGCGCGATAGGCGTCGCGCTTGACCACGAAGCCGGCGATCAGCAAACGGCTGCCGATGGCGGCTGCCATGAAGCCGAGAAAGAACAGCGAATAGTCCAGCGAGCGGGAGGCCGCGTAGCTGGTCTGGAAACTCGACAGGCCGCCGAATACGCAGCCGCCGAGACCGACCATGAGGATCGGGAACAAGGCCTTGGACGAGAGCACCCGGGCGCTGCTGGCCCAACTGATTTTCGCCGCGCCGCTCCCCAGATGGCTGGGGTGTCTTTTCAGCAGCGCGCCCAGGCGCCAGAAGATCAGCACGCCGATCAGGCTGGCGGCCGCGGCAAGCAGAAACGCCATGCTCAACGGGTAGCCCAGGGCATTGGCCAACCGCCCCAGCAACGGGCCCGAGCCGATGCCGCTCATCATGCTGCCCGACAACAGGGCGAAGAATCTGGCCCGCTGCGCCGGCGCCACCATCATCGCCACGATGATCGGCCCCAGGGTGTAGAACACGCCCCAGCCCAGGCCCAGGGTCAGGCCGAAAAACAGCAGGGCATCGCCGAAGCCCGGCGCCAGGGCAAAGCCCAGGCTGGCGACCACCAGCAGGCAACCGAACAGGGCAATCGAGCGCGCGGCGCCCAGCAGATCCGACAGGTGCCCGGAGAAGATCACGGCGAAAAAGGTGCTGAGCATGGCGACCGAAATCACGCTGCCGGCATCGTGCTCATTGCCACCGCGCGAGCCGATCAGCAGCGAGAGCAGGAAGGTCGAGCCATAGGACAGCGACAGCAGGTAGCTGGCGACGCAGAACAGCCCGAACAGCCTGGCTGGAACCATGGGGGGTGGAGTAGCGCTGGACATGCGCAGGCCTCGTTCTTGTTGGATTCATGAGGCGCCGTTCTACCATGGGCGGCTGTCGCGTTAGTTGTGATCTTGCAGGCTTCAGGATTAGCCCGCAGCGGAGTAAGTCAGCCACCAATCTCGTCGATGAATTCGTCCATGAAGCGCTTCAGGCGGGCATGGCGCACCTGCGCCAGGCGCGCGCCGGTCACGGTCTGGAAACCCTCGGCCAGGTGCAGCAGCTTGGTGTGGAAGTGGTCGAGGGTGAAGTTCAGGTCGTCGTAGCCGCGGTGTTCGGCGTGCGGGTCGTGGGGATCGTAGAAGGCTCGGTTCAACCGGCCGCCGACATAGAAGGTGCGGGCCACGCCGAGAGCGCCCAGGGCGTCGAGACGGTCGGCGTCCTGCAGGATCTTCGCCTCCAGGGTGCGAGCCTCGATGGCGGCGGAAAAACTGTGGGCTTCGATGGCGTGGGCCACCGCGGCGATCGTCGCTTCGGGCCAGCCCAGTCGGTGCAGCAGGGCCGCGGCCTTTTCCGCCGACAGGCGCGAGGCCTGGGCGCGCAGCGGTGAGCTCTTTTCCACGGCGACGCAATCGTGCAGCAGGGTGGCGGCCAGCAGCACTTGCAGATCGCCGCCGTCTCCCCGGGCGATGCGCCGCACATTGGCCCACACCCGCTGCAGGTGCGACAGGTCGTGGGCGCCGTCGTCGACGGGCTCCAGCGCGTGGGGCAGCAGGGTGTTGGCGAGATCGGGCAGGGGAGCAAAAGCGTCGGAAGTCATTTCAGCCAGGCAGTAAAAGTACAGGCGCACACTGTAGCCGCTGCCGCAGGCTGCGATAAGGCCCGCGGGACCTTCGGGCGTCGATAAAAGTGCCGTGCGCTTCGCGACCGATCGCAACCAGCGGCAGCGGCTACAGGTATCGGGCAATTCCGACATGGACAATCACCCGTCACGACCTCCAGGCATATCCCTGTGAAATACCCGTGCATGTCCTTCCCCTGTCGATTTAATATGGCCGCCTGCCTTCCAACCGAGACCCGCCGATGTCCGTCGAAATCCGTCCAGCCGTGCCCAGCGATGCACCGCAAATCCTTGCCTTCATCAGGGAGTTGGCCGATTACGAACGTGCTCGTCATGAGGTCATCGCCAGCGTCGCCGACATCGAACACAGCCTGTTCAGCGAGGGCGCCACGGCCCACGGCCTGATCTGCCTGCGCGACGGCGTGCCGATCGGTTTCGCGGTGTTTTTCTTCAGCTATTCCACTTGGCTGGGCAGCAATTGCCTGTACCTGGAAGACCTCTACATCACCCCCGCACAACGCGGCGGCGGCGCTGGCAAACAGCTGCTGCGGCACCTGGCGCGGATCGCCTGCGACAACGGTTGCGGGCGCTTCGAGTGGAGCGTGCTGGAGTGGAACGAACCGGCGATCCAGTTCTATAAATCCCTGGGCGCCCAGCCCCAGGAAGAGTGGGTGAGGTACCGCATGGATGGCGATGTGCTGCGCGCGTTCGCCCAGGGCTGATTTACCCGGCGTTTCTTTCGTGCAGGAGCGAGCTCGCTCGCGCTAGCAATCCTGACAGCCAACTCCATTCTCAAGGCAGCCCTCGAGCTCAGGGCTGCCGTCGTTCGACCAGGGCTCAGGCCTGCAGGCGCCAGCCCGCCATATGGGCGAGCGCGGACTATAAGGCAGCGTCTCTGGAGCGGACGAGGTTCTTTGCAAAGCTTGTAGAAGCAGCGGGTCGACGCTCGATTGCCCGCGATGATGCCCGCTCTGGCGCTGCATTTTTTGGACGGGGTACATATCCATTCCTGCGGTCACGGCGGCTTATGGTTCGCCCTTACGGCGACTCACTTTTTATCGACTGCCGTAGGAGCGAGGCTTGCCCGCGATGGCGCCGGTTCTGGCGCTGCCTTTTTCGGACAGAGTACATATCCGTTCCTGCGGTAACGGCGGCTTAGGGTTCCGCCCTTACGGCGGGTCACTTTTTTTCAAACGCCAAAAAAAGTAACCAAAAAACGCTTGCCCCTGCGTACGGCCTTCGCTGCGCTCAGGTTCCCTCGCTCCGGCGTCCATCAGGGGGCATCGACTCCGGTCGGCTTCGCTTCGACCTCCATACGATGTCCTCGACTGCGTCGAGGGGCGCTGCGCGCCATCCCCCTGATGAACGCCTCCACTCGGCCTCCCGATGGGGCGGGTAGATCAAGATCAAAAGCCAAAGCCAAAGCCATGCGCGACCTACCGGTCGGCGCTAAATCTTGTAGCCGCTGCCGAGCCCGCGAGGCTGCGATCGGCCTGGGCGGCATTCCGACGCAGCGGACGCCAGGTCTTGAGATCGCTGGAGGACCTTCGGTCCTATCGCAGCCTGCGGCAGCGACTACAGGGGATTTAAATCCCATAATATGGGAATGACATTTATATATTGAGATTTTATTCGGGTCGGGTTTATAGTCGCCGCCATCAGCTCTTACGCACTCACTGCCAAAAACAACTCACAGGTGAAGCGATGCAGGCGCAATTGATCGCGCTCGATTGGGGAACCACCTCCCTTCGTGCTTACAAACTCGCAGCAGGCGGCCAGGTGCTGGAACAGCGTGCGTTGACCTCGGGGGTCATGCAGTTGCCGAAGGTGGCACGGATGATTGCCGGCCAGCGCTGCGACGACGGTTTTGAACTGGCCTTCGATGAGGCCTGCGGCGACTGGCTCGACGCGCAACCGGGACTGCCGGTGATTGCCTGCGGCATGGTCGGCAGCGCCCAGGGCTGGCGCGAGGCCAGTTACTGCGAGACCCCGGCGGATGTCGCCCAGCTCGGGCAGGCCCTGGTGACCTTGCGCAGTCGGCGCGGGGTGGACGTGCATATCGTGCCGGGGGTGATCCAGCGTTCGCGCTTGCCGAACGTGATGCGGGGCGAAGAAACCCAGGTGCTGGGGGCGCTGCCGCAGCTGCCGGACGGGGCAGGGAACGACGTGCTGATCGGCCTGCCCGGCAGTCATTCCAAATGGGTGCAGGTGGCCGATGGCTGCATCGTCCATTTCGACACCTTCATGACCGGCGAGCTGTTCGCCGTGCTCAGTCAACACAGCATTCTCGGCCGCACCCAGGAGCGGGGCGCGCCATTCGACGCCGAGGCCTTCGACCGCGGCGTGCAGGTGGCCTTGTCCGCCGAGGGCGAAATCGGCCCGCTGTCGACCCTGTTCAGCGCCCGCAGCCTGGGGTTGACCGGTGAACTCAGCGGTCGCGCCCAACCGGACTATCTGTCGGGCCTGCTGATCGGCCACGAACTTTGCGCATTGGCCTCTGTGCAGCGGCGCCGGCGTCACAGCGACCCATTGCCGTCGATCGTGCTGATCGGCAATTCCCAGCTTTGCGCCCGTTACAGCCGGGCCTTGTCCGCCTGCGGTTTTCCCCGGGCAATCCTGGCCGAACAGGCTACCGAACGCGGTCTATGGCACCTGGCCGAAGCGGCCGGGCTGCTGGCGCGCGTCCCTTGCGTTCACCCTTGAAAAGAGGTCCGACATGCTCAAGCAAGCACTGGCACATAACGGCCTGATCGCCATTCTCCGGGGGCTGCGTCCGCCAGAAGCGGCGGCCATCGGCGAAGTGCTGTATCAGGCGGGGTTTCGGGTTATCGAGGTGCCGCTCAATTCGCCACAACCCTTTGACAGCATCCGCATCCTGCGCGACGCCTTGCCCGCCGATTGCCTGATCGGCGCCGGTACGGTGCTGACCCCGGAGCAGGTCGAGCAGGTCAAGGCCGCGGGCGGCCAGGTGATCGTCATGCCCCACAGCGATACCAAGGTGCTGCGCGCGGCCAGGGCCGCCGGCCTCTATCTGTCGCCCGGCGTGGCCACGCCGACCGAGGCCTTTGCCGCGCTGGCCGAAGGCGCCGACGTGCTCAAGCTGTTTCCCGCCGAGCAGATGGGCCCGGCGGTGGTCAAGGCCTGGCTCGCGGTATTGCCGGCCGGCACCGTGTTGCTGCCGGTGGGCGGGATCACCCCGGACAACATGCAGGTGTTCGTCGACGCCGGGGTCAAGGGCTTCGGCCTCGGTTCCGGGTTGTTCAAGCCAGGGATGAGCGCCGCCGAGGTGGCGACCCGCGCCAAGGCCTATGTCGCCGCCTGGAATGCGCTGCGTTAAGACTTTTTGGCGCCCTCGGCGCTGCATCCGACAAGAGAGACAAGAAGATGAAAATCACCAAGTTGACCACCTTTATCGTTCCGCCGCGCTGGTGCTTTCTCAAGGTCGAGACCGACGAGGGTGTCACCGGCTGGGGCGAGCCCGTGGTCGAAGGTCGGGCGCACACGGTGGCCGCCGCCGTGGACGAACTGGCCGATTACCTGATCGGCAAGGACCCGCGCAATATCGAGGACATCTGGACCGTGCTTTACCGCGGCGGCTTCTACCGCGGCGGCGCCATCCACATGAGTGCCCTGGCCGGGATCGACCAGGCGCTGTGGGACATCAAGGGCAAGGCCCTGGGGGTGTCGGTCAGCGACCTGCTGGGCGGCCAGGTGCGGGACAAGATCCGCGTCTATTCGTGGATCGGCGGCGACCGTCCGGCCGACACCGCGCGTGCCGCCAAAGAGGCGGTGGCGCGTGGTTTTACCGCGGTGAAGATGAACGGCACCGAGGAGCTGCAGTTCCTCGACACCTTCGACAAGGTCGACCTGGCCCTGGCCAACGTCGCCGCGGTGCGTGACGCAGTCGGCCCCAACGTCGGGATCGGCGTCGACTTCCATGGCCGGGTGCACAAGCCCATGGCCAAGGTGCTGATGAAGGAACTCGATCCCTACAAACTGATGTTTATCGAAGAGCCGGTGCTCAGCGAAAACTACGAGGCCCTCAAGGAACTGGCGCCGCTGACCAACACGCCGATTGCCCTGGGCGAGCGGCTGTTCTCGCGCTGGGATTTCAAGCGGGTGCTCAGCGAAGGTTACGTCGACATCATCCAGCCGGACGCTTCCCATGCCGGCGGTATCACCGAAACCCGCAAGATCGCCAACATGGCCGAAGCCTACGACGTGGCCCTGGCCCTGCATTGCCCGCTGGGGCCGATTGCCCTGGCCGCTTGCCTGCAACTGGACGCGGCCTGCTACAACGCCTTCATCCAGGAGCAGAGCCTGGGCATCCATTACAACGAAAGCAACGACCTGCTGGATTACGTCAAGGACCCGCGCGTCTTCGACTACCAGCAAGGCATGGTGAAGATTCCCAACGGCCCGGGCCTGGGCATCGAGATCAACGAGGAATACGTCATCGAGCGCGCGGCCATTGGCCACCGCTGGCGCAACCCGATCTGGCGCCACGCCGACGGCAGCTTCGCCGAATGGTGAGTTGATTCATCGCTGATAGGAGCGAGCTTGCTCGCGATGCCGGCGCGGTGCAGCAACCGACGCTCGCGAGTAAGCCCGTTCCTGCAGGTACATAGCTGCATAGCCCTCAATAACCATAAGAAGAGGCATTCCCATGCAACCGCAGACCTTCATCGGGCAGGCGTCGCTGGTCGCGCCGAGCCGCAAGCGTTTTTTCATCATGGTGCTGTTGTTCATCACGGTGGTGATCAACTACCTGGACCGCAGCAACCTGTCGATCGCCGCGCCGGCCTTGACCCGCGACCTGGGCATCGACCCTATCCACGTCGGGCTGATTTTCTCGGCCTTCGGCTGGACTTACGCCGCCATGCAGATCCCCGGTGGCTGGCTGGTGGACCGGGTGCCGCCGCGCATTCTCTACACGGCGGCACTGCTGCTGTGGTCGCTGGCGACCGTGATGCTCGGCTTTGCCGCCAGCTTCATCGCCCTGTTCGTCCTGCGCATGGCGGTGGGCGCGCTGGAGGCGCCGGCCTATCCGATCAACAGCCGGGTGGTGACCACCTGGTTTCCCGAGCGCGAACGCGCCACGGCCATCGGCTTTTACACTTCCGGGCAGTTTGTCGGGCTGGCTTTTCTCACCCCGGTGCTGGCCTGGCTGCAGCATGCCTTTGGCTGGCACATGGTGTTTGTCGTCACCGGTGCGGTGGGCATTCTGTGGGCGGCGATCTGGTACGCGGTGTATCGCGAACCACGGGATTTCAAGGGCGCCAACCCGGCGGAAATCGACCTGATCCGCCAGGGTGGCGGCCTGGTGGATATCCAGCGTGAGACGGCCAGGAGCAAGGCGCGTTTCAGCTGGACCGACCTGGGGATTGTCCTGAGCAAGCGCAAGCTGTGGGGCATTTATCTGGGGCAGTTCTGCCTCAATTCGACCCTGTGGTTTTTCCTCACCTGGTTCCCCACTTACCTGGTGAAGTACCGCGGCATGGATTTCATCAAGTCCGGCCTGCTGGCGTCGCTGCCGTTCCTCGCGGCCTTTGTCGGCGTGCTGTGTTCCGGGTTCTTCTCCGACTGGCTGATCCGGCGCGGCGCCTCGGTGGGTTTTGCCCGCAAGCTGCCGATCATTGGCGGGCTGCTGATTTCCACCTCGATCATCGGTGCCAATTTCGTCGAGTCGACACCGCTGGTGATCGCCTTCCTGGCCCTGGCGTTCTTCGGCAATGGCCTGGCCTCGATCACCTGGTCGCTGGTCTCGACCCTGGCGCCGGCGCGGTTGCTGGGGCTGACCGGCGGGGTATTCAACTTCATCGGCAACCTGTCGGCGATCGCCACGCCGATCGTCATCGGCTTCCTGGCCAGCGGCGACTCCTTTGCCCCGGCCATTACCTACATTGCCGTGCTGGCGCTGGCGGGGGCCCTGTCCTACGTGCTGCTGGTGGGCAAGGTCGAGCGTATCGAGTTGTAGTGGCGGGGGGCGGGCGACCATAATGCCGCCCGTTCTCACCCTCGGAAGGCTGGATATGCAGGACGACGCAGCAAAGACCGCCAAGGATGCCGCCCCCACCGGTACCCAGACATTGCTCCGTGGCCTGGCGGTAGTGCAGGCCGTGGCCAGCGGTGCCCGCGACCTCAAGGAAATCGCCCGGCTGATCGGCACCACCCGCAGCACCACCCATCGCCTGGCCAGTTGCCTGGTGGACGAGCGTTATTTGAGGGTGATGCCGCAGGTCGGCTACCTGTTGGGGCCGAAGCTGATCGAGCTGGGTTTCCAGGCCCGCGAGGCCTTGCCGTTGGTGACCCTGGCCAGGCCGTTTCTCGACCAGCTGTCGGCGTTGACCGGCGACACCATTCACCTGGCGATTCGCGAAGACGACGATGTGCTGTACCTGCACAAGAACCCGGGGCGCAACGGCCCGGAAATGCGCTCGCGGGTCGGCCATCGCATGCCGCTGGCGCGCACCGGGATCGGCAAGGCGCTGCTGCTCGATAGCCCGCCCCAGGAGTGGCAGCGCTTATATGAAGCGAGCCTGCCGGCGGGGGGCAGGAATGCGCTCTGGCCGCAGCACGAAGAGCCGACCTGGGAGCAGTTCCAGCAGCGCATGCAGGACTATGTGGCGGGGGGGTATGCCTTCGACCTGGAGGACAACGAACCGTCGATCCGTTGCGTGGCGGCGCCGGTCCGCGATGCCAGCGGCCAGATCGTCGCCGGTATCAGCATCGCCAGCACCGTGCCGTACATGCCGCTGGAAAAAATGGCCGAGCTGATCCCGGTGATCAAGCAGGCCGCCGCTGGCATCTCCGCCGAACTCGGCGGCTGACTCAGGTTTCCATAGGCGCGAAGCTTGCCCGCGATGGCATTTTTCCAGGTCCATCGCCATCGCGGGCAAGCCTCGCTCCTACAGAACGCGGTTTATTGCTTGAGGGTGGCCATGTCGATGACGAAGCGGTATTTCACATCGCCGGCGATCATCCGCGCGTAAGCCTCGTTGATCTGGCGGATGTCGAGCATTTCGATGTCGCAGGTGATGTTGTGCTCGGCGCAGAAATCCAGCACTTCCTGGGTTTCGGCGATGCCGCCGATCAGCGAGCCGGCCAGCACGCGACGGCCCAGCACCAGCTTGGCCGCGTGCACGGGCGGGTCCACCGGTTCGATCAGGCCGACCAGGATGTGTACGCCGTCAAAACGCAGGGTATCCAGGTAGGGGTTGAGGTCGTGTTGCACCGGGATGGTGTCCAGCAGGAAGTCGAAGCGGCCGGCCGCGGCCTTCATCTGTTCGGCATCGGTGGAGACGATCACATGATCGGCGCCCTGGCGACGGGCTTCCTCGGCCTTGCTCGCCGAACGGGTGAACAGGGTCACTTCTGCGCCCAGGGCCTTGGCGAACTTGATGCCCATGTGGCCCAGGCCACCCATGCCGAGAATGCCCACCTTGTCGCCGGCCTTCACCCCATAATGCTTGAGCGGCGAGTAGGTGGTGATGCCCGCGCAGAGGATCGGCGCGGCGCTGGCCAGGTCGAGTTTTTCGGGAATGCGCACGACAAAGTGCTCGCTGACCACGATGCTGTCGGAGTACCCGCCCATGGTGTTGCTGCCGTCGACCCGGTCCGGAGTGGCGTAGGTCATGGTCGGGCCTTCCAGGCAGTATTGCTCCAGGTTGGCGGCGCAGGCCTCGCAATGCCGGCAGGAGTCGACCATGCAGCCGACGCCGACCAGATCGCCCACCTTGTGCCTGGTCACTTGGGCGCCGACGGCGGTGACCTTGCCGACGATTTCGTGGCCCGGCATCAGCGGGTACACGGCGATGCCCCATTCATTGCGGGCCTGGTGGATATCGGAGTGGCAGACGCCGCAGTAGAGAATCTCGATCGCCACGTCATCCGGACGCGGGCTGCGGCGCTGAAAACTCATGGGGGCGAGGGGCGTGGTGGCGGACTGGGCGGCGTAACCGATGGCTGTGTACATGATGAACCTCGCAAAAGCACTGACAGGTGAGGCGGGCCATTCTCGGCGCCGCTGCCTGGCGCGAACATGGCGATTCCTCGGCATGTCATGCCTATTCCTCCGCCATCGGCTATTTGCGCGCGGCATTGGCGTGCAGACCTGCGATGATGTTTTCATCCCTTTTTCCGTGAAGTTTTCCCCATGTTGTTGACCCGCCATCTCGATGCCAATGCCACCCTGGTGTCCCTGATCCAGCCTCTTGCGACCCGCGACGGTTTCGTTCCCACGGGGCTGCCCGGGGTCCAGGTGTTGCGGGCCAGTTGCGACGTGGCCCGCGGCCCGCATATCTACGAGCCGAGCCTGATGATCATCGTCCAGGGCAGCAAGCTGGCGTACCTGGGCCCGCGGACCCTGGAGTACGGCGCTGGGCATTACCTGATCCAGGCGCTGTCGGTGCCCTTCGAGTGCGAGACCTTCGCCATGCCCAATGCGCCATTGCTGGGGGTGTCCATCGCCATCGACCGGGCGCTGTTGGGCGAGCTGGTGCTGGCGATGGGCGTTGCCGCGGGGCGCAGTGCCCAGGCGCAGACCCCGGAGTCGATGACCTCGGTGGTGCTCGACGACACGATGCGCGGTTGCGTGGAGCGCCTGCTGCGCTGCCTGCACGATCCTCTGGAGTGCAAGGTGATGGGCCAGGCGCGCTTGCGCGAATTGATGTTCACCGTCTTGCGCGGGCCGCAGGCCGATGTACTGCGCGCGCTGGTGGAACAGCACGGGCAGTTTGCCCGGGTGGCGGCCTCGCTGAATCACTTGCACGAGCATTATACCGAGCCGCTGAACGTCGAGACCCTGGCCCGTTGCGCGAACATGAGCACCTCGACCTTTCATGAGCACTTCAAGCGCAGCACGCTGCTGTCGCCGGTGCAGTACCTCAAGCGCCTGCGCTTGCTCAAGGCGCAGCAGTTGCTGCTGGGGGAAGGGCTGGGCGTGGCCCAGGTGGCGCATCGGGTGGGCTACCAGAGCACCTCGCAGTTCAGCCGTGAATACAAGCGCTACTTCGAGCGCAATCCGGGGGATGAGCGAGCAGCGTGATGGGAGGCGCTCGTCTGGAGGAGCGAGGCTTGCCCGCGATGAAGGGTGAGATGGTCTGACAGATACATCGCCAAATCCTTATCGCACGCAAGCTGTGCTCCTACAGAAGCAGGGCAGTGGCGCCGGCAATAAAAAAGGCTCCCATTCGGGAGCCTTTTTCTTCAAGCGTACGCCTTACATGTTCGGGTAAGTCGGACCGCCCGCGCCTTCCGGCGCGACCCAGGTGATGTTCTGCGCAGGGTCCTTGATGTCGCAGGTCTTGCAGTGCACACAGTTCTGGGCGTTGATCTGGAAGCGCTTCTCGCCGTCTTCCTTGGTGATCACTTCATACACCCCGGCCGGGCAGTAGCGTTGAGCTGGCTCATCGTACAGCGGCAGGTTCTTGCCGATCGGGATGCTCGGATCGGTCAGCTTCAGGTGGCAAGGCTGTTCTTCTTCATGGTTGGTGCCCGAGATGAACACCGAACTGAGTTTGTCGAAGCTGAGCTTGCCGTCCGGTTTCGGGTAGTCGATCTTCTTGCAGTCCGCGGCCAGCTTCAGGCAGGCGTAGTCCGGCTTGGTGTCGTGCAGGGTGAACGGCAGCTTGCCACCGAAGAGGTTCTGGTCGACCCAGTTGAAACCGCCGCCGACGATGGCGCCGTACTTATGGATCGCCGGGCCGAAGTTGCGGCTGGCGAACAGTTCTTCGTACAGCCAGCTGGACTTGAACGCTTCTACATAGGTGTTCAGCTCGTCGGCGCCTTCGGAACCGGCGAACAGCGCATCGGCCACGGCGTCAGCGGCGAGCATGCCGGACTTCATGGCGGTGTGGCTGCCCTTGATCTTGGCGAAGTTCAGGGTGCCCAGGTCGCAACCGATCAGCGCGCCGCCCTTGAACACCATCTTCGGCAGCGAGTTCAGGCCGCCTTTGCAGATGGCGCGCGCGCCGTAGCTGACGCGCTTGCCGCCTTCGAGGTACTGCTTGAGCACCGGGTGATGCTTGAGGCGCTGGAATTCGTCGAACGGCGACAGGTAGGTGTTGCTGTAGGACAGGTCGACGATCAGGCCGACCACCACCTGGTTGTTTTCCAGGTGATAAAGGAAGGAGCCGCCAGTGTTCTCGGTGCCCATGATGTCCAGCGGCCAGCCGGCGGTGTGGACCACCAGGCCTGGCTGATGCTTGGCCGGATCGATTTCCCAGATTTCCTTGAGGCCGATGCCGTAGTGCTGGGCGTCGGCGTCGCTGTCCAGGTTGAAGCGCTTGATCAGTTGCTTGCCGATGTGGCCACGGCAGCCTTCGGCGAACAGGGTGTACTTGCCACGCAGTTCCATGCCGGGGGTGTACAGGCCTTCCTTCGGATTGCCTTCGCGGTCGACACCCAGGTCGCCGGTGATGATCCCGCGGACCACGCCGTTCTCGTCGAACAGCGCTTCCTGGGCGGCGAAGCCCGGATAGATTTCCACGCCCAGGTTCTCGGCCTGCTGGGCCAGCCAGCGGCACAGGTTGCCCAGGGAGATGATGTAGTTGCCTTCGTTGTGCATGGTCTTGGGCACAAAGAAGTCGGGAACTTTGGTCGCGCTGTCGGCGTTTTTCAGGACATAGATGTCATCGCGCTTGACCGGGGTGTTCAGCGGGGCGCCGAGTTCCTTCCAGTCCGGAAACAGCTCGTTCAGGGCGCGCGGTTCGAACACGGCGCCGGAAAGAATGTGAGCACCGACTTCGGAGCCTTTCTCGACCACGCAGACGCTGATTTCCTTACCGGCTTCGGCGGCCTTCTGTTTCAGTCGGCAGGCGGCGGACAAGCCAGCGGGGCCGGCACCGACGATGACCACGTCGAATTCCATGTATTCGCGTTCCACTAGGCTATCTCCTACTCAAGGCTCAACGGTTTTTTTCTAATTGGAGGTTGGGTGTCGCATCGATGGTTTTCTCCGCCAAACAGGGGAGGGGACAATGAACGACCCGCCTTTCTCTCTAGGCGGCGCATTATATCTACACCACTCTTAGCGTCCAATACAAACGTTTGTTTGAATTTGCTGCAGCCCATGTAAATCAAAGAAGCGCGGCTTATGACTGGCCATTTTGGCGTATTGACCAGAATAGGCGTTCCGGTCAAGATACGGTCGGTTTTGCGCTCGCCGTAGGCTGACTGTTGGTTTCAAGAGCACCTCTAAAGACAGGGCGAAGGCAGTACAAGGTGACGCAACGCGCAGTTTACACGCCGCGATAAAGAATGACCGGCCAGTCGCTACTGACGAACGGTCATCATCCCGTGAGCAAGGTCATCTGTCTGCTGTTGCAAGAGTCCATGCCAGCGTTTTTAGAGGTGCCCTTGTGCCCGATGAGCATCAACCGCCAGGTTCGCCTAGGCGACTTTCTTTTCACCGGAGAGTAACGAGGAATCCATGAAGGTTCTTGTAGCTGTCAAACGCGTTGTCGATTACAACGTCAAGGTTCGCGTCAAGGCGGACAATTCCGGCGTCGACCTCGCCAACGTCAAGATGTCGATGAACCCTTTCTGCGAAATCGCAGTGGAAGAAGCCGTACGCCTGAAAGAAAAAGGCGTAGCGACTGAAATCGTCGTCGTCTCCATCGGTCCCGCTACTGCTCAAGAGCAACTGCGTACCGCCCTGGCGCTGGGTGCCGATCGTGCCATCCTCGTCGAGTCCGCTGATGAACTGAACTCCCTGGCCGTGGCCAAGCTGCTCAAGGCCGTGGTCGACAAGGAACAGCCTCAACTGGTGATCCTTGGCAAGCAAGCCATCGACAGCGACAACAACCAGACCGGCCAGATGCTGGCAGCCCTGAGCGGCTACGCTCAAGGCACCTTCGCCTCCAAGGTCGAAGTGTCGGGCGACAAGGTTGCCGTGACCCGTGAAATCGACGGCGGCCTGCAAACCGTTTCGCTGAACCTGCCCGCGATCGTCACCACCGACCTGCGTTTGAACGAGCCGCGCTACGCGTCTCTGCCAAACATCATGAAAGCCAAGAAGAAGCCGCTTGAAGTGCTGACTCCTGATGCTTTGGGCGTTTCCACCGCCTCTACCAACAAGACCCTGAAAGTCGAAGCGCCGGCTGCACGCAGCGCGGGTATCAAGGTCAAGTCGGTCGCTGAACTGGTCGAGAAACTGAAAAACGAAGCGAAGGTAATCTGATCATGACTATCTTGGTAATCGCTGAACACGACAACAAGGTGCTGGCTCCGGCCACCCTGAACACCGTTGCCGCCGCTGCCAAAATTGGCGGCGACATCCACGTCCTGGTCGCCGGCCAGGGCGCTGGCGCCGTGGCTGAGGCCGCCGCGAAAATCGCTGGCGTGAGCAAAGTCCTGTCCGCCGACAACGCAGCCTACGCGCATCAGCTGCCGGAAAACGTTGCCCCTCTGGTTGCGGAGCTGGGCAAGGGCTACAGCCACATCCTGGCCGCCGCCACTTCCAACGGCAAAAACATCCTGCCGCGCGTTGCCGCGCAGCTGGACGTCGACCAGATCTCCGAGATCATCTCGGTAGAAAGCGCCGACACCTTCAAGCGTCCGATCTATGCCGGTAACGCCATCGCTACCGTGCAATCGAACGCCGCCGTGAAGGTCATCACCGTGCGCGCCACCGGTTTCGATCCGGTTGCCGCCGAAGGCGGTTCGGCCGCTGTCGAAGCGGTTGCTGCCGCTCACGATGCCGGCAAATCGAGCTTCGTCGGCGAAGAGCTGGCCAAGTCCGACCGTCCTGAACTGACTGCTGCCAAGATCGTCATTTCCGGCGGCCGCGGCATGCAGAACGGCGACAACTTCAAACACCTGTACGCCCTGGCCGACAAGCTGGGCGCTGCCGTGGGTGCTTCGCGCGCCGCGGTCGACGCAGGTTTCGTACCCAACGACATGCAGGTCGGCCAGACCGGCAAGATCGTGGCGCCACAGCTGTACATCGCCGTCGGTATTTCCGGCGCGATCCAGCACCTGGCCGGTATGAAAGACTCCAAGGTGATCGTTGCGATCAACAAGGACGAAGAAGCGCCGATCTTCCAGGTGGCCGATTACGGCCTGGTGGCGGATTTGTTCGAAGCCGTACCAGAGCTGGAGAAGCTGGTCTAATCCAGCGGCTTCACTTATAAGAGAGCCCGGTCTTTTGGCCGGGCTTTTTTATTGTCTGGGATTTGAGTGGGAGAATTTCGCCATGGATCTGCGCCGCCTGGGTGGCCTCTCAGTGCTGCTGGGACTGACACTGATGCCGTTGTCGTCGATGGCCGCCGGTAAATGCGAGCGCCTGGTGGTGACCGGCAGTCCGGATGCCCCGCCGTATCTGTGGCGCGACCCGCAGGACCCCAGCCACCTGATTGGCGCCAGCGCCGAACTGTTGCAACACGTGGCGCAGGAACTGGGGATCAAGGTCGAGTTGTTGTATGCCGGCAAACGCTCCGCCGCCCTGGATGAAGTGCGCAGCGGGCGCATGGACATGCTGGCCGACGCGCCGCTGACGGTGAGTGAGCTGGAAGCGCTGGACTACATTCATCCGCCGCTGCTGGAGAACGATTTCCTGGTCTGGACCCGCAAGGGCTCGACGTTGAGCTACAGCCAGCCGTCGGACCTGCATGGGCATACCGGCGCATTGTCGGAAAGGGCGCGCCTGACGCCGCCCTTCGAGGCCTTCGCCAAGGAGCAATTGAGCCTGACCCGCATGCCGAATCTGACCCAGGCATTCCAGAAACTGTTGCTGGGGGAGGTGGAGTACGTACTGGCCGGACGCTACGCCGGCATGGCCCTGGCCCAGTCGCTGGGCATGGCCAACGATCTGCTGGCATTCCCGCAGCCTGCCGACAAACCTGGCCTGTTCCTGGCCATCTCGCACAACTCCGCCTGCAACGACCCATGGTTGCGCGGACAGTTGGCGAAAAAGATGACAGAATTGCCCGCGTCCGGTCTGACGGAAGCCGTGCTGCAGCGCAATCTCGAGCGTTGGAAGGCACAGTTGCAGCAACCTGTCAGCACCCCCAAACAGTAGGGATTTCTAGTGAGTATTCGACCTCTTTTCGCTGCCCTGGCCGTCCTGGCTCTGGCGGGTTGCGCAGCCGATCCGGCGCCGAATGAACAAATGCGCCTGACCGAACAAACCCTGGCCCAGGCCAAGGCCGTGGGAGCCACGGCAGAGGATGTGCCGGAAATGAAACTGGCCGAGGACAAATTCGCCCGCGCCCAACGCAACATGCAGGAAGAGTCGTTCAAGCACGCGCGCATGCGTGCCGAGCAGGCGGAACTGGATGCGCGCCTGGCCGAGGCGCGGGTCCTGACCCTGAAAAGCCAGGAACAGCTGAACCTCGTCCAGACTCGCATCACTCGTCTGCGCAAGCAGTTGGGAGATGCCCAATGATTCGTCTGACTCGAGTATTGGGTGGCGCCCTGCTGATCGCCTGCACCGGCCTCTACGGCTGCGCCGGGCAACGCAGCGAAGCAGCGCTGGAACAGGCCGGCGAGGACTTCCAGAAGGTCAAGGAAGATTCCAATGTGCTGCGCATCGCGCCCAAGGATGTGATCCGCGCCGGTGAGTCCCTGGCCCGGGCCGATCGCCTGTCCAGTTACTGGGGCAGCGGTTCGGATGTGGTGCACTACGCCTACCTCAGCCAGCGCTACAGCGAAATCGCTCGCGAGCACACCAACCAGGCACTGAACCAGGAGCAGGCGGCCAAGCTCGAACTCGAACGCCAGCGCCTGCAACTGGCCCTGCGCGAGGCCAAGCTGCTGAGCGTGCAGCAGCAGGGCAAGTGGCTGGAAGAGCAGATCATCAACCTGGCCACGACCCAGACCGATCGTGGGCTGGTGATGACCCTGGGCGATGTGCTGTTCGATACCGGCGAAGCGGAGCTGAAGAGCTCGGCCAATCGTACCGTGCTCAAAGTCGTGCAGTTTCTCCAGCTCAACCCCAAGCGTGTGGTGCGGATCGAGGGCTACACGGACAACACCGGCGACAAGCAGAGCAATCTGAAACTGTCCCGCGACCGGGCGCAGGCCGTGGCCGATATCCTGGTGGACCTGGGCGTCGAGGAGAAACGGGTCCAGGTCGAAGGTTATGGCGATGAGTACCCGGTCGAGGCCAACGCCTCGGAACGTGGGCGGGCGCAGAACCGTCGGGTGGAAATTGTCTTCTCCGACGAGAAAGGCCAGTTGGGCGCCGCGCGCTAAGACGCAGCGGCTCAAGACAACCCGGCTTCCCCCGTGGAGCCGGGTTTTTTGTGCCTGACGATTGGCACACAAGACAGTACAGTTTTTGCTGACACTGCCCTGTATGGTCGACTATTGTGGCAACTGTCCCAGTACACTTATGAACTGTTCCGGTATCGTCATCCACAAGAATAAAATGCCGGTGAAATCGAGTGCAGCGTCATGACCAATCTCTTGCTTTATCAACGTATCGCTCAGCAGCTGGCTGAAGATATCCGTCGTGGTGTGTACCAGCCCGGGGAACGCGTGCCTTCGGTACGCAAGATGAGTTCCCAGCTCAACGTCAGCCACGCCACGGTGCTCCAGGCCTACGCCAATCTCGAGGATCAGGGGCTGATCCGCGCCCGTCCGCAGTCGGGCTATTACGTGCACCAGACCCCGGCGCTGACCGCGCCGACCCCGGACATCGCCCGGGTCGAACGGCCGGGCCTGGTGACGCGCAGCAGCATCATTCATCAGGTGTTGGTGGAGTCGCGCCGTGAAGGCGTGTTTCCGCTGGGCGCCGCGGTGCCGAGCGTCGATTACTTGCCGGTGCGGGCGTTGCACCAGCAACTGGCCAAGGTCACCCGTTTCCATAGCCCGCGCGCCTTCAGCTACATGTTCAGCCCCGGCTTCGAGCCGTTGCGCCGACAGGTGGCGATTCGCATGCGCGACGCTGGCGTGGTGGTCGACCCTTCCGAAGTGGTGATCACCCACGGCTGCGTGGATGCCCTGCAGATGTCGTTGCGCGTGCTGACCCGCCCGGGCGACCTGATCGCCGCGGAGTCGCCGACTTACTACGGCCTGTTGCAGCTGGCCGACCTGCTGGGGCTCAAGGTCATCGAGATTCCCAGCGACCCTTCCACCGGCATGAGCCTGGAGGCGCTGCAACTGGCGGCCAACCAGTGGTCGATCAAGGCGCTGGTGTTGACCACGCGCCTGAGCAATCCACTGGGCGGCACCATGCCGGAAGAGCGGCAGAAACAACTGCTGCGGCTGGCCTCGGATTTCGATATCCAGGTGGTCGAGGACGATATCTACGGCGAACTGATGTTCGAGGTCGGTCGTACCAAGGCGCTGAAAGCCTATGACCGGCTGGATCGGGTGATCTATTGCTCGAGCTTTTCCAAGACCCTGTCACCCGGCGTGCGCATCGGCTGGATGATTGCCGGCAAGTTCCAGCAGGAAATCCAGCGCTTGCAGACCTTCAGCACTCATTCGGCCTGCAGTGTCACGCAGATGGGCGTCGCGGCCTACCTGGAGAACGGCGGTTACGACCGGCATCTGCGTTTTATCCGCCAGGAGTACCGCAAGAACCTCAGTGCCTTTCAGCTGGCGGTGCAGCAGTACTTCCCGGAGGGCACGCAGATTACCCGTCCGAACGGCGGTTTCATTCTCTGGGTCAGCCTGCCGGGGCGGGTCAATACTCAGGAATTGCATGTCCGGGCATTGCAGCAGGGCATCAGTATCGCGCCGGGGCTGATCTTCAGTAATACCGAGCAGTTCAACCACTGCATTCGCCTCAACTGCGGTACCCCATGGAATCGCGAGGCCGAACGGGCACTGATGACCCTGGGCATGCTGGCCAGCCAGCTGTGCCAGGAGGCCGCGGGCGGTTTTTGAAGGATCGGTTACCGTGCTTGTTTTCGCGCGGTCAACAGGCGAGCATATGGCTCTTTGCCGCCGATCCTGTTGTTTCCCTATGAAAGCGATTTTTCCTGTTGCCTGGGTATTGGTCAGTGTATTGAGTGCTTTCGGCACGGCCAGCGTTCTGGCGGCTCCGGCCCAGGAAAAGGTCGCGGCAAGCGCCACCGCGAATAAATCGCAGAAAACCGCGGCAGCCAAGAAAGCCGCGCCGGTAAAGAAGGCGGCAGCGACCAGCAAGGCCAAGCCCAAGACCAAGGCACAGAAAAGGCGCGCGCCGATCGCTTCCAAGTCCAAGCCTGCCAGTGAGATCGTGAAGACGCGTTTGCCTTCGGCCAATGTGGATCTGAGCCTGCCGCCGGAAATGGTCAAGCAATTGCAGCCGATCGGTTCGGTCAACCAGCCCAAGCGCACCCCGTTGCTGCCGCCGATGTTCGGCGAGAAACCCAAGGACGACAGTCCGTTCCAGCTCAACGGTCGCTTGCTGAGCAACGAAATGCAGTTGCAACTGCGCAATGACGAACGGCGTGATGTGGAAGGCGCGGCGCTGGATTTCGAGTTCAAGCAGTAAACCTCATCCTGACTGTGACCCGCAGCCCTGACGCTTTGTCGGAGACTGGTCAGTCACGCGAGCCTGAGCGTAAAAACCAGTGGGCGGCCAATTTCAAACGGCTGTTTTAGCGGTTACTCTAGTCCGCGTCATTTCAATACTTTGCCCGTCGCGAGGAGCTTGTCGTCATGAACTGCCGTGAAGGCTGTGGCGCCTGTTGCATTGCCCCTTCCATCAGTACCCCGATTCCTGGAATGCCCGATGGCAAACCGGCCGGAGAACGTTGCATCCATCTTTCTGTCGAACTGCTGTGCGGTTTGTTCGGCCAACCCGAACGGCCCGCCGTCTGTGGTGCGTTCCAGGCCGATGTCGAAGTCTGCGGCGACAGCCGGGAAGAGGCTATCCGCTTGTTGGGCTGGTGGGAGCAAGTGACGGCGGCGTGAAGTGTTTTCAATGAACGGAACTTCAACAATAAGGAATAAGACAATGGGTTCGCTGCATCGAATTGCTGTGCTCTGTGGGTTGACCGTTCTACTCTCGGCAACCGCCCACGCCGAAGATTGGCAAACGGCCAAGGATGAAGACGGCATCAAGGTCTCCTTGAGTGAAGTGGCCGGTTCCAAATACAAGGCGTACCGGGGCGTGACCACCATGAAAACCAGCGTGGCCAAGCTGCGCGCTTTGCAGGACGACGTGACGGGCGCCTGCGCCTGGATTCACGAATGCAAGTCGCAGAAACTGCTCAAGCACGAAGGCGAGCAGAGCTGGACCTACACCCAGTTCAATACCCCATGGCCGGTCACTCCGCGTGATTCGGTGCTGCACGTCACCACCAGCGAAGCGGCCGATGGCAGCCTGACCCGCAAGCTCGAAGGCGTACCGACCTACATTCCCGAGGAGAAAGGTTTCGTGCGTGTCGCCCAGGTCGAAGGCTTCTGGAAGTTCGTGCCCAAGGGCGCGGACCAGGTCGAAGTGACCTATCAGGTGCACACCGAACCGGGCGGCAGCGTGCCGTCCTGGCTGGCCAACAAGTTTGTCGTGGATGCGCCGTTCAACACCCTCAAGGCATTGAAGGCGCGCGCCGAGAAACCGTAAGCGCCGATCGTTGCGAAAAGGCTGCCCCAGGGCAGCCTTTTTTAATGGCACCGCCGGGCCCTTGGTTTGAACGATCATTGGTTCTTCAGGGTCGACATCTTGTGAGTCCATCCATGGGCTTCATCAAGGAGGCACTGATGCAAAAGTGGCAAGTCACTTTCGTTGACGATCATGGTGTCCAGTCAGTCGAGCAGTTCGACTGTGAGCAGCGGCCCAGCATGGAGGAGGCGGCACAATTGATTCGCGCAAAGCTTCTGCCGGTTCCGGCCGAGCTTGACCTCAACGATCTGGAAGGACGCACCGACGACCCTACGCTCAAGAGCCTGAAAGATCAGAACAGCATTCAAATCCTCAGCATTACGCCGATTTAATCTTTAATGCGCAAAGCCCCACCGAGCTTTAACCCAGACCTTGGCAGCGCCTGCGTCTTGGCGCTACTCTGCATTCGAGATCAGCGAATGAATCGCTAAGGTCTGGTCTTGTCAGCTACATGCTTGTTTCCTGGCGGCGATCTTCTCGCCGCAAGCCTGCACCGTGCGGTGACAGGCAAGGAAGTACGGAAAGTCTATCCATCGGTTTGAGGAGGACGTTTCATGAGCACAGCCTATCAAGAAGACATCAGCAGCAGCGTGCTGCGCCGCATGAAAGAAGGCGGTTTCGACTTTTCACGATTCCATCCCATCGAGTTCTACGCCATTTTCCCGGACGAGGAGCGGGCACGCAGGGCGGCAGGGCAGTTCCGCGGTGAATCCTTGAATGCCCAGGTCAGCGTGCGCGATGACGGCGCCTGGTACCTGGAGCTGAGCAAGGTGATGTACGCCACCTACGGCGGCATCGGCGATTTCGAGCAGGACTTTGAAGCGGTGGTCGCGCCCCTGGGCGGGATCATTGAAGGTTGGGGCGTGAAGCAGGAGGTTCGAGGGCGACTCGTTTAGTGCATATGAATAGCGTCAAGACTCAGCATCGGCTGACCTTCGGGTCGGCCGATTTCGTTTCTGCCCCCGGGTTCCTACAAAAAAGCGGGTAAAAAAAGGCCACCCGCTGAGGGTGGCCAAAAGGGAAGACCGGTAGGAGAGGAAACCGGTCGGGGACATTCCGGGGCCGGCTGCCATTGGCGCCATGAAGGGTGGGGCGTCGACTGCGCACCGTGGTGGTGCTGAAGTCATCTGCGCTGTTGCAACGAATTCTGCGCAGTTTTGCCCAAGCGGTGAAATCAAGTCTGGCTATGCCGTCGATAGCCACTATTGCCCAGGCTGCTTACGTCCCGCCATATGCTTCAGATACCCCACCAGCAACTCCAGCTCGGCATCCGGCAATACGCTGCTTGCGAAGGCCGGCATCTTCGCCTGTGGCCAGCGGCGCAGGCTCTGTGGGTCACGGATATAACGCTTGAGGAAGTCCGCACCGAAATACTCGGTGGGGCTGTAGGGGATATTCAGGTCCGGGCCGAACTGCGAGTCGCCGGCGCCGTTGAGACGATGACAAGCCAGGCAGTTCTTCTGGAACAGAGCGAAGCCCTGGTTCACCGGGTCGCCGGCCGCCAGTGTGGGGGCCGGGCGCAGGGCCGGGAAACGCTCGGCTACCGGCGCCAGGCGCTTGATGCTCGCCACTTCGAATGGCCATTGCTCGGGGCTGATATGACCGGCCTGCGGGTTGGTCCACACCATGTAGAAAGGTCCGGCGCTGTGCTTGCCTTCAGCCAGGGGCGGCCAGGGCTTGGTCGGGTCTTCGATGGCCAGCCAGGCCTGGGCGCCGTCTTGGTTGAGCAGGGGGGCGGCGGGCAATTCGGCGGCGAAACCGTCCAGGGCGACAGCCTGCAGATGGTCATCAGCCTTGATGCCGGTGAGCAGGGCCGAGATCGGCACCGCGCGGTAACTCATGTCGCGTTTGTACGACACGTCATCCTTGACGGTGACGGTCCGGGCCTGAGGGTGCTTGAGCAGTTCTTCGGTCTGCCAGGTGCGACTGCCGGCCCCCAGTTCCAGGGTCAGCTGCGCGGCATGCACGGGTGCGGTGAGCAGCAGGGCGCTGCACAGGAGAATAAGAGATTTCAATTGATCGCTGTTCCGTCGCTGGGGTGGAGAGCAGCGCGTACGGCCTGTCTCCAGTTTTCTGATAAGCGCGACGACGCCCTGATTCAGCGTGGCCGCGGCGTCAGAAAGAGTGGCACACAAGCGCCTGCCCCGGTAGCGAACCGGAGCACAAAGATGCAATTGCGTGACGGGATGGCCACGCCTCTAGCCGATCACTTTGGTGATATTCGGCAAAATCAGAAGCAAGGTGGTTGCGAACAGAATGAGCCCCGCTTGACGGACTTTCGAATGCTTGAACATGGCTGAATGCCTTTTGTTGTTATTCCTGAACATCAAATGCATGCCTGCCGCTTCACTCTGGTCAGGCGATGTGTCCCTTTTCTTACACGTGCACCGGCAAGACCCGGCTGCAACGATTCACTGCCTACAGTTCCTACCTTAGGGGCCTTGTAACCCTTGGCTTAGATCCATTTCATATCAGCTAATAGGCGGATGCTTTAAAAAACGCATGAGGCTTATTGCCATCTTCTTGCCCGGCCTTTGTCTAGACAGTTCCGTTATGCGGCGGGCGGAATCCATTAGCTCACTACCGTTCGTCTGAGCGTGACCGTCAAGGTCAGTGAGCGCATCGGTCATTGAATCCGGGGCCCTCGGGGCCAAGAGTGGGAGCCCTGTCATCATTCATCTGCACAGCGGTTCGAGGACGTCATGACCCAGGCTTTGATATTCGATGCATTACGCACCCCCCGTGGCAAAGGCAAGGCCGACGGCGCCCTGCACAGCGTCAAGCCGGTGAACCTGATGGCCGGGCTGCTCGGTGCCCTGCAGCGGCGTACCGAACTCGACACCAGCCAGGTCGACGACATCGTGCTCGGCTGCGTGACGCCGATTGGCGACCAGGGGGCCGACATCGCCAAGACCGCAGCGCTGGTCGCCGACTGGGACGTCAGCGTGGCCGGAGTGCAGATCAACCGCTTTTGCGCCTCGGGCCTCGAAGCGGTGAACCTGGGCGCGATGAAAGTGCGCTCCGGCTTCGAGGACCTGGTGGTGGTCGGCGGTGTCGAGTCGATGTCGCGGGTGCCCATGGGCAGCGACGGCGGTGCCTGGGTGCTCGACCCGCAAACCAATATGCACAGCCATTTCACCCCGCAAGGCATAGGCGCGGACCTGATCGCCACCCTGGAAGGTTTCAGCCGTGAGGATGTCGACAGCTTTGCCCTGCAGTCCCAGCAGAAGGCCGCGCGGGCCAGGGCGGCGGGGGCTTTCAGCAAGTCCCTGGTGCCGGTGCAAGACCAGAATGGCATCGTCCTGCTGGATCATGATGAGTTCATACGCGCCGACTCCACCCTCGAAGGCCTGGGCAAGCTCAAGCCCAGCTTCGAGATGATCGGCCAGATGGGTTTCGACGCCACCGCCTTGCGGGTCTACAGCCATGTCGAGCGCATCCACCACGTGCACACCCCGGGCAACAGCTCAGGGATAGTCGATGGCGCGGCGCTGATGCTGATCGGTTCCGAAGCCAAGGGCCAGGCGCTGGGCCTCAAGCCACGGGCGCGGATCGTCGCCACGGCGGTCACCGGTACCGATCCGACCATCATGCTCACCGGGCCGGCGCCGGCCACCCGCAAGGCGCTGGCCAAGGCCGGGCTGCGGGTCGAGGACATCGACCTGTTCGAGGTCAACGAGGCCTTCGCCTCGGTGGTACTGAAGTTCATCAAGGACATGGCCATCGACCCGGACAAGGTCAACGTCAATGGCGGCTCCATCGCCATGGGTCACCCGTTGGGCGCCACCGGCTGCGCGATCCTCGGCACCTTGCTCGACGAGCTGGAAGCGCGGCGCCAGCGTTACGGCCTGGCGACCCTCTGCGTCGGCGGCGGCATGGGTATCGCCACCATCATCGAACGCCTCTGAGCCCTGACTTCAAGGACACACTTTCATGACCCAAGCCATCCGTTACGAAAAGGGCCAGGACCAGATCGTCGTTCTGACCATCGACATGCCGGGCCAGAGCGCCAACACCATGAACGCGGTGTACCGCGAGGCCATGGCCGCCTGCGTGGCCCGCCTGCAAGCCGAGCAGGAATCGATTGCCGGGGTGATCGTCACTTCGGCGAAAAAGACCTTCTTCGCCGGCGGCGACCTCAATGAATTGATCAAGGTCGGCAAGCCCGAAGCCCAGGCCTTCTATGACATGGTGCTGACCCTCAAGGGCCAGTTGCGGGCCCTGGAGACCCTGGGTAAACCCGTGGTCGCGGCGATCAACGGCGCCGCCCTGGGCGGTGGCTGGGAGATCTGCCTGGCCTGCCATCACCGGGTGGCGCTGGACGATTCGTCGCTGCAGGTCGGCCTGCCGGAAGTGACCCTCGGCCTGCTGCCGGGCGGTGGCGGGGTGGTGCGCATGGTGCGTTTGCTGGGGCTGGAAAAAGCCCTGCCGTATCTGCTGGAAGGCAAGAAGGTCCGACCGCAGCAGGCGCTGAAAGCCGGCCTGATCGACCAACTGGCCAGCGACCGCGACGACCTGCTGGCCAAGGCCAGGGCGTGGATTGTCGCCAACCCGGCGGCCAAGCAGCGCTGGGACGTGGCCGGCTACCAGATCCCCGAGGGCACGCCGTCGCACCCGAAAGTCGCGCAGATGCTGGCCATTGCGCCGTCGATCCTGCGCAGCAAGACCCAGGGCTGCCTGCCGGCGCCGGAGAAAATCCTCTGTGCGGCAGTGGAGGGCGCCCAGGTCGATTTCGATACCGCGCAGTTGATCGAAGCCCGCTATTTCACCGAGTTGACCACCGGCCAGGTGGCGAAAAACATGATCGGCACCTTCTGGTTCCAGCTCAACGAGATCAATGCCGGTGGCTCCCGGCCCCAAGGCTTCGCGCCCTATGTGACCAGGAAGGTCGGGGTGCTGGGTGCCGGGATGATGGGCGCCGGGATCGCTTACGTCAGTGCCGTGGCCGGTATCGAAGTGGTGCTCAAGGATGTCACCCAGGCGGCGGCCGAGAAGGGCAAGGCCCATTCGGCGGCGTTGCTGGAGAAGAAGGTCGCCCGTGGCCAATTGAGCGCCGAGCAGCGTGACGCCACGCTGGCGCGGATCCGCACCACCGAGCAGGACGCCGACCTGGCCGGGTGCGACCTGATCATCGAGGCGGTGTTCGAGGATCGCGAGCTCAAGGCCAGGGTCTCGTCGGCGGCGCAGCAGGTGGTGGGGGCACAGGCAGTGATTGCGTCCAACACCTCGACCTTGCCGATCAGCGGCCTCGCCAGGGCCGTACCGGATCAAGGCAAGTTCATCGGCCTGCATTTCTTCAGCCCGGTGGAAAAAATGCCCCTGGTAGAAATCATCAAGGGCGAGCAGACCAGCGACGAAACCCTGGCGCGCGGTTTCGACTTCGTCCAGCAGATCAAGAAGACCCCGATCGTGGTCAACGACAGCCGCGGCTTTTTCACTTCGCGGGTGTTCGGCACCTTCACCAACGAAGGTATCGCCATGCTCGGTGAGGGTGTGGCCGCGCCGATGATCGAGACCGAGGCGCGCAAGGCGGGTATGCCGATCGGCCCGCTGGCGATCTGCGACGAGGTTTCCCTGAGCCTGCTGAGCCATATCCGCCAACAGACCGCCAAGGACTTGCAGGCCGAAGGCAAGTCGTTGCCGGAGCATCCGGCTTTCGCCGTGATCGACCTGCTGCTCAATGAATACAAGCGCCCAGGCAAGGCGGCGGGCGGTGGTTTCTACGACTACCCGGCCGGGGGGCAGAAGCACTTGTGGCCGCAGCTGAAAACCCGCTTCGAGAAAGCCGATGGGCAGATTTCGCCGCAGGACGTGCGCGACCGGTTGTTGTTCGTGCAGGCCATCGAAACCGTGCGTTGTGTGGAGGAGGGCGTGTTGCGTTCGACGGCCGATGCCAATATCGGTTCGATTTTCGGTATCGGCTTCGCAGCCTGGACCGGCGGGGCCTTGCAGTTCATCAACCAGTACGGCCTGAAGGACTTTATCGCCCGGGCCCAGTACCTGGCCGAGCAATATGGCGAGCGTTTCGCGCCGCCGGCGCTGCTGCTGGAGAAGGCCGCCAAGGGCCAGTTGTTCTGAGGTTGAAGGGACTGAAGTGATGCATCGCGGGGCTTGCCTTGATCGGGCGTTTCAAGGCAGGCTCTGGGGTGTTCATTATTCCCATCACGTGTCAGGTATTTTTTATGTCGCTACGCATCTGCATTCTGGAAACCGACATCCTGCGTCCAGAATTGGTCGACCAATATCAGGGTTACGGGCAGATGTTTCAGCGCCTGTTTTCACAGCAGCCCATCGCTGCCGAATTTACCGTCTACAACGTGATGCAGGGCCACTACCCGAGCGATGACCAAAGCTTCGACGCTTACCTGGTCACGGGGAGCAAGGCCGACTCCTTCGGTACCGATCCCTGGATTCAAACCCTCAAGACCTACCTGCTGGAGCGTTATAAGCGCGGCGACAAACTGCTGGGCATCTGCTTTGGCCATCAGTTGCTGGCGTTGCTGCTGGGCGGCAAGAGCGAACGCGCGACCCAGGGCTGGGGCGTGGGTACCCACAACTACAAACTGGCGGCCAAGGCGCCCTGGATGAGCCCGGTGATGGAAGAGCTGACGCTCTTGATCAGCCATCAGGACCAGGTGACTGCCTTGCCGGAAAACGCCACGGTCATCGCTTCGAGCGATTTCTGCCCGTTCGCGGCCTATCACATCAATGACCAGGTGCTGTGCTTCCAGGGCCACCCGGAGTTCATCCACGACTATTCGCGGGCCTTGCTGGACCTGCGCCAGCAGCACCTGGGCGAACAGGTCTATCAAAAGGGCATCGCCAGTCTGGGCCGGGATCATCACGGCAACACCGTTGCCGAGTGGATGATGCGTTTTGTGGCGCACAAGCCGCAGGCCGGATCGGTTTGAATCCATAGCCGCATCGCCAGCCGGCTCGCTTCTACAACGGCCTCAAGGCCCTTGCAGGAGCGTCCAGCCCGGCTCTGCTGTCAGAGCCACCCCGAGCGCTTGAAGCTCGCCCACAACCCCGTACAGCCCAGCACCAGAAACGCCAGCACACCGAAGTAGCCGTAGTGCATCTTCAGCTCGGGCATGTTGTCGAAGTTCATTCCGTAGATCCCCGCCACCGCGGTCGGGAACGCCAGGATCGCCGCCCAGGCGGCGAACTTGCGTTGCACCACGCTTTGTCGCGAGGCCTCCAGCAGCACGCCGATCTCGATGGTCTGGCTGGCGATGTCGCGCAAGGTCGCCAGGTCTTCCATCTGCCGGGTGACATGGATCTGCACGTCGCGAAAGTACGGGCGCATGTTCTTGTCGATAAAGGGGAAGCTGAGCTTCTGCAGCTCTTCGCTGATCTCCACCATGGGCGCTACATAGCGGCGCAGGCGCAGCACATCGCGACGCAGGCTGTGGAGGTGCTGGATATCCCCCTCGTTGAGCGAACTGCACAGCACGCTGTGCTCCAGTTCGTCGATCTCGGCATGGATCGCTTCGCTGACCGGCTGGTAGTTCTCGGTGACGAAATCCAGTAGCGCGTAGAGCACGAAGTCTTCGCCGTGCTCCAGCAGCAGCGGTCGTGCCTCGCAGCGCTGACGCACGAACCCATAGGATTTGGAGTGGCCATTGCGGGCAGTGATGATGTAGCCGTTGCCGGCAAAGATATGGGTTTCGATGAACTCCAGCTTGCCGGCTTCGCGCACCGGGGAGTAGGTGACGATAAACAGCGCGTCGCCGAAGGTTTCGAGTTTCGGCCGGCTGTGTTTTTCCAGGGCGTCTTCGATGGCCAGTTCGTGCAGGTTGAACTGGCGCTGCAGATTGGCCAGCTCCTGGGCGTTGGGTTCTTCGAGGCCGATCCAGACGAAGTGCCCGGGTTTGGCAGCCCAGGCCGCCCCTTCGTCGAGGGTGATATCAGTGACTTTTCTACCTGCGCTGTAGACAGCGGCGGCAACAACTCTACCCATGGTTCCTGTTCGCTTCTTCTTATCGAAATGAGGAGTGAGACTTCGTGCAGCTTAGCCCCATGACTGATCAGAGTCAGCCTGTTGGGCGGAGTTCGCCGGCAATAAAAAAGCCCGCACGCGGCGGGCTGTTTTCAGGCGGTCTGTAGCTGGCGGTCCATCGACTCGATGCACTCGCGCATCTGTTCGCGACACTGCTCGATCAGCCTCGGCATGTCGTCCAGGCTCAGCCCGGCGGTGGGGATCGCCGGCAGCGAGCGGATCAGTATCCTGCCACTGCGCCAGCGGTTGAGGCGCATGTGGCGGATGTAGCTGCTGGCGCACACCGGGACGATCGGCACGCCGGCGGCGATGGCCATCTGGAAGGCGCCTTTCTTGAACGGCAGCAGGTCTTCGCCGAGGTTGCGGGTACCTTCCGGGAACACCCAGATCGAGGTGTCCTTGTGTTGCAGGGTGTGGGTGGTGGTCAACATCGAGCGGCGCGCCTTATGCGCGTTGCCACGGTCGATCAACACATTGCCCGCCAGCCAGAACAACTGGCCGAACAGCGGCACCCATTTCAGGCTCTTTTTACCGATGCACACGGTGCGCCGGGGCACCACGTTGCCGAACACGAACAGGTCGTAGTTGGACTGGTGGTTGGCGATGATCACGCAGCTCTTGGGCTTGTCCATCAGCGGCCCGACTTCGGCCTTGACCCGCAGGCGCAGGATGCACATGGCTGGCAAGGCATACAAACGCGCGCACAGACGGCTGTTATCCGGGTTGAACGGGCGGCACAGCCCCAGCCCCACGCCGAGAATTCCCGCTGCAACAAAATGCAGGCCCATCAATAACATACGAAACAGATACAGCATCTACAGGCCCACCGGGGACAAAAGGTGGCGCAGTGTACGGATGTGCACTGTTTTCGGCAATTACCTGTATAGAGGGGGAAGATGGCCGATGTTTAAGCGCATGTTTCCGACTCGTTGCTCAGTGGCGAACTAGAGCGTCGCGCCAGTCTTTCTCGTGGTGCGGGCATAAAAAAGCCCGACGCGCGGGTCGGGCTGTGGGCGGTGGGTCCAGGTTTTAGCCCAGGTGTTCCTGATCGAGGATGATCGCGTTGTCCAGGGTTTCCAGCAGCGCCTTGCGCACTTTCAGCTTGGTGTTCTTGTGGGCGGTCATGTTGATCTTCTTCAGTTGACGCGCGGCGGCCAGGGCGGCGCCTTGCAGCTCCTCGACGCTCACCACCTTATCGAGGAAGCCGGCATCCACCGCGCCTTGCGGGTCGAACATCTCGCCATTGATCACCGAGCGGTGCAGCGCGGATTTACGCAGGCGGTCACGGGCCAGCTCGATGCCGGCGTGGTGCATGGTCATGCCGATCTGCACTTCGTTCAGACCGATGCTGAACGGGCCTTCGACGCCGATGCGGTAGTCCGCGGACAGCAGCAGGAACGCGCCCTTGGCCACGGCGTGCCCAGGGCAGGCGACGATGACGGGGAAGGGGTGCGACAGCAGGCGACGGGCCAGGGTCGACCCCGAGGTCACCAGGCTCACGGCTTCTTTAGGGCCGGCGGTCATCACTTTCAGGTCGTAGCCGCCCGACAGAATACCGGGCTGCCCGGTGATGATCACCACCGCGCGATCGGTGACGGCCTGGTCCAGCGCGGCATTGAAGGCGGCAATCACATCCGGGGAAATGGCATTGACCTTGCCATTGCTCAAGGTCAGGGTCGCGATACCGTCTTCGAGGTGGTAAGAAATCAACTCACTCATGACGCAATTCCTTGTATTGAAGTGGGGCAGACGTTACTCACGGTCACAGGTCAGGTAAAGCGCTGTGACTGACTGGTGAGTCAGCCCTTTCTGGCCTGACAAGCGTAGCCGGCCACCTGGGGCGCGGATCGGCCCTCTTATATAGCTGCCAGCCAGGCCAGAGATTGGCCGGTTTGCCATGGCGTTGATGCCAGCGCAATGCTGCAATCCGAAGAAATGTCTTAAGCGCATGAAAATTCTCAAAAAAACCTTTGCCATCAGAAAAGCTTTCGACTACATTAGCGCGCCTCGACAGACTGAATCGGTTTGACGAGACACGGTTGGGTGTCCGAGTGGCTTAAGGAGCACGCCTGGAAAGTGTGTATACAGGAAACTGTATCGAGGGTTCGAATCCCTCCTCAACCGCCATATTCGATCTACGCAAAACCCCTGGTTTCCTCGAGAAACCAGGGGTTTTGTGCTTTCTGGGGCTGCTTAATCGCGGCAGTGGGCGAGCGGCTTCTTTGCTGAACGCCGTTTCCCCGCGATGGTCAAAACCATTACGAGTTCGCAACAGCCAAGGTTGCTCCAGCAAGGTATCGATCACGCTGGATACTTGAGTGGTCTTTGGCTTTGTTACCCCTGCGAAGCCTGGCGGTCAAGTCACCTTGAGGGTGAGGTTTTCCGCCGATATCAGGCGGGCATCAGCGTGCGGTTTTCTGTGCTCCGTAATGGCTACGAGGAGACGCACAATGGTCATTCACTTCAAGGTCGCCGGGCATCTGGCCTGCGGCCACAAAGGTTCCAATCTCATATCCAGCACCGAACCGGCGCGGGTCAAATGCCGCAGTTGCCGCAATACCGAGGTGTTCAAGGAAGCCCGTAAGAATCAGCGCAATGCGGCACGTCGAGCGGCGCGCAAGGCGAAGGCTGCGCACACCGCAAGCGATTGGCGCGCAGCCTGGACCCAACGGCTGACGGCCATGGCCGGATTGCAGCGTCTGCCTCGGGGCTTTGATGGGCAGCCGTACGTTTAGCGTTTGTCCCGGGCACCCCACGCTTTCAGGTCTAGAATGGTCAGGCGCATCGAGTGGGGCGATGCTGGTTGTCTGCGGGCGTGGGGTGATGTTGCCGGCGTCGGCAGGCTTTGCAGCTACTCAATCGAGGACACCATCATGTCCACGCACGAACAGGTCACCGAGCATAAATCCTTCTCCGAACCGGATGAGACCCGCGAGTTTTCCAATGGCAAGGCAGAGATCCTGAAGATCGGTCAGTGTGAAGTGGGGCGCTTCACTTTCAAGCCGGGCTGGCGCTGGTCGAACGACATTAAACCGCTGGCGCAGACACCGAGTTGCCAGGCACCGCACTTTCAGTATCACGTGGCCGGCAGGCTGGCGATCCTGATGGATGACGGCACCGAAATCATCGCCGGGCCGGGTGATATCACCTCCCTGCCTAAAGGTCACGACGCCTGGGTGGTGGGGGATGAAACCGTGGTGGTGGTCGACTGGTTCGGGGCCAGCAACTACGCTCGTAAGGTCTAGGTGAAATACACCCGGAAAAAGGAGCTGATGCAAGCCATCAGTTCCTTTTTCAGCGACGATCCACACCCTTGGACGAAGAACTCCAGCTTGGGCCATTCGTCGGTCTTTTCTCTTGTGAACTACAAGTCCTTAAATGACCGGCTAGTCTGAAAAGCCGTGACGGTCGATATTTTCTAGGCAGTCAGGTGCTTGCCGGTATCGACCGGTTGTTGGAGGGAGCAGGGAGATGAGCGATCCTTATATCGAGGACAACGGGGATGAGTTCCCAATCAACAACCTGGTGCGCTGCGGTCAGGCAGCGTTTGACAGCGAGCCACCGGCCAAGGCGTCGGTAGGCAAGACCAGGGCCAGTGCGTTACCCAGGGTGACCCAGACAAAGTTTTTCCCGAAAGCGGCGCTTCCTAAGAGAAGGTAGCCTTCATACATACCGAACGACCCCGCTTCCGGGCGGGGTTTTTGTTACCTGAACAATGGGCCGCCGCGATTGATTTGAATGAAGTTGGACCTTTCGTCTTATCCGTTGCACAGGGTAGCGGGGTTTTCACACTTTATTCACAAACGACTGCGTAGGCTCGACTCATCCGTTAAAGCAAATCCTATTAGCCCGTCTCCCCAGCGGGCTTTTTTTTGCCTGGCTGAAAACTCTTTGCGCAAAAACGGTCCAAGACTGTGACTAAAAGGATCGCAGCGTTCTGCTGTTGCCGCTCAGACTTAGTCAGACACCGCTTTAGAATGACTCTCCAGCATCTTTTTCGAGGTTTACATCATGCGTTTAACACTGCCTGCTCTGGTTTTGGGGCTTCTGGCTGCTCAAGGTGCGATGGCCGCCGGTGATGGCACTGCTGCGGTCGGCGGCGGTTTGGGTGGCGCGCTGGGCAATGTGGTGGGACAACAGATTGGCGGCAGCACGGGCGCCGCGGTGGGTGCGGGCCTTGGCGGCGCTGCCGGCAGTGCGGTCGGTGCCCGTAAGGGCAGTCGGACCGAAGCGGCCATCGGTGGCGGCCTGGGTTCGGCCGGCGGTTCGGTGATCGGCAACAAGCTGGGCGGCAGCACTGGCTCGACCATCGGCGCAGGCCTGGGCGGCGCGGCCGGTGGCGCTTTGGGCAGCAGCATGGGTGACGATGACCATCACTCCGGCGGCAGAAAGCACAAGAATAAACACAAGCACAAGCACGACTGATTCTGCAGCGGTGCGCAAAAAAGCCCGGCCTCGTGCCGGGCTTTTTTATGGGAACGAATAGCGTTCCAGCCCCTCGAATTCAATGAAGGACACACTGTGTCGACGAGGTTTGCCATGATTCCAGAAACCCTAGGCAAGAAAGAACAGGACGCTTCGGGCGTGCCCTTGGTCAACGATCCAGGCAATGAAGATCCGGGCTCGTTGATGGATGACGCCCTGGTGCCGCTGAGCGATGACGATGAGGCAGGCGAGTCGGAGGAAAAGGGCCCGTGAAGTCTGCTTCCAGCACGCCGGCATGAGCGGTGTGAGGTGCCTATGAAGCATGATCCGAAACCTATCGACCGGGATGACACGCCCGAATATCCGCTGCCTTCCCCCACGGATGCGCTGACTCCCGAGCAGATCCTCCCGGATGCCAACGCCGAACAGGAGCTGTCTCGACCCGAGCCGCAGCGCAAGGCGGCCAGGGGCAAACGGCGCACCGCCCCGGGAGGCGCGTCGTGAGCCGCGCAAAACTGCTGAGCCTGGTGTTGGTCGCCCTGGTGTCGATTTTCTGTTTCTCCAGCCTGGTAGAAGCCGCTGATGGACGAGCCCCGGCCAATCCTCTGCTGCGGTCGTTCGAGGGCGGTTCCGGCAACGATCTCATGCTGCGACCAGGAGCCCTGGGCGGGAATGGTGTGGGTGTCATGGACAGCCGTTCACGGGTCGACAAATTGCGCGGCTCTTCCGGCCAGGGCGGCGGCATGGGCTCCACTGGCGTCAATGGTTCCATCATGGGCGGTGGCGGTGCCGGCGGTGGAACCGGCAGCGCGGGCGGTGGCACCGGGGGGCCAGGAGGCGGCAGCGGACGGGCGGGACGCTAGCATGCTTTGTTCACTCATGATGTCGAGACCAGCGAGCCCGGCCTGTCCGGGCTTTTGTCTGCCTGCACGCTGACCCGCGGTTGCTCCCCGTCATCTGCCGCGGCTATGCTGCTGAACCCTTTAATCGGGCAAGAAACTGGCCGTACCTGAGCCGCTCCCCGGGATGTTTTTTGTTAACGGATCAGATGCGATGAATGCACAGTTGAATGACGTGGGCCCGATCAAGGCCGTGATTTTCGATATGGACGGTTTGCTGCTGGACACCGAAGGCATCTACACCGAGGTGACGCAGATCATCGCCGATCGTTATGGCCGCACCTTCGATTGGACGATCAAGCAGAACATCATCGGTCGTGGCGCCGCGGACCTGGCCCGCTACGTGGTGCAAGCCCTGGATCTGCCGATCACGCCCGAGGAGTTCCTGGTGATTCGCGAGCCGCTGATGCGCGAACGCTTTCCCCGGGCGCTGGCGATGCCGGGCGCGCAGGAGCTGGTGCAGCACCTCAAGGCCAATAACGTACCGATTGCCGTGGGCACCAGTTCTTCGCGCCAGTCTTTCGCCCAGAAAACCACCTTGCACGGCGACTGGTTCGCGCTGTTCGACACCATAGTCACCGCCGACGACCCGGAAGTGGGCGCGGCCAAGCCGGCGCCGGACATCTTCCTTACCGCCGCGCGGCGCCTGGGCGTTGCCCCCGAGGATTGCCTGGTGTTCGAGGATTCGCCTTTCGGTGTCACCGCGGCGAAGGCGGCGGGAATGACCGCGATCGCCATTCCCGACCCGGCGATGGCGGACGCCAAGTACGCCCATGCCGATGCCATCCTGCGTTCGCTGAAGGGCTTCCAGCCGGCGGCCTGTGGTTTGCCGCTGCTGCAATGGAGCTAAACCTGTAGCCGCTGCCGCAGGCTGCGATAAGCCCGCCAGGGCTTCAGCGCTCTCAAGTGCGGCGCCTTCTGCGAAATCGATCGCAGCCTGCGACAGCTCCTAAAAAAAACGCCGGGCCACCTGATGAGGGTGGCCCGGCGTTTTTCATGGGCACAGAATCAGGCGCTGAAGCCGCCGTCGATCGTCAGACTGGCGCCGGTGATGTAACCCGCTTCCGGGCCTGCCAGGTAAGCCACGAAGCTGGCGATTTCTTCCGCGTGGCCGTAGCGCCCGATGGCCATCAGCGGGATCAGGCTTTCGGCGAAGTCGCCGTGGGCCGGGTTCATGTCGGTGTCGACCGGGCCGGGCTGCACATTGTTGATGGTGATGCCCCGTGGGCCGAGGTCGCGGGACAGGCCTTTGGTCAGGCCGACCAGGGCCGACTTGCTCATGGCATAGGTACCGCCACCGGCAAAGGGCATGCGCTCGGCGTTGGTACTGCCGATGTTGATGATGCGCGAGCCTTCGCCCATATGCCGGGCTGCTTCCTGGGTGGCGACGAACACGCTGCGGATGTTGATGGCCAGGGTCCGGTCGAAATCTTCCAGCTTGAAGTCTTCCAGCGGGCCGATGGCCAGGACGCCGGCGTTGTTGACCAGGATGTCCAGGCGACCAAAGGTTTCGACCGTGCTCTCGACCGCCTGGCGGATGGCCGCGGCATCGGCGCTGTCGGCGAGGATCGCCAGGGCCTTGCCGCCAGCGGCGGTGATGCTGTCCTGCAAGGCTTCGGCCTTGGTGGTAGAGCTGACATAGGTGAAGGCGACGGCGGCGCCTTCGGCCGCCAGGCGTTGCACGATGGCCGCGCCGATGCCGCGGGAACCGCCTTGAACCAGGGCTACTTTGCCGCTGAGGGATTGAGTGGTCATGTCGTTCTCCAAAAAAGTCCAAGGCGGGCTGCCTTGTGGTTGGAGTCGAGTATCGACTTCGGATTAGGTGCTGTGTAGATAGGAATCGCTCTAGTCTGTATAAACCAGAAGTTTATAGTGAGGCGCCATGGAAACCTTCAGCAGCATCGAATGCTTTGTGCGCAGCGCCGAAGTCGGCAGCTTTGCCGAAGCCGCGCGACGCTTGAGCCTGACCCCTGCTGCGGTGGGTAAAAGCGTGGCCAAGCTCGAGGCCCGGCTCGGGGTCCGGCTGTTCCAGCGCAGCACCCGCAGCCTGACCCTGACCGAGGCCGGCAAACTGTTTCTTGGCGAGGTCAGCGCCAGCCTGTACACCATCCAGAACGCCGTGGCCAACCTGGCCAGCGCCGAAGGGCGCCCGGCGGGCACTCTGAAAGTCAGCATGGGCACGGTGTTCGGGCGGCTGTACATCGTGCCCATGCTCGGCGAATTCCTGCGGCGTTTCCCAGAGATCAGCCCGGACTGGCATTTCGATAACCGTCAGGTGGACCTGATCGGCCAGGGTTTCGACGCGGCGATCGGCGGCGGCTTTGAGCTGCCCCTGGGGGTGGTGGCGCGACGGCTGACCCCGGCTCACCGCATCCTGGTGGCCTCGCCGGACTATCTGGCGCGCTGCGCGGCGGTCGAGCAGCCCGAGGATTTGCAATATTGCGAAGGCATCCTGATCCGCTCGCCACAGACCGGGCGGGTGCGCTCCTGGGCCCTGACCAGCCGCACCCGGCAGCAAAGCCCGCTGAGCCTGAAGGCGCGGATGACCATGAGCGATTCGGAAGCGGCCTGCGCCACTGCCGCCCAGGGCCTGGGGGTGGCCCTGGTGAGCATGCCGTTCGCCGTCGGTTACTTGAACGCCGGCACCCTGGTGCGGGTATTGCCGGACTGGTACGTCGACGACGGCAACATCTCGATCTATTACGCCGAGCACAAACTGTTGCCGGGCAAGACCCGGGCCTTCGTCGACTTCGTGATCGAGCAGTTCGCCGAGCAGGGTCTGGAGCGACGTTTCAGCGCGGTTTGAAGAGGCGTGCAAACCCGCTTCCCTAATAGAAGCGGGCTTGCTCGCGACAAGCGAAGGCTCAGCGCCCGAAGCGCCCTGGCCAGCCGATGATGGTCTTCGGCCGTGGCGTGGCGTAGGTGCGTACCTTGGAGGTGGACAGCCCTAGGCGCACCAGGGATTCGGCGATGGTCACCGCCGCAGTCACGCCGTCCACCACCGGTACGCCGGTGCGCTGGCGGATCTGCTCGTCCAGGCCGGCCATGCCGCCACAGCCCAGGCAGATCACCTCGGCCTTGTCTTCGCTGACCGCCAGTTCGGCCTGGCGCACGATGGCTTCCAGGGCACGCGCCGGGTCCTCTTCCAGCTCCAGCACTGCCAGGCCGCTGGCCCGAACCGAGGCGCAGCGGTCGTACAGGCCGGAGAGTTTCAGGCGGTCCTCGATCAGCGGCACGGTGCGATCCAGGGTCGTCACCACCGAATAGGCGTGGCCGAGGAACATCGCGGTGCTGGCGCCGGCGTCGGTGATGTCCACCACCGGCACGTTGAGCAGCTCCTGCAGGCCTTCGCGGCCGTGCTCGCCATAACCGGCCTGGATTACCGCATCGTAGGGCTGGTCGTAGGACAGCACGCGGTCCATGACGGCGATGGCGGCCAGGTAGCTTTCGAAGTTGCCTTCGATGGAGTCGGCGCCGAAGTGTGGGGTCAGGCCGATGATTTCGGTGCCGGGCGCGGCCACGGCCTGGGCCTGGCGGGCGATGGCCTGGGTGATGGAGTCGGTGGTGTTGACGTTGACCACGAGAATTCGCATGGGCTGTCCTTATCGTTAGGCATTCGGGGCCCGCCGCAGGCGGGCCGTTCAAGGTTAGTGGCTGACGTTATCGACGGCGATGGATTCGCCGCTGACATCCGCATAGTAGGGCTGGCGTTTGGCGACGATCAGGTACAGCAGGCCGGCAATGCCGGCGCCGATCAGCCAGGAGAAGGGCGAGACGCTGGCAAACCCCGGCACCAGGGCCAGGACGATGGCGATCAGCGCCGAGGGAACGAATGCCGCCACCGCCCGCAGGTTGACCCCATGGCTGTAGAAATACGCGCCTTGCGGGTGCTCGCTGTACAGCTCGGGCACGTTGATCCGGCCTTTGCGCAGCAGCCAGTAGTCAACCATGATCACCCCGTACAGCGGCCCCAGCAGGGCACCGAGCCCGGACAGGAAGTACACAATCACCAGCGGGCTGTTGTAGAGGTTCCACGGCAGGATCAGCACCGCGAGGGTCGCGCTGATCAGCCCGGCGCGGCGGAAGGTCAGGTATTTCGGCGCCAGGTTGCTGAGCACGAAGGCCGGGGCGACGAAGTTGGCCATGATGTTCACCGCCACGGTGACGATCAGGAATGCCAGGCAACCGAGTACCAGAAAGAAGGTGTTGGGGATCGAGGCGATGATTTCGGTCGGGCTTTCGATGATCTTGCCGTTGATCTGGAACTGCGCGCCGCAGAGCAACACGGTGATGGCCGCGAACACCAGGATGTTCACCGGCAGGCCCCAGAAGTTGCCGACCTTGATGGTCCGACGGCAGGGCGAAGAGCGGGCGAAGTCGCAGAAATTGAGGATCAGCGTGCCGTAGATCGCCAGCCACAGCGCGCCGCCGGCGAAGATCTGGCGCCACATTTCGCCACCGCTCAACGGCTCGCGGATCGACCAGGCGATGCTGGCGTTGGCCTGGGTGTACATCCAGGCGGCGAGGGCGGCAACGGTCACCAGGATCACCGGGCCGGCAAAGGCCTCATAGCGCCGGACCATTTCCATGCCGTAGGCGAGGATCGCCAGTTGGACCAACCAGATCGCCACGAAACACACCCAGCCCAGGCTCGACAGGCCGAGGATCGAGTTGTGGTCGTAGTCGGCGAAGCCGGGGTGGATGGCCGTGAGCAATACCCGGAACACCACCGAGGCCAGGTAGGTCTGGATACCGAACCAGGCGATGGCGATCACCGCGCGGATCAGCGCCGGAATCTGCGCGCCATGGATGCCGAAGCTGATACGGCTGATCACCGGAAAGGGCACGCCGGTCTTCTGGCCCATGTAGCCGGACAGGTTCATGAAGAAGTACACCAGCGCCGCGCCGATCCCCAGGGACAGGAGGATCTGCCAGCCGCCCAGGCCCAGGGCGTACAGGCCGATGGCGAAGGAGTAATTGGCGATGTTGTGCACGTCATTGGTCCACAGCGCAAAGATGCTGTAGCCACCCCAGCGCCGGCCTTCGACCTTGGTCGGCGCCAGGTCGCGGTTGTGCAGGCGCGGGCTGAGGTCGACCGGCGAAGCGGTGCCGCGGGCGATGCTGGGGTCGAGGTTGGCGTGGGTATGGGAAGAGGGCAAATCCAGTGCGATGTTATTGGAAGGACTTGTACGCATTCCGGCAGGCTCCTGATCGCGGACCAGCGCTGACTGTGCTTGAGCGCAAGGCTCGGCAGTCTTCGGCGCAGTCCGGGAATCACTGGGTTCTGGGCATCTGCAGGCGGATTCGGGAACCCGGCTTGCGGATATAAAGTGTATGTATTTTTTATTTAAGTTGTATACAAGATGCTAGGCGACTTAAGCCACTTCCGTGCCAGATCCCAATCTAAGCAAGCGACCGATAATTTCGGTTTGTTCTTAAGATTTTCTAAGTGACTGAAACTGCGAAACTATAAATTGACCATTCGAACAGGTATTTATTTTTCGAGGGGGTAGGGTGTGAGCGCGATGGAGAATGGCTCAGGGAGGAGGGTGTAACTTTTTGGGGCGTAGAGGCATAAAGTGCACACAAAAATGGCACCTGTGGTGACACTTATGTGTACAAGATTTTTACCGGGAGGAGAGGCTTCTGCAGGAGCGAAGCTGGCTCGCGAGACGGCGTATCTGACACACCGCTTCGCGAGCCAGCTTCACTCCGACAGACCGAGGAAAGAGGATTGGGGGCTTTAGCCCTTGCTGATGATATTGCCAGCGTGCAGGCCACATTCCTTCTGCGTGGCTTCTTCCCACCACCAGCGGCCTTCGCGCTCGTGCTGGTTCGGCAACACCGGGCGGGTGCAAGGCTCGCAACCGATGCTGATGAAACCACGCTCGTGCAGGCTGTTGTACGGCAGTTCGAGCATGCGGATGTAACCCCAGATCTCTTCGCTGGTCATCTGCGCCAGCGGATTGAACTTGTACAGGGTGCGCTCCGGGGTGGAGAAGGCACTGTCGATCTCCAATACCGCCACCTGGCTGCGGGTACCCGGGCTCTGGTCGCGGCGCTGACCGGTGGCCCAGGCGCTGACGGTGGACAGCTTGCGGCGCAGCGGCTCGATCTTGCGGATACCGCAGCACTCACCGTGACCATCCTTATAGAAGCTGAACAGGCCTTTTTCCTTGACGAAGGGTTCGAGCTTGGCGTGGTCCGGCGAAACCACTTCGATGTCGATCTTGTAGTGCTCGCGTACCTGCTCGATGAAGCGGTAGGTTTCCGGGTGCAGGCGTCCGGTGTCGAGGCTGAACACCTTGACGTTCTTGTTCAGCTTCCAGGCCATGTCCACCAGCACCACATCCTCGGCACCACTGAAAGAGATCCACAGGTCATCGCCGAACTCGGCGAATGCCAGTTTGAGAATGTCCTGGGCGGATTTTTGGGCATAGGTCGCGGCGAGTTCAGCGACATTGAACGATGGGCTCATCAGGGCGGTTTCCTACAGGTCGGTGGCGCTGAGCGCTCTAGATACTGGCGATGGTAACAAAATCCGCCCCCGGCTGGCGCGCTCCTTGCGTTGCGTGGGCCAGGGCGAATCGCTAGAGTTCGGCAGTCCTTTTGCTCGCTCGAATAACCAATACAAATGGGAGTGTCCTGTGGAAATTGCCTGTCTCGACCTGGAAGGTGTACTGGTCCCGGAAATCTGGATCGCCTTTGCCGAAAAAACCGGGATTGAATCCCTCAAGGCGACCACCCGGGATATTCCCGATTACGACGTGCTGATGAAGCAGCGCCTGCGGATTCTCGACGAGCACGGCCTGAAGCTCTCGGACATTCAGGAGGTGATCGCCACCCTCAAGCCGCTGGACGGCGCCATCGAGTTCGTCGACTGGTTGCGCGAGCGTTTCCAGGTGGTGATTCTGTCCGACACCTTCTATGAGTTTTCCCAGCCGCTGATGCGCCAGCTGGGCTTTCCCACGCTGCTGTGCCACCGCCTGGTCACCGACGACAGCGGCCGGGTGACCGGTTACCAGCTGCGCCAGAAAGACCCCAAGCGCCAGTCGGTGCTGGCCTTCAAGAGCCTGTATTACCGGGTGATCGCGGCGGGGGACTCGTACAACGACACCAGCATGCTCGGCGAGGCCGATGCCGGCATTCTGTTCCATGCCCCGGACAACGTGATTCGCGAGTTTCCGCAGTTCCCGGCGGTGCACAGCTTTGCCGAGCTGAAGCAGGAATTCCTCAAGGCCTCGAATCGCGAATTGAGCTTGTAACGCTGTACCTGTAGCCGCTGCCGAAGGCTGCGATCGGCCGGTACGGCCGCGGCGTCTTCCCCCAACGCTGAAGGGCCTGCGGCCCTATCGCAGCCTTCGGCAGCGGCTACAGGGGCATGATCAGAGGTTCTGCAACGTCTCTAGCAGGACCTTCACCTTGGTGATGGACTCCTGATACTCGGCCTGCCAGTCCGAGTCCGCGACAATCCCGCCACCGCCCCAGCAGCAGATTTGCCCATCCTTGACCAGCAGGCTGCGGATGGCGATCGAGCTGTCCATCTCGCCACGCACGTCCAGGTACAGCAGCGAACCGCAATACAGCCCGCGCCGGGTCGGCTCCAGCTCGTCGATGATCTGCATCGCGCGGATCTTCGGTGCGCCGGTGATCGAGCCGCCGGGGAAGCTGCCGGCGATCAGGTCCAGGGCGTCCTTGTCGTCCGCCAGCTCGCCGGTGACGCTGCTCACCAGGTGATGCACGTTCGGGTAGCTTTCCAGGCTGAACAGCTCCGGTACCCGCACCGAGCCGATGCGGCAGGTGCGGCCCAGGTCGTTGCGCAGCAGGTCGACGATCATCAGGTTTTCCGCGCGGTCCTTGGGGCTGGCCAGCAGCTCGGCGGCGTTCGCCGCGTCTTCGGCAGCATCCTGGCTGCGTGGGCGGGTGCCCTTGATCGGCCGGGTTTCCACCTGGCGCTCACTGATCCGCACGAAGCGCTCCGGCGACAGGCTCAGCACCGCGCCACCTTCCGACAGGCTCTGGAACCCGGAAAAAGGCGTCGGGCAGGCCGCGCGCAGCGCGCAGTAGGCAACCCACGGATCGCCAGCGCAGGGCGCGCGAAAGCGCTGGGCGAAGTTGACCTGATAGCAGTCGCCGGCCTGGATGTACGCCTGGATGCGCTCGAACGCCTGTTGATACTGCGCGGTGCTGAGGTCAGGCAGCATCGGCCCGCTGAGCTTGAAGCTGTCGTGGGCGCCGGCCGGCGCCTGGCCGAACAGGTCGATCAGGCGCTGGCGTTCGGTGGCGGCGAGGGCGGGGTGGAACACCAGTTGGCTGGTGCGCTGCTGATGGTCGCTGATCAGCGCCCAGTCGTAGAGGCCGAAGCGCGCATCGGGCAGTTGCAGGTCATCCAGGGCCTGGCTGGGCAGGCGTTCCAGATGGCGTCCGAAGTCGTAGCTCAGGTAGCCGATCAGCCCGCCGGCGAAAGGCAACTGGTAAGGCGCCGGGATCGCCGCCTGACCCAATTGGTCCAGGTTGAGCCGCAGGCGTTGCAGGAAATCTTCGCCGCTTTCGTCCTTGAGGACGGCCAACTGGGCCCGTGGCCAGGCGCTGAGCAGGTCGTAGCGGCCGCGCTCGGCACTGGGCCGGCCGCTGTCGAGCAGGACGGCGCCAGGGGCATGGCGGATCGCCGCGAAATACTCGGCGGGGTTGGTGCGATAGGGCAGCGGGTGTACGGAACAGGTCGACATGCGGGGCGGATCAGCCATCGGAGGAGCGCGGCTGGCGATTGTAGTCCCCTCAGGGATTTGCTCCTAGTGGGGATGGCGGGGATTGCCCGGTTTACGACGCATTGCCCGCCTCGCCGCATACCCTGTAGCCGCTGCCGAAGGCTGCGAAAGGACCGAAGGTCCTCGGTGATGTCGAAAGCGGCGCCCGCTTCGCGGTCGGGCGCAGCCTGCGGCAGCGGCTACAGGGTTTTCCGTTGCTGTGGTTCAGCCTTCCACCGCCGGGATATGGCCGAACAGGTCCTGGGCAAACTGCACGCGCTGCTCGACGGTTTCGCTGATGCCGCGGGCTTTCAGTTCTGCCAGGTGTGCTTCGACCGCGTGGGTGCGCTGGGTCAGGCCGCAGTCGTTGGCGATCTGGATGTTCAGGCCGGGACGGGCGTTGAGCTCGAGGATCAGCGGGCCCTTTTCCTGGTCCAGCACCATGTCCACCCCGATGTAGCCCAGGCCGCACAGCTCGTAACAGCCGGCCGCCAGCTTCATGAAGCCGTCCCAGTAGGGCAGTTGCACGCCGTCCACCGCGTTGGTGGTGTCCGGGTGCTTGGTGATGATGTTGTTCAGCCAGGTGCCGCGCAGGGTCAGGCCGGTGGCCAGGTCGACGCCGACGCCGATGGCGCCCTGGTGCAGGTTGGCCTTACCGCCGGACTGGCGGGTCGGCAGACGCAGCATGGCCATCACCGGGTAACCCATGAGCACGATGATGCGGATGTCCGGCACGCCTTCGTAGCTGATGCTCTTGAAGATCTGGTCCGGGGTCACCCGGTATTCGATCAGCGCCCGGTCACGGTGGCCGCCCAGGGAATAGAGGCCGGTGAGGATGCTGGAAATCTGGTGCTCGATTTCCTCATGGCTGATGATCTTGCCCGATACCGTGCGGTAGCGCCCTTCGAAACGGTCGGCGATCACCAGGATGCCGTCGCCGCCGGCGCCTTGCGCCGGCTTGATCACGAAGTCGTTACGCCCGCCGATGATCTCGTCGAGCTTGTCGATTTCCTTCTCGGTGGAAATCACGCCGTACAGTTCCGGCACATGGATGCCGGCCTCGATCGCGCGTTCCTTGGTAATGATCTTGTCGTCGACGATCGGGTACAGGCTGCGCTTGTTGTACTTGAGCACGTAGTCCGCGTTACGCCGATTGATCCCCATGATGCCCCGGGCTTCCAGGGCCTTCCAGGTCTTCCACAGGCCGAACATTACGAATCAGCCTTGACGAAGGCTTTGAAACGGATCAGCTCGGTCAGGCGGTAGCCGCGGTAGCGACCCATCGCCAGCATGAAGCCCACCAGGATCAGCAGCATCGCCGGGAAGGTGAAGACGAAGTAGACCAGCTCCGGCACGCTCATGATCAGGTGCGCCAGGGAGGCGGCGAACAGCGTGCCGATGGCGACTTTCATCGCATGGCCGGCGCCTCGTTCTTCCCAGGTGATCGACAGGCGTTCGATGGTCATGGTCAGGATCACCATCGGGAACAGGGCCACCGACAGGCCGCGTTCCAGGCCGAGCTTGTGGCTGAACAGGCTGATGGCGGCGATCAGCACCACGACGAAGGTCAGCACCACCGACAGCCTCGGCAGCATCTGCAGCTTCAGGTGTTCCAGGTAGGACCTGAGCGACAGCCCGAGCGCGGTGATCACCGTGAACAGCACGATACCGAAGCCCAGCTGGGTTTCGCGGAAGGCCAGGGCGATCAGCACCGGGGTGAAGGTACCCAGGGTCTGCAGGCCGATCAGGTTACGCAGCACCAGGATCACCAGCACGCCGATCGGGATCATCACCATGATCATGAAGGTCTGCTGGGTCTGCAGCGGCAGGCCGTACAGCGAGTATTCGAGGAAGTTGGCGTCGGTGTTCTCGTCGGTCAGCTTGGCCAGGCGAATGGCGTTCATTTCGCTGTTGTTCAGGCTGAAGGTGACGGTGGCTTTCTTGCCGCCATCGACGGTGATCAGGTTGTCGTCACCGATCCACCACAGCAGGCGGTCGCTGGGCAGGCCCTGTTCGCCGGTTTCCGGGTTGAAGTACAGCCAGTCGGTACCGTTGAAGCTGCGCAGCCACAGTTCCGGGGCCTGCGGCTGGTCGGCCACCAGGCGGATGGTGTGGACCTTTTCCATCGGCACGTGGGCGATGGACAGCAGCAGGTCGACGATCTTGGCCTTGTGCGCCGGCGACGGATCGCCCGCCAGGAGCATCTTGGCGTTATCGTCGTTGGTGTTGTTGACCCGCTTGATGGCTTCGCTGATGAAGGTCTCGACGTCGGCCGAATGCTGGCGGATCGGCGCGAGCAGGGCTTCGGCGGCGATCTTTTCCGGGCCTTCGACGGCGATGCTGTCGCGGAAGGTCGGGCCCTTGATCTTGGCTTTTTCCGCGGTGTAGCGCTTGGTCAGCACCAGGCGGTAGTAGAGGGTCTGGTTGCCCTTGGCGCGGCGGGCCGACCAGGTCACCTTGCGGTTGCCATCGACGCGGTTCACCGCCACCCCGTAGTTATTGGAGATGAAGCTCTCGTTCAGGCTGACATAGTCGCGGCTCAGGGGCGGCACGAACATCTGGATCTTGATCGGGTCCTTGGCGTTGGCGACGAACTCGACCTTGGCGTCGATGTTCCACAGGTCGTCGGTGGCGTCTTCGGTCACCGGGATGCCGAGCACGAAAATCTGATAGGCCGTGATCGAAATGCCCAGCACCACCAGGATGGCGATCAGGATTTTCAGATGGAGGGTAAGAGAGCGCATTGGAATTACTCTGCGGTATGAGCGTCGGTGGCGCAGGCAGGTTTGCCAGCAGCGTATTTAAGACTGGGGTCGACCAGTGCATCGAAGCGCTTGAGCGCTTCGGAACCGATCAAGAGCGGGTATTGGAATGCACTGCGGTCGGTCAAGTTCACTTCTATGCTGCGCAGGGCACCGCCCATGCAGATATCCAGCTCGATGACCGGGCGCGCGGTGTACTTCTTGTTGTTTTCCTCATCGGGGTCGTAGTCGCCGGCGCGGCGCTTGATCTTGCTGACGCGGGCCAACGGACGTTCGATGGGGTGGGAATGGGCGGCGTCGATGGCCAGGTAGAAGCGTACCCAGGACTCGCCATTGCGCTTGAAACGCTTGATATCGCGGGCGCTGAGGGAGGCGGTCTTGGCGCCGGTGTCGAGCTTGGCGGCGACTTCCAGGTCGATCCCGGACAGTCTGGCGTATTCATTCAGACCGTAAACGGTCTTGCCGGCGGCGGCACTCAGGCCCGGCAGGCCGAGCAGGCAGAACAGTATGGAGAAGGCCTTGAGTCTCATAGATCCTGGTGCGTTGCATGGGTTCTTCAGTTCAAGGCGACTGGCATTGCTGCGCAAGCTCCCTCGTGTGCTGCCTTATTAATGTGACAGGCAAATGCGGGCGGCATTCTAGCATGCTGGTTTTATGGCGCCAGCGGCGGGGCGGGTGCTTTTGTGCCGGTTTGGTGCAAAGGGTTATTAGACGATTGTCGACAATATCTATTTTTCCTTTGACTGCATCGGTTGTATTGGCTAGTTTTTGTCGCATTGATTTTAAAGGTGTCGACAATATGCTGGATCAGCTCGATCCCCCCGCCGTGACCCAGGACGATTCGGAAACCTTGTCCGAAAACGTCTTCAGGCGCATTCAGGCGGCCATCGTCAAGGGCGAGATCGCCCCGGGCAGCAAGATTTCCGAGCCGGAACTGGCGCGCACCTACGGCATCAGCCGTGGCCCGCTGCGCGAGGCGATCCACCGCCTGGAAGGCCAGCGCCTGCTGGTACGGGTGCCCCATGTCGGGGCGCGGGTGGTATCCCTGAGCCATGCCGAGCTGATCGAACTCTATGAAATCCGTGAATCCCTGGAAGGCATGGCCTGCCGCCTGGCCGCCGAGCGCATGACCAACGAGGAAATCGACGAGCTGCGCCGGGTCCTCGATACCCATGAGCGCGACGCGGCGTTCCAGGCCGGGCTCGGCTACTACCAGCAGGAAGGCGATTTCGACTTTCATTACCGGATCATCCAGGGCGCGGGCAACCGCACCCTCACGCAGATGCTCTGCGGCGAGCTGTACCAACTGGTGCGCATGTACCGCATCCAGTTTTCCGCCACGCCCAATCGCCCGCACCAGGCGTTCGCCGAGCACCACCGGATTCTCGATGCCATTGCCGATCGCGACGGCGAACTGGCCGAGTTGTTGATGCGCCGTCACATCGGCGCTTCCAAACGCAACATTGCCCGTCACTTTCCAGAGTGCGCGCCCTAGAGAGGTGAGTCATGAGTTCCAACAACAAGAGCACTCCAGGCCAGCGCTTTCGCGATGCGGTCGCCAGCGAACGACCGTTGCAGGTGGTCGGCGCCATCAATGCCAACCATGCGCTGTTGGCCAAGCGCGCCGGGTTCAAGGCGATCTACCTGTCCGGTGGCGGGGTGGCGGCCGGCTCCCTCGGCGTGCCGGACCTGGGCATCACCGGGCTGGACGACGTGCTGACCGACGTGCGCCGCATCACCGACGTCTGCGACCTGCCGCTGCTGGTGGACGTGGACACCGGTTTCGGTTCGTCGGCGTTCAACGTGGCGCGCACCGTCAAGTCGATGATCAAGTTCGGCGCGGCGGCGATTCATATCGAGGACCAGGTCGGCGCCAAGCGCTGCGGCCACCGGCCGAACAAGGAGATCGTTTCCCAGCAGGAAATGGTCGACCGCATCAAGGCCGCGGTGGATGCCCGCACCGACGACAGCTTCATGATCATGGCCCGCACCGACGCCCTGGCGGTGGAGGGGCTGGAGTCGGCCCTGGATCGCGCCGCCGCCTGCATCGAAGCCGGCGCCGACATGGTGTTCCCGGAAGCCATCACTGAGCTGGAGATGTACAAGATCTTCGCCAGCCGGGTGAAAGCGCCGATCCTGGCCAACATCACCGAGTTCGGCGCCACGCCGCTGTACACCACCGAGCAACTGAAATCCGTGGATGTTTCCCTGGTGCTGTACCCGCTGTCGGCATTCCGCGCCATGAACAAGGCGGCGGAAAACGTCTACACCGCGATCCGTCGCGACGGTACCCAGCAGAACGTGATCGACACCATGCAGACCCGCATGGAGCTGTACGACCGCATCGACTACCACACCTTCGAGCAGAAGCTCGATGCGCTGTTCGCCCAGAAGAAGGGTTGATGCCGAGCACGGCTCGACTACTGAGGCAAAACCTGTAGCCGCTGCCGAAGGCTGCGATCGGCCGGCACGGCCGCGGCGCTCCTCTCGACGCAGGAGGACCTTCGGTCCTGTCGCAGCCTGCGGCAGCGGCTACAGAAAGCAGTATTGGTTTTGACGATTTGCCGATTCCCTAACAAATTCAAGATTGGAGAGAGCAATGGCCGAAGCAAAAGTATTGAGTGGCGCTGGCCTGCGTGGCCAGGTGGCCGGACAGACTGCCTTGTCGACCGTGGGCCAGGCCGGTGCCGGGCTGACCTACCGGGGTTACGACGTACGCGAACTGGCGGCCGACGCGCAGTTCGAGGAAGTGGCCTACCTGCTGCTGTACGGCGAGCTGCCGACCCAGGCGCAACTGGACGCCTACACCCAGAAGCTGAGCAAGCTGCGCGACCTGCCGCAGGCACTGAAAGAAGTGCTGGAGCGCATCCCGGCCGACGCCCATCCGATGGATGTGATGCGCACCGGTTGCTCGTTCCTCGGCAATATCGAGCCGGAACAGGACTTCTCCCGGCAACGTGACGTCACCGACCGCCTGCTGGCCGCGTTCCCGGCGATCATGTGTTACTGGTACCGCTTCAGCCACGACGGTAAACGCATCGATTGCGTGACCGACGAGCCGTGCATCGGCAGCCACTTCCTGCACCTGCTGCACGGCAAGAAACCGAGCGAGCTGCACACCAAGGTGATGAACGTGTCGCTGATCCTCTACGCCGAGCACGAATTTAACGCCTCGACCTTCACTGCCCGGGTCTGTGCCTCGACCCTGTCGGACTTGTACTCCTGTGTCACCGCGGCCATCGGTTCGCTGCGCGGCCCGCTGCACGGCGGCGCCAACGAGGCGGCGATGGAGATGATCGAGCGCTTTGCTTCGCCGGAAGAGGCGATCAAGGGCACCCTGGGCATGCTCGAGCGCAAGGACAAGATCATGGGCTTCGGCCACGCGATCTACAAAGACAACGACCCGCGCAACGAGGTGATCAAGGGCTGGTCGAAAAAGCTCGCCGTCGAGGTGGGCGACAAGGTGCTGTTCCCGGTTTCCGAAGCCATCGACAAGACCATGTGGGAGCAGAAGAAGCTGTTTCCCAACGCCGACTTCTACCATGCCTCGGCGTACCACTTCATGGGCATCCCGACCAAGCTGTTCACTCCGATCTTCGTCTGCTCGCGCCTGACCGGCTGGGCCGCCCACGTGTTCGAACAGCGCGCCAACAACCGCATCATCCGTCCAAGCGCCGAGTACGTCGGCGTTGAACAGCGCAAGTTCGTGCCAATCGAACGTCGCTGAATGGTGGCTGCCGTCACCGGCTGAACCCAAAGCCCTGTAGGAGCGAGCTTGCTCGCGATAGCGGTGTAACGGTCGACATAGATGTTGAATGTCATTCCGTCTTCGCGAGCAAGCTTCGCTCCTACAGAGGGCGGTTCAGTGCCGGTGCCAGCCCCACCTTTTGCAATCACCGTGACCGAGTCCTGACGATGAACACTGAATTTCGTAAACCGTTACCCGGTACCCGCCTGGACTACTTCGACACCCGCGCGGCTGTCGAGGCCATCCAGGCGGGCGCCTACGACAGCCTGCCGTACACCTCGCGCGTGCTCGCGGAAAACCTGGTGCGGCGCTGCGATCCGGCGACCCTGAGCGCTTCCCTGAAGCAACTGATCGAGCGCAAGCGCGACCTCGACTTCCCGTGGTTTCCGGCCCGCGTGGTGTGCCACGACATTCTTGGCCAGACCGCCCTGGTGGACCTGGCCGGCCTGCGCGATGCCATCGCCGACCAAGGTGGCGACCCGGCCCAGGTCAACCCGGTGGTGCCGACCCAGTTGATCGTCGACCACTCGCTGGCGGTGGAGTGCGGTGGCTTCGACCCGGATGCGTTCGCCAAGAACCGCGCCGTGGAAGACCGGCGCAACGAAGACCGTTTCCACTTCATCAACTGGACCAAGAAGGCCTTCAAGAACGTCGACGTGATCCCGCCGGGCAACGGCATCATGCACCAGATCAACCTGGAGAAAATGTCCCCGGTGATCCAGGCGCGCGATGGCGTGGCCTTCCCCGATACCTGCGTCGGCACCGACAGCCACACCCCGCACGTGGATGCCCTGGGCGTGATCGCCATCGGCGTTGGCGGCCTGGAAGCCGAAAGCGTGATGCTCGGCCGGGCGTCCTGGATGCGCCTGCCGGAAATCGTTGGCGTCGAGCTGACCGGCAAGCTGCAACCGGGCATCACCGCCACCGATATGGTGCTGGCGCTGACCGAATTCCTGCGCAAGCAGAAGGTGGTGGGTGCCTACCTGGAGTTCTTCGGTGAGGGCGCCGCGGCGCTGACCCTGGGCGACCGCGCGACCATCTCCAACATGGCCCCGGAATACGGCGCCACCGCGGCGATGTTCTACATCGACCAGCAGACCATCGACTACCTCAAGCTCACCGGTCGTGAAGACGAGCAAGTGCAGCTGGTCGAGACCTATGCCAAGCAGGCCGGCCTGTGGGCCGACAGCCTGAAAAATGCCCAGTACGAGCGCGGCTTGCAGTTCGACCTGTCCTCGGTGGTGCGCAACATGGCGGGCCCGAGCAACCCCCACGCCCGGGTGGCGACCAGCGACCTGGCGGCCAAGGGCATCGCCGGCCAGTGGGAAGAAGTGCCGGGGCAAATGCCCGATGGCGCGGTGATCATCGCGGCCATCACCAGCTGCACCAATACCAGCAACCCGCGCAACGTGATCGCCGCCGGCCTGCTGGCGCGCAACGCCAACAAGCTCGGCCTGACCCGCAAACCCTGGGTCAAGTCGTCGCTGGCGCCGGGTTCCAAGACCGTCGCCATGTACCTGGACGAAGCCGGCCTGACCAGCGAGCTGGAGCAACTGGGCTTTGGCGTCGTGGCCTTTGCCTGCACCACCTGCAACGGCATGTCCGGCGCGCTGGACCCGGTGATCCAGAAAGAGATCATCGACCGCGACCTGTATGCCACCGCGGTGCTTTCGGGCAACCGCAACTTCGACGGGCGCATCCATCCATACGCCAAGCAGGCGTTCCTCGCATCGCCGCCGCTGGTGGTGGCTTATGCGATTGCCGGGACCATCCGTTTCGACATCGAGAAGGACGTGCTGGGCCTGGACGCCAACGGCAAGGAAATCCGCCTCAAGGACATCTGGCCGAGCGACGAAGAGATCGACGCGGTGGTCAAGGCTTCGGTGAAACCGGAGCAGTTCCGCAAGGTGTACATCCCGATGTTCGCCATTCACGAAGATACCGGGCCCAAGGTCGAGCCGTTGTACGACTGGCGTGAGATGAGCACCTACATCCGCCGTCCGCCGTACTGGGAAGGCGCCCTGGCCGGGGCGCGCAGTCTGACCGGCATGCGCCCGCTGGCGGTGCTGCCGGACAACATCACCACCGATCACCTGTCGCCGTCCAATGCCATCATGCTCGACAGCGCGGCGGGCGAGTACCTGGCGAAAATGGGCCTGCCGGAAGAGGACTTCAACTCTTACGCGACCCACCGCGGCGACCACCTGACCGCGCAGCGCGCGACCTTCGCCAACCCGAAACTGTTCAACGAAATGGTCCAGGAAGGCGGCAAGGTCAAGCAGGGTTCGCTGGCGCGGATCGAGCCGGAAGGCCAGGTCACCCGTATGTGGGAAGCCATCGAAACCTATATGCAGCGTAAGCAGCCGCTGATCATCATCGCCGGCGCCGACTACGGCCAGGGTTCGTCCCGTGACTGGGCGGCCAAGGGCGTGCGCCTGGCCGGGGTGGAAGCCATCGCCGCCGAAGGCTTCGAGCGCATCCATCGCACCAACCTGGTGGGCATGGGCGTGCTGCCGCTGGAGTTCAAGCCGGGCACCGACCGCAAGACCCTGGGCATCGACGGCACCGAAACCTTCGATGTGGTGGGCGAGCGCAAGCCGCGCGCCACGCTGACCCTGGTGATCCAGCGCAAGAACGGCGAGCGGGTCGAGGTGCCGGTGACCTGCCGTCTCGACACCGCCGAAGAGGTGTCGATCTACGAAGCGGGCGGCGTGTTGCAGCGCTTTGCCCAGGACTTCCTCGAATCGGCTGTGGCCAGTTAAGTGACGTACCGGGGGCGGGCCGCAAGGCGCCGCCCTCGGTCTTTATCAGGACCGAAATTCATGGCTTTCGTAGCGCAAATCAAGATTCCCGCCACCTACATGCGGGGCGGCACCAGCAAGGGTGTGTTCTTCAGCCTGCAGGACCTGCCCGAGGCGGCGCAGCTGCCGGGCGCGGCCCGCGATGCCTTGCTGTTGCGGGTGATCGGCAGCCCCGACCCGTACGACAAGCAGATCGACGGCATGGGCGGCGCCACGTCCAGCACCAGCAAGACGGTGATCCTGTCGAAAAGCATCAAGCCCGGCCACGACGTGGATTACCTGTTCGGCCAAGTGTCCATCGACAAACCTTTCGTCGACTGGAGCGGCAACTGCGGCAACCTGTCGGCGGCGGTCGGTTCCTTCGCCATCAGCAGTGGCCTGGTGGATGCCGAGCGCATTCCGCAGAACGGCGTGGCGGTGGTGCGTATCTGGCAGGCCAATATCGGCAAGACCATCATCGCCCACGTGCCGATCACCAACGGCGCGGTCCAGGAAACCGGTGATTTCGAGCTGGACGGGGTGACTTTCCCGGCGGCCGAAGTGCAGTTGGAGTTCCTTGACCCGGCGGCTGAGGAAGAGGGCGCCGGTGGTTCGATGTTCCCCACTGGCAACCTGGTGGACGACCTGGAGGTGCCGGGTGTCGGGACTTTCCAGGCCACCATGATCAATGCCGGGATCCCGACTATCTTCATCAACGCCCGCGACATCGGCTACAGCGGTACCGAGCTGCAAGGCGATATCAACGGCGATCCCAAGGCGCTGGCGATGTTCGAGACCATCCGCGCCCACGGCGCGCTGCGCATGGGGCTGATTCAGAATCTGGATGAAGCGGCCAAGCGTCAGCACACGCCCAAGGTCGCCTTTGTCGCGCCGCCCGCGGACTACCAGGCTTCCAGCGGCAAGGCGGTGCAGGCCGCGGATGTCGATCTGCTGGTGCGCGCGCTGTCCATGGGCAAGCTGCACCACGCGATGATGGGCACCGCCGCGGTGGCCATCGGCACGGCGGCGGCGATCCCCGGGACCCTGGTCAACCTGGCGGCCGGCGGCGGAGAGCGCAGCGCGGTGCGCTTCGGCCACCCGTCGGGGACCCTGCGCGTCGGTGCCGAAGCCGTGCAGGACAACGGCGAATGGAGCGTGACCAAGGCCATCATGAGTCGTAGCGCGCGGGTCTTGATGGAAGGCTGGGTACGTGTGCCTGGCGACGCGTTCTAAATCATAAGCGGCCCCTGTAGGAGCGAGCTTGCTCGCGATAGCGATACCACGGTCGACATCGATGTCGACAGTCCATCCGTCATCGCGAGCAAGCTTGTTCCTACAATGGGGTGAATAAAAAAATAACCCGATCAGCCTGACCTTGAGGATGCAACCCACACCCAACCCTTGATGGAGTGAACTGCCCATGAGCGCCAACGTTGATCTGAACGAACGCCCCGATTACGACCAGGTCCTGCAGGACATCGCCGACTACGTTCTGAACTATCGGATCGAGTCCCGCGAGGCTCTGGATACAGCCCGCAACTGCCTGATGGACACCCTCGGCTGTGGCTTGCTGGCCCTGCGCTTTCCCGAGTGTACAAAGCACCTGGGGCCCATCGTCGAGGGCACGCTCGTGCCGTTTGGCGCGCGGGTGCCGGGTACTAGCTTGCGCCTGGACCCGGTCAAGGCGGCCTGGGATATCGGCTGCATTGTCCGTTGGCTGGATTACAACGACACCTGGCTCGCCGCCGAGTGGGGCCATCCTTCCGACAACCTCGGTGGCATCCTCGCCGTGGCCGATCACCTGTCGCAAAAGCGCGTGGCCAATGGCGAGGCGCCGCTGACCATGCGCGCGGTGCTCGAGGCTATGATCATGGCCCATGAGATCCAGGGGGTGATTGCCCTGGAAAACTCCTTCAACCGGGTCGGCCTCGACCATGTCCTGCTGGTGAAAGTCGCCTCGACCGCGGTCACCGCCAAGTTGATGGGGGCCAACCGCGAGCAGCTGCTGGCGGCGCTGTCCCATGCCTTTGTCGATGGCCAGGCGCTGCGTACCTACCGCCATGCGCCGAACGCCGGTTCGCGCAAATCCTGGGCGGCGGGGGATGCCACCAGCCGTGGCGTGCGCCTGGCGGATATCGCCCTGCGTGGCGAGATGGGCATCCCGGGAGTGCTGAGCGCGCCGCAGTGGGGCTTCTACGACGTGCTGTTCAGCCACACCAACAAGGACCTGGCGCTCAAGCCCGAAGACCAGCGCCGTTTCAGCCTGTCGCAGCAGTACGGCACCTATGTAATGGAAAACGTGCTGTTCAAGATCAGCTTCCCGGCCGAGTTCCATGCGCAGACCGCCTGTGAAGCGGCGGTGACCCTGCACCCGCTGGTGCGCAATCGCCTGCACGAGATCGACAGGATCGTCATCACCACCCATGAATCGGCGATCCGCATCATTTCCAAGGTCGGCCCGCTGGCCAACGCCGCCGACCGCGACCACTGCATCCAGTACATGACCGCCGTGCCGCTGGCGTTCGGCAACCTGGTGGCCGAGCACTATGAAGACGACTTCCATGCCGCCCACCCGATCATCGACCAGTTGCGCGAGAAGATGCAGATAGTCGAGGAGCCGCGCTACACCCGCGAGTACCTGGAGGCCGACAAGCGCTCCATCGCCAATGCGCTGCAGGTGTTTTTCAAGGATGGCTCCAGCACCGAACAGGTGGTGGTGGAATACCCGATCGGCCATCGCCGGCGTCGCGCCGAAGGCATTGCGCTGCTGGAAGACAAGTTCAAGGCCAACCTGGCCACCCGCTTCACCGCCCAGCGTTCGGCGCAGATCTTTGCCCTGTGCAAGGACCAGGCGCAGCTGGAAGCCACGGCGGTACACCGGTTCGTGGATCTGTTGGTGATCTGAGGGCAGGGCGGACCGTTGGTCCGATCGCGACTAGCTGGCTCCTACAAGATCTTGTAAGCCGTGTAGGGGCAGCCGGTCGACGCTCGATTGCTCGCAATAGCCTTCTATTTGGTCAGATAACGCTACTTGAAGCGCCGCTCGACGCCTTTTTCCACGAGGATCTTCGCCGAGATCTCTTCCACCGAGAAGTGCGTGGAATTGATGTGCGGAATGTTCTCGCGGCGGAACAGGTTTTCCACCTCGCGCACTTCGAACTCGCACTGGGCATAGCTCGAATAACGGCTGTTGGGCTTGCGCTCGTTGCGGATGGCGGTGAGCCGGTCGGGGTCGATGGTCAGGCCGAACAGCTTGTGCTGGTGCGCGCGCAGGGCAGTCGGCAGCTGCAGGCGTTCCATGTCGTCTTCGGTCAGCGGGTAGTTGGCGGCGCGGATGCCGAACTGCATGGCCATATACAGGCAGGTCGGGGTCTTGCCGCAGCGCGACACGCCGACCAGGATCAGGTCGGCCTTGTCGTAGTAGTGGGTGCGGGCGCCGTCGTCGTTGTCGAGGGCGAAGTTCACCGCCTCGATCCGCTCCATATAGTTGGAGTTGCCGCCAATGGAATGGGACTTGCCGACCGAATACGACGAGTGCTCGCTCAACTCCAGCTCCAGGGGGGCGAGGAAGGTCGAGAAGATGTCGATCATGAAACCATTGGACGTCGCGAGGATCTCACGGATGTCCTGATTGACGATGGTGTCGAAGATAATCGGGCGAAATCCGTCCTTTTCGGCGGCGATGTTGATTTGTTGTACCATGGCCCGCGCTTTATCTACGCTGTCGATATACGGTCGCGTGATTTTGCTGAAGGTAATGTTTTCGAACTGCGCCAGGAGGCTCTGGCCGAGGGTTTCAGCGGTGATGCCGGTACCGTCGGAGATAAAGAAAGCAGATCGTTTCATTTGCACCTTGGGCCTTAAGCTAGTGACGAATCTTGGATATGATAGGCGCGATTTGCCGGCCTCCAATGGCCCGCATTCTCACTTATTTTCCAGGTCCAGGCCATACAGCTGGCAAGCGCTCCCCGAGCAGCCGGCTTCTGAGCTTTTCCAACACAGTTAGTGGAGAGATCACCTTGGTAGAGTACGTAGTTTCCCTCGATAAGCTCGGCGTCCATGATGTAGAGCATGTGGGGGGCAAGAACGCATCCCTGGGCGAGATGATCAGTAACCTTGCAGGCGCCGGTGTATCCGTCCCTGGAGGCTTTGCCACGACGGCCCAGGCCTATCGTGATTTTCTCGAATTGAGCGGTCTTAACGACCAGATCCACGCTGCGCTCGACGCCCTGGACGTCGATGACGTGAATGCCCTGGCCAAGACCGGCGCGCAGATCCGTCAATGGATCATGGAAGCCGAGTTCCCCGAGCAACTGAATAGCGAAATCCGCACCGCGTTCGCCAAGCTGTCCGCGGGCAACCCTGACATGGCCGTGGCCGTGCGCTCCTCGGCCACCGCCGAAGACCTGCCGGACGCTTCCTTCGCCGGCCAGCAGGAAACCTTCCTCAATATCCGTGGCGTCGAGAACGTCATTCGCGCCGCCAAGGAAGTCTTCGCTTCCCTGTTCAACGACCGCGCCATTTCCTACCGCGTGCACCAGGGCTTCGACCACAAGCTGGTCGCCCTGTCTGCCGGCGTGCAGCGCATGGTGCGTTCGGAAACCGGCACCGCCGGCGTGATGTTCACCCTCGACACCGAGTCGGGCTTCCGTGACGTGGTATTTATCACCGGCGCCTACGGCCTGGGTGAAACCGTCGTTCAAGGTGCGGTGAACCCGGACGAGTTCTACGTCCACAAGGGCACCCTGCAAGCCGGTCGCCCGGCCATCCTGCGCCGCAATCTGGGCAGCAAGGCGATCAAGATGATCTACGGCGACGAAGCCAAGGCCGGTCGCTCAGTCAAGACTGTCGACGTCGACAAGGCCGATCGCGCGCGTTTCTGCCTGACCGATGCCGAAGTCAGCGAGCTGGCCAAGCAGGCGATGATCATCGAGAAGCACTACAAGTGCCCGATGGACATCGAATGGGCCAAAGACGGCGACGACGGCAAGCTGTACATCGTCCAGGCCCGTCCGGAAACCGTGAAGAGCCGCACCCAGGCCAACGTCATGGAACGTTACCTGTTGAAGGAAACCGGCACCGTGCTGGTGGAAGGTCGCGCCATCGGCCAGCGCATCGGCGCCGGCAAGGTGCGGATCATCAAGGACGTGTCGGAGATGGACAAGGTCCAGGCTGGCGATGTGCTGGTGTCCGACATGACCGACCCGGACTGGGAGCCGGTGATGAAGCGCGCCAGCGCCATCGTTACCAACCGTGGCGGCCGTACCTGCCACGCCGCGATCATTGCGCGCGAGCTGGGGATTCCGGCCGTTGTCGGTTGCGGCAACGCCACCGAACTGTTGAAAGACGGCCAGGGCGTGACCGTGTCCTGCGCTGAAGGCGATACCGGTTTCATCTTCGAAGGCGAGCTGGGCTTCGACGTGAAGAAAAACTCCGTCGACGCCATGCCGGAGCTGCCGTTCAAGATCATGATGAACGTCGGCAACCCGGACCGCGCCTTCGACTTCGCCCAACTGCCGAACGCCGGTGTGGGCCTGGCCCGCCTGGAGTTCATCATCAACCGCATGATCGGCGTGCACCCCAAGGCGCTGCTGAACTACGCCGGCCTGCCCCATGAAATCAAGGACAGCGTCGACAAGCGCATCGCTGGCTATAACGATCCGGTCGGTTTTTACGTCGACAAGCTGGTTGAAGGCATTAGCACCCTGGCTGCGGCCTTCTGGCCGAAAAAGGTCATCGTGCGCCTGTCGGACTTCAAGTCCAACGAATACGCCAACCTGATCGGCGGCAAGCTCTACGAGCCGGAAGAAGAAAACCCGATGCTGGGCTTCCGCGGTGCTTCGCGTTACATCAGCGAAGCCTTCCGTGACTGCTTCGAGCTCGAGTGCCGCGCCCTCAAGCGCGTGCGCAACGACATGGGCCTGACCAACGTCGAGATCATGGTGCCGTTCGTCCGCACTCTGGGCGAAGCCAGCCAGGTGGTGGATCTGCTGGCCGAAAACGGTCTCAAGCGTGGTGAAAACGGCCTGCGCGTGATCATGATGTGCGAGCTGCCTTCCAACGCGATCCTGGCCGAAGAGTTCCTCGAGTTCTTCGACGGTTTCTCCATCGGCTCTAACGACCTGACCCAGCTGACCCTGGGCCTGGACCGCGATTCGGGCATCATCGCGCACCTGTTCGACGAGCGTAATCCGGCGGTCAAGAAACTGCTGGCCAACGCCATCGCCGCCTGCAACAAGGCCGGCAAATACATCGGTATTTGCGGCCAGGGCCCGTCCGACCATCCGGACTTGGCCAAGTGGCTGATGGAGCAGGGCATCGAAAGCGTCTCGCTGAACCCGGATTCCGTACTGGAAACCTGGTTCTTCCTGGCCGAGGGGCAGGGTGCGGTCTAAGCGGAATGAAGCCTCGGCCAGCCTTCGGGCTGGCCGAGGCTTTGAGATTCAAGTAGGGCGGGCTCCATCTGGAAGCCGCCCTTTTTTGTGCAAGAGCATTATGCAAAGCAGCAGCAACCTGTTTCCCGTCGCCTTGATCAGTGCCGAACGTCGAGGCGACCTGAGTGAAGACGTCTACCGCCTGAAGCCCGGCAATAGCCCGGACGCCACGGTCGAGCTGGCCGTCACCCGCCTGGGGATGGCGGACGAACCCGAATCCCGTGGTGTCCCGGTGATCCTGCTGCACGGCAGCTTCTCCAATCGGCGCTTCTGGTATTCGCCCAAGGGCATCGGCCTGGGCGCGTATCTGGCGCGCATGGGTTTCGATGTATGGATCCCCGAGATGCGTGGTCACGGCCTGTCGCGACGCAATGCCGACTACCGCAAGAATCGCGTCGCCGACTATGCGCAATACGATCTGCCCGCCATCGGCGCCTTCGTGCGGGAACAAAGCGGCCAGGTTCCGCACTGGATTGGTCATTCCCTGGGCGGCATTACCCTGGCGGCGGCCTTGGGTGGCCAGTACCTGGGAGAGCCGGTAGTGGCGTCGGCGGCGCTGTTCGGCTGTCAGGTCAGCCGCACCTATTGGCCATTGAAAATCCCGGCGGTGGAGTGGGGCGGTCGTTTCATTCTCAAGCGCTTTGCCCAGTTGTCCGGCTCGCGACTCAAGCGCGGTCCCGAGGACGAGCCCATTGGCCTGGCCCTGGAAGGCATGCGCTGGTACGGGCTGTTCGGGCGTTTCGGCGATGGGCAGAAGGACTGGTGGGCCGGCTTGTGCGATGTTTCGCTGCCGGTATTGGCGGTGAGCGCGGCCGGGGATCATCAGGATCCGACCTGGGCTTGTCGCAAGCTGTTTGACCAGTTGAGTTCCGAGCATAAGCAGTTTGTCTGCCTGGGACGCGAACAAGGGTTCAGCGGCAATTTCGGCCATGTGGAGATGCTGGTGAGCAAAGCCGCCCAGGCTGAAGTCTGGCCTTTGGTCGCGCGATGGTTGCAGGATCAGCAGAGCCCGTTGTTGGCGTCGGGCACCGAACTGGCTGCCGCCAGTTGAGTTCAGAAGGCTCTGACAAGAGCATTTCGTTCCGATGCGCTTGCGGCTAAGATATGACGCACTGAGCGGTTCTGGTCACATTAGGTCGCCGGTTAAGCATTCTGTTCGTGCCGTCGAGCCTGCTGAAATTGGCGTATGGTGAGGGCTAGCTGAAATGTTAAACATTTTCCGTCTGCCCTCGTATCACTCAGCATGAACCCTGCGAATTCCGACACCGCGACGTGTTCTTTCCATTACAGGAGTTTCTCGATGAATCATTACCTCACTCCCGACCTGTGCGACGCCTACCCGGATCTGGTGCAGGTGGTTGAACCGATGTTCAGCAATTTCGGTGGCCGCGACTCCTTCGGCGGCGAAATCGTGACCATCAAATGCTTCGAAGACAACTCGCTGGTCAAGGAACAGGTCGAGCTCAAGGGCCACGGCAAGGTGCTGGTGGTCGACGGTGGCGGCTCCCTGCGCCGTGCGCTGCTGGGCGATATGCTGGCCGAGAAGGCGGCGAAGAACGGTTGGGAAGGGCTGGTGATCTACGGTTGCATCCGTGATGTCGATGTCATCGCGCAAACCGACCTGGGCGTTCAGGCGCTGGCCAGCCACCCGATGAAAACCGACAAGCGCGGTATTGGTGATCTCAACGTGGCGGTGACTTTTGCCGGGGTGACGTTCCGTCCGGGCGAATATGTCTATGCCGACAACAATGGCGTAATCGTTTCGCCAAGCCCGCTGAAAATGCCCGAATAAGCAGTCGACCAAGCAAGGGATGAGGATGTTCGAGGAAGACAACGCGCAATGGGGGCTGGTACATGCCCTGGTGCTGGACGGTAAAGGTGGTGCGCGTGCGATTGCCCGAACTGAACTGGACGACTTGCAGCTGCAAGCCCATGAGAGTCTCTGGCTGCATTGGGATCGCAGCCATCCGCAAACCCAGACCTGGCTGCGTAAATCCAGCGGTCTGAGCGAGTTCAGCTGTGACCTTTTACTCGAAGAAAATACCCGGCCGCGCCTGTTGGCGCTGCCGGATTCCGAGTTCCTGCTGTTTTTACGCGGCATCAACCTCAACCCCGGCGCGGAGCCGGAGGACATGGTTTCGGTACGCATCTTCGGTTCGGCCCAGCGAGTGATCTCCCTGCGCCTGCGGCCATTGCGCGCGACGGATGAGCTGCTGGTGCAACTGGGCGAAGGCAAGGGACCGAAAACCGCCTCCGAACTCATCCTTTATATGGCTGAGTACCTGACCCATAAAGTGCAGGACCTGGTCAGCGACCTGTCGGAAGTGGTCGATGCCGAGGAAGAAAAACTGGATGCCGACGAACGGTATACCCCCGAGCACAGCAACATTCTGCAGATTCGTCGACGGGCTGCCGGACTCAAGCGTTTCCTCGCTCCGCAGCGGGATATTTTCGGTCAGCTCAGCCGCATCAGGTTGCCTTGGTTCGCCGATGACGATGGCGATTACTGGAACGAATTGAATAACAGTCTGACCCGCTACCTGGAAGAGCTCGAATTGAACCGAGAGCGCGTGGGGCTTGTGCTGGAGGCCGAAGACCGGCGCCTGAGCGTGCGCATGAACCGCATCATGTTTCGCTTCGGGATCATCACCGGGATCTTTCTGCCGATGAGTTTTCTGGCCGGTTTGCTGGGGATCAATGTGGGAGGCATTCCGCTTTCCAACAGCCCCTACGGGTTTCTGGTGGCCTGCCTGTTGATGGCGCTGGTCGCGCTGGGACAGTGGTGGTTATTCCGACGTTTGCGCTGGGTCTGATCATGAACTATGTGACCCAGGGAATTTTGATCGCGTCTTTCACTGACATATCGAGAGGTGCGTATGCACGATCCGTTTGAACAGTCGTTGCGTGACATGCTCAAGGCCACACCGTCCACCCGGGACGACGATGCGTGCCTGGGCCGCGTACTTAAAACCGCCAACCGGCAGGTGGGGGCGGGCGATCTGTTCAGCCTGCTCGGCCGCTGGTTGCCGGCGCTGATGATTGCTCTGAATAACGGATCGGCCCATATCTCGCCGGTTTCCCGTCGTAAACCTACTGCTCGCACTGCTGATAAGGCTGATTGAATATGGAACTTGATCTCTGGACTCAGAGCCTCGTCACTGCGATGACTGCGTTGTGGACCAAGGTAGCGAACTTCATTCCCAATCTGTTTGGCGCGCTGGTCGTGCTGCTGTTGGGTTTTGTGGTTGCCAAACTGCTTGATACCCTGCTTTCCAAATTGCTCGCCAAACTGGGCCTGGACCGTTTGATGGGCGGTACCGGTTTGACCAAACTGCTGTCCCGCGCGGGCTTGCAGGTACCGATTTCTACCTTGATCGGTAAAATCGTGTATTGGTTCGTATTACTGATTTTTCTGGTTTCTGCTGCAGAATCCCTTGGCCTGGAGCGGGTTTCGGCTACGCTCGACATGCTGGCGTTGTATTTACCGAAGGTTTTCGGGGCCGCGCTGGTGCTGTTGGTGGGGGTATTGCTGGCGCAATTGGCCAATGGGCTGGTGCGCGGAGCGGCCGAAGGGGTCGGTCTGGATTACGCCAGTGGCCTGGGGCGAATCGCCCAGGGGCTGGTGATCATCATCAGTATTTCCGTTGCGATCAGTCAGTTGGAGGTCAAAACCGACCTGCTCAACCATGTGATCGTGATCGTTTTGATTACCGTTGGTCTGGCTGTTGCCTTGGCCATGGGGTTGGGAAGCCGGGATATTGCCGGTCAGATTCTTGCGGGAATCTATGTGCGTGAGTTGTATCAGGTTGGGCAACAAGTGCGAGTTGGCGAGGTCGAAGGGCAGATCGAGGAGATCGGCACGGTTAAGACTACACTGCTGACCGATGAGGGCGAGCTGGTCTCTCTCTCCAATCGGATCCTGCTGGAGCAGCATGTAAGTAGCCGCTAACCCGGCAAACCCTGCTAATGTATGCCGCCGCAAAATGCCCGTGTCTGGGCTGCGGTGGACATTGACCTGACTGTCGGCCCGACTCGTTTTGAATAAAGCCCAATCGCTATCCACGCGCTATGACCCCCGTGAGCTCTCTGACGAGGAGTTGGTTGCGCGCTCGCACACGGAGCTGTTTCACGTAACGCGTGCGTATGAAGAGTTGATGCGACGCTATCAGCGAACCCTCTTCAACGTTTGTGCACGTTATTTAGGGAACGATCGTGATGCTGACGATGTCTGTCAGGAGGTGATGTTGAAGGTGCTGTATGGCCTCAAGAACTTCGAGGGGAAATCGAAGTTCAAGACATGGCTCTATAGCATCACGTACAACGAATGCATCACGCAGTATCGGAAAGAACGGCGGAAACGTCGCTTGATGGATGCGTTAAGTCTTGATCCCCTCGAGGAAGCGTCTGAAGATAAGGCGCCGAAACCTGAGGAAAAGGGCGGACTTGACCGCTGGTTGGTGCATGTGAACCCGATCGATCGGGAGATTCTGGTGCTACGATTCGTCGCAGAGCTGGAGTTCCAGGAGATCGCAGACATCATGCACATGGGGTTGAGTGCTACGAAAATGCGGTACAAGCGTGCGCTTGATAAATTGCGTGAGAAATTTGCAGGCATTGCTGAAACTTAGTTCGGCGCAAATATCTCTTACGTCTAGGTAAGTTCTGATAGACTTACCGCCGAGTTGTCCCCCGGTATGTGGGACTGCTTTACAATCACCAGATGGGGATTTAACGGATGAAACTGAAAAACACCTTGGGCATTGCCATTGGTTCTATTGTTGCCGTGACTTCGTTCGGCGTTCTGGCGCAAGGCCAAGGCGCGGTCGAGGGTGAACTGTTTTACAAAAAACAGTACAACGACAGCGTTAAGCACATCGAAGACGGCTTCAACCCAGGCGCTCGTATCGGCTACTTCCTGACCGATGACCTGTCGTTGGACCTGAACTACGACAAAACCAACCACACCCGTTCGAACGACGGCACTGGCAACCAGAAGATCAAAGGTGACACCGGCAGCCTGCTGGCTACCTACCACTTCGGTCAAGCTGGCGTGGACTCCCTGCGTCCATACGTTTCCGGTGGTTTCGGTCACCAGAGCCGTACCAACGTCCTGGCTGACGGCCACAGCGGTCGCGACCAGTCGACCCTGGCTATCATCGGTACCGGTGTTAAGTACTACTTCACCGACAACCTGTTCGCTCGTGCCGGCGTTGAAGCCGACTACGCAATGGACAACGGCAAGTGGGACTACTCCGCTCTGGTTGGTCTGGGTGTGAACTTCGGCGGCAACGCTGGCAAGGTTGCTCCAGCTCCTGCTCCAGTTCCAGAGCCAACTCCAGAACCAGAAGCTCCGGTTGCTGAAGTTGTTCGTGTTGAGCTGGACGTGAAGTTCGACTTCGACAAGTCGGTCGTTAAGCCTAACAGCTACGCTGACATCAAGAACCTCGCTGACTTCATGAAGCAGTACCCACAAACCACCACCGTTGTTGAAGGTCACACTGACTCCGTCGGTCCTGACGCTTACAACCAGAAACTGTCTGAGCGTCGTGCAAACGCCGTTAAGCAAGTTCTGACCAGCCAGTACGGTGTTGAGTCGAGCCGCGTTCAATCCGTTGGTTACGGTGAGTCCCGCCCAGTTGCTGACAACGCAACTGAAGCTGGCCGCGCTGTAAACCGTCGCGTAGAAGCGCAGGTTGAAGCACAAGCTCAACAAGCTCAGTAATCTGTAGCTTGCAGCTTTGAAAAACCCGGCCTAGGCCGGGTTTTTCTTTGTCCGCGATTTGATGAAAGCGCCTGGAGTCAGGCCGAGAACGCCGCCGCCAGGGCCGCCTCGGAAAGGGCGGGCAGTTGTGCGCCGCAAGCAGCCACTTCGCCGACGACCAGGATGGCCGGGCTTTTCAGCTGGAAGGCATGGGCATCGTCCTGCATGACATGCAGAGCGCTCCGACACAGCCGTTGCTCGGGCAGGGACGCGTTTTCAATCATGGCCACCGGGGTATAGGGCGCCAGGCCGCCAGCGATCAGCTGTTCACGTATCTCGCCCAGTTTTGCCACCCCCATATAGATCACCAGCGTTGTGCCGCTTTGCGCCAGGGCTTGCCAGTTCAGGCTACTGTCGTCCTGGGTATGGGCCGTCAGCAGGGTGACGCCACGGGCGACACCGCGCAGGGTCAGCGGGATACCGCACTGGGTAGCGCCCGCCAGGCCGGCGGTGATGCCGTTCACCAGTTCCACCTCGACGCCACGCTCCTGCAGCCACTGCGCTTCTTCGCCACCACGGCCAAAGATGCACGGATCGCCGCCCTTGAGGCGTACCACGCACTTGCCATGACGGGCGTAGCGCAGCATCAGCCGATGAATGAACGCCTGGGGCGTCGAGCGACAGCCTCCGCGTTTACCCACGGCAATAACCCGTGCCCGGGGACAGTGCTCCAGCACCGCCGGATTCACCAGATCGTCGATCAGCACCACATCCGCCTCGCCCAGGGCCCGCACGGCCTTGAGGGTCAGCAGTTCAGGATCGCCAGGGCCCGCACCCACCAGCCAGACTTTTGCGCTCATGTTTATTTCCTCACAGGGGGATTGCGACGGGCTGTGCCGAGCTGGCCAGCAGACGTTTGATTTCGGGGACGCAAGAGCCGCATTGAGTGCCGCAGCCCAGCTCCCGTTTCAGGCCATCGAGGTCCAGGCCGCGGGAGATCCCGGCACAGACCGCGCTCTGGCTGACGTTCTTGCAGTTGCACAAGGTCTTGCCGCTCGAGGCGAGCCCGGCCGCCCCTGGCGGTGCGCTCATCGGCGCCAGCAGCCAGCGGCGCAGTTGCTCATCGGCCTTGCCTTCCAGCCACAGGTTCTGCAGCCAGTGCCGGGCGAGGGTTTCACCGGCCAGGCGAATGGCGGTGATCCGCCCCTGTTCGATGCGTACCCGCTTGCCGATGGAGCGCCGAGGATCGTCATAGGCCAGCACCGGGCCTTCGTTGAGCCCCAGCAACTGGTCGATGTCCTTGAGCAGTTGCGGCGCCGGCGCTTCGGCGTTGGCCACTCGCAGCAACAGGGCCGGGCGTTCGCGGCCGGCCAGGCTCAGGCTGACGTAGGCGAAACTTTCACAGAGCGGGCGCAGGGCTTCGAAATGCCGCTGCACATCGCCTTCGATCAGGGCGAACAATTGCCACGGCAGCTGGACCGGCTCCAGGCGTACACCGCTGTGCTTGAGTTCCGGCTGTTTGGACAGTGGATCGAACGCCGGCTGAGTCACGGCATTGACGCCGCCCTTGAGAAACCTATCGCCCCAGTGCATCGGCAGGAAAGCCTGGCCCGGGCGCACGCTGTCGTCATCGGCCACGGCGACTACCACGCTGCCGCGACGGCTTTTCAGCGAGACCAGGTCACCCGCTTGCAGGTTCTGCCGGCGCAGTTCGTCCGGGTGCAGGCTGAGGACGGCTTCGCTGACGTGCCCGAACAGCTGGGCCGCTGTGCCGGTGCGGCTCATGCCGTGCCATTGATCGCGCAGGCGGCCGGTGATCAGGGTCAGGGGGAAGCGCGCATCCCGCTGTTCCTTGGCCGCGCGATATGGGTCGCTGACGAAGTGCGCCCGCCCGCTGGCGGTCGGGAAGCGGCCGTCGACGTACAGCCGCGGCGTCCCCTGTTCGGCACCGGCGGGGAAGGGCCATTGCTGCGGGCCGATACGGTCGATCAGTGCGTGGCTGATGCCGGAAAGGTCCAGGTCGCGGCCGCGGGTCAGCAGTTTGTACTCATCGAACAGCTGGGCAGGCGTATCCAGGGCGAACAGGCTGGGCTGTTGCGGACGCAGGCGCTGTTCCAGGCGCCGGGCGAAGTCCAGGGTGATGGCCCAATCCGGGCGTGCTTCGCCCGGTGCGGCCACGGCGCGGCGCACATGGGAGATGCGCCGTTCCGAGTTGGTCACGCTGCCTTCCTTCTCGCCCCAGCTGGCGGCGGGCAGCAGCAGGTCGGCAAAGGCCGCGGTCTCGGTGGTGCGAAAGGTTTCCTGCAGGACCACGAACGGGCAGGCCAGCAAAGCCTCTCGCACCGCGTTCTGGTCGGGCAGCGACTGCGCCGGGTTGGTGCAGGCGATCCACAGCGCCTTGATCTTGCCGCCGCGCAGTTGTTCGAACAGCTCGATCGCGCTCAGGCCGGGGTTGGCCGGCAATTGTTCGACGCCCCAGTAGGCCGCGACTTCAGCCCGGTGCTCCGGGTTGGCGGCGTCCCGGTGCCCCGGTAGCAGGTTCGACAGGCTGCCGGTTTCCCGGCCGCCCATGGCATTCGGCTGGCCGGTGAGGGAGAAAGGGCCGGCCCCGGGACGGCCGATCTGCCCGGTGGCCAGGTGCAGGTTGATCAGCGCGCTGTTTTTCGCGCTGCCGGCACTGGACTGGTTCAGCCCCATGCACCACAGCGACAGGAAGCTCGGCGAGGTGCCGACCCATTCGGCGCACTGGCGCAGTTGCTCGACGCTGATGCCGCACAGCTGCGCGACCATATGCGGGGTGTAGTCGTGGACCAGGTTCTTCAGCTCGGCCAGGCCTTCGGTATGCGCCTGGATGAAGTCGCGATCGATCCAGTCCTGCCACAGCAGCAGGTGCAGGATGCCGTGGAACAGCGCGACATCGGTGCCGGGCAGGATCGCCAGGTGCAAATCGGCCAGATCGCAAGTGTCGGTGCGCCGCGGGTCGATGACGATCACTTTCATCTGCGGCCGCAGGCGCTTGGCCTGCTCCAGGCGGCGGAACAGCACCGGATGGGCGTAGGCCATGTTGCTGCCGACGATCATCGCGCAATCGCTCAGTTCGAGGTCTTCGTAGCTGCAGGGCGGGGCGTCGGCGCCCAGGCTGCGTTTGTAGCCGACCACCGCCGAGGACATGCACAGTCGCGAATTGCTGTCGATGTTGTTGGTGCCCACCAGGGCCCGGGCCAGCTTGTTGAAGGCGTAGTAATCCTCGGTAAGCAATTGCCCGGAGATATAGAAGGCCACGCTGTCCGGGCCGTGTTCGGCGATGGTTTCGGCAAACAGGTTGGCCGCGTGCTCCAGCGCGGTGTCCCAGTCGGTGCGGCTGCGCGCCAGGGCCTTGCCCAGGCGCAATTCCGGATACAGGGCGCGGGCCGCGAGGTCGCCGGTCAGGTGCAGGGTGGAGCCTTTGCTGCACAGTTTGCCGTGGTTGGCCGGGTGGCTCGGGTCGCCACTGACGCCGAGGATGCGTTCGCCGTCGTGCTCGATCAGCACGCCACAGCCAACGCCGCAGTAACAGCAGGTCGAGGCGGTCGTCTGGCGGTTCATCAGCCGGCATCCCGCAGGGCCAGCAGCACGCGGCCGTTTTCCACCCGCGCCAGATGGTGATGGGCGCAGCCGGTATCCGGCGCCTGTGCTTCGCCGGACTCCAGGTCGATCTGCCAGTTGTGCAACGGGCAGGCGACCGTCTTGCCGTAGATCAGCCCCTGGGACAGTGGCCCGCCTTTGTGCGGGCAACGGTCGTCGAGGGCGAAGACTTCGTCGTCGCTGGTGCGAAAGATCGCGATGTCGCCCTTGGGGCCGTTGACGATGCGCGAGCCCAGGGCGTTGATCTCGTCCAGGGCGCAGATATCCAGCCAGTTCATGGCAGCACCTCCAGTGGCTTGACGCGGATCGGCTCGAACTCTTTTTTCAGCTGCGGCTGTTCCAGACGCTCCTTCCACGGGTCCTGTTCGAAGGACAGGGAGAATTGCAGGCGCTCGTTGAGGGCCTTGCGCCGTTGCGGGTCTTCGATGATGGCCTGCTTGATATGCGCCATGCCGACCCGTTGCAGGTAGTGCACGGTGCGCTCCAGGTAGAAGGCTTCCTCGCGGTACAGCTGCAGGAACGCGCCGTTGTATTCGCGCACTTCGTCGGCGGTTTTCAGCTTGACGAAGAACTCCGAGACCTCGGTCTTGATCCCGCCGTTACCACCGATATACATCTCCCAGCCCGAGTCGACGCCGATGATGCCGACGTCCTTGATCCCGGCCTCGGCGCAGTTGCGTGGGCAGCCGGAGACCGCCAGCTTGACCTTGTGCGGCGACCACATGTTGAACAGGTCATGCTCCAGCTCGATGCCCAGCTGGGTGGAGTTCTGCGTGCCGAAGCGGCAGAACTCGCTGCCGACGCAGGTTTTCACAGTGCGGATGGACTTGCCGTAGGCGTGGCCGGAGGGCATGTCCAGGTCTTTCCAGACCCCGGGCAAATCCTGCTTCTTGATACCCAAAAGGTCGATGCGCTGGCCGCCGGTGACCTTGACCATCGGCACCTGGTACTTGTCCGCCACGTCGGCGATACGCCGCAGTTCGGAGGGGGTGGTGACGCCACCCCACATCCGCGGCACCACCGAATAGGTGCCGTCTTTCTGGATATTGGCGTGGGCCCGCTCGTTGATCAGGCGCGATTGCGGATCGTCCCTGGCTTCGCCTGGCCAGGTGGCAATCAGGTAGTAGTTCAGCGCCGGGCGGCAGGTGGCGCAGCCGTTGGGCGTACGCCAGTTCAGGTAGCTCATGGTGCCGGCGATGGTCAGCAGGTGCTGTTCGCGGATCGCCTGGCGGATCTGCCCGTGGTTGAGGTCGCTGCAACCGCAGATGGCTTTCTCGCTTTTCGGCTTGACGTCGGCCGCGCCGCCCACGGTGTTGATCAGGATCTGTTCCACCAGGCCGGCACAGGAGCCGCAGGAGCTGGCGGCCTTGGTGTGCTTCTTGACCTCGTCGACGCTGAACAGGCCGTGTTCCTGGATCGCCTTGACGATGGTGCCCTTGCACACGCCGTTGCAGCCGCAGACTTCGGCGGTGTCGGCCATGCTCATGGCCTTGTCCTGGCCCTGGTGGCCGACATCGCCCAAAGCGTTCTCGCCGAACATCAGGTGGTCGCGGATCTCGCCGATGGCGTGGTTCTCGCGGATCTGCCGGAAGTACCAGCCGCCGTCGGCGGTGTCGCCATACAGGCAGGCGCCGACCAGGATGTCGTCCTTGATCACCAGCTTCTTGTACACGCCGCCGATGGGGTCGGAGAGGGTGATGGTCTCGGTGCCTTCGCCGCCCATGAAGTCGCCGGCGGAGAACAGGTCGATGCCGGTGACTTTCAGCTTGGTCGAGGTCACCGAGCCCTTGTAAGTGGCGAAGCCCAGTTGAGCGAGGTGGTTGGCGCAGACCTTGGCCTGTTCGAACAGCGGCGCCACCAGGCCGTAGGCGATGCCGCGATGGCTGGCGCATTCGCCGATGGCGTAGATGCGTGGGTCGTAGGTCTGCAGGGTGTCGTTGACCAGGATCCCGCGGCTGCATGGCAGCCCGGCTTTTTCCGCCAGCTCGGTATTGGGCCGGATGCCGGCGGCCATCACCACCAGGTCGGCGGGGATGATGTCGCCGTTCTTGAACTGCACCGAGCCGACCCGGCCATTGCCCGCGTCGTGCAGGGCCTGGGTCTGTTCGCTCAGGCGGAATTTCAGGCCGCGGCTTTCCAGGGCGCTTTGCAGCAGCTGGCCGCTGGTCTTGTCCAGCTGGCGCTCCAGCAGCCATTCGCCGATGTGCACCACGGTCACGTCCATGCCGCGCAGCATCAGGCCGTTGGCGGCCTCCAGGCCGAGCAGGCCGCCGCCGATGACCACCGCGTGCTTGTGGGTCTTGGCGGTGTCGATCATCGCCTGGGTGTCGGCGATGTCGCGGTAGCCGATCACGCCCTGCAGGTCGTTGCCGGGAATCGGCAGGATGAACGGGGTCGAGCCAGTGGCGATCAGCAGGCGGTCGTACTCGGCTTCGCTGCCGTCTTCGGCGATCACCCGGCGCTTGACCCGGTCGATCTGCACCACCTTGCGGTTGAGCAGCAGCTTGATGTGGTTGTCCAGGTACCAGCTCAGGTCGTTGAGCACGATCTCTTCGAAGGTCTGTTCGCCGGCCAGTACTGGGGAGAGCAGGATGCGGTTGTAGTTGGTGTGGGGTTCCGCGCCGAAGACCGTGATGTCGTACAGCTCATTGCTCAGCTTGAGCAGCTCTTCCAGGGTGCGGACCCCGGCCATGCCGTTGCCGATCATCACCAGCTTGAGTTTGTTCATTTCGCTCTCCGCGTAGACAGGCCGTCGGGCATGCCGGGCCTGGCTCGATAAACGTTGCGCAAACAAAAAAGGCGTCCCGCCAGTTGCCTGGCAGGACGCCTTTGTCCGGTCCCGTTCTCTCGGGAAAACCCATCCTTCGTCGTTGAAGGCCGGGTCGTATGTGCTGTTGGGAGAGTTAATGCAGCGGTTGTGCCAAGTTCCGCCAATGGCGGTTTCAGCGGGCCTGAAAGCCTGCCTCAGGCCAGCAGGGAGGATTTCCTGCACTGATTCAAAGCGTCTTGCCCACTTCTGGCGCACGCTGCGCGATCCCTGTAGCCGCTGCCGCAGGCTGCGATCGGCACCGCAGGGGCCGCAGAACCTGACGACGCGGTTTTACCCGCAGGTAGGGGATACCGCCTTACGCCGGCTACGCCGTCGGTCGCAGCCTGCGGCAGCGGCTACAGGAAAACAGTGAGGTCAGTGATGCAGGAACAGGTACAGCAACAGCAGGTTGAGCAACAGCGAGACCAGCGCCAGGGTGCGCCAGACTTTCAAGGGCTCGCGTTCCAGCAGCGGTCTGGGGCGCACGCTGAGGCTGCGGCGCTCGCCCTGTTCCAGCACCAGTAACCACTCTTCGGCGGTTTCATAGCGCTGGGCCGGATCGGCCTGTACCGCGCGTTCCAGGCTCTGTTCGAGCCAGTCCGGCAGGTCCGGCCGATAGCGGCTGGCGCTGACCGGGGTGGTGAAGCGCGGGCGCTGGAAGGCTTCGATTTCGCCGTAGGGAAAATGCCCGGTCAGCAAGTGATAGAGGGTCACGCCTACCGCATACAGGTCCTGCCGCGGTGTCGGCGCCACGCCGTTGAAAGCTTCGGGGGCGATATAGCTCGGAGTGCCGGGCAGCAGGTGCGCCTGGTCCTCGGACAGGCCGGGGCAATAGGCCAGGCCGAAATCCAACAGACGCAGCTCGCCGTCGTCCCCAAGCAGCAGGTTTTCCGGCTTGATGTCGCGGTGCAGGATCTGCCGGCGGTGCAGCAGGCCCACGGCCCGCAGCAGGCGCTCGGCCAGGTCCTGCCACTGCGCCAGCGGCAAGGGGCCATGTTGTTGCAGATGCTCGGCCAGGGTCTGCCCCGGGTATTCGCGCATCACGTAATACAGGTGTTGGCGGGCGGTCGCGGCATGTACTTCGGGAAAGTGCCGGCCGGCCACCCGGCGCAGGAACCATTCCTCTGACAGCAGCGATTGCCCGGCCTGATGATCGTCGTGCAGATGACCGGGCAGGGTTTTCAGCAGCCAGGGTTGTTGTTGCGCATCGAGCACGCGGTACAGCAGTGATTGCTGGCTGTGCCCGAGCACCTCGACGACCTGCCAGCCTTCGAAGTGCTGGCCCGGTTTGAGAGGCGGCGGCAGTGGCCATTGCTGCAAGTGAATCAGGGCGTCGCCGATGGAGCTTTCGCCCAGGGCTTCGACCCGCACCAGCAGGGCGCTGGCATTGTCCTGGCTGCCGGCCAGGTGCGCGGCGCTGACCAGGGTCTGCACCGCGCTGTCGAGGTCGGGCTGGTCGCGCAGGATCGCGGCGATGGCGGTGTCGCCCAGGGTCGCCCAGACGCCATCGCTGAGCATCAGGAAACTTTCGTTTTCCCGCAGTTCGCCATCGAGGAAATCCACCACCAGGTGCTGGTCCAGGCCCAGGGCACGCTTGAGCACATGCTGCATGCCGGGTTGGTCCCAGACATGATCGTCGCTGATGCGTTGCAACTGATCGGCATGCCAGCGATAGACCCGGCAATCGCCGACATGGGCCAGGGTAAAGCGCCGGCCGCGCAGCACCAGGGCGCTGACGGTGGTCAGTAGCGGCTGGCCGCCGCCGTTGGCCTGCAACCAGCGGTTCTGCGCCAGCAGCAGGCGTTCCAGGGCCTGGGCCACGGCCCAGGTTTCCGGGGTGGCGTAGTAGTCCAGCGCCAGCGCCTGCAAGGTCGAGCGCGCGGCCAGGCCGCCATCGGCGCATTGGCTGACACCGTCGGCGATGGCGAACAGCAGGCCCTTGCTGGCGGCCAGGGTCGGCGCCGGGGTGACCAGGCGCAAGGCGTCCTGGTTCTCCGCGCGCGGACCGATGGCGCTGGCCTGGGCGTGGCTCAGTCGCAGGCTCATGGACAGCTCAGACCCGCGCCGCGGTGACAGCGGCGGAGCCCCAGGTGGTCCGCCAGCGGCGTTTCACGCCGTGCAGGCCGAACCAGGCCAGCACGCCCAGGCTGGCGAACAGCCACAGGGCCAGTTGATAGCTGCCGGTGCTTTGCTTGATCGCGCCCATGCCCGCGGCCAGGGCGAAACCGCCGATGCCGCCGGCCATGCCGATCAGCCCGGTCATCACCCCGATCTCGCGGCGGAAACGTTGTGGCACCAACTGGAAGACCGCGCCGTTACCCGCACCCAGGCCGAGCATGGTGCACACGAACAGGGCCAGGGCCGCGTAGGAGCTGGGCAGGTTGAAACCGACCGCGGCGATGCACACCGCCGCGACGCTGTACATCACCAGCAGGGTGCGAATGCCGCCGAAACGATCGGCCAGGGCGCCGCCCAGCGGGCGCATCAGGCTGCCGCCGAACACGCAGGCGGCGGTGTAGTAGCCGGCGGTGACCGGGCTCAGGCCGTACTGGTCGTTGAAGTAGCCGGGCAGGGCGCTGGCCAGGCCGATGAAGCCGCCGAAGGTCACGCTGTAGAAGAACATGAACCACCAGCTGTCGCGGTCTCCCAGGGCCTTGAAGTAGTCGGCCATGGATTTGGCCTTGGGCCGTTCCGGGGCGTTCCTGGCCAGCCAGGCGAACAGCACCAGGGTCAGGATCAGTGGGATCAAGGCGAAGCCGAACACGTTGCTCCAGCCGAAGGCGCCGGCCAGCAAGGGCGCGAACAGCGCCGCGAATACCGTGCCGGAGTTGCCGGCCCCGGCGATGCCCATCGCCTTGCCCTGGTGCTGCGGTGGATACCATTGCGAGGCCAGCGGTAGGGCCACGGCGAACGAAGCGCCGGCCATGCCCAGGAACAGCCCCAGCAGCAGGGCCTGTTCATAGCTGTGGATGCCCAGCTTCCAGGCGCAGAACAGCGCGCCGATGACAATCACCTGGCCGATCAGCCCGGCGGTCTTGGGGGACAGGCGATCGGCCAGCAGGCCCATGGCGAACCGCAGCACGGCGCCGGCCAGGATCGGCGTGGCCACCATCAGCCCGCGCTGCTGGGTGGTCAGTTGCAGGTCGGCGGCGATCTGCACGGCCAGCGGGCCGAGCAGGTACCAGACCATGAAGCTCAGGTCGAAGTAGAGGAAGGCCGCGAACAATGTCGGGGTGTGGCCGGATTTCCAGAAGCTTGAATTCATCGCGCACCTCAGCTGTTAAGAGTCTCGAAAGGAGTCATGAGCTTTTGCGTGGGGCGCCATTACGGCCGCTCCACCGGCCCCGGGCTGTGGGGCCAAAACGAAAAAACGCCGCAACCCGCATCGCCTGGGGCGAGAAGGGTGTGCGACGTCTTTGTCGTAGGTGGGGCAACCGCCGTTGGTTACCTGTGTCGATTACATAGCCAGATTTGTGCCAAGAGTGAGAATCCTGGAGGCCCGGATCGCGGGCAAGCCTCGCGCCTACAGAAACTCACGGTCTTCTTCCGTAGGAGAGAGGTTTGCCCGCGATAGGCCGCCGCCCCACAGTTGCGGGATTCAGCCCAGCAACTCGCTCATGGCGATGATCTGCTCCGCCACCTGGATCAGCTTCTGCTGGCGGCTCATGGCCTGGCGGCGCATCAGGGTGTAGGCCTGTTCTTCGTTGCAGTCTTTCATCTTCATCAACAGCCCCTTGGCCAGCTCGATGCGCTTGCGCTCGGCCAGTTGCTGGTCGCGGGCCTGCAGCTGCGCGCGCAAGGCCTGGTCGCTCTCGAAGCGGGCCATGGCCACGTCGAGAATGGGCTGCAGGCGCTGGGCCTGGATGCCTTCGACTATGTAGGCACTGACCCCGGACTTGATGGCGTGGCGCATCACGTCGGGGTCGTGCTCGTCGGTGAACATCACGATCGGCCGTGGCTGGTCGCGGCTGACCAGTACCACTTGCTCCATCACATCGCGGCTCGGTGATTCGGTATCGATCAGGATCACGTCCGGACGCACCGTTTCGACGCGCGTCGGCAGGTCGATGGTCAGGCCCGACTCGTCGATCACCTCGAAACCGGCTTCCATCAGGGCCGCCTTGAGCCGACCGACCTTCTTGGCGGTGTCGTTGATCAGCAGGATACGCAACATGGTCTCGGGCTCCTGTCAGCGGCTGGCGAGAAGAGGCGAGCTGTCGCTCATGGCGTGCAGCTGGAAGCTGCGGGCATAGGCGGCCGGGTCCGAACCGTCCCACAGCTTGCCGTCGATCAACTGGCTGCTGCGCATGTCTTGGCCCCAGGAGGCGACGCCGACGGCGGTGGCGGCTTCACGATAGAGCTCGAGTTGCTGCACCTGGCGCGCGATGCCCAGGTAATCCGGGTCTTCGCGCAGCAGGCCCCAGCGGCGGAACTGGGTCATGAACCACATGCCGTCGGACAGATACGGCAGGTTGACCGCGCCTTCATTATGAAAGCGTAGCGCGTGCGGGTCCTGCCAGCGGTGGCCGAGGCCATCGGCATATTCGCCGAGCAGGCGCGGCTCGATGCAGTCCAGCGGCGCATCGAGGTACTCGCGGGCGCTCAACAGTTGCGCGGTGCTCTGGCGGTTCTCGCGGCTCTGCTCGATGAAGCGGCTGGCCTCGAGGATCGCCATGACCAGGGCCCGGGCGGTGTTCGGGTACTGCTCGACGAAGGCACGGGTGCAGCCGAGGACTTTTTCCGGGTGGTCGGGCCAGATCGACTGGCTGGTGGCCAGGGTGAAGCCCAGGTTCTGGTTCACCGCGCTGGCGCTCCAGGGTTCGCCCACGCAAAACCCGTCGATACGCCCGGCCTGCAGGTGCGCGACCATCTGCGGCGGCGGCACCACCACGCTGTCGACATCCTGCAACGGGTGGATGCCCTGGGCGGCCAGCCAGTAATACAGCCACATGGCGTGGGTACCGGTGGGGAAGGTCTGGGCGAAGGTCAGCCTTGCCCGGCTTTGGTGCGCGTGCAGGTGAAGCGCTTCAGGAGTGGTCACGTTCAGGGCTTGCAGCTCCCGCGAGAGGTTGATGCTCTGGCCGTTCTGGTTCAGGCCCATCAGCACCGCCATGTCGCTGGCGTTGACCCCGCCGATGCCCAGGTGCACGGCGTAGATCAGGCCGTACAGGCTGTGGGCGGCATCCAGCTCGCCGCTCACCAGCTTGTCCCGCAGGTTGGCCCAGGATGCCTGGCGCTTGAGGTTCAGGGTCAGGCCGTAAGGCTGGGCGAAGCCCTGGGTGGCGGCGACCACCACCGAGGCGCAGTCGCTCAAGGCCATGAAACCGAGGTTGATCGCGGTCTTTTCCGGGGCATCGCTGCCGTTGACCCAGGCCAGCGGGCTGACGGGGAGTTCATTCATGGGGTGGCGTCCTCCATAAAAAAGCGGCCATAAAAAGCTTCCATAAAAAAACGTCGCACCCGCGCCAGGCAGAGCCGGCGGGGTAACGACGCCTTTGTCTTTCGACCCACGCCGCCATTGGCCTGGGTGCTGATGCAGGTTGTGGTGCAAGGCATATGCCATTCACCGCTGATTTCGCCGCGTGCCTCGCCTGCGGCCTCCATGCCCGGCTATAATCGCCGCCTCATTTCGCCGCCACCGAGTCAAGCCCGCCCATGTATACCCTGGCCCGCCAGCTGTTGTTCAAACTCTCCCCGGAAACCTCCCACGATCTGTCCCTGGACCTGATCGGCGCGGGCGGGCGTTTGGGCTTCAATGGCTTGCTGTGCAAGGCGCCGGCGCAGATGCCGGTGAATGTCATGGGCCTGGACTTCCCGAACCCGGTCGGCCTCGCGGCCGGGCTGGACAAGAACGGCGCGGCCATCGACGGCTTCGCCCAATTGGGTTTTGGCTTCGTCGAAATCGGCACCATCACTCCGCGCCCGCAGCCGGGCAACCCCAAGCCGCGGATCTTCCGCCTGCCGGAAGCCGAGGCGATCATCAACCGCATGGGCTTCAACAACCTGGGCGTCGATCACCTGCTGGCCCGGGTGGCGGCGGCCAAGTACAAGGGCGTGCTGGGGATCAACATCGGCAAGAACTTCGACACTCCGGTCGAGCGCGCGGTGGATGACTACCTGATCTGCCTGGACAAGGTGTATGCCCACGCCAGCTACGTGACGGTCAACGTCAGTTCGCCCAACACCCCGGGCCTGCGCAGCCTGCAGTTCGGCGAGTCGCTCAAGCAGCTGCTCGGCGCCCTCAGCCAGCGTCAGCAGGAGCTGGCGGTGCAGCATGGCAAGCGGGTACCGCTGGCGATCAAGATCGCCCCGGACATGACCGACGAAGAAACCGCCGAAGTGGCGCAAGCCCTGATCGAGACCGGAATGGACGCGGTCATCGCCACCAACACCACCCTGAGCCGCGTTGGCGTCGAAGGTATGGAGCATGGCGACGAGGCGGGCGGCCTGTCCGGTGCGCCGGTGCGCGACAAGAGCACCCACACCGTGAAGGTGCTGGCGGGCGAGCTGGCCGGGCGTTTGCCGATCATTGCGGTGGGCGGTATCACCGAAGGCAAGCATGCGGCGGAAAAGATCGCTGCCGGCGCCAGCCTGGTGCAGTTGTATTCGGGCTTCATCTACAAGGGCCCGGCGCTGATTCGCGAGTCGGTGGACGCGATCGCCGCGTTGCGCTGAGCACAGCGGCTTTTTGCGTGGCCAATAAAAAGGGCTCCTGAAAGGAGCCCCTGGGCCGCAGCCCGCCGTCCGGATGGGACGTGCGTGGTTAAGTCGTTACATATTCAGATTTTGGTGTCGGAATGTGTGCCCTGTTTTAGCCGACGGCGTGAAGTTCGTTGAGTCTGTGGATTCCCGCAGTGCCGGTCATACCGTCCCAGTTGTCGCCGCGTCCTTCGCGCCAGCCATTGATCCAGGCTTGGCGTACCGACGGTAGAGTAAATGGGCAAAGCTCACGGGACTTGCCATGAACGCCATACTGATATCCGCGCAAAAATGCTCTTTCCAACGGATCACGCTTAAGTCTTCTCATAGGGTGTTTCCCTCACTTGTTGACTGTCTTATGTCCCGTCGGCCTCGTTTGAGGCCGGGCAGAATGCTTCTGCCGTTGGTGCTCGCTGCCGGCGTCGCGAGCGTGGCGTTGGCGTCATTGCGGCGCCAACCTGAGTTGATTTCTAACCAATGCGTCACAACGATGGAATGATCGTTTTGTCATAAGGACGTAACGATAATGATGTTGAGGCCATAAGAACGGCCTGCTTTACATCGGGTTGATCAGGCAAACCTCGCTCTGATCAGCCTCTTACTGGATGATGGGCTTAATGCTTTAGTGAGAATTCCATTCCGTTGCACTCAGGTATTATTCGATGAAAGGTCGAGTTATGACCTTTTGTTTCGCTGACTTTATTATCTGCCCCGGCATCTAAGCTCTTTTGACCCCAGTGGTCACCGCTAGCGGCGAGCTGAACAGCAGGGGCGGGACGGCACAGATTCGTGCCACGCGAGCGCTCTTCAAGAAAAGCGCTTGATTGAAAACCGGGCGGACGATGCGTTGTCCGTTCATTTATTGCTAAAGGCCCTGAACTCCCATGTCGGATCGCTACGAACTCTTCCTCACCTGTCCCAAAGGCCTTGAAGGCCTGCTCATCGAGGAAGCCGCCGGGCTTGGCCTTGAAGACGCGCGCGAACATACCTCGGCCGTGCGCGGCATGGCCGACATGGAGACCGCCTACCGCCTGTGCCTCTGGTCGCGCCTGGCCAACCGGGTACTGCTGGTGCTCAAGCGCTTCCCGATGAAGGACGCCGAAGACCTCTATCACGGCGTGCATGACGTCGACTGGCAGGACCACATGCTGGCGGACGGCACCCTGGCGGTGGAGTTCAGCGGCCACGGCTCGGGCATCGACAACACTCACTTCGGCGCCTTGAAGGTCAAGGACGCCATCGTCGACCGGCTGCGCACGCCGACCGGCGAGCGTCCCTCCATCGACAAGCTCAACCCGGACCTGCGCATTCACCTGCGCCTGGATCGCGGCGAAGCCATCCTCTCCCTCGACCTGTCCGGCCACAGCCTGCACCAGCGCGGCTATCGCCTGCAGCAGGGCGCGGCGCCGCTGAAGGAAAACCTCGCGGCGGCGATCCTGATCCGTTCCGGCTGGCCACGTATCGCGGCCAATGGTGGCGCCCTGGCCGACCCGATGTGTGGCGTGGGGACCTTCCTGGTGGAAGCAGCGATGATCGCCGCCGACATCGCCCCGAACCTCAAGCGCGAGCAATGGGGTTTCACTGCCTGGCTCGGTCACGTCCCGGCCCTGTGGCGCAAGCTGCATGAAGAAGCCCAGGCGCGGGCCCAGGCCGGCCTGGCCAAGCCGCCGCTGTGGATTCGCGGTTACGAAGCCGACCCGCGGCTGATCCAGCCAGGGCGCAACAACGTCGAGCGTGCCGGCCTCAGTGAGTGGATCAAGATCTACCAGGGCGAAGTGGCGACCTTCGAGCCGCGCCCGGACCAGAACCAGAAAGGCCTGGTGATCAGCAACCCGCCCTACGGCGAGCGCCTGGGTGACGAAGCCAGCCTGCTGTATCTCTACCAGAACCTGGGCGAGCGCCTGCGACAGGCCTGCCTGGGCTGGGAAGCGGCGGTGTTCACCGGCGCGCCGGACCTGGGCAAGCGCATGGGCATCCGCAGCCACAAGCAGTATTCGTTCTGGAACGGCGCCTTGCCGTGCAAGCTGCTGTTGATCAAGGTGCAGCCAGACCAGTTCGTCACCGGTGAGCGCCGTACCCCGGAGCAACGGCAGATCGAGCGTGAACAGGCCGAGGCCGACAAGGCGCCGCTGGTTCCGCAGGAGCGCCAGTACAACAAGAACGGCAACCCGATCAAACCGGCGCCGGCGCCAGCCCCTGTGGTCGAGCAGGCACGCCTGAGCGAAGGCGGGCAGATGTTTGCCAACCGCCTGCAGAAGAACCTCAAGTTGCTGGGCAAGTGGGCCAAGCGCGAAGGCGTCGACTGCTATCGCGTCTACGATGCCGACATGCCGGAATATTCCCTGGCCATCGACCTGTACCACGACTGGGTGCACGTGCAGGAATACGCCGCGCCGAAATCCATCGACCCAGAAAAGGCCCAGGCCCGTCTGTTCGATGCCCTGGCGGCCATTCCGCAAGCGTTGAACGTCGACAAGAGCCGGGTGGTGATCAAGCGTCGCGAACGCCAGAGCGGCACCAAGCAGTACGAACGCCAGAGCGCCCAGGGCAAGTTCACCGAGGTCAGCGAAGGCGGCGTGAAGCTGCTGGTCAACCTCACCGACTATCTCGACACCGGGCTGTTCCTCGACCACCGGCCGATGCGCCTGCGGATCCAGAAAGAAGCCGCTGGCAAGCGTTTCCTCAACCTGTTCTGCTACACCGCCACCGCCAGTGTGCACGCGGCCAAGGGCGGCGCGCGCAGCACCACCAGCGTCGACCTGTCGAAAACCTACCTAGACTGGGCGCGGCGCAACCTGTCGCTCAACGGTTTCTCCGACAAGAACCGTCTGGAGCAGGGCGATGTCATGGCCTGGCTGGAGACCTGCCGCGATGAGTTCGACCTGATCTTCATCGACCCACCGACCTTCTCCAACTCCAAGCGCATGGAAGGGGTGTTCGACGTGCAGCGTGACCACGTGCAACTGCTCGACCTGGCCATGGCCCGGTTGGCCAGCGGTGGCGTGCTGTACTTCTCCAACAACTTCCGCAAGTTCCAGCTCGAGGAAAACCTGGCGGCGCGTTATGCCGTCGAGGAGATCACCGCCAAGACCATCGACCCGGATTTCGCCCGTAACGGCAAGATCCACCGGGCCTGGAAAATCACCGCCCGCTGATGTTGATTGGATCCACAGAGCCTTGATTTTCAAGGCTCTTTGCTCTAGCCAAATTAGTGGCGAATAGCTATAACTCAATGCAAGCCCATGTGACGCTCACGTTCGCTGGCGTTATGAGTTTTGCTTATGTCGTTGCACTCGGTACGCCCGAAAATCCTGGGCTTCATCAGCGAAGACGTGTCGGCCTGGCTGGTCGCGTTAGTGGTATTGCTGTTTGGCTGCGTATTGACCGGGCTGCTGGCCTGGTCGACCCTCAATCTGTATCAGCAGCAGTTGCGCCAACGCTTCCAGCTGCTGGCCAGCGAACGTTATAGCCGCATCGAAGAGCGCTTCGAAGATCAGGAGCAGCGCCTGGATGGTCTCAAGCGCTTCTTCATCAATTCCGGCGCGGTCTCGCGCCAGGATTTCGACGGCTACACCCAACCTCTCTTGCATCGCACCCAGGCCTACGCCTGGGCGCCGCGCGTCAGCGGTGCCGAGCGGGCGTCGTTCGAGCGCATGGCGCAGGAGCAGGGAGCGCCGGATTATTTCATTGCCGACCTGAATGCCGAGGGCAAGCTGCAGCGAGCTGCCGAGCGCGATGAGTACATACCGGTGCTCTACAGCCAGACCCAAAGCCCGCTGGGCTCGCCCCTGGGGTTCGACCTGCTGGCCCAGCCAATGCGTCGCGACACTCTCGAGCGGGCGCGGCAGCGTGGCGGCGTGGCGGTTTCGCAGCCGGTGCGCTTGGTCGGAGTCGAGCCTTCCTACGCGCGCGGTATCATCCTGGCGACTCCCGTCAGCCTGCGCACCGATGTGGCCATGTCGCCCCCCGAGCCTTACGGTTATGTGATCGCGGTGATCAGCATGCGCCAGTTGGTGGTCGATGGTCTGCCCGAGCAGCGTCAGGACAACCTGTTCGTGCAGATCATCGACCTGTCGACCGCCGAGTCGTACGGCAAACTCTATGAATCGAGCAACGGCCCCGGGGACAGCCCGCTGGCGGTGAGCCGGGTGCTGAGCCTGGCCGATCATGATTACCAGGTGAACATCCGCCCCAGCGCGGTGTTCCTCCAGGCCAACCATTCTTCGGTGTCCAGCCAGGTGGTCCTGGGCACGCTGCTGAGCCTGCTGCTCAGTGCCCTGCTGTATGTCCTGGTCAGCCAGCGGCAGCGCGCGCTGCGGTTGGTGGAGCAGCGCACCGGGGAGCTGCGGGTCAGGGAGCAGGAATTGCGCGGCACCCACGGGCAGCTGCGCAGCGTGCTCAATGCGGCGACCCAGGTGGCGATCATCGCCACCGACCTGAGGGGCGTGATCAGCACCTTCAATGCCGGCGCCGAACATATGCTCGGCTACAGCAGCGCCGAGGTGGTGGGCCACCTGACCCTGGAAAGCCTGCACCTGCCCGCGGAGCTGAATGCGCGCGCGCAAGCCCTGAGCCAGCGTTACGGCCGGCAGATCCCGATGTGCCAGGCGATGCTGGTGGACGGTTCCGAAGAGCGGGGCGAGGAAACCCGCGAGTGGACCCTGATGCGCCGCGATGGCAGTCATCTGGTGGTGAACATGCTGGCCACTCCGGTCCTGGACGATCATGGCTTATGGGTCGGGCACCTGGCGATTTGTATCGACATCACCGAACGCAAGCGGGTCCACGAGGCGCTAGCGGCCCGCGATCGCCTGCTGAAGAAACTCAGCGCCCATGTACCGGGCGCCATCTATCAGTTCCAGGTAGATGCCGAAGGCCATTCCAGCTTCAGCTACGTCAGTGACGGCATCCGCGATATCTACGAGATCGATCCACAGCAGTTGCAGCGCGATGCCAACCCGGTGTTCGAGCGTATTCACCCGGACGATGTGGCCCGGGTGCGCGGTTCGATCTGGACCTCGGCGAAGAAACTCAGCCCCTGGCGCGAGGAATATCGGGTGCAGTTGCCACAGCGCGGCCTGCGCTGGATACGCGGCGAAGCGACCCCGGAAAAGCTCGCGGGGGGCGGGGTGCTGTGGCATGGCTATCTGTCGGACATCTCCGACCTCAAGCGGGTCGAGGAAGAGTTGCGGGCCCTGTCGGTCACCGACTCGCTGACCGGTATCCACAACCGCCGCTATTTCCAGGAGCGCCTGCAGACGGAAATGGCGCGGGTCGAGCGCGGGGTGGGCAATCTGGCGGTGATCATGCTGGATATCGACCACTTCAAGCGGATCAACGACCAGTACGGGCATGCCATCGGCGACATGGTGCTGCGCGGCGTTTGTGAGCGCATCAGCCTTCGTCTGCGGCGCACGGATGTGTTTTGCCGGCTGGGCGGCGAAGAGTTCATGGTGCTGTGCCCGGACACCGATGGCCAGCAGGCCTATGTCCTGGCCGAGGAGCTGTGGCGCGGGCTGCGCAGCTCGCCGATCGATGGCGTGGGCATTGTCACGGCCAGTTTCGGCATCGCCAGCTGGCGGGAACACGAAGGGGCCGACGGGCTATTGCTGCGGGCGGATTCCGGGGTCTATGCGGCCAAGCAGGCTGGGCGCGACCGGGTCGAGGCGGAGATGGGGTAGGCAGGGGGCGCAGAAGTGGGGTGACGCGAGGTTGTCCTCGCGCCACCTGAGTGACGGCTTACAGGGTCGAAGCGGTGTCTGCCAGTTTCGGCTGGCGGTACAGATCCAGCAGCACCTGGTCGAGCACCGAGGACGCGCCCCAGGGCTTCGGATCGTTGAGAATCGCTACCACGGCCCAGGTGTTGCCGTTGCTGTCGCGGCTGTAGCCGGCGATGGCGCGCACGGTGTTCAGGGTCCCGGTCTTCACGTGGGCTTCACCGGACATGGCGGTGCGCTTCAGGCGCTTGCGCATGGTGCCGTCCATGCCGGCGATCGGCATCGAGCTGATGAACTCCGCCGAGTACGGGCTTCTCCAGGCCGCTTGCAGCATGGAGGCCATTTCCCGGGCGCTGACCCGTTCGGCACGGGACAGGCCCGAACCGTTCTCCATCACCAGGTGCGGCGCGGTGATGCCTTTCTTCGCCAGCCACTGACGCACCACCCGTTGCGCCGCCTTGGCATCGTCGCCATCGGCTTCGGTGCGGTATTGCGCGCCGAGGCTGAGGAACAGTTGCTGGGCCATGGTGTTGTTACTGTATTTGTTGATGTCGCGGATGATTTCCGCCAGGTCCGGTGAGAAGGCCCGGGCCAGCACCTTGGCGCTGGATGGCACCGCGGCCAGGCGGTCCTTGCCCTGGATGCTACCGCCCAGTTCCTTCCAGATGGCGCGTACGGCGCCGGCGGTGTAGGTCGCGTGGTCGAGCAGCGACAGGTAGGTCTGCGAACTGCAGCCGTCGCCCAACTGGCCGTTGACGGTCACGGTGACGCCGCCGTCCGCCTGCGGGACCGGGTTGTAGCGAACGTTGCCGGTGCACTGTTTACCGCCGACGGCCTTGACCTGATTGTCGATGCGAATGCTGGCGATCGGCGGCTCGACGGAAATCAGCACCTTGCCCGAATCGTTGCGCGCCACGAAGCGCAGGGCCTTGAGGTTGACCAGCAGGGCGTCGGGCTTGACCAGGAACGGCTTGTTCTCGTCATTGCCGTCGTCGTTGAACTGCGGCAGTTGCGGCTGCACGAAGAAGTTGCGGTCCAGCACCAGGTCGCCGGTCACTTGCTGCACGCCATTGGCCCGCAGGTCGCGCATCAGCAACCAGAGTTTTTCCATGTTCAGCTTGGGGTCGCCGCCGCCCTTGAGGTACAGGTTGCCATTGAGGATGCCGCCGCTCAGGGTGCCGTCGGTATAGAACTCGGTTTTCCACTGGTGGGTCGGGCCGAGCATTTCCAGGGCGGCGTAGGTGGTAACCAGTTTCATGGTCGAGGCCGGGTTGACCGACACGTCGGCGTTGTAAACGGTGGCCGTGCCCGGACCGTTGAGCGGGATCATCACCAGCGACAGGGCGTTGTCTTGCAGTTTGCTGGCCTTGAGGGCCTGTTGAACCTTGGGCGAAAGGGTGGTGTTGACGGGGGCGGCAGAAACGGAAATGGCCAGGGGCAGAAGAAGACCGGCAAGAAAAAGTGGACGCAAAGATTTGATCATGTGAAGTAAAACCCTACAGCCGAGGGGAGAAAAGACGAGGGCATGACGATAAATTCCCTCAGTGGTCACGAAAGTGTCGGCATTATGCCCCAAGGTATAGCGGCTTGTGCCGTGCCGCGGCGGGCTAATCCGCTATTTTTTTCCCAATGGCAGGCCAAGGCCCTCATAGAGTCAGGCAATCGGTTGCTTAAACTGGTAAAGTGCCGCCCGTTATTACTTATGAGGATTGTTCCATGGCCACTAACCGTTCCCGCCGTCTGCGCAAAAAACTGTGCGTAGATGAATTTCAGGAGCTGGGTTTTGAGCTGAACCTGGATTTCAAAGAAGATCTGGCCGAAGAGGCTATTGACGCTTTCCTCGACGCGTTCCTCAAAGAAGCGATGGAAGCCAACGGCCTCGGCTATGTTGGTGGCGATGACTTCGGCCTGGTTTGCCTGAGCAAACGCGGTTCGGTCAGCGAAGAGCAACGTGCCAAGGTCGAAGCCTGGCTCAAGGCCCGCACCGAGCTGACCAGCGTTGAAGTCAGCCCGCTGCTGGACGTCTGGTACCCGGAAAACTCGATCAATCCGGTAGCCTGATGTGCTGAGTCGGTGGCCCCGTCCGGGCCGCCGACTCACGGCTGTCGCTGTACAGCCTTCTCTATTTATTTCCCCCGCAGAACCTTGATATGCCTCGGGCCTGTTTCCCGGGATTTCGCGTGGGCGGGTTGTAGCCGCTGCCGTAGGCTGCGATCGCGACCGAAGGACGCGCAAGGTCTTGAGATCGCTGAAGCCCTTCGGGCTTATCGCAGCCTGCGGCAGCGGCTACAGGCTTATTCGTTGTTCCAGTTCAGGATCACCAGGGTCAGCACGCCGGCCACGATTCCCCAGAACGCCGAGCCGACGGAGAACAGGGTCAGGCCCGAGGCCGTCACCATAAAGGTGATCAGCGCCGCCTCGCGTTCCTTCACCTGGCTCATGGCGATGCTCAGGCCATTGATGATCGAGCCGAACAGCGCCAGCGCGGCGATCGACAGCACCAGCTCTTTGGGCAGGGCCGCGAACAGCGCCGCCAGCGTGGCGCCGAAGACCCCGGCGATGCCGTAGAAAATCCCGCACCAGACCGCCGCGGTGTAGCGCTTGTTGCGGTCCTCATGGGCGTGGGGGCCGGTGCAGATTGCCGCGCTGATGGCCGCCAGGTTGATGCCGTGGGAGCCGAACGGTGCCAGCAGCAGGGAGGCGATACCGGTGGTGGTGACCAGTGGCGAGGCCGGCACGTTGTAGCCGTCGGCGCGCAGCACGGCGACCCCGGGCATGTTCTGCGAGGTCATGGCCACCACGAACAGCGGGATGCCGATGCTGATGGTCGCCGCCAGGGAGAAGTGCGGGGTGGTCCACACCGGCGTGGCGACTTCCAGGTGGAATTGGCTGAAGTCCAGCAGGCCCATCACCCCGGCCAATGCGGTGCCGGTCAGCAGGGCGGCGAGCACCGCGTAGCGTGGCGACAGGCGCTTGACCAGCAGGTAGCTGAAGAACATGCCCAGCACCAGGCCGGTGCGGTGCTGTGCGGCGACGAAGATCTCGCTGCCGATCTTGAACAGGATGCCCGCCAGCAGTGCCGCGGCGAGGGAGGCCGGGATGCGCTTGACCAAGCGTTCGAAACTGCCGGTCAGGCCACAGATGGTTACCAGCACCGCGCAGGTGATATAGGCGCCGATGGCTTCGCCGTAGCTCACCCCGGACAGGCTGGTGATCAGCAGCGCGGCGCCGGGGGTCGACCAGGCGACGGTGATCGGGGTGCGGTAGCGCAGGGACAGGCCGATGCTGCAGATGGCCATGCCGATGGAGATGGCCCAGATCCACGAGGAAATCTGCCCGCTGGTCAGCCCGGCGGCCTGTCCGGCCTGGAACATCAGCACCAGGGAGCTGGTGTAGCCGGTCATCATGGCGATGAAGCCGGCGACTACGGCCGAGGGCGAGGTATCGGCCAGGGGGCGTAATGGCGCGAGGGAGGCGTCGGACATGGAGCACTGTTCCTTGTTCTGATGAAGATATCTGTCGCCCGAAAGCCCGGCGCAGGGGCGTTGGGTGACGAAAGCAGGGGCCAAGCCTAAACGTAAAAGTAACCATTCATTGCAATACAGCCAGGGCGGCAAATGGCCGTACAGTCGTTGTGACCGCCGGTGGCCCATACAGTTATTGCGAATGGACCCCATGGGTTGTGTACAATGTGCCATTGTTTTTACGCGATACTTGTCAGCGACCCGCTGTGCCGTATTACAGTCACGGTCAATTCGCCGCAGTTCTCCCGACTCGAGTGCCCATGAACGAACAGTTGCAACCCCTCAAGAAACAACCGCGAGCAGGCAAGGCCGGTCGCAGCGGGACCCAGGACGATATTGTCTACGCGCATATCTTCGAGGCCATCCTCGAACAGCGCCTGGCGCCCGGCACCAAATTGAGCGAAGAGGCGCTGGGGGAAATTTTCGGGGTCAGCCGTACCATCATTCGTCGTGCGCTGTCGCGCCTGGCCCATGAAGGCGTGGTGCTGCTGCGACCCAATCGCGGCGCGGTCGTGGCCAGCCCGAGTGTCGAGGAAGCCCGCCAGGTGTTCATGGCGCGCCGGCTGGTGGAGCGGGCGATCACCGAGCTGGCGGTGCAGCACGCCACGGCCGAACAGCTTGCCGAGCTGCGGCAGATGGTCAACGACGAGCGCGACAGCTTTTCCCGTGGCGATCGCGGCGCCGGTATCCGCTTGTCGGGCGAGTTCCACCTCAAACTTGCCGAGGCGGCGAAGAATGCCCCGCTGATCAGCTTCCAGCGCAGCCTGGTGTCGCAGACCTCGCTGATCATCGCCCAGTACGAAAGCGGCAACCGTTCGCACTGTTCCTACGATGAGCACACCCAGTTGATCGACGCCATCGAGGCCCGCGACGCGGAACTGGCGGTGACCCTGATGATGCATCACATGGATCACATCGACAGCAAGCTCAACCTCGACGAAGAAAGCGCCTCGGACGACCTGCACGCGGTGTTCTCGCACCTGCTGCAAACCAAGAAGCCGGGCCGCTCTCCCGCCAAGCTGTAACGCCATCTCCCTGTAGGAGCGAGCTTGCTCGCGATAGCCGCGAAGCGGCGACCTGTCTGCCAAAGCTCGTCATCCTTGGCGATCTTTTCGCGAGCAAGCTCGCTCCTACAGGGTTTACAGCAGATAAAAAAATCCCCCGTCTCAGCGCATGAAGCGGGGGATTTTTCGTTTCCGGGATTAGCGCTGGTGCACCAGATTGCCCGCGGCATAGGTCTGCGCCACGGTGCGGTCATCGCCCAGGGTCATCAGCACGAACAGCGTCTCGGCGATGCTCTTGGATTGTTTCAGGCGATAGCTCAGTAGCGGCGTGGCGTTGTAGTCGAGCACCAGGAAGTCGGCGTCGGTGCCTGGCTGTAGGGTGCCGATCCGCTCTTCCAGGCGCAGTGCGCGTGCGCCGCCGAGGGTGGCCAGGTACAGCGACTTGAACGGACTCAGGCGCGCGCCCTGCAACTGCATGACCTTGTAGGCTTCGTTCAGAGTCTGCAGCAGCGAGAAGCTGGTGCCGCCGCCGACGTCGGTGCCCAGGCCGACATTCAGCTTGTGCTTCTCGGCCATCGGCAGGTTGAACAGGCCGCTGCCAAGGAACAGGTTCGAGGTCGGGCAGAAGGCCACGGCCGAACCGGTCTGCGCCAGGCGCGCGCATTCGTCGTCGCACAGGTGCACGCCGTGGGCGAACACCGAGCGCTTGCCCAGCAACTGGTAGTGGTCGTACACGTCCAGGTAGCCCTTGCGCTCGGGGAACAACTCCTTGACCCATTCGACTTCCTGCAGGTTCTCGCTGATGTGGGTCTGCATGTACAGGTCGGGGTATTCACCGAGCAATTGCCCGGCGAGGGTCAGTTGTTCCGGGGTGCTGGTCGGGGCGAAACGCGGCGTCACTGCATAGTGCAGGCGGCCCTTGCCGTGCCAGCGCTCGATCAGCGCCTTGCTTTCCAGGTAGCTGGATTCGGCGGTGTCGGTCAGGTAGTCCGGGGCGTTGCGGTCCATCATCACCTTGCCGGCGATCATCCGCAGGTCGAGCTTCTGCGCCGCTTCGAAAAAGGCATTCACCGATTGTGGATGCACGCTGCCGAAGACCAGGGCGGTGGTGGTGCCGTTGCGCAGCAGTTCCTTGATGAAAATCCCCGCCACTTCCTCGGCATGGGCCTGGTCGGCGAACTGGCTTTCGCAGGGGAAGGTGTAGGTGTTGAGCCAGTCCAGCAACTGCTCGCCATAGGCACCGACCATGCCGGTCTGCGGCAGGTGGATATGGGTGTCGATAAAGCCTGGGGTGATCAGCGCATCCTGGTAGTGAGTGATCTCGATATCGGCGGGCAGGCTGGCGAGCAATTCGCTGGCGTGGCCGAGGGCGCTGATCTGGCCGTTGTCGACTACCAGCAGGCCATCCTCGAAATACTCGTAGGAGGCTTCGATGCCGACCTCGGCGGGGTCGGCGATGCTGTGCAGGATGGCGGCACGGTAGGCTTTGCGAGTCAGAGGCATGAGGCAGTCTCGGTTCGTGGCTTTTTAATGAGTGGCATGGCTGCGGCGCGAGGCCGGCAGCAGCTTGGCAATGGGTTCGGCGCGGGCGCTGTGCTGGCCGAAATTGGCGTTATAGGTGGCGATGATTTCGCCGGCGATGGAGATGGCGATTTCCACAGGCAACTTGCCTTTGACTTCGCCGAGCCCCATCGGGCAGCGCATGCGTTGCAGCACGCCGCTGTCGAAGCCGCGCTCGCGCAGGCGGTGTTCGAACTTCACCCGTTTGGTCTTCGAGCCGATCAGGCCGAAGTAGGCAAAGTCGTTGCGCTTGAGAATCGCGGCGGTGAGCTCCAGGTCGAGCTGGTGATTGTGGGTCATGACGATGCAATAGCTGCCGGCGGGCAGGTCATCGATTTCATCGACGGGCTCTTCGCTGACGATCTTGCGCACGCCCTGGGGGATCTGCTCGGGGAATTCCTGTTCCCGCGAGTCGATCCAGCGCACCTTGCACGGCAGGCTCGCCAGCAGCGGCACCAGGGCGCGGCCGACATGGCCGGCGCCGAACACCGCGATCTGCGCCTGGACCTGGCCCATGGGTTCGAACAGCAACACCGTCACCCCACCGCAGCACTGGCCGAGGCTGGCGCCCAGGCTGAAGCGCTCCAGGTGGGTGTCCTGTTTGCCGCTGGCGAGCATCTCGCGGGCGATCTGCATGGCCTTGTATTCCAGGTGGCCGCCGCCGATGGTGTCGAAGCTCTGGGTGGCGCTGATGACCATTTTCGAGCCGGCATTGCGTGGCGTCGACCCCAGCTCTTCGATGATGGTCACCAGCACGCAGGGTTCGCCGCGGGTTTGCAGGTCGGCGAGGGCGCTGATCCAGTTGTACATGTTTCACCTCTTGCAACGTTGTCGTCTGCAATGTCGTCATCGCGAGCAAGCTCGCTCCTACAGGAGGGTGCGATATCTGTAGGAGCGAGCTTGCTCGCGATGGGATTTACAGGGAAGCCAGTTCCGCCTTGGTCTCCACGGCCTTCGCCACCTTCAACTGGCGCATCTGCTCGCAGCCCCACAACACCCGTTCCGGCGTGGCCGGCGCGTCGATCTTTGGCTGGTGCCGGTAATCGCCGAGGCTGGCCACGGCGTCCTTGATCGCGCACCAGGCGGCGATGCCGAGCATGAACGGCGGCTCGCCCACGGCCTTGGAGTGGAACACCGTGTCTTCCGGGTTCTTGCGGTTTTCCACCAGCTTCACGCGCAAATCCAAAGGCATGTCGGCAACGGCTGGAATCTTGTAACTGGCGGGGCCGCAGGTCTCTAGTTTGCCCTTGTTGTTCCACACCAGCTCTTCCATGGTCAGCCAGCCCATGCCCTGGATAAAGCCGCCTTCCACCTGACCGATGTCGATGGCCGGGTTCAGCGAGGCGCCGACGTCATGCAGGATGTCGGTGCGCAGCATCTTGTACTCGCCGGTCAGGGTGTCGACTATCACCTCGGCGCAAGCGGCGCCGTAGGCGAAGTAGTAGAACGGCCGGCCACGGGCCTGGGCGCGGTCGTAGTAGATTTTCGGGGTCTTGTAGAAGCCGGTGCTGGACAGCGAGACCTGGGCGAAATAGGCCTGCTGGATCAGTTCCTCGAAACTCAGGATCTGGTCGCGGACCCGCACGTGGCCGTTGTGGAACTCTACGTCTTCCTCGCTGACCTTGTACTGCCGGGCGGCAAACTCCACCAGGCGTTTCTTGATGGTTTCCGCGGCGTTCTGCGCCGCCTTGCCGTTCAGGTCGGCGCCGCTGGAGGCGGCGGTCGGCGAGGTGTTGGGCACCTTGTCAGTGTTGGTCGCGGTGATCTGCACCCGGTCGATCTCTACCTGGAACACCTCGGCCACCACCTGCGCCACCTTGGTGTTCAGGCCCTGGCCCATTTCCGTGCCGCCGTGGTTGAGGTGGATGCTGCCGTCGGTGTAGACGTGCACCAGCGCACCGGCCTGGTTGAGGAAGCTGGCGGTGAAGGAAATGCCGAATTTCACCGGGGTCAGCGCCAGGCCCTTTTTCAGGATCGGGCTGCCGGCGTTGTAGCGACGGATCGCTTCGCGGCGCTCGGCGTACTGGCTGCTGGCTTCCAGTTCGGCGGTCATCTCTTCGAGCATGTTGTGCTCGACGGTCTGGTAGTAGTGGGTGACGTTGCGTTCGGTCTTGCCGTAGTAGTTGGCCTTGCGCACGGCCAGCGGGTCGAGGGCGAGATGGCGGGCGATGGCGTCCATCACTTCCTCGATGGCGACCATGCCTTGCGGGCCGCCGAAACCACGGTAGGCGGTGTTCGACGCGGTGTTGGTCTTGCAGCGATGGCCGTTGATGGTGGCGTCGCCCAGGTAGTACGAGTTGTCGGCGTGGAACATTGCCCGGTCGACGATCGAGGCCGACAGGTCTGGCGAGCAACCGCAGTTGCCGGCCAGTTCCAGCTGGATGCCATGCAGGCGCCCGGTGCTGTCGAAACCGACGTCGTACTCGATATAGAAGGGGTGGCGCTTGCCGGTCATCAGCATGTCTTCGACCCGCGGCAGGCGCATCTTGGTCGGCTGGCCGGTGAGGTGCGCGATCACCGCGCACAAGCATGCCGGGCTGGCGGCCTGGGTTTCCTTGCCGCCGAAACCACCGCCCATGCGGCGCATGTCGACCACGATCTTGTTCATCGACACGTCCAGCACCTCGGCCACCAGCTTCTGCACCTCGGTGGGGTTCTGGGTCGAGCAGTAGACGATCATGCCGCCGTCTTCGGTAGGCATCACCGAGGAAATCTGGGTCTCCAGATAGAAGTGTTCCTGGCCGCCGATGTGCAGCGTGCCCTGCAGGCGATGCTCGGCGCTGGCCAGGGCCTTGGCCGAGTCGCCGCGCTGGTGGGTGTGGCTGTCGAGGACGAAGTGGCGTTTGCGCAGGGCTTCGACCACGTCCAGGACCGGCTCCAGGTCCTCGTATTCGATGACCGCGGCCATGGCCGCCTGGCGCGCGGTTTCCAGGTCGCGGGCGGCCACGGCCAGCACCGGCTGGCCGACGAACTGCACGTCGTCGATGGCCAGCAGCGGGTCGCCGGGCAGCAGCGGGCCGATGTCTTTCAGCCCCGGGATGTCCTTGTGGGTGATGACGATACGCACGCCGTCGAAGGCATGGCAGGGCGCGGTGTCGATGCTGAGGATCTTGGCGTGGGCACGGTCCGAGAGGCGCGCATACACATGCAGCTGGTTGGGGAATTCCAGCCGGTCATCGATGTACACCGCCTCGCCGGACACATGCTTGGCGGCGCTGTCGTGCTTGACGCTGCGCCCGACGCCGGTGGCCAGATCCTGTTGAAACAGGGCGCTCAGTTCGGCTTGAGTCTTCTCGACTTTGTGATGATTAGACATAAGCGGTCACCCGGGTCTCGATGTGCGGTGTTTGCAGTTCGATAAAGTATTTGCGCAGCAGGTTCTGGGCGCTGAGCAGGCGGTATTCCTTGCTGGCGCGGAAGTCCGAAAGCGGGGTGAAGTCTTCGCCCAGGGCGGCGCAGGCACGTTCGACGGTGGTCTCGCTCCACGGGGCGCCGAGCAGCGCGGCCTCACAGTGCTTGGCGCGTTTCGGGGTGGCGGCCATGCCACCGAAGGCCACGCGGGCGTCGGCGATCACGCCGTTCTCGATACGCAGGTTGAAGGCCGCGCAGACCGCGGAAATATCGTCGTCCAGGCGCTTGGACACCTTGTAGGCGCGAAACAGCTGCTCGGCGCTGGCCCGCGGCACGATGATCTTTTCGATGAACTCGCTTTCCTGGCGCGCGGTGACGCGGTAGTCGATGAAATAGTCTTCCAGGGCCAGGGTGCGGCGGGTGTTGCCCTTGCACAGGACGATCTGCGCGCCCAGGGCGATCAGCAAGGGCGGCGAGTCGCCGATGGGCGAGGCGTTGCCGATGTTGCCGCCCAGGGTGCCCTGGTTGCGGATCTGCAACGAGGCGAAGCGCTGCAGCAGCTCGCCGAAGTCCGGGTATTCGGCCTTGAGGGCGTCGTAGCAGTCGGAGAGGGCGGTGGCGGCGCCGATTTCCAGGCGGTCGTCGAAGCGTTCAATGCGTTTCATTTCGGCGACGTTGCCGACGTAGATCATCACCGGCAGCGGGCGGTGGAACTGCGTGACTTCCAGCGCCAGGTCGGTGCCGCCGGCCAGCAACCGGGCTTGCGGGTAGGCGTCATAGAGGTCGGCCAAGTCGGATACGGTCAGCGGTACCAGGCAACGTTTGTCGCCACTGTTCAGCTCGCCGGTGTCGCTGGGGGCGATGGCTTTCAGGCGGGCGATGGTCTCGGCTTCGCGGGCATCGAACTGGTCCGGCTGCTTGCCGCAGCAGGCCTGTTCGGCGGCGGCGAGAATCGGACGGTAGCCGGTGCAGCGGCACAGGTTGCCGGCCAGGGCCTCGTGGGCCTTGTGCGCGTCGGGTTGTTCGGAGTTCTTCTGCAGGGCGAACAGCGACATGACGAAGCCCGGCGTACAGAAGCCGCACTGCGAACCGTGGCACTCGACCATGGCTTTCTGCACGCTGTGCAACTGGCCCTGGTGCTTGAGGTCTTCGACGCTGATCAGTTGTTTGCCGTGCAGCGACGAGACGAAGGTCAGGCACGCGTTGAGGCTGCGATAACGGATATGCTCCGTGCCTGTGTCGTCGGTCTGCAATTCGCCGACCACCACGGTGCAGGCGCCACAGTCGCCACTGGCGCAGCCTTCCTTGGTGCCGGGCTTGCCCAGATGCTCGCGCAGATAATTGAGCACGGTCAGATTCGGGTCCAGGGTGTGCTCGCTACGGAGTTCCTGGTTGAGTAAAAACTGGATCACGGAAGGCCTCGCAGACTCATTATTGTTGGTAACCGACGTGGGCCGAATTTAGTCATGTCTGACTTTTCGGTCAATGATTTTCTGACTTAAGGGTCAGGAAATCGTTTTTTGCCGATCAACAAGCGCTTTCAAACAGTATTGACCCTCCCGGGCCGCAGTGCCTTTTGCTTATTCCGTGCCAAATTCAGGCCCTTGGGCACTCCGCCATGAGGTAGCAATTGCGCTACACTGCGCCGCTTGTACCGATCTAAGAGTTTGAAGGAAAACCATGACGTTCAAGGCGCCGGACAGCCTCGCCGAGCAAATCGCTCACCACCTCGCCGAACGCATCATTCGCGGCGAGCTCAAGCCTGGGGAGCGCATTCAGGAACAGAAGGTCACGCTGGCCCTCAACGTCAGCCGCGGCTCGGTCCGCGAGGCCCTGCTGATCCTCGAACGCCGTCACCTGATCGCCATCCTGCCGCGTCGTGGCGCCCATGTGACCGAACTCACCCCGCACAAGGTGCAGAGCCTGTGCACCCTGATGAGCGAGCTGTACATCCTGCTGGGCAACTCGGTGGCCAACGGCTGGGAACTGCAGGCCGACATGGCGCCGTTCCTGCAGATCCAGCAACGATTGATCGCCGCCTACGAGCGCCAGGACATCCGCAGTTTCGTCGAAGACAGCTTCAACGTGATGCGCGCCGCCTACCCGTTCGCCGACAACCCGTACCTGCAGGAAACCGTCGAGAACCTGCAGCCGGCGATGAGCCGTGCCTATTTCCTGGCCCTGGAGCAGCGCAAGGCGGAAATGAGCGAATTCCTCGACCTGTTCGAGCAACTGCTGGCCGCCGTGCTGGCCCGTGACCTGCCGACGATCCGCCTGGTGCTGACGGCCTATGCCCGGCGCAGTTGCGACCTGGTAGTCGCCGCCTTGACGGTTGCCTGAGCGTGCGGCTCAAGTGCATCAAGCTGGCGGGCTTCAAGTCCTTCGTCGACCCGACCACGGTGAACTTCCCCAGTAACATGGCGGCGGTGGTCGGGCCCAATGGTTGCGGCAAGTCGAACATCATCGACGCCGTGCGCTGGGTCATGGGCGAGAGCTCGGCCAAGAACCTGCGCGGCGAGTCGATGACCGACGTCATCTTCAACGGTTCCACCAGCCGCAAGCCGGTGAGCCAGGCCAGCATCGAGCTGGTCTTCGACAACTCCGACGGCACTCTGGTCGGCGAGTACGCGGCCTACGCGGAAATCTCCATCCGCCGCAAGGTCACCCGCGACAGCCAGAACAGCTATTTCCTCAACGGCGCCAAGTGCCGCCGTCGCGACATCACCGACATCTTCCTCGGCACCGGCCTGGGGCCACGCAGCTACTCGATCATCGAGCAGGGCATGATCTCCAAGCTGATCGAAGCCAAGCCGGAAGACCTGCGCAACTTCATCGAAGAAGCCGCCGGGATTTCCAAGTACAAGGAGCGCCGCCGGGAAACCGAGAACCGCATCCGCCGTACCCACGAAAACCTGGCGCGCCTGACCGACCTGCGCGAGGAGCTGGAACGCCAGCTCGAACGCCTGCACCGCCAGGCCCAGGCGGCCGAGAAGTACCAGGAATACAAAGCCGAGGAGCGTCAGCTCAAGGCCCAGCTGTCGGCACTGCGCTGGCAGGAGCTTAACGAGCAGGTCGGCCAGCGCGAATCGATCATCGGCAACCAGGAAGTCGGCTTTGAAGCCCTGGTGGCGGAGCAACGCAATGCCGACGCCGCCATCGAGCGCCTGCGTGACGGTCACCATGAGCTGTCCGAGCGCTTCAATCTGGTGCAGGGACGCTTCTATTCGGTCGGTGGCGACATCGCCCGGGTCGAGCAGAGCATCCAGCACGGCCAGCAGCGTTTGCGCCAGTTGCAGGACGACTTGCGCGAAGCCGAGCGTGCACGCCAGGAGACCGAATCCCACTTGGGCCACGACCGCACCTTGCTCGCCACCCTCGGTGAAGAGCTGGAAATGCTCGAGCCCGAGCAGGAAGTCACCAGCGCCGCCGCCGAAGAGGCCGCCGCGGCCCTGGAAGAAGCCGAAACCACCATGCACGGCTGGCAGGAGCAGTGGGACGGTTTCAACCTCAAATCCGCCGAACCGCGACGCCAGGCCGAGGTGCAGCAGTCGCGTATCCAGCAGCTCGAAGGCAGCATGGAACGCCTGGGCGAGCGCCAGCGGCGCCTGGTGGAGGAGCGCGCGTTGCTCGCCGCCGACCCGGAAGACGCGGCGATCCTCGAACTCAATGAACAACTCGCGGCCAGCGAGGCGACCCTGGAAGATTTGCAGGCCAGCGAAGACGCTCAAGTCGAGCGCCTGGAGCAACTACGCCAGGAACTGCATCAGGCGACCCAGGCCCAACAGCAGGCCCAGGGCGAATTGCAGCGTCTCAATGGTCGCCTGGCCTCGCTGGAGGCTTTGCAGCAGGCCGCGCTCAATCCGGGGACCGGCGCCGCGCAATGGCTGCAGGAGCAACAGTTGGCCGAGCGTCCGCGGCTGGCCGAAGGCTTGAAGGTCGAGGCCGGTTGGGAGCTGGCGGTGGAAACCGTGCTTGGCGCCGACCTGCAAGCGGTACTGGTCGACGATTTTGCCGGCTTCGACCTGGCCGGTTTCGAGCAGGGCGACCTGCGCCTGCTCCAGCTGGCGGGCGAGGGCGCGCGGATGCCTGGTAGCCTGCTGGACAAGGTCGATGCCCAGGTCGATCTGGCGCCTTGGCTGGGCCAGGTCAAGCCGGTGGAAAGCCTTGAGCAGGCCCTGGCGTTGCGTGGCCAACTGGCGGCCGGCGAGAGCCTGATCAGCCGTGACGGGTTCTGGGTCGGCCGGCATTTTCTGCGGGTGCGCCGCGCCAGCGAAGCGGAAAGCGGCATGCTCGCGCGCAACCAGGAAATCGAACAACTGAGCCTGGAGCGCGACGAGCGCGAAGCCAGTGTGGAAGACCTGGAAACCCGGTTGCAGAACCTGCGTGCGCAACAGCGCCAGCAAGAGAACGGTCGCGAACACCTGCGCCGTCTGTTGCAGGACGAAGCCCGACAGCAGGGTGAATTGAAAGCCAGGCTTTCTGCCGGCAAGGCCAAGGCCGAACAACTGGCCCTGCGCCGTACCCGCCTGGATGAAGAAGTGGCGGAGCTGGGCGAGCAGCGCGCGGTGGAACACGAGCAAGTGGGCGAAGCCCGTCTGCAGTTGCAGGAAGCCCTCGACAGCATGGCCCTGGACACCGAGCAGCGCGAATTGCTGCTGGCCCAGCGTGACAGTTTGCGCGAACGCCTGGACCGGGTGCGCCAGGAGGCGCGCCAGCACAAGGATCACGCTCATCAGTTGGCGGTGCGCCTGGGGTCGCTCAAGGCCCAGCACGATTCCACCCGCCAGGCCCTGGAGCGCCTGGAGCTGCAATCGGAGCGTCTGACGGAGAAGCGTGAACAGCTCAGCCTGAACCTGGAGGAGGGCGCCGCGCCGTTGGAAGAGCTGCGCCTGAAACTCGAGGAATTGCTGGAAAAACGCATGACCGTCGACGTCGAGCTCAAGAGCGCGCAGATCGCCATGGAAGATGCCGACCGCGAATTGCGCGACGCGGAAAAACGTCGGACCCAGGCCGAGCAGCAATCGCAGTTGATCCGTGGCCAGCTCGAACAGCAGCGCATGGAATGGCAGGCCCTGAGCGTGCGTCGCAAGACCTTGCAGGACCAGTTGCTGGAAGACGGCTACGACTTGCAGGGCGTGCTCGCCACGTTGACCGAGCAGGCCAGCGAGAAAGAGGCCGAGGAAGAACTCGAGCGGATTGCCGCGCGTATCCAGCGCCTGGGGGCGATCAACCTCGCGGCCATCGATGAGTACCAGCAGCAGTCCGAGCGCAAACGTTATCTGGACGCCCAGGACGCCGATCTGGTGGAAGCCCTGGAAACCCTGGAAAACGTGATTCGCAAGATCGACAAGGAAACCCGTAATCGTTTCAAGGATACCTTTGATCAGATTAACGGCGGTCTACAGGCGCTCTTTCCAAAAGTTTTCGGTGGCGGCAGCGCTTATTTGGAACTGACGGGCGAAGATCTACTCGATACAGGGGTAACGATCATGGCGCGTCCGCCCGGGAAGAAGAACAGCACCATTCATTTGTTGTCCGGTGGTGAGAAAGCATTGACGGCCCTGGCGCTGGTATTTGCCATCTTCAAGTTGAACCCGGCGCCGTTCTGCATGCTCGACGAAGTTGACGCCCCGCTGGATGACGCTAACGTTGGACGCTACGCAAGGCTGGTTAAAGAGATGTCGCAGACGGTGCAGTTCATCTATATCACCCACAACAAGATCGCCATGGAAATGGCCGATCAATTGATGGGCGTGACGATGCACGAACCCGGCTGTTCGCGCCTGGTAGCAGTGGATGTCGAGGAGGCGATGGCGATGGTGGACGCCTGATATCCGGGCGACCAAAGCCGGTATGTAAGTGACAAGTAAGAGGTTTTTACCTGTGCCGAGTACTGGCTGATCGACATATTGAATGAAGCCGTTGCGACAGACGGTGTAAAGTTGTCTTTGGTCGTGCTAGTTTAATGTCAATTTTTCCTATACGTGGGCAAAAGGCCAGTCAGAACATAGAGTTGGCGCCACGTTTTAAAGCGGTTTGCAGTTTGCTAAACCTCTTATTTTTCAGCATTTTTCATAGAGGCACGGGATTACATGGAAATCGGTCTGCGCGAGTGGCTGATCGTCATCGGCATCATTGTCATTGCCGGTATTCTTTTTGATGGCTGGCGCCGTATGCGCGGCGGCAAAGGAAAGTTGAAATTCCGCCTGGATCGTAGCCTGTCCAACCTGCCGGACGACGACAGCAGTGCCGAACTGCTGGGCCCGCCCCGCGTGCTGGATACCCATAAGGAACCGCAACTCGACGAGCACGACCTGCCGTCGATGAGCGCGCCGGCGCGCGAACCGCGCGAATCCGGTTCCAAGCGTGGCAAGCGTGCCAGCGAGCCACAACAGGGCGACCTGAACCTCAACCTGGATCTGGACGGCGGCCCGAGCTTCAGCAGCCGCGACGATGACTTTCCGGATGAAACCAAGGCTTCCGGTTACGCCGACAAGGACCAGCCGCAAGCCGAAGAAGTGCTGGTGATCAGCGTGATCTGCCGTGACTCCGGCGGCTTCAAGGGCCCGGCGCTGTTGCAGAACATCCTGGAAAGCGGCCTGCGTTTTGGCGAGATGGATATTTTCCACCGTCACGAAAGCATGGCCGGCAACGGCGAAGTGCTGTTCTCCATGGCCAACGCGGTCAAGCCGGGCGTATTCGACCTGGATGACATCGACCACTTCAGCACCCCGGCGGTGAGCTTCTTCCTCGGCCTGCCAGGCCCGCGTCATCCGAAACAGGCTTTCGACGTGATGGTGGCCGCGGCGCGCAAGCTGTCCCAGGAGCTGAATGGCGAGCTGAAGGATGACCAGCGCAGCGTGCTGACCGCCCAGACCATCGAGCACTACCGTCAGCGCATCGTCGAATTCGAACGTCGCGCCCTGACCCAGAAGCGCTGAGCGCTTCGCGAGCCAGCCGCTCCGGCATAACCCTTGGCCTGCCGGAGCGGGCTCGCGATAGGGCCGAAGGGCCCACCCAGACAAATATTGAGCAGCCTAGGCTGCTCTTTTGCTTTTTGAGAGAACACCATGACCTCCGCCGAAACCCGCATTCTTGAGCTGCGCGCTGAGCTGGATCAGCACAACTATCGCTACCACGTACTCGACGAGCCGAGCATTCCGGACGCTGAATACGATCGCCTGTTCCATGAGCTCAAGGCACTGGAAGCCGAACACCCGGAGCTGGTCAGCAGCGACTCGCCCACCCAGCGCGTCGGCAGCGCGGCGCTCTCGGCCTTCACTCAGGTGCGCCACGAAATCCCCATGCTCAGCCTGGGCAACGCCTTCGAAGAAACCGACATGCGCGAGTTCGATCGCCGGGTGACCGAGGGTCTCGACCTGCCGGCGGGCGATCTGTTCGGTGGCGGGGCTGCAGTGGAATACAGCTGCGAGCCGAAGCTCGATGGCCTGGCGGTCAGCCTGCTGTATCTGGACGGCGTGCTGGTGCGCGGCGCGACCCGCGGCGACGGCACCACTGGCGAAGACATCAGCGTCAACGTGCGCACCGTGCGCAACATCCCCCTGAAGCTGCACGGCAGTGGCTGGCCGGCGACCCTGGAGGTGCGCGGCGAGGTGTACATGTCCAAGGCCGGTTTCGAGCGGCTCAATGCCGCGCAGCTGGAAGTTGGCGGCAAGACCTTCGCCAACCCACGGAACGCCGCGGCCGGCAGCTTGCGCCAGCTGGACTCGAAGATCACCGCCAGCCGCCCGCTGGAATTCTGCTGCTACGGGATCGGCCAGGTCACTGCGGATATCGCCGACACCCATATCGGCAACCTGGAGCAGCTCAAGCGCTGGGGCATGCCCGTCAGTCGCGAGCTGAAACTGGCCAAGGGGATCGACGAATGCCTGGATTACTACCGCGATATCGGCGAGCGCCGTAATGGCTTGCCTTATGAAATCGACGGTGTGGTGTTCAAGGTCAACAGCATTGCCTCGCAGCGCGAGCTGGGCTTCCGGGCTCGCGAGCCGCGCTGGGCGATCGCTCATAAATTCCCGGCGATGGAGGAGCTGACCGAGCTGCTGGACGTGGAATTCCAGGTTGGCCGCACCGGCGCGGTGACCCCGGTGGCCCGTCTGAAACCGGTCAAGGTGGCGGGTGTCACCGTCTCCAACGCGACCCTGCACAACATGGACGAAGTGGCGCGCCTGGGCCTGATGATCGGCGACACCGTGATCATCCGTCGTGCGGGCGATGTGATTCCGCAAGTGGTGCAGGTGGTCGCCGAGCGTCGTCCGGAAAATGCGCGCAAGGTGCATATCCCGCAGACCTGCCCGGTGTGCGGCTCCCATGTCGAGCGCACGCAGTTGATCAAGCGCAGCAAGGGCAAGGAAACCATCAGCGAAGGCGCGGTGTACCGCTGTGTCGGTCGCCTGGCCTGTGGCGCGCAGCTCAAGCAGGCGATCATCCACTTCGTTTCCCGTCGGGCGATGGATATCGAAGGGCTGGGCGACAAGACCATCGAACAGCTGGTGGACGAAAAGCTCATTGGTTCGCCGGCCGATCTCTACAAGCTCAAGTACGAGCAGATCATCGATCTGGAAGGCTTCGCCGAAGTCTCCAGCAACAAGCTGCTCAAGGCCATCGAAGACAGCAAGAAGCCGGGCCTGGCGCGTTTCATCTACGCCCTGGGCATTCCCGATGTGGGCGAGGAGACGGCCAAGGTCCTGGCGCGCTCCCTGGCCTCGCTGGAGCGCGTGCAGCAGGCCTTGCCGGAAGTACTGACCTACCTGCCGGATATCGGCCTGGAAGTGGCTCACGAGATTCACAGCTTCTTCGAGGACAGCCATAACCAGCAGGTAATCGGTGCCCTGCTCGATCCGCAGCAGTGCGGGCTGCAGTTGCAGGATCAGGGCGACTTGGGCGCGGAGTTCGCTGCCAGCACCACCCTGGGTGGCATGCTCGACAAGTTGAACATTCCATCGGTGGGGCCGGGTGCGGCGCAGAAGCTGGCGGACAAGTTCGCGACCCTCGACGGTGTGGTCAAGGCGGACTGGCTGGACATGCGCCAGACCCTGCCGGAGAAGCAGGCCAAGGCCGTGCGCGAGTTCTTCGACATCGCGGAAAACGCCGAGCGGGCACTGGCCATCGAGGCGCAGTTGCAAGCCTTCGGCATGCACTGGCAGAGCGAGAAGAAAGTGGTGGAAGGGCTGCCGCTGGCCGGTCAGACCTGGGTGCTCACCGGCTCGCTGGAGCTGATGAGCCGCGACGTGGCCAAGGACAAGCTGGAAAGCCTGGGCGCCAAGGTCGCCGGTTCCGTTTCGGCCAAGACCCACTGCGTGGTGGCCGGCCCCGGTGCCGGCTCCAAGCTGGCCAAGGCCAACGAATTGGGCCTGAAAGTGCTGGACGAAGAAGCCTTCGTGGCCTTCCTCGGCCAGCACGGCATCTCGGTATAACCCTGTAGCCGCTGCCGAAGGCTGCGATCGGTCGCACAGCGGGCGTTGCTCTGTTGGGCGCCAGAAGGTCCTGCGGACCTTGTCGCAGCCTGCGGCAGCGGCTACATGGAATGGCGTTCCCCGGCAGGAGCGCCCTGAAGGTGATGGAACGATCATCTCGTCCATATGATCTAGTCTTGGCACGCCCAGGGAGAGATCGCCATGTACCGCTTCTTCGAACAGCTCAGTTCCCGTATCGCCGCACCCTTTGTCCGTGAAGACAGCCGCAACAGTAAGGTCTGGCGGTGTCGCTGTGGGCAATCGCTGTTCTTTCGCAACAGTCAGTGCCTGGCCTGTTCGGCGGCCCTGGGTTATCAGCCCGAGCAGAGTCGCCTGTCGTCGCTGCAGCCAGGACCGGAGGCCGATACCTGGCGGCTGGACGTCGATCCGCAAGCCGGGCTGTTCCGGCGTTGCGCCAACCTCGATACCGCGGCAGCCTGCAACTGGCTGCTGCCTGCGCATGGCGCCGCTACCCTGTGTGTGGCGTGCAGGCTGAACCGGACCATTCCCGATCTTGGCGTGCCGGAAAACCCCGAGCGCTGGCGCATGGTGGAAATCGCCAAGCGCCGCCTGGTGGCGCAACTGGTGAGCCTGGGCTTGCCGCTGATCGCCAAGGCCGAGGATGAAGAGGCCGGCCTGGCTTTCGATTTTGTCGGCATCGATCTGCAGGGCAGGGCGCCCATGACCGGCCACGCCAACGGCCTGATCACCCTCGACATCAAGGAGGCCGACGATGCGTATCGCGAGCAGGTGCGGGTACAGATGCGCGAACCTTATCGCACCTTGCTCGGCCACTTCCGGCATGAGGTGGGGCATTACTACTGGGATCGCCTGATCGCAGGCAGCCATTGGCTGGAACCCTGTCGCGCGCTGTTCGGCGACGAACGCGCGAGCTACGCCGAAGCCCTGGACCGGCATTACCAGCAGGGCGCACCGAGCGATTGGTCGCAGACCTGCGTCAGCGCCTACGCCACCATGCATCCCTGGGAAGACTGGGCGGAAACCTGGGCCCACTACCTGCACATGATGGACGCGGTCGACACCGCGCTGGGCTTCGGCATGAGCGCCCGGGAAATGGACTTCGACTACCAGCCGTTCCCGCTGGATACCCTATATGACCCGCAGCACCCTGGCGGCCCGGCGTTCCTCTCTTTTGTTAACGCCTGGATCGAACTGGCCGGCATGCTCAACGAACTGTCGCGCAGCATGGGCCAGCCGGATTTCTATCCCTTCATCCTGCCGCCGGCGGTGATCGCCAAGCTGCACTTCATCCACCTGGTGATCCAGCAGGCCGGCGGCAAGGCCGACGCAGCACTCGAACAAGCCTGAGCTCACCATCTGCTTCTGTAGGAGCGAAGCTTGCTCGCGATGGCATCCCCACGGTCTGCTTCCACACCGCGTCGCCTGCATCGCAAGCAAGCCCCTGGATCGCGATCAGCGGCTGGTACGCACGCCATCGAGCAAGGCATCGACCACCGCGCGAGCCATCTCCACGGAATGCACCATGGACCAGATCAGCCCGCGTTCGATGCCGCTGCCCTGTTCGGTGATTTCATCCGAGACTTCTTCGGCGCATTTGAGCAGTAGCGAGACGTGCATCAAGGCTTCTTCGGCATTCACCCCGGCCTGCACCGCGAACAGCGGCCGTTGCTGGGCGTCATGCAGGCCGAATGGCTGGCTGCGGGTTTCTTGCAGTTGCGCCAGCAGCGGTTGTTTCTGGTCGTTGAGCGACAGGAGCAGGGAGGCATTGGCTGCATCCAGTTCAGGGTCGCGTAATCGGCGCGGGGTGGTGAAGGGTGGGTCGGGGACGAGCTTTTTCATGTGGGTACCTACGACTCTCTGAAAAGTGAAAGCCGCCAGTCTCGCTTCCACACGAGAGGGTGGCAGCCATGCGTGGGTGTGGAAGACCGGGGAGTCCTTGGTACCCAAAACCCGGCGCACTCGAAAGTGCCCCACGCATGGTCGCCATAACACGGATCTGCGGACGCAAAACGCCAGCAGTCGCTGTTGAGCGCTGTACCAATGACTTTTCCGGACTTCCACATCCGGGTCGTTGAAATTGCAACGACCCCCGCAGACTGCCCGATCAAATTCAGGGGTACAACCCGCCCAAAGGCGTTCCAGAGTTTCTAGGAAACCCCTTACAAAACAAAGCGAAAAATCGACTGCCGGCTCGCCGCAAAACTGCCATCTCGCTCATGCGCGGTCCCTGTAGCCGCTGCCGCAGGCTGCGATCGGTCGCGCAGCGGCCGCAATGGCGGACAACAGGGCGTTTCGTTGCTGCTCGACAAATGGTTGGCGACGGCTTCGCCGTCGAGCGCAGCCTGCGGCAGCGGCTACAGGAATCGACAAGCGAGCGGGGTAATGATCCAAGTACTTGAAGCCGTTCAGATTTTTTAATCTTTACAGAGCGGTTGTAACTTCGCCGCAGATAGGTACAATGGCGCGGCTCGCCGTCAGGTGAGCATCGTTATGGTGACCCCATTGGTCCCCTCGCAACGATCAGCCGTGAACCCGGTCAGGCCTGGAAGGGAGCAGCCGCAGCGGTGACATTGTGTGCCGGGGTGTGGCTGGTGGGGTTGCCTCCATAACGCCCTCTGTCGGTCCTCGACGAATATTCTGAATTCTCCCCCTGTTTTATCCTGATCTGGCCTCTCGCCGGTCGCTCGTTTCATTTCCCCAATCGTTCCTGCAATAACTGCGCAAACGCGTCCCGTGCGGTGTGGCGTTGTATTTCCTTGTTCCAGACAAAACGAATGTCGATCGGCTGCAGGTCGGCGAAGCGGTGGCGCGCCAGGCCCGCGGACAGGGTGTAGCGGTCGAGCACGCCTTCCGGGGCCAGGGTCATGCCGGCGCCAGCGCTGACGCAGTCGATAATGGTGCCCCAACTGGCGTAACCGATGATGGTCGCGGTCACGTCGTGAGCGTTCAGCCAGTGCTCCAGGGCGCGGCGGTAAGGGCAGCCGCCGGGCCACATGAACAGGGTCTGGTCTTGCAGGTCGCGCGGGCTCAGTACGGGCGCGGCGTGGGCGCTGGTAACCAGCACCAGGGGCTCGTTGTAGAGAGCGGTGCGCTCCAGTTTCGGGGGGAGGGTGTCGACCGCGACCAGTGCGCCGTCGATCCGGTGATGTTGCAGTTCCTCGAACAACTGCGACCAGGTGCCGGTTACCAGCTCCAGAGTGACCTGTGGAAAGCGCTGATGGAATTCCGCCAGCAACGGTGGCAAGCGCCCGCCAGCGCAGGATTCGATGGCGCCGATGCGCAGGATACCGCTGGGTTCGGCCTTGCGGTCGACCGCCCGTTTGGCCTCATCCACCAGGGCCAGGATGCGCTCGCTGTAGCCGAGAAAGATTTCCCCGTCCGGACTGATTCTCAGCCCGCGGCCGGCGCGGATAAACAGGCAGGTGCCCAGCTCGCCTTCCAGTTGCTTGAGGCGGTTGGTGATGTTGGAGGGCACGCAATGCAGTTGTTCGGCCGCTCGGGCAATGCTGCCGGTGCGGGCGACCGCTTTCACCATTTTCAGTTGGCTCAGTTCCATTGCTCATTTCCAGTGAGGTCTGGTCTCAGTATCCGTTAATTGTGGTGAGTTGTGGCGGGCGGGAGACTGAAGGCCTTCCTTGTGCTGCCGAGTGCCTGTGTCTTGAACATCTCTCCTGCGTTGAAGCTGGTCCTGGCGACCGCCGCGGTCATTCTGTGTTGGGCCTACTCCCCGGTGGGTATCCACATCGGGCTGGAAGGCTACGAACCTGGCCATCTGGCGTTGCTGCGCTTTCTGATTGCCTCGCTGTTCATGGGGGCAATCGCCCTGGTGAAAAGAATCTCCCTGCCGCGTTGGCGCGATCTGCCCTGGTTGCTGGTGCTGGGCTTTTTTGCCATCGCCCTGCATCACGTCAGCCTCAACTATGGCCAGCAGGGGTTGAGCGCGGGGGCATCCAGTGTGCTGGCGCAGTCGGCGCCGATCTTCAGCACCCTGATTGCGTTTTTCTGGTTGAGGGAGCCGGTCAGCGGCTGGCGCTGGGGGTGTGTCGGGCTGGGGTTGCTGGGGGCGGTCGTGGTGGTCTGGGGCGACCAGGGCGTGGCGTCGATCGAGCCCCGGGGATTGCTGGTGCTGCTGGCGGCCTTCTCCTGGGGCTTGTACTTCGTTTTGCAGCGGCGCTATTCGGGGCGTTACGACCTGCTGACCACCGTGTGCTACATGGTCTGGGCCGGCACCTTGCTGTTGAGCCTGTATTGGCCGGGGCTGGCGGTCGCGGTGGTCCAGGCGCCGTGGCGGGTGAACCTGGCGGTGTTGCTGCTGGGGCTGTTTCCCAGTGCGCTGGCTTACCTGGCGTGGGCCTATGTGCTGGCGCGGGTCGAAGTCAGCCGGGCATCCATCGCCATGTACCTGATACCGCCGATCGCCATGCTGCTGGCGGCGCTGGTCCTGCATGAGCGGGTGCATGGCGCGGTGATCGTGGGCGCGGCGATCGTCCTCGGCAGTGTGATGGCGATGCAGTTGGAGGGGCGCTGGGCGCGGCGCCGCTCTGTGCTGCCGGGCTCTATCGGCACGGCTCCTGTTCACTCCGGGGTGAGGCAAAACACCCTGAGCCGATGCCCGTCCGGGTCCAGGGCGACGAAGGTGTAGCCGAAGTCCAGGGTGGTCGGGGCCTGGGCGATGTTCACGCCGGATTCGGCCCATTGGCCGTGCAGCAGGTCGACGGTCTGCTTATCGGCCACGGCCAGGGCCAGTTCGCCGCCACTGCCGGTGACTTGGGTGGCTGGTTCGACATCCTGTCTGGACCAGAGGCCGAGCTTGAGCCCCGAATCAATAATAAACAGGGCAAAGGTCGGCGACAGCTCGACCGGTGGCCTGTCCAGCAGGCGGCTGTAAAAGTTGGCGCTGGTGGCGGGGCTGTCGACGTAAAGCAGAAGGTAAGTGCTGGTAGCGATCATCTGGACTCCTGGAGTGGTTGGGCTGCGCACGCCAGCTTAAGGGGCGCCGCTGTCAGTTCCTGTCAGGAGTCATCTGGGGGAAATGAAGAGGAGGCAGGCTATCGGCTTCGATAGGGCTGCCTCCTCTGCGTGTTGCTCGGCTCTAAGGCTTGGACAAGGCCAGGTCTACCGCTGCTATCAGCTTTCCCAGGTCCTTCGGGGTGGCTTTGTGAATGACACCGAACAGATACGCCCGCTGTTCGTCTTCGTCGCCCAGATCTGCGAAAAAGGCTTTCAGCTTCACCCCGAGTACATCGGCCAGCAGGAACAGGGCTTCCACACTGGGGGTGTAGGTGCCGGTTTCGAAGCGGCTGATGGTTTTAGGGTCAAAACCGGTTTTTTCGCCTAGTTCAGCCTGAGTAAGCCCCGCTACCTTGCGGTAACGCCTGATGGCTGGACCCAAACTTGAAATTTGCATCGCTCAATTCCCATTTAGAATCAAGAACTTAACGATAAATCTTTGCATTAGGCAACGCCATGATTCATCACCTTGCCTTGCAAAATGTGATGCAATTCGTAGAATCGACGCTTCGGACAGGCATTTGGTGATCTAGTTTCAGAAGATGAACTGATGAAACAAGAACTCATTGCATTTTCCTTGTTCACCAGAATCGAGGGTATGGCGCAGGCGCGAACGTCTCGCTGATGATTGCCAGTGTCCCACCCGCCAAATTCGGCTGATCCCTGACTGATTTTAGTTGATCTTCGTCGATTCGAAGATCAATGACGGTGCGGGTCACTGTACGGTTGCAATTGTGTCAGGTGGGGCGAGACGGTGCGCCATTTTTCTCGGTCGGCCTCTTGCCGGCTTGTCTGGGCTGGCATTGTCGAATGCTGTCTATGGAGTTTTAACGTGCGTCTGAATGTGCCGGTCACCTCTGTTCAGCAGATACCTTCGGAGCAGCAGCCTAAGCCTGCCTGGGTTTGCGAAGTGAGTGAGGATGAACGCCCAAACATCTCTTCCGGGCCTCGTGCCTTGGTCGAGCGGTTCAACCGCTAGCGACAGTGAGCCAGACTCATGGATGAGAAATACCGCAGGGCCGTGGATGCAGCCGCCATTTTTTCCGAGACCGACCTGACCGGCCGGATCACCTACGTCAACGACCAGTTCTGTTCGATTTCCGGCTACAGCCGTGAAGAGCTGCTGGGCGCCAATCACCGGATCCTCGGCTCCGGCCTGCACCCCCCCGAATTTTTCAGCAGCATGTGGCGCACCATTGCCCTGGGCCAGGTCTGGAAGGGCGAGATCTGCAACCGGGCCAAGGATGGGACCTTGTATTGGGTCGACAGCACCATCGTGCCCTTGCTCGATGAGGCCACTGGTCGGGTCCAGCGTTATGTGGCGATCCGTTTCGATATCAGCGAAAAACGGCGCTTGTTGCACTCGCTGCAATGGCGGGTCGGGCACGATGTGCTGACTGGTTTGCCCAACCGTTCCTTTCTGTCCGACCTGCTCAACCAGGCGCTGGACTACTCGCGCAAGGAGAACATTGCGCTGGCGGTGTGCATGCTCGATCTCGACGGCTTCAAGGCGGTCAACGATGGCTACGGGCATGCCAGTGGCGACCTGTTATTGGTGGAGGTAGCGGCGCGCCTGCGCTCGATCATTCGCGGCGAAGACGTGGTGGCGCGGCTGGCCGGGGACGAGTTCGTGCTGATCCTGCGCCATGTGCGCGACATTCGCGAGTTGCGGGCGGCGCTGCACCGGGTGCTGGGGGTGATCGCCACGCCTTATCTGATCCAGGACAAGGAGATCAACGTCTGCGCCAGCATCGGCGTCACGCTGTTTCCCGCCGATAACGACGATGCCGACACCTTGCTGCGGCATGCCGACCAGGCGATGTACGTGGCCAAGCAGAGCGGGCGCAATCGCTTCCACTTGTTCGATGTGTCGCGCGACCGCGAGGTCAAGGCCACCCACCAGACAGTGGAGCGGGTCCGGCAGGCGCTGGCGGCCGGCGAGCTGTGCCTGCACTTTCAACCCAAGGTCAACATGCGCAGCGGCGAGGTGGTGGGTTTCGAGGCGTTGCTGCGTTGGCAGCATCCGCAGCGGGGCATGGTTGCGCCTCGGGAGTTCCTGCCGTTGGTGGAGGAGACCGACCTGATCGTCGATATCGGCGAGTGGGTGATGGAGCAGGTCATGGCCCAGTTGCGGCAATGGCAGTTGGCCGGACAGCGTTGGCCGGTCAGCGTCAATATCGCCGCGCGGCATTTCCAGCGGGGGGATTTCGTCGACCGGCTCAAGGCGGTGCTCGAGCGCCATCCGCAGATTGCCCCGCAGTTGCTGGACCTGGAAATCGTCGAGGCGGTGGCGGTGGAGAATCTCCAGCACGTCAGCGCTTGCCTCGAGGCCTGCCAGGCGCTGGGTGTGCAATTCTCCCTGGGGGATTTCGGCACCGGGCATTCGTCGCTGAGTTACCTCAAGCGCTTGCGCACCCAGACCATCAAGATCGACCGCATGTTCGTGCGCGACATGCTGCACGACAAGGGCGACCTGGCGCTGACCCAGGCCCTGATCGGCCTGGCCCGGGCGTTTGATCGGCAGGTGGTGGCCGAAGGCCTGGAAACCATGGAGCACGGCGAGTTGCTGATGTCGCTGGGCTGCGATGTGGCGCAAGGCTATTTCATCGCCCCGCCCATGCCGGCCAGCGAGGTGCCGGGCTGGGTGGCGACCTTCCTGCCGCCGCTGGAATGGTGTCCGCAGGACGAAGCCGGCTGACAGCTACGGCGCCCCATAGCTTTGCGGGGCGCTCTCGGTCGGCCTGTGGCCGGTGTACAAACCGATGATGTCGTTGATCTCTCCTGACATCTTCATGCGCAACAAGGTGCGCAGCACTCGTTGCACCGGTAGCGCCGGATCGTTGCGGATGACGCAGCCGACCGCCTGTTCCTGCAGGACGGCCACGCCATGCAACTGCTGGTCGGGTGGCAGGGTCTGATTGAACCAGTCCAGCGTCCATTGGTTGCTCACCGCGTAGCGGTAGCGGCCGGCCCAGAGTTTTTGCAGCACCTGTTCCTGGTTGCGCGCGTCGTCGCGGAGCAACTGGCGGCTGTCGAACAAGGGTTGCAGGGAAGGGTAGGTGTAGCTGAGGACGGTGCCGATGGGCTGCATCGGTAGCTCCCCGGGAATGACCGGGAGCGGGGGACGCTCGTGGCTGACCAGCAGGTCGCGCTGGACGAACAGCGGGATGCTCCAGATGTAATCGCCGGACGGGTTGGGCAGCCAGGGTTGGGCGACATAGCAGCGGACATCGATTTCCTTGTGGTCCATGGCTGCCTGCACGCGGGCCCGGGCCAGGACATGGAATTCGGCCGGGTTGCCGACCTGGGTGGCGAGGCTGGCCATCAGGTCGTGGAGAATGCCCTGGGTGGGCCGGCCACGTTCGATCTGTACCACGGGCATGGCCCAGCTGTCGGGGATCGAGAAGCGCAGGGCCGGTTCTGCGGCAAAACCATTCATGGCAACCAGCAGAAAGGCGCCCAAGGCTAAACGCATAGAGTCTCCACGCAGGAAAAGGCCGCTGACAAGCCCGACAAAAAGCAGCTTAGCCAGATTAGACGAGCGCACCGGATGCAATTTCGCCCTTGCTCCGCTAGCATTACGGGCTTCCGCTTCCCAGTTGCGACGGTTTTCGATGAGTTATCAGGTTCTTGCACGTAAATGGCGTCCGCGCTCGTTTCGCGAAATGGTCGGCCAGACCCATGTGCTCAAGGCTCTGATCAATGCCTTGGACAGTCAGCGGCTGCACCATGCCTATCTGTTTACCGGCACCCGCGGGGTGGGCAAGACCACCATCGCGCGGATCATTGCCAAATGCCTGAACTGTGAAACAGGCATTACCTCCACGCCCTGCGGCACCTGCTCGGTATGCCGCGAGATCGACGAAGGGCGTTTCGTCGACCTGATCGAGATCGACGCCGCGAGCCGGACCAAGGTCGAGGACACGCGCGAGCTGCTGGACAACGTGCAGTACGCCCCGAGCCGCGGGCGCTTCAAGGTCTACCTGATCGACGAAGTGCACATGCTGTCCAGCCACTCGTTCAACGCCTTGTTGAAGACCCTGGAAGAGCCGCCGCCTTACGTCAAATTCATTCTGGCGACCACCGACCCGCAGAAACTTCCGGCAACGATTCTTTCGCGCTGCCTGCAGTTCTCCCTGAAGAACATGACCCCGGAGCGAGTGGTCGAGCACCTGACTCACGTGCTGGGCGTCGAGAACGTGCCGTTCGAAGACGACGCGCTGTGGCTGTTGGGCCGCGCCGCCGACGGTTCGATGCGCGATGCCATGAGCCTCACCGACCAGGCCATCGCCTTCGGCGAAGGCAAGGTCATGGCCGCCGATGTGCGGGCGATGCTCGGCACCCTCGATCACGGCCAGGTCTACGACGTCCTGCATGCGCTGATCGACGGCGATGCCAAGGCCTTGCTCGAGGCCGTGCGCCACCTGGCCGAACAGGGTCCGGACTGGAACGGCGTGCTGTCGGAGATTCTCAATGTCCTGCACCGCGTGGCCATTGCCCAGGCCTTGCCGGACGGTGTCGACAACGGGCATGGCGACCGCGACCGGGTGCTGGCCCTGGCCCAGGCGTTGCCGGCCGAAGATGTGCAGTTCTATTACCAGATGGGCCTGATCGGCCGGCGCGACCTGCCGCTGGCGCCGGACCCGCGGGGTGGTTTCGAGATGGTCCTGCTGCGGATGCTGGCCTTCCGGCCAGCGGACTCGGCAGACGCGCCGAGACAGCCGCTAAAGCCAGTGGGGATCAGCCAGGCCACAGTTGATTCCGCCCAATCCGTGGCTGGCGCAGCCGTTGCTGCGCCGGTAGTTGCCGCCGTCGCGCCAGTGGTCGAGGCCGCTCCCGTGGCCGCACCTGCCGCGGCCCCGGTTGCAACGCCTGCACCTGTTTCTGCAGCGCCGGTGGCGCCTGCACCGCAACCGGTGGTCGAGACGCCGCCAGAGACAGCGCCTGTCGTCGCCGAAGAGGTGATCGACCTGCCGTGGAACGACCCGGTCGAACCGGTCGTCGCGCAGCAACCGGCCATCGAGCCCGTGCTGGAAACCGCCGCGGAGCAGCCTGAGCTGACTCCGATGCCGACCCAGACCCCGGACAGCGTGGTGCCGGATGCGCCGGAATGGGTCAGCGCCCCGGTGCCGGAGCCCAGCGTTGCCGAGGTCGATGCCGCGACACCGGGGATCGACCTAGACGACGAGCCGCCGCTGGACGAAGACTACATCGAGCCAGACATGGATTCGGCCTACAGCTACCTGGACGAACTGGCCAGCGAGCACGCCGCCGATCCCGAGCCGGAACCCGAGCCGTTGCCAGCCGCCCAGCCGGCCACCGGCCTGGCGCTGGAGTGGCTGGAGCTGTTCCCCAAGCTGCCGATTTCCGGGATGACGGCGAGCATCGCCGCCAACTGCACCTTGATCGCCGCCGAGGGCGATAACTGGTTGCTGCACCTGGACCCGGCCCACAGCGCCCTGTTCAACGCCACCCAGCAGCGGCGCCTGAACGATGCCCTGAACCAGTACCACCAGCGCACGCTGACGGTGAGCATCGAGCTGATCAAGCCCGAGCAGGAGACCCCGGCCCAGGCCGCGTCACGCCGCCGGGCCAATCGCCAGCGCGAGGCCGAGGAGTCGATCCACGGCGATCCGTTCATCCAGCAGATGGTGCGGGAGTTCGGCGCGGTGGTCCGTCACGATACTATTGAACCTGTCGAGGCCCTGGTCAGCCAGGGTTAATAACTGAAGGGCGCCGGGCCTTGAGGCCGGGTGCTGTTTTTATCCAAGTACTTTGAGGTGATTCCCATGATGAAAGGTGGCATGGCCGGCCTGATGAAGCAGGCGCAGCAGATGCAGGAAAAAATGGCCAAGATGCAGGAAGAGCTGGCCAACGCCGAAGTCACCGGCAAGGCGGGTGGCGATATGGTCACCGTGGTCATGACCGGTCGTCACGACATCAAGCGCGTGAGCATCGACCCAAGCCTGCTGGAAGGCGTCAGCGAAGATGACCGCGAAGTGCTGGAAGATCTGTTCGCCGCCGCCGTCAACGACGCCGTGCGCAAGATCGAAGCCAACAGCCAGGACAAGATGTCCGGCGTGACCGCTGGCATGCAACTGCCACCGGGTATGAAACTGCCGTTCTGATTCGCGCCCGCGCATCGGTCGGACTTGAAAATGCCAGGCATCGCGCCTGGCATTTTTGTTTGTGGCGCCTGTAGCCGCTGCCGCAGGCTGCGATCGAGCGCGCAGCGGTCGTCATTCAGGCGATGGGGTCTGGCTGGATGATTGCGGTTGCCGTGCAATCGATCGCAGCCTGCGGCAGCGGCTACGGGATGAGAAACATCGAACGCCGATCGCAGTACGATGGTCTGCACTCTGTATGGCCCGATTCAATTCTCGATAAGGAGTTGCTCTGATGTCGCAAGCATTGACCCTCAACCAGCGCATTGTTCTGGCCTCCCGGCCCCAGGGCGCCCCTGTGCCGGAAAACTTCCGCCTGGAGCGGGTGGCGCTGCCGGACCTGGCGGATGGCCAGGTGCTGCTCAAGACCCTTTACCTGTCGCTGGACCCTTATATGCGCGGGCGCATGAGTGATGCGCCGTCCTACGCCGCCCCGGTGCAAATCAACGAAGTGATGACCGGCGGCGCGGTGAGCCGGGTCGAGCGCTCGCTGAATCCGAAATTCCAGGAGGGCGACCTGGTGGTAGGCGCCACCGGATGGCAGAGCCACAGCATTTGCGACGGGCGTAACCTGATACCGGTGCCGGCGGGTTTGCCCAGCCCTTCGATGGCCCTGGGCGTGCTGGGTATGCCGGGCATGACCGCCTACATGGGCCTGATGGACATCGGCCAGCCCAAGGCCGGGGAAACCCTGGTGGTGGCCGCGGCGTCGGGCGCCGTGGGCTCGGTGGTGGGGCAGGTGGCCAAGATCAAGGGGCTGCGGGTGATCGGGGTGGCGGGCGGTGCCGACAAGTGCCGCTATGTGGTCGAGGAGCTGGGGTTCGATGCCTGTATCGACCATCACAGCCCGGACTTTGCCGACGAACTGGCGCAAGCCTGCTCCGAGGGCGTGGACATCTACTTTGAAAACGTCGGTGGCAAGGTGTTCGATGCGGTGCTGCCGTTGCTCAACCCCAAGGCGCGGATTCCGCTGTGCGGGCTGATCGCCCAGTACAACGCTCAGGAGTTGCCGCCAGGACCTGACCGCCTGCCACTGTTGCAGCGCCAGCTGTTGACCAAGCGCGTGCGCATCCAGGGGTTTATCGTGTTCGACGACTACGGCGATCGGCAGCCGGAGTTTGTCAGCGCCATGGCGCCCTGGGTGCTGCAGGGCAAGGTCAAGTTCAAGGAAGATGTGGTCGACGGCCTGGAGCACGCACCGCAAGCCTTCATCGGGCTGCTGGAAGGGCGTAACTTCGGCAAGCTGGTGGTGCGGGTCGCCCCGGACTGAGCATTTGACGCTAATCGGAGGCGCGGGTATAAACCGCGTCTCGTCGTTTTGTCGGACCTTTACCCATGAGCTTCAGCCCCCTGATTCGCCAACTGATCGACGCCCTGCGCACTTTGCCGGGCGTGGGTCAGAAAACCGCCCAGCGCATGGCCTTGCAGCTGCTGGAGCGCGACCGCAGCGGCGGTACGCGATTGGCCCAGGCGCTGAGCCAGGCCATGGAGGGCGTCGGCCACTGCCGCCTGTGCCGCACCCTGACCGAGGACGACCTGTGCCCGCAATGCGCCGATCCGCGGCGCGACGACACGCTGCTGTGCGTGGTCGAGGGACCGATGGATGTCTACGCGGTGGAGCAGACCGGTTATCGCGGTCGCTACTTCGTGCTCAAGGGCCACCTGTCGCCGCTCGACGGCCTGGGCCCCGAAGCCATCGGCATCCCCCAGCTGCTGGCGCGAATCGAAGAGCAAGGCAGTTTCACTGAGGTGATTCTGGCCACCAACCCGACGGTGGAAGGCGAGGCGACCGCCCATTACATTGCCCAGCTGTTGACCAACAAAGGCCTGATCACCTCGCGTATCGCCCATGGCGTGCCCCTGGGCGGCGAGCTGGAACTGGTGGACGGCGGCACCCTGGCGCACTCGTTTGCCGGGCGCAAGCCGATCGCGCTGTAAGTGTTTCGGCTGCGAGCAAAAAACTACTGTAGGAGCGAGCTGGCTCGCGATGGCCGCCCGACCTGGCGCACCGCGTCGCCTGCATCGCCAGCAAGCTGGCTCCTACAGGTGGTTCGGGCGGTCCTTCTTGAAAACCAAGCAAGCGCTAGGTAAGTTTCCTCAACCTTCAGAGGAGCTTGCCGATGTCTGCCTGCCAGGAATACTTCGACCCTAGCCATCAGTTGGTCCGCGACAGCGTTCGACGTTTCGTCGAGCGGGAAATCCTCCCGGACATCGATCAATGGGAGGAGGCGCAAGGCTTCCCCCGCGAGCTGTACCTCAAGGCTGGCGCGGCCGGCATCCTCGGTATCGGCTATCCAGAAGCCCTGGGGGGCAGCCATGAGGGCGACCTGTTCGCCAAGATCGCCGCCAGCGAGGAGCTGATGCGCTGTGGCTCCGGCGGCCTGGTGGCGGGCCTGGGCTCGCTGGACATCGGTTTGCCGCCGATCGTCAAATGGGCGCGCCCCGAGGTTCGCGAGCGGGTGGTGCCGCAGGTATTGGCGGGGGAAAAGATCAGCGCCCTGGCGGTCACCGAGCCCGGCGGCGGTTCGGACGTGGCCAATCTGCAGACCCGGGCGCTGCGTGACGGCGACTTCTATCGCGTCAGTGGCAGCAAGACCTTTATCACCAGTGGCGTGCGCGCCGATTTCTACACGGTGGCGGTACGTACCGGCGAGCCCGGTTTCGGCGGCATCAGCCTGCTGCTGATTGATAAGGGCACGCCGGGATTCACCGTCGGCCGGCAACTGAAGAAGATGGGCTGGTGGGCGTCGGATACCGCCGAGCTGTTTTTCGACGATTGCCGGGTGCCGGCCAGCCACTTGATTGGCGTCGAGAACCTGGGCTTCGCCTGCATCATGGGCAACTTCCAGAGCGAGCGTCTGGCGCTGGCCTTGATGGCCAACATGACCGCGCAGTTGGCGCTGGAAGAGAGCCTGAAGTGGGCCCGGGAGCGCGAGGCCTTTGGCAAGCCCATCGGCAAGTTCCAGGTGATCAAGCATCGCCTGGCGGAGATGGCGACCGCGCTGGAAGTGTCCCGCGAATTCACTTATCGCCAGGCGGCGAAGATGGCGGCGGGCCAGAGCGTGATCAAGGAGATTTCCATGGCCAAGAATTTCGCCACCGATGCCGCCGACCGCATCACCCACGATGCCGTGCAGATTCTCGGCGGGCTGGGTTACATGCGCGAAAGCCTGGTGGAGCGGCTGTATCGCGACAACCGCATCCTGTCCATCGGCGGCGGCACCCGGGAAGTGATGAACGAAATCATCAGCAAGCAGATGGGGCTGTAGGGCTATTGCTTCGCGAGCAAGCTCGCTCCTACAGGGGAATGCAAGCGACTGTAGGAGCGAGCTTGCTCGCGATAGCGTCGGGCCTGACTACTCAAGGGCGGAGTGATTTACCGCTCGCTCAACGAGAACTGCGTCAGGCAGAAGGTTGGAATGTCCAGGTCGCGCAGGCGTTGCGAACCGCCCAGCTCAGGCAGGTCGATGATGGCGGCGGCTTCGTAGACGCTGGCCCCCATGCGGCGCACCAGGTTGGCCGCGGCGATCAAGGTACCGCCGGTGGCGATCAGGTCATCGAACATCAGCACCGAATCGCCTTCGCACAGGCTGTCGGCATGTACTTCCAGGAAGGCTTCGCCGTATTCGGTCTGGTAACCCTCGGCAAGCACATCGGCCGGCAGCTTGCCTTGCTTGCGGAACAGGATCAGCGGTTTGTTCAGTTGATAGGCGATGATCGAGCCGATCAGGAAGCCGCGGGCGTCCATGGCACCGACGTGAGTGAAGTCTTCTTCGACATAACGCTGGGCAAAGGTGTCGGCGACCAGGCGCAAGGCCTTGGGCGACTGGAACAGGGGAGTGATGTCACGGAAGATCACGCCCGGCTTGGGGAAGTCGATGACTGGGCGGATCAGGGATTTGATGTCGAAGGAGTCGAAGGCCATCGTGGCGGTGTCCTGGCGGGCATGAAGTGGAGCGCGCCAGTATAGCCCCGACCGAGCCGCTTGGCTCGGACGGGGGGCTCTGCCTCAGCCTTCCAGGGAGCCGCCGGCGAGGGCGCACAGCTGGATCGGATCGAGAATGTGCACCTCTTTGCCTTCGGCGGCGATCAGCGCGTTCTGCTGGAAGCGGGTGAACACCCGGGACACGGTTTCCACCGCCAGGCCCAGATAGTTGCCGATCTCGTTGCGCGACATGCTCAAGCGGAACTGGTTGGCCGAGAAGCCGCGGGCGCGAAAGCGTGCCGACAGGTTGACCAGGAAAGTGGCGATGCGCTCGTCGGCGGTCTTTTTCGACAGCAACAGCATCATCTGCTGGTCGTCGCGGATCTCGCGGCTCATCACCCGCATCAGCTGGCGGCGCAGTTGGGGCAACTGCAGGGCCAGTTCGTCGAGGCGTTCGAAGGGGATTTCACAAACCGATGTGGTTTCCAGGGCCTGGGCGGAAACCGGGTGGATCTCGGTGTCCATGCCAGACAGGCCGACCAGTTCGCTGGGCAGGTGGAAGCCGGTGATCTGTTCTTCGCCGCCGTCGCTGAGACTGAAGGTCTTCAGCGCACCGGAGCGCACTGCATAGACGGAGTCGAAGGCGTCGCCCTGGCGAAACAGGAACTCGCCTTTTTTCAGCGGGCGGCCGCGTTTAACGATTTCGTCCAGCGCATCCATGTCTTCCAGATTCAGAGAAAGTGGCAGGCAGAGGGGGGCCAGGCTGCAATCCTTGCAATGGGCCTGGTTGTGAGCGCGCAGTTTTACTGGCTCGGACATTCAATAGAATCCTTGTGGGAAAACACACATAAGCCGTAAGGGTAACTCACGGGAGGAGGTTCCGGCCAGTCCGTGCCGTATTGGCGCTTAGTCGTAAAGCTGTCCGTTTGTAGCTTCCAGGCCACTGCGGAAAAATGCGCTCGTGCAGTCCATTCAGGGTATTTCCAGCGCTGACCGTCACTTGCAGCCGCCGATTATCCCAGCGTCAAGTATCAGGCTTGTTTGCGCCTTGTCTGTCCCGACATTTTTTGCCCGCCACCTGCGACAAGTTGCCGCGCCGAACGGTCGGGCCGCGGCTCATGACGCCCTAGATGACCCGGGAAAAACGCTGTCGATTCTGTTGCTCCAGATACGTGTCGAACACCATGCACACCGAACGCACCAGCAGGCGCCCGGCCGGCAGCACTTCAATGCCTTGGTTGCTCAGCTTGATCAGGCCGTCTTCGGCCATGGCTTGCAGTTGCGGCCAGAGGTCGCCGAAGTAACCGCGAAAGTCGATGTTGAACTGCTGCTCGATGGCCTCGAAGTCGAGGCTGAAATTGCAGATCAACTGCTGGATCACCGCGCGCCTGACGCGGTCGTCCTGATTGCACACCAGGCCGCGGCTGGTGGCCAGTTGCGCGCCACCCAGCAGGTTCTGGTACTGGGTCAGGTCGCTGCTGTTCTGGCAGTACAGGTCGCCGATCTGGCTGATGGCCGAGACGCCCAGGCCGATCAAGTCGCAGTGGCCGTGGGTGGTGTAGCCCTGGAAATTGCGTTGCAGGGTCGACTCTTCCTGGGCGATCGCCAGCTCGTCGTCGGGCAGGGCGAAATGGTCCATGCCGATGTAGCGGTAACCCGCGGCCGTCAGTTGTTCGATGGTGCGCTGCAGCATCTGCAGTTTTTCCGCCGGTTCCGGCAGCTCGTGGCTGTTGATCCGCCGTTGCGGCATGAAGCGCTCCGGCAGATGCGCGTAGTTGAACACCGACAGCCGGTCCGGCTGCAGGTTGATGACTTCCTCGACGGTGCGGGCGAAGTTGTCCGGCGTCTGTTTTGGCAGGCCGTAGATCAGGTCGATGTTGATCGAGCGAAATTGCAGGGTGCGCGCCGCTTCGATCACCGCCCGGGTTTCCTCCAGGCTCTGCAGGCGATTGACCGCGCGCTGCACCGCCGGATCGAGGTCCTGCAGGCCGATGCTGACGCGGTTGAAGCCCAGCTCGCGCAGCAGGCCCATGGTCGACCAGTCGGCTTCGCGCGGGTCGATCTCGATGCCGTAGTCGCCCGAATCGTCGTCCAGCAGGTTGAAGTGCTGGCGCAGATGGCTCATCAACTGCCGCAGTTCGTCGTGGCTGAGAAAGGTCGGGGTGCCACCGCCGAAGTGCAGTTGCTCGACCTTCTGCCCGGGGTCGAGATGGCAGGCGATCAGCTGGATTTCCTGCTCCAGGCGCTGCAGGTAGGGCAGGGCGCGCCCGCGGTCCTTGGTGATGACCTTGTTGCAGGCGCAGTAGTAGCAGATGTTCGCGCAGAACGGCACATGCACGTACAGCGACAGCGGGCGCAGCGCCTTGCGGCTCTCGCGCAGGGCGTGGAGCAGGTCGAAGGTGCCCACCTGGCTGTGGAATTGCACAGCGGTGGGGTAGGAGGTGTAGCGCGGTCCCGCCAGGTCGTAACGGCGGATCAGATCGGTGTCCCAACGAATGGCGTCGAGCATGCGGGAATTCCCCCGGTAGGCAGGCAGTGTTCGCGAGTCTAGGGGGTTGGCGCCCGGACCATCTTGATTTGCATCAAGGCTGGCGGGGCGCGGAGTCTGTCATACGAGTCTTGCGTCGGCGCTGCCGAAGGCCGGAGGCCGGAGGAAGGGTTGCCTCAGTGCCCCATCAACCAATGCTGATGCGGACCGGGCAAGGTCCAGATGCCGAACAGGATCACCAGCAGGCCACCGGCCATGCGCACGCTGCGCCGGCGCAGCAGCGCGGTGACCCGTTCCGCTGCGAGCCCGGTCGCCAGCAGCACCGGCCAGGTACCCAGGCCGAAGGCCAGCATCAGCAAGGCGCTGTCGAGGGCATTGCCCTGGCTGGCGGACCACAGCAGGGTGCTGTAGACCAGGCCACACGGCAGCCAGCCCCAGAGCGCGCCCAGCAGTAAGGCGCGTGGCAGGCTCGACACCGGCAGCAGGCGATTGGCCACCGGCTGTATATGGCGCCACAGGCCGCGTCCGAGGCTTTCGATGCGGGTCAGGCCGCTCCACCAGCCGGCCAGATACAAGCCCATGGCGATCAGCAGCAGGCCAGCCAGCACACGCAGGGCCATGGCCGCCGGGCTGCTGGCCACGGCCCAGCCGGCCAGGCCGATCAGCAGGCCCGCGGTGGCGTAACTGAGAATGCGCCCCAGGTTGTAGGCCAGCAGCAGGCGAAAGCGCCGGCTGCGTTGCTCCTGGGGAATGGCCAGGGTCAGGGCGCCCATCAGGCCGCCGCACATGCCCAGGCAGTGACCGCCGCCGAGCAGGCCGAGAATCACGGCGGAAACCAGCAGCGGTGCCAGCTCAAGCATGGGGCGGCGCCTGGTCTTTGTGCGGTGGTTGCTCGGCCGTCGGTGAGCCCTTGGCTTCGTCGATCGCGGCGGTGTGCTTGGGGTCCTGGTCGTCGAACAGAATGCTGTGGGCGGGGCCGTCGAGGTCGTCGTACTGACCGCTGTCGACCGCCCAGAAGAAGATGTAGATGGCGATGGCCACGATCAGCAGCGCCGCCGGAATCATCACATAGAGAGCTGGCATGGGTAGGCTCCATGCCCGCGCGGCTCAGGCCGGCAGCGGGCGGGTTTGGGTCGTGGCCTCGGCCTGGGGCTGGCCCGGCAGGCGAGTCAGGCGCAGGGCATTGAGCACCACGGTCAACGAACTGATGGACATGCCGATGGCGGCCCATACCGGAGTGATCCAGCCGAGGGCGGCGAACGGCAGCATGAGGCCATTGTACAGCCCGGCCCACAGCAGGTTCTCGATGATTATCCGGCGTGTGCGGCGGGCCAGGCCGAAGGCCTGCACCAGCGCATCCAGGCGGTTGGACAGCAGCACCGCATCGGCGCTGGTCTTGGCCAGGTCGGTGGCCGAGCCCATGGCCACGCTGATATCGGCGGCGGCCAGCACCGGCACATCGTTGACCCCGTCGCCGAGCATCAGCACTTTGCGACCCTGGCGATGCAGTTGCTGCAGCACCTGCAGCTTGTCGTCCGGGCGCAGGCCGCCGCGGGCTTCGTCGATGCCCAGTTCGGCGGCGACGCTGGCGACCATCGGCGAGCTGTCGCCCGAGAGCAGCAGGGTGTTCCAGCCGCGCGCCTTGCAGGCGGCCAGCAGCGCCGGAGCATCGCTGCGCAGGCGATCGTCGAGGACCAGCCAGGCCAGCGGCCCTTGGCTATCGCCCAGCAGCAGCCATTGGCCGGCTTCGTCCGGCATCGCCGGGACCGCACAGGCGCTGAGCTCGCAGACGAAGGCGGGCTGGCCGATGCGCAGGCGTTGTTCACCCACCCGCCCTTCCAGGCCCAGCCCGGGCATGCTCAGCACTTCTTCCGCGGCCAGCGGCGCACGGCCGAAGGCCCGGGCAATCGGGTGTTCGGAGCGGTTTTCCAGGGCAGCGGCCAGGCCCAGGCACTGCTGGCTGTCGAGGTCGCCCACAGGACGAATCGAGCGCAAGGCCAGGCGCCCCTCGGTGAGGGTGCCGGTCTTGTCGAAAATCACCGTATCAATCTGGTTCAGACCTTCGAGTACATGGCCGCGGGTCAGCAGCAGGCCGAGTTTGTGCAGGGTGCCGGTGGCGGCGGTCAGCGCGGTCGGGGTGGCCAGGGACAGCGCGCAGGGGCAGGTGGCGACCAGCATGGCCAGGACGATCCAGAAGGCCCGGGAGGCGTCCAGCTGCCACCAGAGCAGGCCAATGGCGGCCGCGGCGATCAGGGAGAACAGCAGGAACCATTGGGCGGCGCGGTCGGCGATTTCCGCCAGGCGCGGTTTTTCCGCCTGGGCCCGGTCCAGCAGGCGGACGATGGCTGACAGGCGCGTGTCCTGCCCCAGGGCCAGGACTTCCACGGTCAGCGCGCCCTCGACATTGAGGGTGCCGGCGGTGACTGCATCGCCGATGCTGCGCGGTTGCGGCAGGTATTCACCGGTGAGCAGGGATTCGTCGATGCTCGACTGGCCATCGAGGATCTTGCCGTCGGCCGGCAGGATGGCGCCGGGATGCACCAGCACCTTGTCCCCCAAGCGCAGTTCGCTGAGCAGGATGCGTTCGCTCTGGCCATCGGCGCCCAGGCGCAGGCACGAGGCCGGCAGCAGGTTCACCAGTTGCGCGGTGGCGGCGGCGGTGCGCTCGCGGGCACGGCGTTCCAGGTAGCGCCCGGCCAGCAGGAACAGGGCGAACATGCCCACGGCATCGAAGTACAGCTCGCCGACGCCAGTGATCGAGGTCCAGATCCCGGCGATGTAGGCGGCGCCAATTGCCAGCGACACGGAAACGTCCATGGTCAGGTGGCGGGTGCGCAGGTCGCGCAGGGCACCCTTGAAAAACGGCGCGCAGCTGTAGAACACGATCGGCGTGGTGAGAAACAGCGCGACCCAGCGCAGGATGGTGTGCAGCTCGGGGCTCAGGTCGATATTGAATTCAGGCCAGGTGGCCATGGTCGCCATCATCGCCTGGAACCACAGCAGCCCGGCCACGCCCAGCTGGCGCAGGGCCAGGCGGTTTTCACTGGCCAGTTGCTCGGAAGCACGGTCGGCCTGATAGGGGTGCGCGGCGTAGCCGATCAGGCGCAACTCGCTGAGCACCTGGCTCAGTGGCAACTGGCTGTCGGCCCAGCGCACATGCAGGCGATGGTTGGACAGGTTCAGCCGCGCCTCGGCCACCGCCGGCAGGCTGCGCAGGTGTTTCTCGATCAGCCAGCCACAGGCGGCGCAGCTGATGCCTTCCATCAGCAGGGTGGTTTCGGCCAGCTCGCCCTCATGCCGGACGAAGGGTTGCTGCACGTCCGCCCGGTCGTACAGCGCCAGTTCGTCCACCAGTTGCACCGGCAGCGCCTCCGGGTTGGCCGAGGCTTCGCTGCGATGGCTGTAGTAGCTTTCCAGGCCGCCGGCGACTATGGCTTCGGCCACCGCCTGGCAGCCCGGGCAGCAGAACTCGCGGGGAGCGCCGAGCACGACGGCGGTGAAGCGGCTGCCGGCGGGGACGGGCAGGGCGCAGTGGTAGCAGGGCAGTGGCGTGGTCATCGCGGGTCTTTGTTCCAGGGGCGGACCTCATCGCCGGCAGGCCGCTGCCTGGGAAGCAGCAGCCTGCCGGCGATGTTCGGAGGGCGCTTACTTGTCCAGGTGTTCCGCGCCTTGCAGCGGTTCATCACCCAGCAGCAGGTCCTTGTCGTGGCTGACCTGTTCCTCTTCGAACAGGCGCCAGGTCTTGTCGCCTTCGACACCCAGCAGTTCGACAAACCGGCGGCCATCGACCTTGTCGCTCAACTGGCCAATGTAGCGGCCCTGTTCGGTTTCGCTGCGGGCGAGGGTGATCTTGCGGTCTTTTTCCGGCTGGGTCGGCGAGATCAGGTTCAGCTCCAGAGTGGCGGGCGCGCTGTTGCCGCTCAGGCGCAGGTCGACTTCGCCGGTAAGGTCATCCAGGTGCACGCTGGCGCGCAGTTGCAGGGTCTGGGCCAGCAGCTCGCGGTCCAGGGAGCGGTTGATGCCTTTGCCGGCCTCGTAGTAGTTGTCGTTGACCAGGTTGTCCGGGTTGTTCACCGCGATGGTCACCATGGACAGGGTCAAGGTCACCGAGCAGGCCAGGATACCGATGATGATCCAGGGCCAGAGGTGCTTGTACCAGGGGCTTGTGGCGGTCGCTGCGGGCATGATGACTTCTCTTAACGAATTTGTGGGCCGATGAACCGGCTCTTGGCTTCAACGTGGACGCTTTCGTCGTCGGCGTCCTTGAGGATGAACTTCACCTCGTTGGTGCTCGACGGCAGTTGCTCCGGCGAACTCGACAGTTCGACCGGCATGCTGACGATATCGCCGGCTGCCACCTTGATCTCGCGTCGGCCTTGCAGTTTGAGGTCCGGCAGGCCGGCGGCGTCCAGGACGTAGGTATGGTCGCGCTGGTCCTTGTTCATGATCTTCAGGCTGTAGACGTTTTCGATCCGGCCTTCGGCGTTCTCGCGATAGAGCACGCGGTCCTTGCTGACATCGAAGCCCACCAGCGAGCGCATGAAGAAAGCCGTGACCAGCAGGCTGATCATCGCCAGCAGCACCAGCGCATAACCGATCAGGCGTGGACGCAGTTTATGGGTTTTCTGCCCGGACAGGTTGTGCTCGGTGGTGTAGCTGATCAGGCCGCGCGGGTAGTCCATCTTGTCCATGATGTTGTCGCAGGCATCGATACAGGCGGCGCAGCCGATGCATTCGATCTGCAGGCCGTCACGGATGTCGATGCCGGTCGGACAGACCTGCACGCACATGGTGCAGTCGATGCAGTCGCCCAGGCCCATGGCCTTGTAGTCGACACCTTTCTTGCGCGGGCCGCGACCTTCGCCGCGACGCGGGTCGTAGGAGACGATCAGGGTGTCCTTGTCGAACATCACGCTCTGGAAGCGGGCGTACGGGCACATGTAGATGCACACCTGTTCGCGCAGCCAGCCGGCGTTGCCATAGGTGGCGAGGGTGAAGAAACCGACCCAGAAATACGACCAGCCATCGGCCTGGCCGGTGAAGAAGTCGATGACCAGCTCGCGGATCGGCGAGAAGTAACCGACGAAGGTCATGCCGGTGACGAAGCCGATCAGCAGCCAGAGGCTGTGCTTGCTGAACTTGCGCAGCAATTTGTTGGCGCTCATCGGCGCCTTGTCGAGCTTGATGCGCTGGTTGCGGTCGCCTTCGGTGACCTTCTCGCACCACATGAAGATCCAGGTCCAGACGCTTTGCGGGCAGGTATAGCCGCACCAGACGCGCCCGGCATACACGGTGATGAAGAACAGGCCGAAGGCGGCGATGATCAAAAGCCCCGACAGCAGGATGAAATCCTGGGGCCAGAAGGTGGCGCCGAAGATGAAGAACTTGCGCTCCGGCAGGTTCCACCAGACGGCCTGGTGGCCGCCCCAGTTGAGCCAAACCGTACCGAAATACAGCAGGAACAGGGCCGCCCCGCCCACCATCCGCAAGTTGCGGAAGAGGCCGGTGAAAGCGCGTGTGTAGATTTTTTCCCGAGAGGCGTAGAGGTCTACGCTGTTGTTCGAATTCTTGGCAGGAGGGGTGACGTCATGTACCGGAATCTGGTTGCTCATCATTGCATCCCACGGCAGTGGAGAAATGCCCCGGTCAGTACGTGCCGACCGCGATCAAATAGGGGTGTTGCAGTGGCGCAATGATACGCCTGTCGCTCTAGCTCAAGGGTGCGACCTTTGGTCGCGTTGGGGGAAATCAATTGATGGTGTAATGACTTGAATCAATTGACTTGTGAATTATGGACGCTTTTCGCCGCGACCGCGTTCAATCGTTCCACGGGTTGAGCAGCTGCACACCGCTGGACTGGAAGTCGGCGATGTTGCGGGTAACGACTGTCAGCCCATGTTCCAGGGCGGTCGCCGCAATCAGGGCATCGCATTCATTACTGTGATCAGGAGCGTGCAATCGGGCGCAGCGCATTGCGACAGCAGGGTCAATGGCCAGTATTCGTCCGTCGAAAGCAGGCATCACGTGCAGTTCCAGCCAGGCACGCAGCAGCGCCCCTTGGGTGCGGTCGCGGCGTTCCAACCGCAGGATGCCGGTTTCCAGTTCCAATAACGTAATGACTGACAAAAACAGGCTGGTTGGCGCCACGGTCTGAGCCCAGGCCACTACCTTGCGATCAGCGTTGGGCTTACGTAATTCGGACACGACGTTGGTATCGAGCAAAAACATCAGGACAGATCGATCTCGCGAGGAATGATGGTTGCGCGCTCTGTTTCGAAATCGATTTCAGGCGCTTCAGGCATGACCAGCATGTCGACGATGCTGGTGTTCAGGCCGCTCAGTTTTTCGTAGTCCTCAATGCTTAGCAGCACATGGGCGGGCCTGCCACGGTCGGTGATGATGACCGGGCCGTTTCTTGAGGCTTTTTTGGCACCACTTGTGTCCTGATTGAATTCGCGACTGGAGATGGTGGTGGTAGGCATCGTCATACCCTCGACAAAAATTTCATGTAGCAACGTTACTACTCTTGGCGGTGAGGCGGCAATCTCAAGCGGGGGCAGAGCGACGGACGTGAGGGGAGAGGAAAATAAAAAGGCCCCGCCAATGGACATTGGCGGGGCCTTTTCTGTTACCCGAAGGTGTCTGCCTTACTCGGCGTCCGCCGGCTTGTCACTGTGGGACAGGCTGTAGACGTAAGCGGCCAGCAGGTGAACCTTGTCGTTGCCTTGCAGCTGTTCCTGGGCAGGCATCTGGCCCTGGCGGCCGTAACGGATGGTCTGCTGCAGTTGGGCGAAGCTCGAGCCGTAGATGAACGCGCCCGGGTGGGTCAGGTCAGGCGCGCCCATGGCTGGGGTACCTTTACCGGCCGGACCGTGGCACGCCACGCAGTTGGCGGCGAAGATCTTCTGGCCGTTGGCCGGGTCGGCCTTGGCGCTTTCCGGCAGCTTGCGGCCATCGAGGTTAGTCAGCACATAGGCGGCCACATCGCTGACGCCTTGCTCGCCGATGACTTCGGCCCAGGCCGGCATCACCGCGTGACGACCGCCCATGATGGTGGTCTTGATGGTTTCCGGCTCGCCGCCCCAGCGCCAGTCGGCGTCGGTCAGGTTGGGGAAGCCATAGGCGCCCTTGGCGTCGGAACCGTGGCAGACCGAGCAGTTGGAGGCGAACAGGCGGCCACCCATCTTCAAGGCTTGCGGATCCTTGGCGACTTCTTCGATCGGCATGGAGGCGAACTTGGCGAAGATCGGACCGAACTTGGCGTCCGACTTGGCCATTTCCTTTTCCCACTCGTGCACGCCGGTCCAGCCGGTCTGGCCGTTGGCGAAGGGGGTCTGCTTTTCGGTGTCCAGGTAGTTGTAGCCTGGCAGCAGGCCTTTCCAGTTGCCCAGGCCCGGGTAGAGCACCAGGTAACCCAGGGCGAAGACGATGGTGCCGACGAACAACATGAACCACCATTTCGGCAGCGGGTTGTCGTACTCCTCGATCCCGTCGAAGGCGTGGCCGACCGTCTCGTCGGTCTGCTCGGCGCGCTGGCCCTTGCGGGTCGACAGCAGCAGCCAGGTCAGGGCGAAAATGGTACCCAGACTGAGGACTGTGACGTACAGACTCCAGAACGTAGTCATTCTTTGTTACTCCTAGAAGCTTGCTCGACGTGCTTGATGGCTTCGGGATCATCCGCGAACGGCAGCAAGGTCGCGTCTTCGAACTCGGACTTGCGCTTGGGGCTGAACACCCACAGCGCCAGGCCGATGAAGGCCACCATCACCACTACGGTGCCCAGGCCACGAATCATCCCGATATCCATCTAAATCACCGTTTGCTTTTGATGATGGTGCCCAGGCCTTGCAGATAGGCCACCAGCGCGTCCATTTCGGTTTTGCCCTTCACGGCATCCTTGGCACCGGCGATGTCTTCGTCGGTGTAAGGGACGCCGAGCGTGCGCAAGACTTCCATTTTTTTCGCGGTGTCTTTACCGTCGAGCTTGTTTTCTACGAGGAACGGGTAAGCCGGCATTTTCGACTCGGGTACAACGTTGCGCGGGTTGTACAAGTGCGCACGCTGCCAGTCATCGGAGTAACGACCACCGACGCGGGCCAGGTCCGGACCGGTACGCTTGGAACCCCACAGGAACGGGTGGTCCCAGACGCTTTCACCGGCGACCGAGTAGTGGCCGTAGCGTTCGGTTTCGGCACGGAACGGACGGATCATCTGCGAGTGGCAGCCGACACAGCCGTTGGCGATATAGACGTCGCGGCCTTCCAGTTCCAGGGCGGTGCGCGGCTTCATGCCTTCCACCGGCTTGTTGGTGACGTCCTGGAAGAACAGCGGGACGATCTGGGTCAGGCCGCCGATGCTGACGGCGATGACCATGAAGAAGGCCAGCAGGCCGATATTCTTCTCTACTGCTTCATGCTTCATCAGTGAGCTCCAACTACAGCGATCTGAGCGGCGGCTTCAGCTTCAGCCGGGTTCGAGGCGCGAACGGTGCGGAACACGTTGTACGCCATGAACAGCATGCCGGCGGCAAAGAACGCACCGCCCAGGGCGCGCACGATGAAACCAGGGTGGCTGGCCTGCAGGGCTTCGACGAAGGAGTAGGTGAGGGTGCCGTCATCGTTGATTGCACGCCACATCAGACCCTGGGTGATGCCGTTGACCCACATCGAGGCGATGTAGAGCACGGTACCGATGGTTGCCAGCCAGAAGTGGGTGTTGATCAGGCCGATGCTGTGCATCTGCTGGCGACCGAAGACTTTCGGGATCATGTGGTACAGGGCGCCGATCGAGATCATCGCTACCCAGCCCAGGGCGCCGGCGTGTACGTGGCCGATGGTCCAGTCGGTGTAGTGCGACAGCGAGTTGACGGTCTTGATCGCCATCATCGGACCTTCGAAGGTCGACATGCCGTAGAACGCCAGGGACACTACCAGGAACCGCAGGATCGGGTCGGTGCGCAGCTTATGCCAGGCGCCCGAGAGGGTCATCATGCCGTTGATCATGCCGCCCCAGCTTGGCGCCAGCAGGATGATCGACATGGCCATGCCCAGGGACTGCGCCCAGTCCGGCAGCGCGGTGTAGTGCAGGTGGTGCGGACCGGCCCAGATGTACAGGGTGATCAGCGCCCAGAAGTGCACGATGGACAGGCGATAGGAGTAGATCGGACGCTCGGCCTGTTTCGGCACGAAGTAGTACATCATCCCCAGGAAGCCGGTGGTCAGGAAGAAGCCCACCGCGTTGTGGCCGTACCACCACTGGATCATGGCGTCGGTCGCACCCGAGTAGGCCGAGTAGGACTTGAAGAAACTGACCGGCAGGGAAGCGTGGTTGACGATGTGCAGCATCGCGGTGACCACGATGAAGGCACCGTAGAACCAGTTACCCACATAGATGTGCTTGGTCTTGCGCTTGACGATGGTGCCGAAGAACACCAGACCGTAGGTGACCCAGACGATGGCCAGCAGAATAGCCAGGGGCCATTCCAGTTCCGCGTATTCCTTGGTGGTGGTGTAACCCAGCGGCAAGGTAACGATCGCGCCGACGATCACGGCTTGCCAACCCCAGAAGGTGAAGGCCGCCAGGCTGTCGGAAATCAGTCGCGTTTGGCAGGTTCGCTGCACGACGTAGTAAGAAGTGGCAAACAATGCACATCCACCGAAGGCGAAAATCACCAGGTTGGTGTGCAGCGGGCGCAGGCGTCCAAAGGTCGTCCATGGCAGACCGAAGTTCAACTCCGGCCAGACCAGTTGCGAGGCGATGAAGACACCGAGCCCCATGCCAAGGATCCCCCAGACCACCGTCATGATGGCGAACTGGCGGACTACCTTATAGTTATAAGCAGTCGGACTGATTGCTGTGCTCATTCTAAGGTTCCACGGTTTGGGTGTTTTATTAGGAGTAAAAATCGGCCGCAAGTATGGAGAAAGCAGGGGGTCATTGCAACGCGCCATGACCTGGGTCAATGCTTTCAAAAGCTGATTCTGCGGCCTTTCCATGCGCGGAGTAAGGACAAAATCGGCCCAGGACAAAATGTCGCAGCGGATGAAAAAGGCGAGGGGTACAGGTCAGTTGTAACCGGGTGTGTGGAAAGCCATTCAACGAGCGACAGACGGTAAGTGGCACGACAGCCGGTATACACCAGCCTTTGCGGCCTGTCCTCGAACGACGGCTTCGAATGGAACGGCTACTTCTGGTCTGTGACCGGCCATTGCCAGTCCACTGCGAAGCAGCTTAGACCTGAATCCGGAGAGTGGAAAGGCAGAGGGTAGAGAGGGTGCGACACTTGGTCGCGCAGAGGCAGGGAACTGCCGCATCGAGCGATGCGGCAGTGGGTGGAGCGGCTATTGCTCGCTTGGGGTTTCAGTCTGCGGCTGGCTGGCCGCGTTGTGGGACAGGCTGTAGACGTAGGCCGCGAGCAGCTGCACCTTGTCGTTGCCCAGCAGTTCGCTCTGCGCCGGCATGTGGCCCTGGCGACCGTGGCGAATGGTCTGTTGCAGCTGGGTCAGGCTGGTGCCGTAGATGAAGCCCGCCGGTTGCGTCAGGTTCGGCGCGCCCATGATTTCCGTGCCCTGGCCGTTGGCGCCGTGACAGGCGACGCAGGTGGTGCTGAACGCCTGCTTGCCGGCGACCAGGTCGGCGCTGCTGTCGGCGGGCAACGGCAGGCCGGCGAGTTCGTGACGCACATAGGCCGCGACGTTCTTCACCCCGTCCTCGCCCAGCACTTCGCCCCAGGCCGGCATGGCCGCCATGCGACCGCCCATGATGGTGGCCTTGATGGTGTCGGCGTTGCCGCCCCAGCGCCAGTTGTTGTCGGCCAGGTTAGGGAAGCCGAAGGCGCCCTTGGCATCCGAGCCGTGGCACACCGAGCAGTTGGAAGCGAACAGGCGTCCGCCCATTTTCAGCGCCTGCGGATCCTTGGCCACTTCTTCCACGGGCATGGCGGCGAACTTGGCGAAGATCGGGCCGAACTTGGCGTCTGCCTTGTTCATTTCCTTTTCCCATTCCTTGGTCTGGGTCCAGCCGTCCTCGTAGCCCGGCAGGATGCCTTTCCAGTTGCCCAGGCCCGGGTAGAGGATCAGGTAGCCGACGGAAAACACCAGGGTGCCGGCGAACAGTAGGAACCACCATTGCGGCAGGGGGTTGTCGTACTCCTCGATGCCATCGAACGCGTGCCCCATGGTCTGGTCGACGCTGCCCTTGGTCTCGCCCTTGCGCGTGCCGATCAACAGCCAGGTCAGGCCGATCAGGCTGCCTATGGTCAGTACGCAGATGTACGTACTCCAGAAGGTGGTCATGGCCGAATGCTCCTTGTCGCGTGCTCTTCGGATTGAGCGTCATCAGATGGATTGCCGTGTACTTGCGGCGAAGGTTCGTCGGCGAAGGGCAGCAGGCGCGCCTGGGCGAACTCCGGGTTGCGCTTGGCGTTGAAGACCCAGATCGACAGGCCGATGAAGGCAATCATCACCACCAGCGTGCCGAGCCCGCGGATCATGCCGCTATCGAGTTCAAGAACCATGGCTCACCTCTTGCTCTTGATCGCAGTGCCAAGCACTTGCAGGTAGGCGACCAGGGCGTCCATCTCGGTCTTGCCCTTGAGGGAGGCGACGGCACCGGCGATATCGTCGTCGTTGTACGGCACGCCGAGGGTGCGCATGGCGCGCAGCTTGGTCTCGGTGTGGCTGCTGTCGACCGGCTGGGTGACCAGCCATGGGTAGGCCGGCATCTTCGACTCGGGCACCACGTTGCGCGGGTTGTACAGGTGCGCGCGGTGCCAGTCGTCGGAGTAGCGGGCGCCGACCCGGGCCAGGTCCGGACCGGTACGCTTGGAGCCCCACAGGAACGGATGATCCCAGACGCTTTCGCCGGCGACCGAGTAGTGGCCGTAGCGTTCGGTCTCGGCGCGGAACGGGCGGATCATCTGCGAGTGGCAACCGACGCAGCCTTCGCGGATGTAGATATCGCGGCCTTCCAGCTGCAGGGCGGTGTAGGGCTTCATGCCTTCCACCGGCTTGTTGGTGACGTCCTGGAAGAACAGCGGGACGATCTGGGTCAGACCGCCGATGCTCACGGCAAATACCATCAGCAGCATCAGCAGGCCGACGTTTTTCTCGATGACTTCGTGTTTCATGGCGGACTCCTCAGGCCATCTGCGCAGCGGCGGTGATTTCGGCAGGCTGGGCCGCGCGCACGGTGCGCCAGGTGTTGTAGGCCATCAGCAACATGCCGAAGAGGAAGATCGCGCCACCGACCAGCCGCACGATGAAGCCTGGGTGGCTGGCCACCAGGGTTTCGACGAAGGAGTAGGTCAGCGTCCCGTCTTCGTTGACGGCGCGCCACATCAGGCCCTGGGCGATGCCGTTGACCCACATCGAGGCGATGTAGAGCACGGTGCCGATGGTGGCGAGCCAGAAGTGCGCATTGATCAGGCCGATGCTGTGCATCTGCTGGCGACCGAAGACTTTCGGGATCATGTGGTACAGGGCGCCGATGGAAATCATCGCCACCCAGCCCAGGGCGCCGGCGTGGACGTGGCCGATGGTCCAGTCGGTGTAGTGGGAGAGGGCGTTGACGGTCTTGATCGCCATCATCGGACCTTCGAAGGTCGACATGCCGTAGAACGCCAGGGACACCACCAGGAACCGCAGGATCGGGTCGCTGCGCAACTTATGCCAGGCCCCCGACAGAGTCATCATGCCGTTGATCATGCCGCCCCAGCTTGGTGCCAGGAGGATCAGCGACATCACCATGCCCAGGGACTGCGCCCAGTCCGGCAGCGCGGTGTAGTGCAGGTGGTGCGGGCCGGCCCAGATGTACAGGGTGATCAGCGCCCAGAAGTGCACGATGGACAGGCGATAGGAATACACCGGACGTTCGGCCTGCTTGGGCACGAAGTAGTACATCATCCCCAGGAAGCCCGCAGTCAGGAAGAAGCCCACCGCGTTGTGGCCGTACCACCATTGCACCATGGCGTCGGTCGCACCGGCATACACCGAGTAGGACTTGGTCAGGCTGACGGGCAGTTCCAGGTTGTTGACGATGTGCAGGATGGCCACGGTGATGATGAAGCCGCCGAAGAACCAGTTGCCGACGTAGATGTGCTTGGTGTTGCGCTTCATCACCGTGCCGAAGAACACGATGGCGTACGCCACCCAGACGATGGTGATGAGGATGTCGATCGGCCATTCCAGCTCGGCGTATTCCTTGGAGCTGGTGTAGCCCAGCGGCAGGCTGATGGCCGCCAGGAGGATTACCAGCTGCCAGCCCCAGAAGCAGAACGCGGCGATTTTCGGCGCGAACAGCTGGGTCTGGCAGGTGCGTTGCACCGAGTAGAAGGAGCTGGCGAACAGTGCGCAGCCACCGAAGGCGAAGATCACCGCGTTGGTGTGCAATGGGCGCAGGCGACCGAAACTGGTCCAGGGCAGGTTGAAGTTGAGTTCGGGCCAGACCAACTGGGCAGCGAGAAAAACCCCGAGCCCCATGCCGACGATGCCCCACACCACCGTCATAATGGCGAATTGGCGGACCACCTTGTAGTTGTAGGCGGTACTGATAGAAGTGTTCATGGTTCCCCATCCACGGTTCAGCTGAAGTGAAAGCGACTGCGCACGGCAAGGCGCGCTCACTTCTTCTGGAGTTATAGGCAGACTAAAAGCGAGGTAAGCATGGGCAAACGGCAAGGGGCTGTTATTGACGGGGATCAATGGGCGCAGTGCGTGCGGGAACGGGGCTGGCTCTGGGATGTCGCGCAGCAGTCGCTGGCCGGCGAACCGCTGACCCTGATCCTGGCCCATGGCGCTGGCGCGCCGATGGACAGCGCTTTCATGAACGATATGGCCGCACGCCTTGCGGCGCATGGGGTCAACGTCCTGCGCTTCGAGTTTCCCTATATGGCCCAGCGTCGCCTCGATGGTGGCAAACGGCCGCCTAACCCGGCGCCGAAGCTGCTGGAGTGCTGGCGCGGGGTGTATGCCCAGGTGCGACCTCATGTCGCTGGGCGGTTGGCCATCGGCGGCAAGTCCATGGGCGGGCGCATGGCCAGTTTGCTCGCCGACGAGCTGGGCGCCGATGCGCTGGTGTGCCTGGGGTATCCGTTTTATGCCGCCGGCAAGCCGGAGAAACCGCGGGTCGCCCACCTGGCCGAATTGCGCACCACGACCCTGATCGTCCAGGGCGAGCGCGACGCCCTCGGTAACCGGGCGGCGGTCGAAGCCTATGCGCTGGCGCCGGCTATCGAGCTGTTCTGGCTGGCGGCGGCCGACCATGACCTGAAACCGCTCAAGGTCTCAGGCTTCACCCATGAGCAGCACCTGGAAGCGGCGGCGCAGAAAGTTGCCGAGGTCTTGCGCCAGTTGAATGGCTGAACGCGTTTTCACTGCAGGAGCGAAGCTTGCTCGCGATGCGGCCTGGCAGTCGCCATCGTTGTCGCCTTGAAAAACAATCGCGAGCAATCGAGCGTCGACCGGCTGCTCCTACAGAAAATGCACGCGTGGTGCTTGAAAACAGGCAATAAAAAACCCGGAAGGCGAACCTTCCGGGTTTTTTGTCTGGTTTCGGCTTAGCGGTTAAAGCGTTCGACCAACGAGTACTGCGTATTGGCGGTGCGGGTCAGCTCTTCGCTGAGTTGCGCCGAATGCTGCGCCTGTTCCGAGGTCTGGTCGGCCAGTTGGGCGATGGTGCTGATGTTGCGGCTGATCTCCTCGGCCACGGCGCTTTGCTCTTCGGTGGCGGCGGCGATCTGGGTGGTCATGTCGGTGATGTTGGCCACCGCTTCGCTGATGCCCACCAGCGCCTGGTCGGCTTCCAGTACCCGGGCCACGCCTTCCTCGGCCTGACGGTGTCCGGCGTCCATGGTCTGCACCGCCGTGCTGGCGGTTTGCTGGAGCTTGGCGATCAGGGTGTGGATCTGCCCGGTGGATTCGCTGGTACGTTGCGCCAGTTGGCGAACCTCGTCGGCCACCACCGCGAAGCCGCGGCCCATTTCCCCGGCACGCGCCGCTTCGATGGCCGCGTTCAACGCCAGCAGGTTGGTCTGGTCGGCGATGCCCTTGATCACATCGACCACGCCACCGATTTCGTCGCTGTCCTTGGCCAGCTGGGTCACGGTCAGGCCGGTTTCGCCCACCACCACCGACAGGCGCTGGATCGCTTCGCGGGTTTCCCCGGCGATGTCGCGCCCGCGCCCGGTGAGGCGGTTGGCTTCCTGGGTAGCGTCGGCGGTGCGCTGCACGTGGCTGGCCACTTCCTGGGTGGTGGCGGCCATTTGGTTGACCGCGGTGGCCACCTGTTCGGTTTCCACGCGCTGGCGTTCCAGGCCGCTGGAGCTGTTGTGCGCCAGGGTGTCGGACTGCCGCGCCTGCTCGTTGAGGTGCTCGGCGGTGTCCTGCAGGCGGGTCAGGCAGGTTTTCAGGCGGGCTTCCTGGCTGAGGATCGACATCTCCAGGCGCGCCTGGGCGCCACGGCTGTCGGTGTACATCTGGGCGATCAACGGGTCGGAGGTGGTCTGTTCGGCCAGGCGCAGCAAACGCTTGAGGCCGCGCTGTTGCCAGCTCAGCCCGAGCAGGCCGAGCGGCACGCAAAGGCCGGCGGCGAGGGCAAAGCCCCAGGAAGAGTTGAGCCAGGCGCCAATCAGGAAGCTCAGCTGGCTGATCAGGATGAATGGCAGCCAGTCCTGAAGTATCGGCAGCCATTTGTCGCGTTTCGGAATGGCCGACTTGCCCTGGTTGATGCGTTGGTAAAGCGCTTCGGCGCGGCGGATCTGCTCGGCGGTGGGCTTGACCCGCACCGACTCGTAGCCGACCACTTGCTGGCCTTCGAAGACCGGTGTCACGTAGGCGTTGACCCAGTAGTGGTCACCGGTCTTGCAGCGATTCTTGACAATGCCCATCCATGGCAAGCCTTGTTTCAGGGTGGCCCACATATGCGCGAACACCGCGGCCGGGACGTCGGGGTGACGGACCAGGTTGTGCGGTGCGCGGACCAGTTCCTCACGAGAAAACCCGCTGATTTCAACGAAGGCATCGTTGCAGTAGGTGATCACGCCTTTGGCATCGGTGGTGGAGATCAACCGTTGCTGAGCTGGAAAGGTACGTTCGCGCTGGGTGACGGGCTGGTTGTTACGCATGGTTTTTCAATCCGCAAGGCTTTGGTAGGTTGTCGGCGGCCTTCGCCAATTGTTGAAGTTTTTTTCAGTAATTTGAGAAGTGCCTCATTGACAGAGGCCTGATTCTGCAAGGAGGGGCGAGGGGAAGCGGCGAAGCCGAGGCCCGTCCAGGGAACCCCGGCTTGGCCAGGGTCAACCCGCGAGCATCGGGTAGGTGAACAGCCCGAAGTGCAGCAGGTTCAAGCCGAAATGGGTGGCCACCGCGGCGCCCAGGCCGCCAAAGCGGTAGGCCAGGCCGTAGCCGACCCCGGCGATGCTCGCCAGCAGCCACCATTGCCAGCCGGCGCCCACATGCACCAGGCCGAACAGCAGGGCCGCGCACATCAGCGCCAGGTTTTCACCATAGGGCAGGTGCTTGAAGCGACGGCTCAGGCCGCCCTGGATGTAGCCACGGAACAGCGCTTCTTCCACCAGGGTGACCAGCAGCAGGTTGTTCAGCACCCACAGCCAGGCCTGGTCCGGCCATTTCGGCGCCCAACTGATGATGCCCAGCAACACTGCGCCGCCCAGGGCCGCCAGGGCGGTCAGGGTCAAGGCCAGGGCGGTGGTGTAGAGGGACAGGCGCAGCGAGCGGCGCCCGATGATCCAGGGGCAGACCAGCAACAGCCAGAAGCCGATCAGCGGCTTGTCCTGGTTCAGGTACATGGAAAACGGTACGGCATCGGCGGTGAAGCGTTGCGGGCCGATCGCCCGGCCATTGTAGAAACCGGGCAGCCAGTGCATGGCCAGCGCCAGGGCCAGCACCACGAACAGGCCGTGTCCCAGGTAGCGCGCGTAAGGGCTCTTCTGCTGGCGCACGGCAAAGCCCGCGCACAGCAGCAAGGCGACGGAAACTGCCGCCAGCAGGCCCAGTTGGCCGTAGCTCAGGGCCAGGGCGTAACCAATGGAGAGAAGTGCCAGGTACATCCATGGCAGAACAGTCATGTGAAATCCTTGTTGCGAAGAATGGAATCAGCCGCTCGCGCAATCTGCGCCGGGGCGGTTACTGGATAGAACGAGCGGGCGGCCAGTATAACGAGGCGCGGGCGATGAATAAGTGAAACAAAAAAACACCGCCCGTAGGCGGTGTTGGTGTTGCGGCATGGCGTTACGCGGCGATCAGTTGCCGCAGGACATAGTGCAGGATCCCGCCGGACTTGAAGTATTCCACTTCGTTCAGGGTGTCGATGCGGCACAGCACCTCGACCTTTTCCTGGCTGCCATCCTCGCGGGTGATCACCAGGGTCAGGTTCATCCGCGGCGTCAGCTCGACGCCGGTCAGACCCTGGATATCCAGGGTTTCCTTGCCGGTGAGGTTCAGGCTCTTGCGGTTCTGATCGAGCTTGAACTGCAGCGGCAGCACGCCCATGCCCACCAGGTTGGAGCGGTGGATGCGCTCGAAGCTCTCGGCGATCACCGCCTTGACCCCCAGCAGGTTGGTGCCCTTGGCGGCCCAGTCGCGGCTGGAGCCGGTGCCGTATTCCTGGCCGGCGATCACCACCAGCGGCGTACCCGATTGCTGGTACAGCATGGCCGCGTCATAGATCGCCAGTTTCTCGCCGGTGGGGATGTAGATCGTGTTGCCGCCTTCTTCGCCGCCGAGCATTTCGTTGCGGATGCGGATGTTGGCGAAGGTGCCGCGCATCATCACCTGGTGGTTGCCGCGACGCGAGCCGTAGGAGTTGAAGTCCCGCGGCTCCACGCCCTGCTCGCGCAGGTAGCGGCCGGCCGGGCTGTCGGCCTTGATGTTGCCGGCCGGGGAAATGTGGTCGGTGGTCACCGAGTCGCCCAGCAGCGCCAGGACCCGCGCGCCCTCGATATCCTTGATCACCGGCAGCGGGCCGGCGATGTCGTCGAAGAAGGGTGGATGCTGGATATAGGTGGAATCCGCCTGCCACACGTAGGTCGCGGCCTGCGGTACTTCGATGGCTTGCCATTGGGCGTCGCCGGCGAACACCTCGGCGTATTCCTTGTGGAACATCCGGGTGTTGACCTGGGTGACGGCCTCGGCAATTTCCTGGCTGCTCGGCCAGATGTCGCGCAGGTAGACCGGCTTGCCATCCTTGCCTTCGCCCAGCGGTTCGCTGCTGATATCGATGCGCACGCTGCCGGCCAGGGCATAGGCCACCACCAGTGGCGGGGAGGCCAGCCAGTTGGTTTTCACCAGCGGGTGCACCCGGCCTTCGAAGTTGCGGTTGCCGGACAGCACCGAGGCGACGGTCAGGTCGGCTTTCTGGATGGCTTTCTCGATCGGCTCCGGCAAGGGGCCGGAGTTGCCGATGCAGGTGGTGCAGCCATAACCCACCAGGTCGAAGCCCAGGGCGTCGAGGTATTGGGTCAACCCGGCGGCCTTGTAGTAGTCGGTGACCACTTTCGAACCCGGGGCCAGCGAACTCTTCACCCAGGGCTTGCGCTTGAGACCTTTTTCCACAGCCTTTTTCGCCACCAGGCCGGCGGCCATCATCACGCTGGGGTTAGAGGTGTTGGTACAGGAGGTAATGGCGGCGATCACCACCGCACCGTTTTTTAGGCGGTAGGTCTGGCCGTTATGGGCGTAATCGACTTCGCCTATCAGGTCGGCGCTGCCCACGGCCACGCCGCCACCGCCTTCGCTTTCCAGGCGGCCTTCTTCCTTGCTGGTGGGCTTGAACTGCAGATCGAGAAAGTCGGTGAAGGCCTGGCCAACGTTGGGCAGGGAGACTCGGTCCTGCGGCCGCTTCGGCCCGGCCAGGCTGGCTTCCACCGTGCCCATGTCCAGCGCCAGGCTGTCGGTGAATACCGGCTCCTTGCCCGGCAGGCGCCACAGGCCCTGGGTCTTGCTGTAGGCCTCCACCAGTTTCACCACGGCGTCCGGGCGGCCGGACAGGCGCAGGTATTCCAGGGTGACGTCATCCACCGGGAAGAAGCCGCAGGTGGCGCCGTATTCCGGGGCCATGTTGGCGATGGTGGCGCGGTCGGCCAGCGGCAAGTCGGCCAGGCCGTCGCCATAGAACTCGACGAATTTGCCGACCACGCCTTTCTTGCGCAGCATCTGGGTGACGGTCAGCACCAGGTCGGTGGCGGTGATGCCTTCCTTGAGCTTGCCGGTCAGTTTGAAACCTATGACTTCCGGGATCAGCATCGACACCGGCTGGCCGAGCATCGCCGCCTCGGCCTCGATGCCGCCCACGCCCCAGCCGAGTACGCCGAGGCCGTTGATCATGGTGGTGTGGGAGTCGGTGCCGACCAGGGTGTCGGGGAAGGCGTAGGTGCGGCCGTCTTCGTCCTTGGTCCAGACCGTGCGGCCCAGGTATTCCAGGTTGACCTGGTGGCAGATGCCGGTGCCCGGTGGCACCACGCTGAAGTTGTCGAAGGCGCTCTGGCCCCAGCGCAGGAAGGCATAACGCTCGCCGTTGCGCTGCATTTCAATGTCGACGTTCTGTTCGAAGGCGGTGTTGCTGCCGAACTTGTCGACCATCACCGAGTGGTCGATCACCAGGTCCACCGGCGACAGCGGGTTGATGCGCTGCGGGTCGCCGCCGGCCTTGGCCATGGCCGCGCGCATGGCCGCCAAGTCGACCACCGCCGGCACGCCGGTGAAGTCCTGCATCAGCACCCGCGCCGGGCGGTACTGGATCTCGCGATCGGAGCGGCGCTCCTTGAGCCAGGCGGCTAGAGCCTTGAGGTCGGCGCCGGTGACGGTCTTTTCGTCTTCCCAGCGCAGCAGGTTTTCCAGCAGGACTTTCAACGACATCGGCAGTTTGTCGAGATCGCCAAGGCTCTTGGCGGCTTCCGGCAGGCTGAAGTAGTGGTAGGTCTTGTCGTCGATTTTTAATGTTTTAAGGGTTTTCAGGCTATCGAGGGACGGCATTGAATCACTCCTTTTGGTCCGCACGGCTACGGACCTGACGGGACGGGCAGAGCTCTTAACCTAGCCCTGTTTTCAGTAGCTGGCTAATAACTGGACTCTATGGACAAGTCCAAGGTTCCGAACTCGGCTATCATGCGCCGGTTTTCGTGACAGGCTTTGCGCGCACTTCGGGCAGGTTTGCGCATGATTCATTGCCCATTGCCCAGGAGATTCGATGAACACCCTCTTTATGCACTGCCGGCCGGGCTTCGAAGGCGAAGTCTGTTCCGAGATCGCCGACCATGCCGCGCGCCTGAACGTGGCCGGGTACGCCAAGGCCAAGCCGAGCACCGCCTGTGCCGAGTTTGTGTGCAGCGAAGAAGACGGCGCCGAGCGCCTGATGCGCGAGCTGCGTTTCGCCGAGCTGATCTTCCCGCGGCAATGGGCGCGGGGCGTCTTCGTCGATCTACCGGAAACCGACCGCATCAGCGTGATCCTGGCCCATCTGGCGAGCTTCCCGGCCTGCGGCAGCCTGTGGCTGGAAGTGGTGGATACCAATGACGGCAAGGAGCTGTCGAACTTCTGCAAAAAATTCGAAGCACCGCTGCGCAAGGCCCTGACGGCGGCCGGCAAGCTGGTGGACGATGCCGGCAAGCCGCGCTTGCTGCTGACCTTCAAAAGCGGCCGCGAGGTGTTTGTCGGCCTGGCGGATGCCGGCAATTCGGCCATGTGGCCGATGGGCATTCCGCGCTTGAAGTTCCCTCGTGAAGCGCCCAGCCGCTCGACCCTGAAACTGGAGGAGGCCTGGCACCACTTCATTCCTCGCGATCAGTGGGACGAGCGCCTGCACGGCGACATGACCGGCGTCGACCTGGGCGCGGCCCCGGGTGGCTGGACCTGGCAACTGGTCAACCGCGGCATGCTGGTCACCGCTGTCGACAACGGGCCGATGGCCGAAAGCCTGATGGACACCGGCCTGGTGCAGCACCTGATGGCCGACGGTTTCACCTTCAAGCCCAAGCAGCCGGTGGACTGGATGGTCTGCGACATCGTCGAGAAACCGGCGCGCAACGCCGCCTTGCTGGAAACCTGGATCGGCGAGGGGCACTGCCGCGAAGCGGTGGTCAACCTGAAGCTGCCGATGAAGCAGCGTTACGCGGAAGTGAAGCGTTTGCTCGAGCGGATCGAAGACGGCTTCAAGGCCCGTGGCATTCGTGTAGCCATTGGCTGCAAGCAGCTGTACCACGACCGCGAAGAAGTGACCTGCCACCTGCGCCGGCTGGATGAAAAGAAGCCCAAGGCCCGTTGATCGTGGTTGCGGCGCAATGCCACAGATAGCGTCGATGCCGGCATTGCGCGACAATGCCGGCCAGTTTCAGGAGTGAGTTATGAGTCAAATCATCGATACGCCGGTCGACGGCACGCTGGATGCCACCGGGCTCAATTGCCCGGAGCCGGTCATGATGCTGCACCAGCATATTCGTGACCTGCAGCCCGGCGGCCTGCTCAAGGTGATCGCCACCGATCCCTCGACCCGCCGCGACATCCCCAAGTTCTGCGTGTTCCTCGACCATGAGCTGGTTGCTCAGCAGGAAGAGGCCGGCACCTATCTGTACTGGATTCGCAAGAAGTCCGATTAAGCCGCCGCCCGGCTGATGCGGATCCGCTTGCGCGCGCTGCGCGCCAGGCGGATCGATAGCATCAGCGCCGCGCAACTCAGGCCGGCGATCAAGCCTTCCCACAGCCCGCTCGGGCCGCTGGCAGGGCCGAACCAGTCGGTCAACCCCAGCACATAACCCACCGGCAAACCGATGCCCCAGTAGGCGAGCAGCGTCAGGACCATGGTCACCCGAGTGTCCTGGTAGCCACGCAGCGCGCCGGCGCAGATCACCTGGATCGCGTCGGAGAACTGGTAGAGCGCGGCATACACGATCAGCATCGCCGCCACCTGGATCACCGCGGTGTCCGGGGTGTAGATCGAGGCGATGGACTCGCGCAGCAGCAGGATCAGGCTCGCGGAGAACAGGGCGAAGGCCAGCGCCGCGCCCAGGCCGACGCCGGCGGCGAAGCGCGCCTGATGCGGGTTGCCGGCGCCCAGGGCCTGGCCGACCCGCACCGTGACCGCCATGCCCAGGGAATACGGAATCATGAACAGCAGGGAGCTGATGTTGAGGGCGATCTGGTGCCCGGCCACCACCGTGGCGCCGAGGCTGCCGATCAGCAGGGCGATCACCGCGAAGATGCTCGATTCGGCGAACACCGCGATGCCGATCGGCAGGCCGACGCTCAGCAAACGCTTGATCACCGCCCATTGCGGCCAGTCGAAACGCTTGAACAGCTGGCTGCTCTGGTAGGCCGGGGCCCAGCGGGTCCAGCCCGCCATGGCCAGCATCATCGCCCACATCACGATGGCCGTGGCCCAGCCGCAACCGACGCCGCCCATGGCCGGCACGCCGAAGTGGCCATAAATGAACACGTAGTTGATGGGGATGTTCAGGGCCAGGCCGAACAGGCCGATGACCATGCTTGGCCGGGTGCGGCCCAGGGCATCGCTGCAGCAACGCAGCACGTAATACAGCGCCACCGCCGGCAGGCCGCTGGCAATGCCGTGCAGGTATTCCATGCAGGGGCCGATCAGCGTCGGGTCGACCTTCATCAGGTGCAGCACCGGCTCGGCACTGATCAGAATCAGGCTGGCGCTCAGGCCGACCGCCAGGGCCAGCCACAGCGCCTGGCGCACGATCGGGCCGATCTCGCCATAGGTGCCGGCGCCGACCCGCTGAGCCACCTTGGGCGTGGTGGCCAGCAGGGTGCCGGTCATCAACAGGAACACCGGGATCCAGATTGAGTTACCCAGCGCCACCGCCGCCAGGTCCCGTGGGCTGACCCGTCCGGCCATCACTGCATCGACGAAGCCCATGGCCGTGGTCGCCAGTTGCGCGATCATGATCGGCAAGGCCAGGGCCAGCAGGCTGCGCAGTTCAAGGCGCACCCGGGCCGGGCGGTTGAGGGAAGTGGCAGGAGTATCGGTCAAGGAATTCACAGGCGAAGCGTCCACAGGGTTGATGCGCAGGGCGGCGTATTCTACGCATTGACGGATAAGTCAGGAAAAAACCTCTGTTGTCGATTTGTAAGTGCTGGCGGCGGTTGACGGAGTGGATTGCTCGCTGGCCCCAAACGGCCTTCTACGCCTAAACTGCGGCTCCGCGAAAGGAGCCTGCCATGCTGATTGTTGCCGACGAAAATATTCCCCTGCTCGATGCCTTTTTTGCCGGCTTCGGCGAGATCCGCCGTTTCCCGGGGCGGGCTATCGACCGCGCCGCCATCGAGGACGCCGATGTGCTGCTGGTGCGTTCGGTGACCCAGGTCAGCCGCGCCCTGCTCGAGGGCAGCCAGGTGCGGTTTGTCGGGACCTGCACCATTGGCACCGACCATTTGGACCTCGAGTATTTCCAGGAGGCGGGCATCCGCTGGTCCAGTGCGCCGGGCTGTAATGCGCGCGGGGTGGTCGACTATGTGCTGGGCAGCCTGCTGACCCTGGCGGAAATCGAATGCGCCGACCTGACGCAACGCACTTACGGCGTGGTGGGCGCGGGCGAGGTCGGTGGACGGCTGATCGAAGTGCTGCGCGGCCTGGGCTGGAAGGTCCTGGTCTGCGACCCGCCACGGCAGGTGGCGGAAGGTGGCGACTACGTCAGCCTGGAACAGATCCTCGCCCAGTGCGATGTCATCAGCCTGCACACCCCCTTGACCAAGGCCGGCGAGCTATCGACCTGGCACCTGCTGGACAAGCAGCGCCTGCGGCAACTGCGCCCCGGCGCCTGGCTGATCAACGCCAGCCGTGGCGCGGTGGTGGATAACACTGCCCTGCGTGAAGTGCTGCTCGAGCGTGAAGACCTGCAGGCGGTGCTGGATGTCTGGGAGGGCGAGCCCCAGGTCGACGTGGCCCTGGCCGACCTGTGCGTACTGGCCACGCCGCACATCGCCGGTTACAGCCTCGATGGCCGGCAGCGTGGGACGGCGCAGATCTATCAGGCACTCTGCGATGACCTTGGGCAGCCGCAAGCGATTCATTTGCGCGACCTGCTGCCCCGGCCATGGTTGTCGGAGGTGAGCCTCGATGCCCATAGCGACCCGGCCTGGTCCCTGGCGATGATCTGCCGAGCGGTCTACGACCCGCGGCGCGACGATGCGGATTTCCGCCGCAGCCTGGTGGGCAGCGTGGCCGAGCAGCGCGCGGCCTTCGATGCGTTGCGCAAGGGTTATCCGCCGCGCCGTGAAATCGACGGGTTGGCCGTGCGCATCCAGGGCGAAGCGCCAGGCTTGCAGCAGATCGTCTCGGCCTTGGGCGCGGTGTCGGTTCGCTGAAGGCTCGAGCCCAGTCGTTTGTGACGGGGCGACAAGGAATCCGGCAGGCATAAAAAACCCGGCTTCAGGGCCGGGTCAAGAGGACGTGAGGCTATGTGTCAATCTTGCTGCGCAGGCTTGACCAGTCGCTTTTCCAGTTCGCGGCAGGCGTTCTGGATCATGTCTTCGGTGATCGGTACTTCGCGACCCTGAGCGTCGATGATGGCGCATCCCAGAGACTGGTCGGGGTGGGTACGAATCACTTCAATCTTGTCATTGCTGCTGTTTTGCAAGGACATGGCCTGTCTCCTCATCAGGTTGTGCGCTTACTTTAAAACCGCCAGGTGACCAAGCTGTGACAACTCCCTGCAAGGTCCCACTACGGCGTTTTCTATCCGGGGCGTCCTCAGTCCAACAGAAATGTCTGTGGACTTCCACTCGGACCTTAGACCAATAGCATCTAGGCTCTAGTGTTGGCGGACATAATTAACCTGACTCATTTTGATTTACCTAAGTTCCAGGAAATGCAGGTTCCAGGAAATGCAGGTTCCAAGAAACAGGCTCCAGGAAAATCGGTTCCGACAAACAGGGCTCAACCTCATCGCCTTGCTGGATCACGCGGCGGTGAATGGGGCGGGGCCGTTCCCAGGTGTGCTCCCGGATGAACTTCATGCTTTCTTCGCGTCAACGCCGGGCGATTCGCCTGGCCAGTCGTTTCATCGCGCCTTATCGCTGGCAGGCCCTGGGGGCGTTGCTGGCGCTGGTGGTGACCGCGGGCATCACCTTGTCCATGGGGCAGGGCATCCGCCTGTTGGTGGACCGGGGCTTCATGACCGGGTCGCCGGATTTGCTCAACCAGTCCATCGGCCTGTTTCTGTTATTGGTGCTGGGGCTGGCGGTGGGGACGTTCGTGCGTTTCTACTTGGTGTCGTGGATTGGCGAGCGTTGCGTGGCGGACATCCGTCGGCAGGTGTTCAACCATCTGATCTACCTGCACCCGGGCTTCTATGAGAACAATCGCAGCTCGGAGATCCAGTCGCGGCTGACCGCCGACACCACCTTGCTGCAATCGGTGATCGGCTCGTCGCTCTCACTGTTTTTGCGTAATGCGCTGATGGTCATCGGCGGCATCGTGCTGCTGTTTGTCACTAACCCCAAGCTCACTAGCATCGTGGTGATCGCCTTGCCCCTGGTGCTGGTGCCGATCCTGATTTTCGGCCGCCGGGTGCGCAGCCTGTCGCGCTTGAGCCAGGACCGTATCGCCGATGTCGGCAGCTACGTGGCGGAAACCCTGGGCCAGATCAAGACCGTCCAGGCCTATAACCACCAGCCCCAGGATGAGCAACGTTTTGCCCAGACGGTGGAAGAGGCGTTCAATACCGCGCGCCGGCGTATCGTCCAGCGCGCCTGGCTGATCACCCTGGTGATCGTGCTGGTGCTGGGGGCGGTCGGGGTGATGCTCTGGGTCGGCGGCATGGATGTGATCGCCGGGCGCATTTCCAGTGGCGAGCTGGCGGCCTTTGTCTTCTATAGCCTGATCGTCGGCAGTGCCTTCGGCACCCTGAGCGAGGTGATCGGCGAGCTGCAACGGGCCGCCGGCGCGGCGGAGCGGATTGCCGAATTGCTGCGTTCGGAAAACCTGATCCAGCCGCCGAGCGACGGCCCGGCCAGCTTGCCCGAGCGGGTTCGGGGCGAGCTGGTGCTGGAGAACTTGCGCTTCTCTTATCCGTCGCGTCCGGACAGTTACGCCGTCGATGGCTTGAGCCTGACTATCCACGAGGGGGAAACCCTGGCGCTGGTCGGGCCGTCGGGGGCGGGCAAGTCGACCCTCTACGATCTGCTGCTGCGCTTCTACGACCCGGAGCAGGGACGGATCCTGCTCGATGGCGTGCCCTTGACCCAGCTCGACCCGCAGGATGTGCGGCGCTGTTTTGCCCTGGTGTCGCAAAGCCCGGCGCTGTTCTTCGGCAGCATCGAGGAGAACATTCGTTATGGCAAACCCTCGGCCACCCCGGAGCAGGTCAGGGAGGCGGCAAGGATCGCCTACGCCCATGACTTCATCGAGAACATGCCCGAGGGTTACCGGACCCATCTCGGCGACGCGGGGCTGGGACTGTCCGGCGGCCAGCGCCAGCGCCTGGCGATTGCCCGGGCGCTACTGGTGGATGCGCCGATCTTATTGCTGGATGAAGCCACCAGCGCCCTGGATGCCCAGAGCGAGCATTTGATCCAGCAAGCCTTGCCGAGCCTGATGAAGAATCGCACCACCCTGGTGATCGCCCATCGCCTGGCCACGGTGAAAAACGCCGACCGCATCGCGGTGATGGATCAGGGCCGGCTGGTGGCGGTGGGCACCCACCAGGAGCTGATCGCCAGCAATCCGCTGTATGCGCGCCTGGCGGCCTTGCAGTTCAGCGATGGCCAGTCTGTGTCCTGACCTTGCGCTGGAAACGAAAATGCCCGCATCGCTGCGGGCATTTTTTATGAGGCGTTATCGCTTACTGATCGTCGAAATACCGCTCATGCCAATCCACCAGTGGCTGTGGCGAATTGAGCTTCTGGCCGTAGATCACCGAATAGGACAGCACGTTCTGCACATACTGGCGGGTTTCGTCGAACGGAATGCTTTCCACCCAGACGTCGAAGCTCAGGTGGTCGGCGCCACGGAGCCATTGGCGCACGCGTCCGGGGCCGGCGTTGTAGGCGGCGGAGGCGAGCACCCGGTTGCCGTTGAACTGGCTGTGTACCTGGCTCAGGTAGGCGGCGCCGAGCTGGATGTTCTTGTCCGGGTTCAGCACTTGCTGCGGCGAGGCCAGCGGGATGCTGAACTTGCGTGCGGTTTCCTTCGCGGTGCCGGGCATCAGTTGCATCAGACCGGCCGCGCCGACGCCCGAACGAGCGTCGTCCATGAACGCGCTTTCCTGGCGGGTGATCGCGAAGATCCAGCTCGAGTGCAGGCCACGGACCTTGGCTTCGCGCACCAGGGTGTCGCGGTGGGCCATCGGGAAGCGGATGTCCAGGTCGTCCCAGTACTTCGCTTGGCTGATGGTGCGAATGGCCGGGAAGTACCATTTCAGGTCATAGGCCAGCTTGGCCTGGGCGACCATTTCGTCACGGTTGAAATGACGGCTGACGTGGTACCACTCACGCCGGCCATCGACGATCTGGCCACGGGCATGAAACTCCAGGGCGCGCCGCACGCCGGGCGTATTGCGCACCTTGTTGATCACCTGCTGGCTGAGCGCCAGCGGTTTGTTGTTCAGCTGATAAGGCAACTGGGTACGGTCGGCCGCGAGGAAACCATAGAAATCGCGCTCGTTGGCCAAGCCTTTGTAGAGGGTCTGGGCCTGGGGGTTCTGCGGTTCGGCCAGTTCCAGGCTGCGCGCTTGCCAGTAGCGCCAGCGGTTGGTGGTCGCCAGATCCTGGGGCAGCTTGCGGGTCAGCTGGTAGGCATCTTCCCAGCGAGCCAGGCGCAACAGCAGGCGCAGGCGCCATTCGGAAACGGTGTTGTCGCGCAGCTCGGGATCGTATTTGGTCATCACTTCAAGGCCACGGCTGTCGAAGCGCCGCGCCAGGGTCAGGCCGATTTCCCGGGCGATCGCCACTTTTTCGTCACGGGAGAAGTGCATGCTGCTGGCATAACCGTCGAGCAGGGCCATGGCCCTGTCCGGATCCTGGCGGGCCAGGCGGCGCAGACCCAGGCCAACCACGTCGGACATGGCTTCGCTGGCCGGAGTGAAGCGCGACGGCTGGCTGAGCAGTTCGGGCTTCTGGGCAACGTCTACTAGCAGCCGACCCTGAGGGGCGAGGGTGGTCATGCTTTTGACCAGGCTATTGGCCAGCGGATAGTTGCGGGCCTCGGCAGCCAGTTTGGCGCGCTGCCAGCGCTTCTGTTCGGTCAACTGGCCTTCGGCGGCCCACTGGGCGAACAGCGCGTCGCAGGTGGCGGGCAGGGACTTGCCGCTGAGCCAGAGCTTGTCGGTGGCGGCGTAACCTTCGGCCTTGAGGTTGTGGCCCAGCTGGTATTGCGCGTTCAGGCAGTCCAGCTCGGTGAAGTTGAGTTTGGGGTCGTAATACTTGACGAAGGTGGCCCAGTCGCCGCGTTCGGCCAGCCAGCGCAACCAGCGCAGTTTCATCCAGTTGGCCTGGGGCAGGTCGCCGTGTTCACGGAGAAACTTTTCGATCTCGGCGTTGCTGGCGGTCTTTAGTCGGGCGGTCAGTTCGTCATAGGCCAGATAGGGCTCGAGCGGGTAGTCGGCCAGGACCTGGCTGTAGCGGAAATACGGGCCGGAGTCGCCCTTGGCCAGGGCGCGTTTGGCTTCATCGTAATATTGACGCTGGAGTGAGAGGTCTGCGGCCTGAGCGGTGTGCACGGCAGAGGCAGAAAGAAGCAGGCAGGATAAAAGACTGAAAAGGCGACTGCGCATGAGACATCCGGGCAGAGAAATCATGACAAGTGCCGACAATGCCAACACTGATTATTCCCTAGCTTAGCCTTTTGCCAGCAGCGGGTGAAAGCTTTGCCGGCCTCTTGTCGCCAGTTCGCTGCAAATGTTGTTCAGGGTGCTTCAGGAATGAAAATGCCGGCCTTCTGAGGCCTCAACTCAGGTAGAATGCGCGCCCGGTTTTTGGAGAAGCTCATGACCCTGCTCAAATTCAGCGATGTGTCCCTTGCGTTCGGCGCTATGCCGTTGTTGGACAAGGTGTCCTGGCAGATCGCCCGTGGTGAGCGGGTGTGCATCATCGGCCGTAACGGCACTGGCAAATCCAGCATGCTGAAGCTGGTCAAGGGCGATCAGAAGCCCGACGACGGTTCCGTATGGCGCGCACCCGGTCTGAAAATCGGCGAATTGCCGCAGGAATTGCCAGTGGCCGACGAGCGGACGGTGTTCGACGTGGTCGCCCAGGGCCTCGATGGCGTTGGCGAATTGCTGGCGCAGTATCACCACCTGAGCCAGAACATTGTCACCGATGCCGATCTGGAAAAGCTCATGCACGTCCAGCACGACCTCGAAGCCCGTGACGGCTGGCGCTTGCAGACCCTGGTGGACAGCACCCTGAGCCGCCTGCAGTTGCCGGCCGACAAGACCCTCGCCGAGTTGTCCGGTGGCTGGCGTCGTCGGGTCCTGCTGGCCCAGGCCCTGGTGTCCGAACCGGACCTGCTGCTGCTCGACGAACCGACCAACCACCTGGATATCGGCGCCATCGCCTGGCTGGAAGAAGCCCTGAAGGACTTCCAGGGCGCCGTCCTCTTTATTACCCACGACCGTTCCTTCCTGCAGAACCTGGCGACCCGGATTCTGGAGTTGGACCGTGGTGGGCTGATCGACTGGAACGGCGACTACGCCAGCTTCCTGGTGCACAAGGAGGCCGTGCTGGCGGCTGAAGAGACGGCCAACGCGCTGTTCGACAAGCGCCTGGCCCAGGAAGAAGTCTGGATTCGCCAAGGCATCAAGGCTCGCCGTACCCGTAACGAAGGCCGCGTACGCGCCCTCAAGGCCCTGCGTGTCGAGCGCAGCGAGCGTCGCGAGCGTACCGGCAAGGCCAATATCCAGCTGGAAACCGCCGACAAGTCCGGCAAGCAGGTCATGGTGCTCGAAGACGTGAGCTTCGCTCATCCGGGCGGTCCGTTCCTGGTCAAGAATTTCTCCATGGTCCTGCAGCGCGGCGACCGTATCGGCCTGCTCGGCGCCAACGGTACCGGCAAGACCACGCTGCTCAAACTGATGCTGGGCGGCCTGGTGCCGAGCAGCGGCAAGGTCGAGGAGGGCACGCGTATCGACGTGGCCTACTTCGACCAGTTGCGTCACCAGCTGGACCTGGAAAAGACCGTGATCGACAACGTCGCCGAAGGTCGCGACTTTATCGATATCGATGGCCAGAGCCGCCACGTGCTCAGCTACCTGGGGGATTTCCTGTTCAGCCCGCAGCGTGCCCGCACGCCGGTCAAGGCGCTGTCCGGTGGCGAGCGTGCTCGCTTGTTGCTGGCCAAGCTGTTCAGCAAACCGGCCAACCTGCTGGTGCTCGACGAACCGACCAACGACCTGGACGTGGAAACCCTCGAGCTGCTGGAAGAAGTGTTGCTGACCTTCCAGGGCACCGTGCTGATGGTCAGCCACGACCGGGCATTCCTCGATAACGTGGTGACCAGCACCCTGGTGTTCGAAGGTGAAGGCAAGGTTCGCGAATACGTCGGTGGTTATCAGGATTGGTTGCGCCAAGGCGGTTCGCCACGCCTGCTGGGCGTGACCGAGAACAAGTCGGGCAAGGCCGAGCTGAACTCGGCGGTGGTTGCGCCTGTGGCGGCGGCACCTGCCGCGGCACAGGAAGCGCCTGCGGCCAAGAAGAAGCTCAGCTACAAGTTGCAGCGCGAGCTCGAGGCGTTGCCTGGCCAGATCGAAGCCATGGAGCAGCAGATCGCCACCGTGGAAGCGGAAATGGCCGACGCTGGCTTCTATCAGCGTCCTGCGGCCGAGACCACGGCGGTTATCGCTCAACTGGAACAGCTCAATGCTGAACTGGATGTGATGGTCGAGCGCTGGGCCGAGCTGGATGCCTGAGTGACCTGGCGGCAATAAAAAAGCCCGACATTCATGTCGGGCTTTTTGCAGGGCCGGTGCGGGCGGAGCATTCCGCCGGCGGGCTCAGCGTTTGACCAGGTGCACGGCCAGCACGTCGCAAGGGGCGCCGTGCAGCACGTCGTTGGCGGTCGAGCCCAGCAGCAGCGCCAGGCCGTGCCGGCCATGGCTGCCGACCACGATCAGGTCGCATTCCTGTTCCTTGGCCAGATGATGGATTTCCTGGCGTGGCTGGCCATAGGTCAGGTGGCTGTATTCCTTGGACAGCTCAGGGTATTTGGTGATGAGGCGATCGAGGCGTTCCTTGGCCTGGTCGAACTGCTGCTGTTGCAATTGGGACAGGTCCATCGGTACGTCGCCGCCGAACGCCATGGCCATCGGCTCGACGATATGCACCAGGGACAATTTGGCGCTGTTGCTGACCGACAGCTCGCGAGCCCGGTGGATAACAGGATCGCACTCTTCGGTTAGATCTACGGCGACCAGAATATGGTGGTAGGGCATGAGGTGCTCCTCCTGAGGATTGCAATAGCTTCAAGTATGGCTGGTTTCAAGCGGATTGGTTCCGACCTGGATCAATCGGCTCATCAAGAATCGGGAGTACAGATATGACGGTCTGGATAGTGGTGTCAATCCTCGCGGTGGTGTTGAGCCCGCTGGCATGGCTGCGCCCGTCGCGCCGCCAGAGCGGGCAGATCGCCCTGCGCATGGAGGCGCGCCGCATGGGCCTGGGCATGCAACTGGCGCCTCAGGAGTGGCCCCACTGGATGGATCCGCAGCCTCCAAGCCCCTGTGCGCAATACCATCGGCCGCGGCGCGGCACACAACCGGCCTGCTGGGCCTACTGGCAAAGTGCGCCGGGCGTGTGGGTCAACCAATGGCGGGAAGTCTGTGAGGATCCTGCTTTGCTCGAGCACTTTCGCACACTGCCGGCCAACGTGTTCAAGGTCGAGGCCGACCGGCAGATGATCGTCTTGTATTGGGGCGAACGTGGCGAAGTCAGTGTTTTGCAAGACATTGCCGCAGTGCTCAAGGCGCTGGCGTGAAGCATGACCTACGCTGCAATGGCACAGGTTATTGAAAAGCAGGCAATAAAAAGCCCGACAAGGTCGGGCTGGGTTGGCCAGGCAGGCCGGTAAATCCTTTCTGATCCCCAGGTTCTGAGCGGCGGGGATGAGAGTTGTCGCTGATCTTACGCCTGGTTTTCGGCCAGGCATCCATATTTTTGCTCCAGGATCATGCCAGCGTAGCCGCGAATCGGTTATGGGGGCCACGCATTAGGGCGACTTTTCTAAAGATTGATTCTATGAATGTCCTCAGATGAGCCAGCTTGTTGATGGTGCGTGCCCGTCTGGAATGACTAAGAAGTCGCGTTTTAAACAACCTTTTGGGCGATTGACAATTGTCGGATTTTGCCTGAATGTGGCGTACCCAAATCAAACGGGCGTATGAATTGAGCGTTTGTATTACCAGACGGCTCTTCCAGAATCCCGACTATCGCGTTGGCGGGTGTGCCTGGCGGATTGGCGTAGCATCGATGGAAACGTCGTTGCCGAGTCAGAAGTTAGCGTCCGACGTGTACTGTTCAGCTTCCATATCGTGGAGATCAGTTGATGATTTACGAAGGTAAAGCCATCACGGTTAAGGCTCTTGAAAGTGGCATCGTCGAATTGAATTTCGACCTCAAGGGTGAGTCCGTCAACAAGTTCAACCGTCTTACCCTGAACGAATTGCGTTCGGCCGTGGACGCCATCAAGGCAGATGCGTCGGTCAAGGGTGTGATCGTCAGCAGTGGCAAGGACGTCTTCATCGTCGGCGCCGACATCACCGAATTTGTCGACAACTTCAAGCTGCCGGATGCAGAGCTTGTCGCAGGCAACCTCGAAGCCAACAAGATTTTCAGCGATTTCGAAGACCTCAACGTTCCGACCGTTGCCGCGATCAATGGCATCGCGCTGGGCGGCGGTCTGGAAATGTGCCTGGCAGCTGACTATCGCGTCATGTCCTCCAGCGCCAAGATCGGCCTGCCGGAAGTCAAGCTGGGCATCTACCCGGGCTTCGGCGGTACCGTTCGCCTGCCACGCATCATCGGTGCCGACAACGCCATCGAATGGATTGCCGCCGGCAAGGAAAACCGTGCTGAAGACGCACTGAAAGTCGGTGCGGTCGACGCTGTCGTCGCTCCGGAAAAACTGCATGAAGCGGCCCTGGCCACCGTCAAGCGCGCCATCTCCGGCGAGTTCGACTACAAGGCCAAGCGTCAGCCGAAGCTGGAAAAGCTCAAGCTCAACGCCATCGAACAGATGATGTCCTTCGAAACTGCCAAGGGTTTTGTCGCCGGCCAGGCTGGCCCGAACTACCCGGCGCCGGTCGAAGCCATCAAGACCATCCAGAAAGCCGCCAACTTCGGTCGTGACAAGGCGCTGGAAGTCGAGGCAACAGGCTTCGTCAAACTGGCCAAGACCTCTGCTGCGCAGAGCCTGATCGGCCTGTTCCTGAATGACCAGGAACTGAAGAAAAAGGCCAAGGCCTACGACGAAATCGCCCAGGACGTGAAGCAGGCCGCCGTACTCGGCGCCGGCATCATGGGTGGCGGTATCGCCTACCAGTCGGCGTCCAAGGGCACGCCGATCCTGATGAAAGACATCAACGAGCACGGTATCGAGCAAGGCCTGGCGGAAGCCGCCAAGCTGCTGGTCGGCCGTGTCGATAAAGGTCGCATGACCGCGGCGAAGATGGCCGAAGTGCTCAACGGCATTCGCCCAACGCTGTCCTACGGTGACTTCGGCCACGTCGACCTGGTGGTCGAAGCGGTCGTCGAGAATCCTAAGGTCAAGCAAGCGGTTCTGGCCGAAGTCGAAGACCAGGTCAAGGAGGACACCATCCTCGCTTCGAACACCTCGACCATTTCCATCAGCCTGCTGGCCAAGGCCCTCAAGCGTCCGGAAAACTTCGTCGGCATGCACTTCTTCAACCCGGTGCACATGATGCCGCTGGTCGAAGTCATCCGTGGCGAGAAGTCCAGCGAGCTGGCCGTGGCCACCACCGTTGCCTACGCCAAGAAAATGGGCAAGAACCCGATCGTGGTCAACGACTGCCCGGGCTTCCTGGTCAACCGCGTGCTGTTCCCGTACTTCGGCGGTTTCGCCAAGCTGGTCAGCGCCGGCGTGGACTTCGTGCGCATCGACAAGGTCATGGAAAAATTCGGCTGGCCGATGGGCCCGGCGTACCTGATGGACGTGGTCGGTATCGACACCGGTCACCACGGTCGTGACGTGATGGCCGAAGGTTTCCCGGATCGCATGAAAGACGACCGCCGTTCGGCTATCGATGTGCTCTACGAAGCCAAGCGCCTGGGCCAGAAGAACGGCAAGGGTTTCTACGCCTACGAGGCCGACAAGAAAGGCAAGCAGAAGAAGGTGGCCGACCCGTCGGTGCTGGAAGTGCTCAAGCCTATTGTGTACGAGCAGCGTGAAGTCACTGACGAGGATATCGTCAACTGGATGATGATCCCGCTGTGCCTGGAAACCGTTCGTTGCCTGGAAGACGGCATCGTCGAAACCGCGGCCGAAGCCGACATGGGCCTGGTGTACGGTATTGGTTTCCCTCCATTCCGTGGCGGCGCGCTGCGCTACATCGACTCGATCGGTGTTGCCGAGTTCGTTGCCCTGGCCGACCAGTACGCCGATCTGGGCGCGCTGTACCACCCGACCGCGAAGCTGCGCGAGATGGCCAAGAACGGCCAGAGCTTCTTCGGTTAAGCGCCCCCTACTAGAGCGAGAGTGAATATATGAGCTTGAATCCTAGAGACGTCGTGATTGTCGACTTCGGTCGTACTCCGATGGGCCGCTCCAAGGGCGGCATGCACCGCAATACCCGCGCCGAAGACATGTCGGCGCACCTGATCAGCAAATTGCTGGAACGCAACGCCAAGGTCGATCCGGCGGAAGTCGAGGACGTGATCTGGGGCTGTGTGAACCAGACCCTGGAGCAGGGCTGGAACATCGCGCGCATGGCGTCGCTGATGACCCAGATCCCGCACACCTCGGCCGGCCAGACCGTCAGCCGTCTGTGTGGCTCGTCGATGAGCGCGCTGCACACCGCCGCGCAGGCGATCATGACCGGCAACGGTGACGTCTTCGTGGTGGGTGGCGTCGAGCATATGGGCCACGTGAGCATGATGCATGGCGTCGACCCGAACCCGCACATGTCCCTGTACGCGGCGAAAGCCTCGGGCATGATGGGCCTGACCGCCGAGATGCTCGGCAAGATGCACGGCATTACCCGTGAGCAACAGGATGCCTTCGGCCTGCGCTCCCACCAGCTCGCCCACAAGGCGACCGTGGAAGGCAAGTTCAAGGACGAAATCATCCCGATGCAAGGTTACGACGAGAATGGTTTCCTGAAACTGTTCGACTACGACGAAACCATTCGTCCCGAGACCACCCTGGAAAGCCTGGCGGCCCTCAAGCCGGCCTTCAATCCAAAGGGCGGCACCGTGACGGCCGGTACTTCGTCGCAGATCACCGACGGTGCTTCGTGCATGATCGTGATGTCGGCGCAGCGTGCCCAGGACCTGGGTATCCAGCCGCTGGCGGTGATTCGCTCGATGGCGGTGGCGGGTGTGGATCCGGCGATCATGGGCTATGGTCCAGTACCGGCCACGCAGAAAGCACTGAAGCGCGCGGGCCTGGGAATTGCCGATATCGACTTCTTCGAGCTCAACGAAGCTTTCGCGGCGCAGGCTCTGCCGGTGCTGAAAGATTTGAAAGTGCTCGACAAGATGAACGAGAAGGTTAACCTGCACGGCGGCGCGATCGCCCTGGGTCACCCATTCGGCTGTTCCGGTGCGCGTATCTCCGGCACCTTGCTCAATGTCATGAAGCAGAATGGCGGCACCTTTGGCGTGTCCACCATGTGCATTGGCCTTGGCCAGGGCATTGCCACCGTCTTCGAACGCGTTTAAGCGTTGCGTTGATGGAAGCCGGGGCCCAGTGCCCCGGTTTTTGTTTTTCTGAAGATTTATATTTTTTATTTTGCACGAGGGCCAGAACATGCAATTACAACCCGGGCTCTATCAGCATTACAAGGGACCGCAGTACCGCGTTTTCAGCGTGGCGCGGCATTCCGAGACGGAAGAGGAAGTAGTGTTCTATCAAGCCCTGTATGGCGATTACGGCTTTTGGGTGCGCCCCTTGAGCATGTTCCTGGAGTCGGTCGAGGTTGACGGCGAGCAGGTGCCACGCTTTGCTTTGGTGCAGGCCGAACCCAGTCTTTTTTCGCAGCCTTAAGCTGAGGTCGCGCAGTACCCTGCGCTTGACCTCACCTTGTTGCCACTATATATAGCGGTGCCGCGTCAGGCGCCAACCGCCTCTCACTTCTCGAATTCAGGAATTTTCCGATCCATGGGCAAATCGCTGGTCATTGTGGAATCCCCGGCTAAGGCCAAGACCATCAACAAGTACTTGGGTAACCAATACGTGGTGAAGTCGAGTATCGGCCATATCCGAGACCTGCCCACCAGTGGTTCGGCGAGCGCCGCCAAAGAGCCTGCCGCCAAGCGTGGCAAGGCGGCTGCTGGTGAAGCACCGGCGCTGTCGGCCAAGGAGAAGGCGCGCAAGCAGCTGGTCTCGCGCATGGGAGTCGATCCGGACCACGGCTGGAAAGCCAAGTACGAGATCCTTCCAGGCAAGGAAAAAGTCATCGAAGAGCTGCGCCGGCTCGCCAAGGATGCCGACACCATCTATCTCGCAACGGACTTGGACCGCGAAGGGGAGGCCATTGCCTGGCACCTGCGGGAAGCCATTGGTGGGGATGACAGCCGCTACAAGCGCGTGGTGTTCAACGAAATCACCAAGAAGGCGATCCAGGAAGCCTTCTCCCAGCCGGGCGAGCTGGATATCGATCGGGTCAACGCCCAGCAGGCGCGTCGCTTCCTCGACCGCGTGGTGGGTTACATGGTTTCGCCGTTGCTGTGGGCGAAAATCGCCCGTGGCCTGTCTGCCGGTCGTGTGCAATCGGTGGCGGTGAAGCTGGTGGTGGAGCGCGAGCGCGAAATTCGTGCCTTCATCCCTGAAGAATACTGGGAAGTTCACGCCGACCTCGGCACCGCCAAGGGCGCCAATGTGCGCTTCGAAGTGGCCCGGGAAAACGGCGAGGCCTTCAAGCCGCTGAACGAAGCCCAGGCCATGGCGGCGCTGGAGAAGCTCAAGGCGTCGACCTACACCATCGCCAAGCGCGAAGACAAACCGACCAGCAGCAAGCCGTCGGCCCCGTTCATTACTTCCACCCTGCAGCAGGCCGCGAGCAACCGCCTGGGCTTCGGGGTGAAGAAAACCATGATGATGGCCCAGCGTCTGTATGAAGCCGGCTACATCACCTATATGCGTACCGACTCGACCAACCTCTCGGCTGATGCCCTGACGATGGCGCGGACCTATATCGAAGAAGAGTTCGGCAACAAATACCTGCCGTCCTCGCCGAACTTCTACAGCAGCAAGGAAGGGGCCCAGGAGGCGCACGAAGCGATTCGTCCGTCCGATGTGAACACCCATCCAAGCAAGCTGTCGGGCATGGAACGTGACGCCGAGCGGCTCTACGAGCTGATCTGGCGCCAGTTCGTGGCCTGCCAGATGCTGCCGGCACAATACCTGTCGACCACCGTCAGTGTCGCCGCTGGTGGCTTCGAGCTGCGTGCCAAGGGCCGCATCCTCAAGTTCGACGGTTACACCCGGGTCATGCCGCAGATGAGCAAGCCGGGCGACGACGATGTCCTGCCGGACATGGCGCAGGGCGATGTGCTGAAGTTGATCAAGCTCGACCCGAGCCAGCACTTCACCAAGCCGCCGGCGCGTTACTCCGAAGCCAGCCTGGTCAAGGAAATGGAAAAACGTGGCATCGGTCGTCCTTCGACCTATGCGGCGATCATTTCCACGATTCAGGACCGTGGCTACGTGGCGCTGCACAACCGTCGTTTCTATTCGGAAAAGATGGGCGACATCGTCACCGAGCGTCTGTCCGAGAGCTTCTCCAACCTGATGGACTACGGCTTCACCGCCGGCATGGAAGAGCACCTCGATGACGTGGCCCAGGGCGAGCGTGACTGGAAAAACGTCCTCGACGAGTTCTACGGCGACTTCAAGAAGAAGCTCGAAGTGGCCGAAGGCAGCGACAGCGGTATGCGCGCCAACCAGCCGGTGATGACCGATATCCCGTGCCTCACCTGTGGTCGCCCGATGCAGATTCGCACCGCGTCGACTGGTGTATTCCTCGGCTGTTCGGGTTACAGCCTGCCGCCGAAAGAACGCTGCAAGGCTACCGTCAACCTGGTGCCGGGCGATGAGATCGCCGCGGACGACGAGGGTGAATCCGAGTCGCTGGTACTGCGCGGCAAGCACCGTTGCCCGATCTGCAGCACGGCGATGGACGCCTATCTGCTGGACGAGAAACGCAAGCTGCACATCTGCGGTAACAACCCGGATTGCGCGGGCTATGAGATCGAAGAGGGCAGCTACCGCATCAAGGGTTACGAAGGTCCGAGCCTGGAATGCGACAAGTGCGGCAGCGAGATGCAGCTCAAGACCGGCCGTTTCGGCAAGTTCTTCGGGTGCACCAACCCGACCTGCAAGAACACCCGCAAGCTGCTCAAGAGCGGTGACGCGGCACCACCGAAGATGGATCCGGTGAAGATGCCCGAGCTGAAATGCGAGAAGGTCAACGACACCTACATCCTGCGCGACGGGGCATCGGGTCTGTTCCTGGCGGCCAGCCAGTTCCCGAAAAACCGTGAAACCCGCGCACCGCTGGTGCTCGAGCTGATCCCGCACAAGGACGAGATCGATCCGAAGTATCACTTCCTCTGCGAAGCGCCGAAGAAGGACCCGGACGGTCGCCCGGCGGTGATCCGCTATAGCCGCAAGACCAAGGAGCAATACGTGCAGACCGAAGTCGACGGCAAGCCGACCGGCTGGCGTGCGTTCTACGACGGCGGTAGCTGGAAGGTCGAAGACAAGCGTTAAGGTCCGCATCGGACGCTTCTGAAAAGGCCGCGTAAACCTCTCAAGGGTACGCGGCCTTTCTTTTGGGCTTGCGGTGGGCTGGAGTGTTCCACGACACTGTACGGCCAGCCTGCTGTTATCTATTCGTTGTGGAGATTGCCGTCATGGCCCACGAACTCTATACCCGCACCAACCAGAAAATTTACTTCGCCGGTCTGTCGCTGGAAGCCTTGGCGCGAGCCGAAGCGGGCGGGGCAATGAATGCTCAGGCGCTGGTGCAGGCGGGACGAGAGTCAGTGTTGTTTCACCTGTATGGCGCGCTGCTTGGCTTGTGCCATGAAATCGCCGGCTTCTATCGCCTCCCACAGGCCAATGCGCCCCGCGCGGAGCTGCTGCTCACCCGTGAGGTGCTGGAAAGTATCGCCATCCCCGAGCTGGCCGAGCTGGTGGAACTGGCCCATAACCCGGAGACCTGGCTGGCGAAGCTGCTGGCTGCCCATTCGGCGATGTTCCAGCCACCGCGGGTGCCGCATAAACCCAAGGGCGATGTCACCCAGCCGTTGATTGTCGCAGTGAACCTCGATGAAGAAGAGCAGGCACCGCAACTGAGCCGGGAAGAGCTGGAGCAATGGCGTCAGAACCTCAAGGCTTTGGCGATTCGCTTCCGTGACGGCCTGAATGAGTGTTGAGCCGCCGCTAGCGGATATCTTCGAGTACGACCAATCATTCAAGGATGAGTAATGGCTTCAGCTACAGAGACGAATGCGCTGCCTGCGTTGTTCGATCGTGTCGATCGTCTGGCGGACGCGGCCGCTTCGTCCCGGGATTTGCTCAAGGCGGTGGAGCAGATTCGCGATTTTCCCGAACCTATTGTCCTTAGTCGTTCAGATCCCAATTCAAAAAAACTGGCCTGGTGCCTGTGCATTGTCGGAATACTGGTCTGGCCGTTGCTGATTCCCGGGATCTATCTGATGCGCCGGCGTGGCGCCAACCACTTCATTCATCCGGATGTGGTGAAGGCGCTATCGCAGAAGATCATTCGTAAAGCGGCTCTGCTCAGCGCTGGTGTAGGTGATGCGTCGGCTTCGGGGATTTTCACCTTGGCCGTGATGATGAATGAGTTTGCGCACTATCGTCGGGGTAACTATTCCCGTGAGCTCAAGAACACGCTGCTGGGCGTTTATAACGGTGCGGTGCACGATCTGCCTTACGCTTTCCACCATCTGCATTACGTCGATATGGAAACCTACGAAGTATCGGTTTCCGATGGCAAGGGCGGTTCTCGAAGGGAAACCAGAACCCGCTATGTTGGGTATGACCGCTATAGCTTGGTGTTCGATTTTCCCTGGACAGCCGAGGTTGCCGTTCGTGGTGACAAGCATCGAGCCATGGACCGCAAGCATCTCTACAAGACCACGACTCGGGAATTCAATTCTGCCTTCACCCTGACTGGCGCGACGGAGATGGCCTGCGCGACTTTCGCCACGCCGGTCACCGTGCTCAAGTTGCTGCAGATCGCCAAGGAGCTGAAAGACGTCAGTTTCGAGTTTTCCTCCCAGAGTCGCCTATGCGTGAGCTTCAACAATGATGATGTGGTTGGCATCGCTACCTCGGCGGTAAGCCTTGCGGAGCCGGTCGCCTTTCATGCCGGCTTGATGCAGGGGGCGACGATGCCGCGCCTGAGGCCGGTGCTGGAGCTGTTGCACCAGTTTGCCGAGTTGCATGACGACAATTTCAATCTACCGAAGAAAAGAACGCAGGACATGGAGCAGTAAATGATCATCCTTCTTACAGCGATACTGGTGGCCTGGCTCCTCTGGTACTACTACAACAAGATTGTCGGCGCAGGGAACCGTGCTCAGCGCGCATGGGCCGATGTGCTCGTGTATGAGCGGCAGAAGATCAAGGTGCTGGATGCCCTGGAGGAGCAGGCTTCCAGCTTCAAGATCTATGAAAGCAACGTGCTGGAGAAAGTGGTGGGCCTGCGTTCGGCCCTCGGAAGGTTGCCTGAGGCGGCCAGTGGTGAGGCGCTGAAGTCGACGCAAATGGCCACTAGGGAACTGGTGGGTGGCCTGAACATGGCCTTTGAGGCCTATCCGGAACTCAAGGCGGCGGGAATCGTCAGTGGGTTGATGAAGGAAATCGTCGAACAGCAGGCGAACATTGCAGCTGCCGTTACGGTCTTCAACCGGACTGTCGAGGAGTTCAATAACTGCATTCAGATGTTCCCCAGTTCGATGGTCAACACGGTCATCAACAAGAAGCAGGCCATTACGCCGTTTTCCGATAAGGAAGCCGCCGCGAGTTTTGATTACAGGCCGAATTTCTGATGGCAAATGCCTGTTTGTAACGTCAGGCCAATAAAGAAAACCGTTTGGGCCCGCGCGAGGTCGGGGTGATGACTGATATAATCCCGGCCTTTCGTGGAGAACAGACCTTTATGCCAACGTCCTTTCTAGAAATTGTCGAATTGCCAGACGGTCGTATCGAGCTGCGCAGGGCCGAGGACGAGGGTTCTCTGGTCACTCTGGACTTTTCAGAAGATGCCAAAGCCTTCTTGCAAGGCCAGCATGTCGAGGTGGCCAAGGCCATGTTGAGCGTGGGTGTGCAGATGGCGGGTCGCCTGGTTGAAGGCGAATTGGAGAAAGAAGAGGGGCCACGGATTCTTCACTGAGTCCGTTTGTCGGTTTTTTTGCTGTCGTTCGTCGCCTCCTTTCGGCTTCTCAATCCTGGAGAAGCCTTGTGTCATTCAAGCGTATCCATCGACGCTTCTAGCGGTCAGCCCAGACGAATATTCAGGCTTTGTGCGTCGCCCGTGCGGGCTGCGCTGATGAGCTGTTGACGGGCGCTGCTGTTCAGCGGGTTGAGCCAGCTGACAACGGTGTGGCTGCGTCCCAGGCGCAGAGCCTCGCAAGCCAGCTGTTGCGCGCTTTGGGCGCCACGCGGGTGCAGCAGCAGAATCCGTTCGCGGTTCAGGCCGGCATCCCGCAACCAGGCCTGGGTCAGGCTGGCCGGCGGGGCAATCAATGTCAGCCAGCGCGCATCCTGGTCCTGGCTCAGTTCCCTGAGGATGGGCGCCAGCAGGCTCAGGCAGTTCCCGGCGGCACCGCGTAACGACAGTTCACTGAAGGCTTCCGGTTCGTTGCTCCAGGGCGATTCGACGACCTCTTTGAGGATAGGCGCCAGGGGTTGGGCCATGAACGCTTCGAACAGTGGCAGTTGTGCATGCTGTGGTGTGTGAGGGAACTGCATACAGCCTCCTTTAGCGGCGAATGACGCCGACACTCAAGCCTTCGATCACCAGGTCCTGATCTTTCAGGTTGACTTCGATAGGGGCGAACTCAGGGTTTTCGGCAATCAGCCAGACTTTGCTGCCTTCGCGCTTGAAGCGTTTCACGGTGACTTCGTCGCCAATGCGGGCGACGACGACCTGGCCGTTGCGGGCCTCGCGAGTGGTATGCACGGCCAGCAGGTCGCCATCGAAAATACCGATGTCCTTCATGCTCATGCCGTGAACCCGCAGCAGGTAGTCCGCACGAGGGTGGAAGAAGGCCGGATTGATGTTGCAGGACTCTTCGATGTGCTGTTCGGCGAGAATCGGAGCACCGGCGGCAACCCGGCCAATGATGGGCAGGCTGGAGTCGTCGGGCTTGGCTTCGAACCCCGGGATACGAATACCGCGGGAGGCGCCTGGAGTCATTTCGATCGCGCCTTTGCGGGCCAGCGCCTTGAGGTGTTCTTCGGCGGCGTTGGGCGACTTGAAACCCAGTTCCTGGGCGATTTCCGCGCGGGTCGGTGGGTAGCCGTTGTCTTCGAGGCAGCGTTTGATAAAAGCCAGAATCTCAGCTTGGCGTGGCGTCAGTTTTAGCATGTCGATCGCTCTGTCTTTTTATACAGTGACTGGAATTATATACAGTGAATGCGGCTTGGCAATCCTCCTTTTTCCAATCGCCGCTGGACGGTCGGGTCGCCGCTGCGCATGCCTGGTGTCGCGTGGCTGGCTACAGGAAGCGGCAGGTATGATTAAATAACTGACTGACCGGCCGCAAAACGGACAGGCAGGCTTGACAAGGCTGGGGCTGAAACGTATGTTTCAAACAAGTGTTTGTCAGGCGGAGTAGCCATGGCCCAGTCGGAAACCGTTGAACGCATTCTCGATGCTGCCGAGCAGTTGTTCGCGGAAAAAGGTTTTGCCGAAACCTCATTGCGGCTGATCACCAGCAAGGCCGGGGTCAACCTGGCGGCGGTGAATTATCATTTCGGTTCCAAAAAGGCCCTGATCCAGGCGGTGTTCTCGCGCTTCCTCGGGCCGTTCTGCATCAGCCTCGACCGTGAGCTGGAGCGGCGTTCGGCCAAGCCGGACAGCAAGCCAAGTCTTGAAGAGTTGCTGGAAATCCTCGTCGAGCAGGCCCTGGTGGTCCAGCCTCGCAGCGGCAACGACCTGTCCATTTTCATGCGCCTTCTGGGCCTGGCCTTCAGCCAGAGCCAGGGGCACCTGCGGCGTTATCTGGAAGACATGTACGGCAAGGTGTTCCGCCGCTACATGCTGCTGGTCAACGAAGCCGCGCCGCGTATCCCACCGATCGAACTGTTCTGGCGTGTGCACTTCATGCTGGGAGCGGCGGCTTTCAGCATGTCGGGGATCAAGGCCTTGCGTGCGATTGCCGAGACCGACTTCGGGGTCAATACCTCGATCGAGCAGGTAATGCGTCTGATGGTGCCGTTCCTCGCGGCCGGCATGCGCGCCGAAACCGGCGTCACCGATGATGCCATGGCCACAGCGCAGCTCAAGCCGCGCAGCAAATCGACTCCGGCGGTCGCCAAGGCCTGACCGTCCGGGTGGGCGCGGCAGCTTACATCCGCTAAGCTAGCCGCCCATGCCAACTCTCGTTTCCTACCTCTCTTCACACCTTTCGCCGATCGTCGCTTGCCGGGCCTTGCCGCCGGCAATGGACTCGTGCGTCCGCGCCACGCCAGCACCCTTTGCGGTGCCGTGCGCGCACTTCGTTACTAAGGAATTGCTATGACCACAGGCCTGCAAGGCTCCTTGATGGTGGATGTCGCCGGTACCTGGCTGACGGCTGAAGATCGCCAACTCCTGCGCCAGCCCGAAGTGGGCGGGCTGATCATCTTTGCCCGCAATATCGAGCATCCGCGGCAGGTGCGTGAGCTGAGCGCGTCCATCCGGGCGATTCGCCCGGACCTGCTGCTGGCGGTGGACCAGGAGGGCGGCCGGGTGCAACGCCTGCGTCAGGGCTTCGTGCGGCTGCCGGCCATGCGCGCCATCGCCGACAATCCGAATGCCGAGTACCTGGCCGAGCAGTGCGGCTGGATCATGGCCACCGAAGTGCTGGCCGTCGGCCTGGACCTGAGCTTCGCGCCGGTGCTGGACCTCGATCATCAGCGCAGCGCCGTGGTCGGCACCCGTTCCTTCGAGGGCGACCCCGAGCGCGCCGCCTTGCTGGCAGGCGCCTTTATCCGTGGCATGAACAGCGCCGGCATGGCGGCCACGGGCAAACATTTTCCCGGGCACGGCTGGGCCGAGGCGGACTCCCACGTGGCGATCCCCAATGACGAGCGCAGTCTCGACGAGATTCGCGCCAAGGACCTGGTGCCTTTCGCGCGCCTGAGCAAGCAACTGGCAGCGGTAATGCCGGCCCACGTCATCTACCCTCAGGTCGATGCCCAGCCAGCCGGGTTCTCCCGTCGTTGGTTGCAGGAGATCCTGCGCGGTGAATTGCAGTTCGACGGTGTCATCTTCAGTGACGACCTGTCGATGGCCGGTGCTCATGTGGTGGGCGATGCCGCGAGCCGGATCGAAGCGGCGCTGTCGGCCGGTTGCGATATGGGCCTGGTGTGCAACGACCGGGCAGCGGCCGAGCTGGCCCTGAGCGCGGCCCAGCGTCTGAAAGTGACGCCGTCGGCGCGTATTGCGCGGATGCGTGGCCAGGCGTTTGCCTGCACCGACTATCGTCAGGATCCGCGTTGGCTGACGGCGCTCGGCGCACTCAAAGATGCCCAACTGATCGATTAAGGGCTTTTGCGATGACGGTCTACGCGATTATCGGCGGTACCGGCCTGACCCGGCTCGAAGGCTTGAGCATTCACCAATCCTTGCCCCTGGACACGCCCTATGGCGCTCCGTCGGCGGATATCCAGAAGGGTGAATACGCCGGTCGCGAGGTGCTGTTTCTGGCGCGTCACGGTCATCCGCATCGCTTCCCGCCGCATCAGGTGAACTATCGGGCCAATCTCTGGGCGCTGAAGCAGGCTGGCGCCGAGGCGATTCTGGCGGTCAACGCGGTGGGTGGCATTCATCCGGCGATGGGCTCCGGGCATTTCTGCGTGCCGCATCAGCTGATCGACTACACCAGCGGTCGTGAGCACACCTATTTTGCCGACGACCTGGAGCAGGTCACCCACATCGACTTCAGCTATCCCTACAGCGAGTCGCTGCGCCAGCAATTGATTGCCGCGCTGGCCGCCGAAGGCTGCGAATTCAGCAGTCAGGGCGTGTACGCCTGCACCCAGGGCCCGCGCCTGGAAACCGTGGCGGAGATCGCCCGCCTGGAACGTGACGGCTGCGACATCGTCGGTATGACCGGCATGCCGGAAGCGGCGCTGGCCCGGGAGCTGGAGCTGGACTACGCCTGCCTGGCGCTGGTGGTGAACCCGGCGGCGGGCAAGTCCGCTGCGGTGATTACCATGGCCGAGATCGAGCAGGCGTTGCAGGACGGCATGGGCAAGGTGCAGGCGACGCTGGCGCGAGTGCTCGCGGCAAACCTGTAGCCGCTGCCGCAGGCTGCGATCGAGCGCGTAGCGCTCGCAAAACCTGAGCCCGCGATATTACTGAAACATCATGAGGCTTTACGTCTGTTGCGCAGCCGATCGCAGGCGCGCCAGCGGCTCCAGATCAGCGTCCGCCTTTCTTGTCGGGCAGCGGGGCGAAGAGGGCTTCGATGTCTTCGCTCTGCAGCTTCCAGTCCCCGGCCTTGCGCCCATCCAGCACGCCCGCGGCCAGGTCGGACTTCTCCTGCTGCAGGTGCTGGATTTTCTCTTCCACCGTGCCGCGGGCAATCAGCTTGTAGACGAACACCGGCTTCTCCTGGCCAATTCGATAGGCGCGGTCGGTGGCCTGGTTTTCCGTGGCCGGGTTCCACCAGGGGTCGTAGTGGATCACGGTGTCGGCTTCGGTCAGGTTGAGGCCGACGCCGCCGGCTTTCAGGCTGATCAGGAAGATCTGCAGCTTGCCGCCCTGGAAGTCCCTGACCGGCGTGCGGCGATCGCGGGTCTGCCCGGTCAGTAGGGCGTAGGCGACGTTGCGCCGTTTCAGCTCGGCCTCGATCAGGCTCAGCATCGAGGTGAATTGCGAGAACAGCAGGATGCGCCGACCCTCGTCGAACAGTTCCTCGAGCATCTCCATCAGGCTGTCGAGCTTGCCGGAGGAGCTGCCTCGCGCCGGCACCGCGTCTTCGTTGACCAGGCGCAGGTCGCAGCACACCTGGCGCAGTTTCAGCAACGCTTCAAGAATGATGATCTGGCTGCGGGCCACGCCCTTGCGGGTGATCTCGTCGCGGACTTTCTTGTCCATGGCCAGGCGCATGGTTTCGTACACATCGCGCTGGGCTTCATTGAGCTCCACCCAATGGATGATCTCGGTCTTGGGCGGCAGTTCGGTGGCCACCTGTTCCTTGGTGCGGCGCAACAGGAAGGGCTTGATCCGCCCATTGAGGTGCTGCAGGCGCACTTCGCTGGCATGCCTTTCGATCGGCACGCGGTAGTCGCGATTGAAGCTCTTCACGTCCCCCAGCCAGCCGGGCAGCAGGAAATGGAACAGCGACCACAGCTCGCCCAGGTGATTCTCCAGTGGCGTGCCGCTCAGGCACAGGCGCTGCCGGGCATTGAGCGCGCGCGCGGCCTGGGCCGCCTTGCTCGACGGGTTCTTGATGTATTGCGCCTCATCCAGCACCAGGACATGCAGGGGCAGGGCGGCGAGTTGCTCGACATCCTTGGGCAGTAGCGCGTAGGTGGTCAGGATCAGGTCGTAGTCGCTCAGCCGGGCGAAGTGCTTATGGCGGCCGGCGCCATACAGGGCCAGGACCTTGAGTTGCGGCGTGAAGTGCGCCGCCTCGTCGAGCCAGTTGGGGATCAGGCTGGTGGGCATCACCACCATGCACGGCCGGTCCAGGCGCCCGGCGTTCTTTTCGCTGAGCACATGGGCCAGGGTCTGCAGGGTTTTGCCCAGGCCCATGTCGTCGGCCAGGATGCCGCCGACTTCCAGCTGGCGCAGGGACTGCATCCAGCTCAGGCCTTCGAGCTGATAGGGGCGCAGCGTGGCGTTCAGGCCCTCCGGCGCGGGGGCCGAGTAGTCCTTGATGTCGCGCAGCCGCTGGGCGAAGGAGCGGATGTGTTCGCCGCCTTCCCAGAGCAGGGGCAGGTCTTCCAGCGGATTGAGGCGGGTCGCGTCGGCACTGCTCAGGCGCAGTGTGGTTTCGCCGGGTTCCTGCAGATAGAACTCGCCCAGGGTGGCCAGCACCGGCTTCAGCCGGCCGTAGGGCAGCGCCACTTGCAGGGGACCGTTGGGCGAGTTGGGGCGCCCGGGAATGTTCACCAGGATCAGCTCGTCGTCCCGGCGTCTGGCCAGGCGTTCCGGGTTGAGAATCTCGGTGTGGGAGCGCATCAGGTTGAGCAGGATCGGCAGCAGGCTCAGGCGCTCGCCGTTGACGATGATGCCCAGTTCCAGGTCGAACCAGTCGCGCCCCGGCGCTTCGTCCACCGTGGCGTACCAGTCGTCCACGGCAGTCAGGTCGAAGCCGAAGTCGTCGTCGATCTGCAGCTCCCAGCCCTGGGTGCGCAGCTTGGGCAGTTCGTTGAGGGTGAAGGTCAGCCAGGCGCTGTCGTTGACCATTTCATACAGCTCGCCGGCGCTTTCCGGCAGGGCTTTGCTTTGCCGGGTGGCGATCTTGAAACCCAGCGCCCGCAGCTGTTCGCGATAGCGTTGTTCGACTTCCGGCTGGCGCTTGATGCGCAGGGTCTGGTGTTCCTGGCGAATCACCACGTCGGCGTTTTTCTGGCCGCTGACGTATTCCTCCAGGTAGCTGAACGACAGCGCGGCACGGTGCTGGATGTAGCGCTGCATCTTGCCGTTACGCGGTTCGAAGGCGCTGAACTCGATACTGGCCAGCCACAGCCGGGGCACTGGCTGCACGTTGTCGACGATCTGTTGCGGCAGCGGGGCGGGGCTACGGTTTTCCAGGACGGCCTGGAGTTTTTCCAGCAGCTCGGCGTCTTTCGCCGCCGCCGGATAGGCCAGGGTCTCCTCGATTTTCAGCAGCACCGCGGCAATGTGTTTGCAATTGCTGCGCACCGGGCAGGTGCAGGAGGCTTCGACCATCAGCAAGGTGTTCCTGGCCGACTCGCGCAGGCTGATGGTCTGTCGATAGACGTTGCCTCCCGAGCCCTCGCAACTGGCGGTGATGACGCTGTCGCCGGCCTGGACGATCCTGACGCGGTTCTCCAGGGCGTAGCGGCGGCCACGCTCCAGGGCTTGTTCCTTGAATCGGCTGACCCAGGAAGGTGCCAGGGGTTTGGTCAGGGTCGGGGGCATAGGGACTTCTGTCAGTCCACGATTTCAGGCGGCGCCTCGCGCGGCGTGGGGGCCGACAGCGAGGTGATCTTGATCAGCAGGGCCAGGTGACCGTTGTCGAGGTAGTTGAGCTGGCCGTTCTTGGTGTGGCTTTCCTGTTTCAGGCGTTCGCTGGCGGTCACCAGGCCGTTGCTGTCGATCCGGTTGACCCAGAACTGCGCATCCACATCGGTGAAGCGCCCGAGCTTGAGGGTCAGGGTGCCCTCGATCGGGAACTGGCCGAACTGTTCCTGGCCCTCGCTGACCGCGACTTTCACCGGGTTTTCGCCCAGCGCCTGTTGCCAGGCCTTGTGCATCAGCACGCTGTAGTCGCCGCTGGCGGTGAGTTTCTCGACCACGCCACCCAGCGCCGGGGTGCGCTGGCTGTCGGCGCCCAGGCGTTGGGCGCCGGCGGCCCAGTCTTCGGGGGCGGCGCGGCTGACGATGGCGGGAACCGCGTTCTGCCGGACCAGAATCATTTCGACCTGATACATGTCGGCAAACGCCGAGGGAGCGACCAGGGTCAGGAGCAAGGTCAGTGAGCGAAACAGGCGCATGGGGCGTCCTTCAAGCAGTTTTCGGGGTGAGGCGCTCGAACAGCGCCTCCAATGTGTTGAAGCGTTCTTCCGGGCGTTCCATCGGCACCATGAATTTGAACAGCGTGGCGCCTTCAAATTTGTAGCGATTGGGTTGGCCCTGGATGAGTTTGATCAGCGCCAGCGGGTCCACCGGGGTATCGGCGGCGAACTCGAGACGACCGCCCTGCGGGCCGCCGTCGACCTTCTTGATGCCCAGTTGCTCGGCCTGCAGTTTCAGCAGGGTCAGGCGTACCAGGTTCTTGGTCGGTTCCGGCAGCAGGCCGAAGCGGTCGATCATCTCCACCTGCAGGTCCTTCAGGCCGTCCTCGTCGGTGGCCGAGGCGATGCGCTTGTACAGGATCAGTCGTGCGTGCACATCCGGCAGGTAGTCTTCGGGAATCAGCGCCGGCAGGCGCAGGTTGATTTCCGGACCGCCGCCCAGCGGCTGGTCGAGGTTCGGCTGCTCGCCCTTGCGGATGGCTTTCACCGCGCGCTCGAGCATCTCCATATAAAGGGTGAAACCCACCGCCTGGATTTGCCCGCTTTGGCCATCCCCCAGCAGTTCGCCGGCACCGCGGATCTCCAGGTCGTTGGTGGCGAGCACGAAGCCGGCGCCGAGGTCCTGGGTGTTGGCGATCGCCTCCAGGCGCTTTTCCGCGTCTGGGGTGATCTGCTGGCGCGGTGGCGTCAGCAGGTAGGCATAGGCCTGGTGGTGACTGCGACCGACCCGGCCGCGCAACTGGTGCAGCTGGGCCAGGCCGAACTTGTCGGCGCGCTCGATGATGATGGTGTTGGCACTCGGCACGTCGATGCCGGTCTCGATGATGGTCGAGGCGATCAGCACGTTGAAGCGCTTGTGGTAGAAGTCGCTCATCACCTGTTCGAGTTCGCGTTCGCGCATCTGCCCGTGGCCGATGCCGATGCGCGCTTCCGGCACCAGTTCGGCGAGGTCGGCGGCGCATTTCTCGATGGTCTTCACATCGTTGTGCAGGTAGTAGACCTGGCCGCCACGCAGCAGCTCGCGCAGCAGGGCCTCTTTGACCGTGCTCTTGTTCTGCTCCATGACGAAGGTGCGCACCGACAGGCGTCGGGCCGGTGGCGTGGCGATGATCGACAGGTCGCGCATGCCCGACACCGCCATGTTCAGCGTGCGCGGAATCGGCGTGGCGGTCAGGGTCAGGATGTCGACCTCGCTGCGCAGGGCCTTGAGCTGTTCTTTCTGGCGCACGCCGAAGCGGTGTTCTTCGTCGATGATCACCAGACCGAGGTTCTTGATCTTCACATCGTCCTGCAACAGCTTGTGGGTGCCGATGACGATGTCGATCTTGCCTTCGGCCAGGTCGGCCACCGCGGCATTCACTTCCTTGGCGGATTTGAAGCGGCTCATCACTTCCACGCTCACCGGCCAGTCGGCGAAGCGGTCGCGGAAGCTGTTGTAGTGCTGCTGGGCGAGCAGGGTGGTGGGCACCAAGATCGCCACTTGTTTGCCGCCATGCACGGCGATGAACGCGGCGCGCATCGCCACTTCGGTCTTGCCGAAGCCGACGTCGCCGCAGACCAGGCGGTCCATCGGCTTGGCCGCGAGCATGTCCTCGCGCACCGCTTCGATGGTGGTTTGCTGGTCGGGGGTTTCTTCGAACGGGAAGCCGGCGCTGAAGGTGGCGTAGTCGGCTTTCGGATCGGCAAAGGCATAGCCTTCGCGGGCCGCGCGGCGAGCGTAGATGTCCAGCAGTTCGGCGGCGACATCGCGCACCTGTTCGGCGGCCTTGCGCTTGGCTTTCTGCCAGGTTTCCGAACCCAGGCGGTGCAGCGGCGCCAGGGCATCGTCGCTACCGGTGTAGCGGGCGATCAGGTGCAGGTTGGCCACCGGCACATAGAGCTTGGCGCCCTCGGCGTATTCGAGGGTGAGGAATTCCGCGGCCTGGTTGTCGATTTCCAGGGTGGCCAGGCCCAGGTAGCGGCCCACGCCGTGATCGATATGCACCACCGGCGCGCCTTCGCGCAGCTCGGTGAGGTTCTTGATCACCGCATCGTTGTTGGCGTCGGCGCGTTTTTCCCGGCGCCGGCGCTGCATCACGCGCTGGCCGAACAGCGGGCTTTCGGCCACCAGCGCCAGGGCCGGATCGTCCAGCAGCAAGCCTTCGTCCAGCGGTGCGATGGTGATCGCCAGGCGATCCTTGCCCGCGACGAAGTCCGGCCAGCTGTCGACGGTCTTCGGCCGCAGTTTCAGGCGCTCCAGCAACTCCAGCAGCACCTCGCGGCGTCCGGCGGATTCGGCGGTGAACAGCACGCGCCCAGAGAATTCATCGAGGAAATTGGCCAGGGCCGCCAGCGGCTGATTGGCCTTGGCTTCAATGGCGAGGTTGGGCAGGGGCTGCGCCGGGAAGCGCTCGCGGCCGCCGCCAGCCTCGATGTCCTGCTGGCTGGCGACCACCCGCGGCCAGCTTTTCAGGCGGGCAAAGCAGTCTTCCACCGGCAGGAACAACTCGGCAGGCGGCAATAAAGGACGGGACGGATCGACGCGGCGTTCTTCGTAACGGTTGCGCACGTCGTTCCAGAAGTTTTCGGCCGCTTGCTCGATGCCCGGCAGGGAGAACACCTGGGTGTCCTGGGGCAGATAGTCGAACAGGGTCGAAGTGTCTTCGAAGAACAGCGGCAGGTAATACTCGATGCCGGCCGGGGTGATCCCGCTGCTCAGGTCCTGGAAGATCGGGCAGCGGCGGAAATCGACGTCGAAGCGTTCGCGGAAGCGCGCCTTGAAGCGGGTGACGGCTTCTTTCTGCAGTGGGAATTCTTTCGCCGGCAGCAGGCGCACCGAATCGACCTTGTCGATGGAGCGCTGGTTTTCCGGATCGAAGGTGCGCAAGGTCTCGATTTCATCGTCGAACAGGTCGATGCGATAAGGCAGTTTGCTGCCCATCGGGAACAGGTCGATCAAGGCGCCGCGCACCGCGAATTCGCCGTGCTCGTAGACCGTGTCGACACAGCGATAGCCGCTGGCTTCCAGGCGAGTGCGCATCTGTTCGACATCCAGCTTCTGACCGATGTCCAGCACCAGGCTGCTGCCCAGCAGGAACTTGGTCGGCGCCAGGCGATGCAGGGCCGTGGTGATCGGCACCACCAGCACGCCATGCTCCAGCTCCGGCAGCCGGTACAGGCTGGCGATTCGCTGGGAGATGATGTCCTGGTGCGGCGAGAACAGGTCGTAGGGCAGGGTTTCCCAGTCCGGGAAGTGCAGCACGGGCAAATCCGGGGCGAAGAAACTCAGCTCCTGCTCCAGCCGTTCGGCACTTTGGCTGTCGGCGGTCAGCAGCAGGGTGAAGCGCTTGGCGGCGCTGGCAGCCTCGGCAATGGCGAGGCTGAGGGCGGCACCGGGCAGATTGCCCCAGTGCTGTTTGCCGGCGGCGGCAGGGAGTTGCGGTAGACGCAGAACGGGCACGGAAGGTTGAGCTCCAGCGTTGCGACAAAGTCGGTAATTGTAGCGGTCCGGCGTACCGGCTGTCAGTTGCTGATGTGTCTAATACGCGGTTGCGGAAAATGTAGTGGTTATGACAAAAAAACGCGTTTTTTGGCGGGAAATGTAGTGCCGAATCGGGGCGGTGTTACGGAGGGTTACAGACAACGCTGGGATACCGCGCAAAATGAGGCCTTTCTGGAAGCCGCGTATTTACTGGGCTGGAGCGGGGTGTATTTTTTTCGGATGGGTTTTTGTTACGTTCCGCGCGACAGGCGCGCATTGCTACGCAGGGGACTCGGCTGCATAATGTAGCCCCTTTTTTCAGCCCCTACATGTGGAAGGTTCCCGTGACTCAGAAGCCCGACCAGTGTCTTGGTGAATGGATCGACCGTGAAGCGCTCGCAGAAGCGATGATTCCGCTTATCGGTCAGCTCTACCGCAATAACAATGTGGTGAGTTCGATCTATGGCCGCAGCCTGATCAACCAGTCTGTCATCGCGATTCTCAAAGCTCACCGCTTTGCTCGCCATCGCTCTTCCGACGATAGCGAACTCTCCGTCCACGAAACATTCCCACTGCTCAAGGCCATGAGCGAGCTCAAGCTCGGCGCGGCTTCGGTGGACCTGGGCAAGTTGGCGTTCAAATTCCGTAACGAAGGCAATGGCCGCACCGCCGAGCAATTCGTTCGCGAAGAGCTGGCTGACGTGGTTGGCCAGCAAAACGCTTCGCCCCGCAAAGGCACCGATGTGGTCCTGTACGGCTTCGGTCGTATCGGCCGTCTGCTAGCGCGCATCCTGATCGAGAAAACCGGTGGTGGCGATGGCCTGCGCCTGCGCGCCATCGTGGTGCGCAAAGGCGCCGAAAACGACCTGACCAAGCGCGCCAGCCTGCTGCGTCGCGATTCGGTGCACGGTTCGTTCAACGGCACCATCACCATCGACGAAGCCAACAACACCATCACCGCCAACGGCAACCTGATCCAGGTTATCTACGCGAAGAATCCGACCGAGGTGGACTACACCCAGTACGGCATCAAAGACGCGCTGCTGGTGGACAACACCGGTGTATGGCGTGACGCCGACGGCCTGGGTCAGCACCTGGCCTGCCCGGGTATCGACCGCGTCGTTCTGACCGCGCCTGGCAAAGGCAAGCTGAAGAACATCGTTCACGGTATCAACCACGCCGAAATCACCGCTGACGACAAGATCGTTTCCGCCGCCTCCTGCACCACCAACGCCATCGTGCCGGTGCTCAAGGCCGTGAACGACAAGTTCGGCATCGTCAACGGTCACGTCGAAACCGTTCACTCGTACACCAACGACCAGAACCTGATCGACAACTTCCACAAGGGCGATCGTCGTGGCCGTAGCGCCGCGCTGAACATGGTCATCACCGAGACCGGTGCTGCCACCGCTGCCGCCAAGGCCCTGCCTGAGCTGGCCGGCAAGCTGACCGGTAACGCGATCCGCGTTCCGACGCCAAACGTGTCGATGGCCATTCTCAACTTGAACCTTGAGAAAGCCGCTACCCGTGAAGAGATGAACGAGTACCTGCGCTACATGGCGCTGCACTCCGATCTGCACAAGCAGATCGACTTCGTCAATTCCCAGGAAGTGGTTTCCACCGACTTCGTGGGCTCGCGCCACGCTGGTGTGGTGGACGCTGAAGCGACCATTACCCAGGATAACCGCGTTGTTCTGTACGTCTGGTACGACAACGAATTCGGTTACAGCTGCCAGGTGGTTCGCGTGATGGAAGACATGGCCGGTGTGAACCCGCCTGCGTTCCCGCGCTAAGCCTTAGCCGCACATGAAAACGCCCCGACTTGTCGGGGCGTTTTTGTTTGTGGCGTTTGACGGCTGGAGGGATGAGTTGATTGTGTGGGCTTGCCCGCGCAGGCTGTCGATCAGGCGCCACCCACTACTGCTGCCTGCGCAGTGCGCAGTTCATGCTTGTTGCCGCGGAACAGCACCAGGGTCGCGATCAGGCCCAGCACCGCCGCGCCGCTGAGCCAGATCCCCGGCGCCGCCTTGTTGTCCAGCGCATGGATCAGGTAGGTGCAGGCCGCCGGCGTGAAGCCGCCAAAGGTGGCAGTGGCCAGGCTGTAGGCCAGGGAGAAGCCGGTGGTGCGCACTTCAACCGGCATGATCTCGGTGAGAGCCACCACCATGGCGCCGTTGTATGAGCCATAGAGGAAGGACAGCCACAGCTCGACGATCAGCAGGTGGCTGAAACTCGGGTTGGCCACCAGCCAAGACAGTGCCGGGTAAGCCGTGAGGATCGCCAGGATGGTCGCCGCCAGCAGCAGCGGCTTGCGCCCGACCTTGTCCGAGACGGCGCCCATCACCGGCAGCCAGAAGAAGTTCGACAGGCCGATGCACACGGTGACCAGCAGAGCGTCCAGGTCCGACAGCTGCAATTCGGCCTTGCCGAAGGTCGGGGTGTAGGCGGTGATCAGGTAGAAGGACACAGTGGTCATCACCACCAGTGCCATGCCGGCCAGGACGATGCCGAAGTTCTGGCCGATGGAGCGGATGATCTCCTGCAGGGTAGGGCGGTGCTTGCGTGCCTGGAACTCCGGGGTTTCTTCCAGCGAACGACGGATCATGAAGATCGCCGGCACTATCATGCAGCCCACCAGGAACGGCATGCGCCAGCCCCAGTCGCCCATTTGTTCCGGGCTCAGCCAGTGGTTCAGGCCAACGCCCAGCAGGCCGGCGAAGACCACGGCGGCCTGCTGGCTCGCCGATTGCCAGCTGACGAAGAAGCCCTTGCGGCCCGGAGTGGAGATTTCCGCGAGGTAAACCGAGACGCCTCCCAGCTCCACTCCGGCAGAGAAGCCCTGCAGCAAGCGGCCGAGCAGCACCAGCAACGGCGCAGCGACGCCGAGGGTGGCATAACCCGGGACGCAGGCGATCAGCACAGTGCCCGCAGCCATGAGCAGCAGGGTGATGATCAGGCCCCGGCGCCGGCCATGGCGGTCGATATAAGCGCCAAGAAAGATCGCGCCCAGCGGGCGCATCAGGAAGCCGGCGCCGAAGGTTGCCAGCGACAGCATCAATGACGCGAAAGCACTGTCGGCAGGGAAGAAGGTCTTGGCAATGGCCGTGGCGTAAAAGCCGTAGACCATGAAGTCGAACATCTCCAGAAAGTTGCCGCTGACAACGCGAAAGATCGCCTTGCCTTTGCCCGTGGTCGTGGACATTTTATTCACTCACTTTGGCTATTTTGTTAGCGATCCCTGGTTGTTATCCGTCCTGGCTGCCCGGTCTGGGGCGGCTAAGCCGCAGGCCAGACAGTTTGTAACAATATGTGTATGAGTCTGCCGAGGCAACAAAAACTCTTAGCTTGCTTGCTAAGTAGATGGACGGCTTGGGATTTATTGCCAGCTAGTTCGCGGAATAAACCCCCAGGAGCGAGTTCACGATGAGCCGGGTTCGGCCTGCATCAAATCCGCGCTGGCTGCCGCATAATGGCCCGCCCTGGTCGGACGAAGCCGGGAGGGAAATCGATTGTCGGGAGGCGAAGTCTTGCTGGGTGGATCTTGGGTGCGAGGGGGGCTTCCTGTCGTTTTGGCAATGGCCCTGGCCGGATGCGGTCGGGGCGACTCGCTGGAAAGTTTTGGCGGCCCGACCATGGGCAGCACCTACTCGATCAAGTACGTGAGGCGGGCAGGCTTGGCTGCGCCGAGTGAGGTGCAGGCCCAGGTCGAGCGGATACTTGCGCAGATCGACCGGCAGATGTCGACCTATCGCAGCGACTCGGACATCGAACGCTTCAACGATCTGCCGGCCAATAGCTGCCAGGCGATGCCGGCGGCGGTCCTGCGCTTGATCGAGGTTGGCCAGCAGCTGTCGCGGGACAGCCAGGGCGCCTTCGATCTGACGGTCGAGCCGTTGCTCAACCTCTGGGGCTTCGGTCCGCAGGGGCGCGGGGAGGCGGTGCCGAGCGATACGGCGCTGGCGCAGGTGCGGCAGCGAGTCGGCTATACCCATCTGCGTATCGAGGGCGACCAGCTGTGCAAGGACGCCGCGGTCGAGGTGGATTTCAACAGCATCGCCGCCGGTCATGCGGTGGACCGGATTGCCGCCAGGCTCGCGGAAATGGGCATCGACAGTTACCTGGTCGAAGCCACTGGCGAACTCAAGGCAGTCGGCAGGAAACCCGACGGTTCGGCGTGGCGCATTGCCCTGGAGGAGCCGCGGGACGATCGACAGCTGGCCGAGCGGGTCATCGCCGTCGATGGTTATGGGATCTCGACTTCCGGCGACTACCGCAATTATTTCCAGCGCGATGGACAGCGTTATTCCCACGCCTTCGACGCTCGTACCGGCAGGCCTGTCGAGCATGGGCTGGCTTCGGTCACGGTGATTCATCCTGCGGCCGTGATGGCCGATGGTCTGTCGACCCTGCTGCTGATCCTCGGCCCCGAGCGCGGTTGGGATTACGCGGAAAAACACGATATCGCCGCATTTTTTGTGATTCGCGCCGATACAGGCTTCGTCACACGCAGCAACCGCGCGTTTGATCGCCTGTTTGCCGGACAAAAGCAGTAATCTTGCGCGGTGCCGCGGCGCGATGTCGCAGGCAAAAGTAGCCGGCGACGCGACCAAGGGTTAATGTGCGCGGCGTTGACGCTTCTATAGACTGTGCCCGGGTTCGTAACCGAGCCAAATTGATCCTTCATGCCGCTGGCCGCGACATGATTTAGCCGCAGGTGCCACACGGGTGCCGCGGCCTGTTCTGAGGAGTACGCATGGCTGTCTACAACTACGACGTAGTGGTGCTGGGTTCAGGCCCCGCTGGAGAAGGTGCGGCGATGAACGCCGCGAAAGCAGGGCGCAAGGTAGCGATGGTCGATAGCCGTCGCCAGGTCGGCGGTAACTGCACCCACCTGGGCACCATCCCGTCCAAGGCCTTGCGTCACTCGGTCCGGCAGATCATGCAGTTCAACACCAACCCGATGTTCCGGGCCATTGGCGAGCCACGCTGGTTCTCGTTCCCCGACGTACTGAAAAGCGCCGAGAAAGTCATCTCCAAGCAGGTTGCCTCGCGCACCGGCTACTACGCGCGTAACCGGGTCGATGTGTTCTTCGGCACCGGCAGCTTCGCCGACGAGCAGACCATCGAAGTGGTCTGCGCCAACGGCGTGGTCGAGAAGCTGGTGGCCAAGCACATCATCATCGCCACCGGCTCGCGCCCGTATCGCCCGGCCGATATCGATTTCCACCACCCGCGTATCTATGATAGCGACACCATCCTCAGCCTCGGCCACACCCCGCGCAAACTCATCGTTTACGGCGCTGGCGTGATCGGTTGTGAATACGCCTCGATCTTCAGTGGCCTGGGGGTACTGGTCGAGCTGGTGGACAACCGCGGCCAGTTGCTGAGCTTCCTGGATTCCGAGATCTCCCAGGCGCTGAGCTACCACTTCAGCAACAACAACATCACCGTGCGCCACAACGAGGAATACGACCGCGTCGAAGGCCTCGACAATGGCGTGATCCTGCACCTCAAGTCGGGCAAGAAGATCAAGGCCGACGCCTTGCTCTGGTGCAATGGCCGGACCGGCAATACCGACCGGCTGGGCATGGAAAACATCGGGGTCAAGGTCAACAGCCGTGGCCAGATCGAGGTGGACGAGAACTACCGCACCTGCGTGCCGAACATCTACGGCGCCGGCGACGTGATCGGCTGGCCGAGCCTGGCCAGTGCCGCCCATGACCAGGGTCGTTCGGCCGCCGGCAGCATCGTCGACAACGGCAGCTGGCGCTTCGTCAACGACGTGCCGACCGGGATCTACACCATTCCGGAGATCAGTTCGATCGGCAAGAACGAGCAGGAACTGACCCAGGCCAAGGTGCCGTATGAAGTGGGCAAGGCCTTCTTCAAGAGCATGGCCCGCGCGCAGATCGCCGGTGAGCCGCAAGGCATGCTGAAGATCCTGTTCCACCGCGAAACCCTGGAAGTCCTGGGCGTGCACTGCTTCGGTTACCAGGCTTCGGAGATCGTGCACATCGGCCAGGCGATCATGAACCAGCCGGGCGAACTCAATACCCTGAAGTACTTCGTCAACACCACGTTCAACTACCCGACCATGGCCGAAGCCTATCGGGTAGCCGCTTACGACGGCCTCAACCGGCTTTTTTGAGCGACTCCGGCCGGTGGCCTGAGCCGGCCGGGGAGACCGATTTCAGTAACTCTCGAGCGTGGCGCTGGCCAAACCGGGAAAGTCTGTAATCAGGCTGTCTACGCCGAAGTCGGCGAGTCTGCGCATCAGCGCAGGCTCGTTGACTGTCCATACCGACACATGCAAGCCCTGACGCTGCGCCCGTTGCAGTCGCTCCGGGGTGCAGAGTGTCCAGTTCAACGCCAGAATCTCGCAGCCGTAGCTTTGCGCGACCTTCAACGGGTCGAGCCAGGCGTATTCGGCGACCAGTCCGCGCGACAAGTCCGGGGTCAGCTCGACAGCCGCCTTGAGCACTTCCCGTGAGCTGGAGGTGACGGTGACCTTGTCCAGCAGGCCGAAACGCTGCGCCATCTCGCGAATCGCCAGCACCGTGGTGGCGGCACGGGTGCGCGAGGCGCTCTTGACTTCCAGCTGCCAGTGCTCGAAGTCGCATTTTTCGAACAGTTCTTCCAGGCGCGGGATCGGGCAGGGCGTGACCCACCCCGGGCCGCCCTTGCGAGCGTCATAGGACACCAGTTCTTCGGCGCTGTGTTCGACCACCTTGCCGCGGCGGTCGGTGGTGCGCTTGAGGGTCGGGTCGTGGATTACCATCAGCTCGCCGTCCATGGACAGGTGCAGGTCCAGTTCGCAGCGGCGCACGCCATGCTTGAGGCACTGCTGGAAGCTGGTCAGGGTGTTTTCCGGTGCTTCGCCTTTAGCGCCGCGGTGGCCATAAATCAGGGTCACGATTGCTCCTTCACGGAAATTTTTCCATTAGATGGTCAGTGCTGCGCGGTGGGGCCGCAGGTCAATCGGCTGCCGGGTCGTTCTGTTCTCGGGCCTGGCGACGTTCCTGGGCTTGCTTCTGCAGGATATAGCGCGCCAGCAACTGGCGTTGGGCGTCGGTCAATGATTCGAACTCGGTACCGATTTCGAACGTGCCGAAACTGCGGGTTTCGCAATGGGTGACCTTGGCCCGCAGTAACAGGCCCAAGGCCTGGGGCATCAGCAGCAGCTTGACCGCCAGGTGGGTGCCGGCCGGGTAGGACAGGTGATGTTCGAACTCGATGCCGCCCTCGGAGAGAATCACCCGCTGCGGCTCACCGAACTTGCCGAGTACAGTCTGCGCCACCACCTGGCTGAGCAGGTCGATGCGCTTGTTCATGGACTTGAGGTAGTTGGCCAGGGTCCGGTCGCGCTCGCTGACCTGGCGCAGCAGGTGCTGCGATTCGAATTCGCTCAGATGCAGCTCGCTGAGCAGGTTGAACAGCGGCGACGCATCCTGCAACACTTCCTTGCTCGCCGCTTCGTGGGCGGACAAGGGGCTAATTTCCAGTGCGATCGTGTCCTCGATACGGTAGTATTCGCGGCGATCTTCTTCATCTAATGTCGACATGGCGAACCCATGGTAGCGGCGGTGGTCTGAGTGTAAAGCTGCTTACCAGGACCCGCCACAAGGACGTCTTCTTTTCCTCCGAACAAGCCCCGACATGTTCAGACCTCTCTTCGTATTTATTGGCACGCGTTATACCCGTGCAAAGCGCCGCAATCATTTCGTGTCATTCATTTCCCTGACCTCGATGATCGGACTCGCCCTGGGCGTGGTCGTGATGATCGTCGTGCTGTCGGTGATGAACGGCTTCGACCATGAGATGCGCACCCGCGTGCTGGGCATGGTGCCCCACGCGACCATCGAATCCGGTGAGCCGATCAGCGACTGGCAAGGCCTGGCCGACAAGGTCAAGCAGAACCCCAAGGTGCTGGCGGTTGCGCCGTTCACCCAGATGCAGGGGTTGCTGACCAATAACGGCCAGGTGCAGAAAGTCCTGCTCAACGCCATCGATCCGGCCAAGGAGCGCCAGGTTTCGATCATCGATAACTTCATGAAGCAGGGCAAGCTGGACGACCTGGCCCCCGGCAGCTTCGGCATCGTGATCGGCGACAAGGCGGCGACCAAGCTGGGGGTTGGCCTGGGCGACAAGCTGACCTTCGTCGCCCCCGAGGTCACGGTGACCCCGGCCGGGATGTTCCCGCGCATGAAGCGCTTTACCGTGGTCGGCATCTTCCATGTCGGCGCCGGCGAGCTGGACGGCTATCTGGGCCTGACCAACCTCGACGACCTGGGCCGCCTGCATCGCTGGAAGCCGGACCAGGTGCAGGGCCTGCGCCTGAAGTTCGACGACCTGTTCCAGGCGCCACGCACCGCCTGGGAAATCGCCGAGCAGCTGGGCGAGAACCAGTACTACGCCCGTGACTGGACCCGTACCCACGGCAACCTGTACCAGGCCATCCGCATGGAAAAAGCCATGATCGGCCTGCTGTTGCTGCTGATCGTCGCTGTGGCCGCCTTCAACATCATTTCCACCCTGGTGATGGTGGTGAACGACAAGAAGGGCGATATCGCGATCCTGCGTACCCTGGGCGCGACGCCGGCCAGCATCATGGCGACCTTCATGGTCCAGGGCACGGTGATCGGCGTAATCGGTACCTTGATCGGCGCCGTGGTCGGGATGTTCGCGGCGTTGAACGTGAGCGCGGCGATCTCCGCCCTCGAAGGCCTGATCGGGCACAAATTCCTCAATGCCGACGTGTACTTCATCGACTACCTGCCATCGCAACTGATGGCCGAGGATGTGTTGATGGTCTGCGGCGCGGCACTGGTCCTGAGTTTCCTCGCCACCCTGTATCCAGCCTGGCGTGCCGCGCGCACCCAGCCGGCGGAGGCGCTACGTTATGAGTGAGTTGGGCATGAGTGAAAAAGCAATTCTGAGCTGCCGCGACCTGGGCAAGTCCTACGAGGAAGGTCCGGAATCGGTGGTGGTGTTGTCCGGCCTGCAACTGGAGTTGCACCCGGGCGAGCGCGTGGCGATCGTCGGTACCTCAGGTTCAGGCAAGAGTACCTTGCTCAACCTGCTGGGCGGCCTCGACACGCCGACCAAGGGCAGTGTCTGGCTCGACGGCGAAGAGCTTTCGGCGCTGAGCGAAAAGGGCCGCGGCCTGCTGCGTAACCGCTCCCTCGGCTTCGTCTACCAGTTCCACCACTTGCTGCCGGAATTCACCGCCCTGGAAAACGTCTGCATGCCGCTGCTGATCGGCAAGACCGCGATCCCGGAAGCCCGTCAGCGGGCCACCGCCTTGCTGGAGCGGGTCGGGCTGGCCCATCGCCTGGAGCATAAGCCGGCCGAACTGTCCGGTGGCGAACGCCAGCGCGTGGCCATCGCCCGTGCCCTGGTCAACAAGCCAGGGCTGGTGATGCTCGACGAGCCGACCGGCAACCTCGACTCCCACACCGCGCAGGGCATCCAGGACTTGATGCTGGAACTCAGCACCTCGATGCGTACCGCGTTCCTGGTGGTGACCCACGACATGAACCTGGCTCGCCAGATGGACCGCGTCCTGCACCTGCAGGAAGGTTTCCTGACGCCCATCTGATTGGTCGCAACCCGGGGCCTGAAACAGGCGCCGGGTCTTTAATTTCCATACGGTGCCCCAGCGAATGTTCAGACCGTTATCGATCTTTATCGGCACGCGCTATACCCGCGCCAAGCGCCGCAATCGCTTTGTTTCCTTCATCTCCATGACCTCGATGATCGGTCTCGCCCTGGGCGTGCTGGCGATGATCGTGGTGCTGTCGGTGATGAACGGTTTCCAGCGCGAAATGAGCTCGCGCATCCTCGGCATGGTGCCTCACGCCACCATCGTCGGCGTCAAGCCGATCGACGACTGGCAGCCGGTGGCCGCCGCGGCGATGAAAAATCCCGAGGTGACGGCCGCGGTGCCGTTCACCGAGATGGAAGGCATGCTCTCCTACAAGGGCTCGATGCAGCCGATCCAGATCAGCGGCATCGACCCGGCCCAGGAAGGCAAGGTCTCCATCGTTGCCCAGCACATCGTCCAGGGCCGCCTGGATGCCTTGAAACCGGGCGAGTTCGGGGTGGTGATCGGTGAGATCACGGCACGGCGCTTCCGCCTGAATGTCGGCGACAAGCTGACCCTGATCGTGCCGGAAATCAGCTCCGCGCCGGGCGGCATCACCCCGCGCATGCAGCGTTTGAATGTGGTCGGGGTGTTCAAGGTCGGGGCCGAGCTCGATGGCTCCATGGGCCTGATCCATGTGGCCGATGCCGCCGAGATGCAGCACTGGCAGCCAAACCAGGTGCAGAGCGTGCGCCTGGCGGTCAAGGACCTGTACGCCGCGCCCAAGGTTTCCAGCGATATCGCAGCCAGCCTGGGTGCTGGCTTCAAGGCCGACGACTGGACCCACACCCAGGGCAGCCTGTTCAGCGCGATGAAGATGGAAAAAACCATGATCGGCCTGTTGCTGCTGATGATCGTGGCCGTGGCCGCGTTCAACATCATCGCCACGCTGATCATGGTGGTGAACGACAAGGGTGCGGACATCGCGATCCTGCGCACTATCGGCGCCACGCCACGGCAGATCATGGCGATCTTCATGGTCCAGGGCACGGTGATCGGTATCGTCGGCACCTTGATCGGTGGCGTGCTGGGGGTGATCGCGGCGTTGAACGTCAGCGCGCTGGTGGGTTGGCTGGAGCGGGTCAGCGGCCAGCACATCTTCAGTTCCGACGTGTACTTCGTCAGCAACCTGCCTTCCGAGCTGCAGGGCGGCGACGTGGCCCTGATCTGTACCGCGGGTTTCGTCCTGAGCTTCCTGGCGACCCTGTATCCAGCGTGGCGTGCGGCGAAGGTCGAGCCGGCGACTGCATTGCGTTACTCGTAATCTCGCTATCGCGAGCAAGCTTGCTCCTACGAGAGAGCTTGCTCGCCAACCCTGCGCTATTCCTGCCTCGGCAACTCAATCACGAAGCTCGTCCGGCCCTGCGTCGATTCGCAATGAATCTGCCCGCCATGGGCACGGATGATCGATTGGGTGATGGCCAGCCCCAAGCCTGCATGTTCACTGCTGCCTTCATGGCGCGCCGGGTCGGCGCGGTAGAAGCGGTCGAACAGCCGTGGCAAGCGTTCAGGCGCAATGCCTTCGCCGGTGTTTTCCACCCGCAGGTATGACCCCTTGGCCGTCTCGCCAAGCCGCACCCGCACTTCGCCGCCAGCCGGGGTGAAGCGCAGGGCGTTGTCCAGCAGGTTGGAAAGGGCGCGGCGCAACATGCTGCGGTCGCCCTGGATCTTCGCGCTGCCTTCGCGCCCCAGGGCGATACCGGCGTCTTCGGCCAGCGGCGTATAGAACTCCAGCAGCATGTCGGTTTCCTCACCCAGCTCCAGGGCTTCGCATTTCGGCGTCAGCAGGCCGTGGTCGGCCTTGGCCAGGTAGAGCATGTCGTTGACCAGTTGGGCCATCCATTGCAGCTCTTCGAGGTTGCTGTGCAGGGCTTCGCGATAGTCTTCCAGCGCCCGTGGGCGGGTGAGGGTGACCTGGGTGTGGGTCAGCAGGTTCGATAGCGGGGTGCGCAGCTCATGGGCGATGTCCGCCGAGAACGCGGAGAGGCGCTGGAAGGAGTCGTCCAGGCGTCCGAGCATGGCATTGAAGGCATGGGCCAGTTCGGCGAGTTCACCGGGCATCTGCTGCTCTGGCAGGCGCTGGGTCAGGGAGCTGGCGGACACGCCCGCGGCGACTTCGCTCATCCGCCGCAGCGGACGCAAGCCGCTGCGCGCGGCCCAGGCCCCGAGCAGCGCGGTGGCCAGGGCCGAGAGGCCGACGGTCAGCCAGATCAGGTGCTGCATACGCTGCAGAAAATGCTGGTGGTGGGTGATGTCGAGCATCAGGGTCAGCTCTGGCGAGCCGGCCTGGCCTGGCTCCAGGGCCGCACTGTAGACACGGTAGGCGGTGCCGTCATGTTGCAGGCTGTGCAGTCCGCTCGGCTGGGCCGAAGTGGCCGGCAGAACCTTGGCGCTGTCGAACCAGACGGCGCTATCCGCCCCTGTGACCCGCAGCGTCAGGTCCGGTTGATGGCTGAGTTCATCCTGCAGCTGTGCCTTGCGTTCGGCAAAGCGTTGCGGGGTGTCGGCGCCCTGCAGCGCACTGCGCATGGCGATCAGCTTGCCTTCCAGCAGTTGCTGGTCGAGCTCGATGAAGTGCGCCTCGCTGGCGCGGCTGAACAGCACCCCGGCGAGCAACGAAACCACCGCGGTGCAGCCGGCGAACAACAAGGCCAGGCGGCCGCTCAGGGACAAGCGGCGCATCAGGCCTGGCGCTCTTCGAGCACGTAGCCCATGCCGCGCACGGTGTGGATCAGTTTGTTCGGGTAATCGTCATCGATCTTCAGGCGCAAGCGGCGGATCGCCACCTCGATGACGTTGGTGTCGCTGTCGAAGTTCATGTCCCAGACCTGGGAGGCGATCAGCGTCTTGGGCAGCACTTCGCCCTGGCGCCGCAGGAGCATTTCCAGCAACGAGAATTCCTTGGCGGTGAGGTCGATGCGCTGGCCGCTGCGTTCGACCCGTCGGCGAATCAGGTCCAGGCGCAGGTCCGCCAGTTGCAGGGTGGTTTCCTGGGGGGTAGAGCTACCGCGGCGCAGCAGGCTGCGGACCCGGGCCAGCAGTTCGGAGAAGGCGAAAGGTTTGACCAGGTAATCGTCGGCGCCCAGTTCCAGGCCGTGAACCCGGTCTTCCACCGCATCTCGCGCGGTCAGGAACAGCACCGGGATCTCCAGCCCGGCGCTGCGCACGGCTTGCAGGATCTGCCAGCCATCGCGGCCCGGCAGCATCACGTCGAGAATCAACAGGGAATAGTCGCCGGTCAACGCCAGGTGTTGCCCCGTGGTGCCATCGGCCACCAGCTCGGCGTTGAAGCCTGCCTCGCTCAAGCCCTGGCGCAGGTAGTGGCCGGTTTTCGGTTGGTCTTCGACGATCAGCAGTTTCATGGGGCGGCTCATGGCAAATGGAACGCGGGCTTTATACCCTGGGTGACGGCCGCAGGGCACAAGCTGACAAAGTTGTAATCTAGCAGTCAGCTGGCTGGCAGCGGTGCGGCCTTAGAGTTTCACACAAGCTGAACCTCATCTTGTTGGAGTGCGATTATGTTTTTGCCCAAGGGTGCTTTACCTCGTTCATTGGCGGTGGCCGCGTGCCTGCTGGCGTTGAATGTGCCGGCCTGGGCGTCGCCGGCGCAGACCTACGATTTCGGTCAGGCGGCCCCGGCGGCCAAGGCGACACGTACGGTGGAACTGGTCATGAACGACATGTCCTACACCCCCAAGAGCCTGGACATCAAGGCTGGCGAGACCGTGCGTTTCGTCTTGATCAACAAGGGCCAGTTGCTGCATGAGCTCAATCTCGGCACCGCGACCATGCATGCCGAGCACCAGCAGGAAATGTTGAAGATGCAGCAGAGCGGCATGCTCACGCCCACCGCGATGAAGAGCATGCCCGCCGGGGCCATGGATCACGCCGCCATGGGCCATGGCGCGATGCCCGGCATGAAGCACGACGACCCGAACAGCGTGCTGGTGGAGCCAGGCAAGACCGCTGAGCTGACCTGGACCTTCAGCAAGGCCGGCAGCCTGGAGTTCGCCTGCAATATCCCGGGGCACTATCAGGCAGGCATGGTCGGCAAGCTGACGGTCAGCCAGTAAGCGCCTGGGGCTCAAAGGCGGAGGCAAAGACTGATAGAATCGCCTGATTCTTCAGTCAGGTTTCCGCCATGCATCCCGCAGCCGAACATTCGCCGCTGGGCAAGTCCAGTGAATACGTCTCCACCTACACGCCATCCTTGCTGTTCCCGATCCCGCGGGCGGCAAAATGGGCCGAGTTGGGCCTGAGCGCCGACACCCTGCCTTATAAAGGCGTGGACTTCTGGAACTGCTTCGAGCTGTCCTGGCTGTTGCCCTCCGGCAAGCCGGTGGTAGCCATCGCCGAGTTCAGCATTCCGGCGGACTCACCGAACATCATCGAGTCGAAGTCGTTCAAGCTGTACCTCAACTCGCTGAACCAGACTCCATTCGCGGATCGCCAGAGCCTGGAAGAAACCTTGCGTGCCGACCTCTCTGCGGCGGCCGGCAAGCCGGTGGGCGTGCGCATCCGCAGCCTGGGCGAAGTGGAGGCGGAAGGTGTGGTGGCCTTGCCGGGCACCTGCATCGATGAGCTGGATATCAGCGTCAGCAGCTATGAACACCCGCGTCCGGAGCTGCTGCAGTGCGACAGGTCGCGGATCGTCGAGGAGAGCGTGCACAGCCACCTGCTCAAATCCAATTGCCCGGTCACCAGCCAGCCGGACTGGGGCAGCGTGGTGGTGGAGTACCGTGGTCCGGCGCTGGACCACGCCAGCCTGCTGGCCTACCTGGTGAGCTTCCGCCAGCACTCGGACTTCCATGAGCAATGCGTGGAGCGGATCTTCCTCGACCTGCAGCGCTTGCTGCAGCCGGAGAAGCTGACGGTGTATGCGCGTTATGTGCGTCGTGGTGGCCTGGACATCAACCCGTATCGCAGCACCGAAACCGCGAGTTTCGCCAACTTCCGCCTGGTTCGCCAGTAATGAAAAGCCCCGCTCTGGTAGCGGGGCTTTTTTTGTCTGTAAGGGGTTAAATCCCCATGTTGCCGAGAGTTTGCACGATGTTGCGCAAGGTGCCGGCAATGGCGGGGTGCTCAAGCTCGAAGCGTTCGACGGCGAGGTTGACCCCGTCGGCCAGGCTGGTGTCCTGGGTGGCGTTTTCCAGTTTGAGCTCGAGCTCGATCTGTTGCATCAATTCCTGCAGATTGGCGCGTTCTGCTTCCGAAAGCGGTGGGTTCTGCTCCAATTGCTCGCGCAGGGTATTGAGCTGTTCTTGCAGTTCGCGGGCAGGCATGGCGTTCTCCCTTCATTGATAGGCTCAGCCATGGACCGCGCCGATTCGCTAAAGGTCCATGTCTGAGCCTTAGCGTAATCCACTCGCGGGCAATGTGCATGATCTTGATCAAGTCAGGGTTTTTCACCTTTCTGGCGACGCTGGCCGATGTCGGCCAGGCAGGTTGGCAGCTCGCCCAGATGGTCGATCACCGAGTGCACGCCGAGGCTGAATAGATGCAGGGTGGCCTTGCCACGCTTGAGCTCGCGCTCCTGTTGGCTCAGTGCCTGCCATTGCGTCGGGCTCATGCCGCAGAGCGAACCGCAGGACGCCAGGCCGATGGTCCACAGGCCGGCGTTGAGGCCCGATTGCAGCAGGCGCGGTTCGCCGCTGACCAGCACGCAGCCGTCCAGCCGGCTGACATTCAGGGCCATCAGCGCCTGCCAGCAAGCGTCGGGAGCTGGCCAGCGGGAGCCTGTGTTGGGGCAAGGGGTGAGCCAGTCGGGTAGTGAGCTTGCCAGGTGCTGGCTGAGGGTGGCGGGCAACTCGTCAAGCCAGGCGCAAGGTACGCCTTGATGTTGCAGGCTGTGCAGAATGTCCAGGGCGCCGTGAGTGGCGTGGGCCTGTTCCAGGACCGGGTGGTCGGCGCTGTGCAGGCGCATCCGCGCGCCGAAATCCACCAGGCAACCGCTGAGCCCAAAGAGCACGGCGGTCAAGGTGGGGGCGGATACAGGCAAGGCTTCGGCGTGAGGCATCGTGACGTCCCTGAAATACCTTGCAAGAGTATCGACGACAGATGACCGTTGGATGACATCCCTGTGAACAGGCCATGCAAACGAGGGGAGAGGGCGAAGCACTGCACCAGTGCTGCATAAATGGATATATCCGACTTATACTAGCGCGCTTACCGCCAGGGCATAGCGCCCGCGACAGTACAATCCAAGGAGTTTCTGCTATGCGCTGGAGCAATCGTCTCGCTCAGCTTATGTGTGCCGGCATGCTGTTGGTGCCGGTTTTGGCCCACGCTGCGGAAGACGATCCGTGGGAAAGCATCAACCGTCCGATCTTCACGTTCAACGACACCATCGACACCTATGCGCTGAAACCTCTGGCGCAAGGTTATCAGGCAGTAACGCCGCAGTTTCTCGAAGACGGCATTCACAACTTCTTCCGTAACATCGGTGATGTCGGCAACCTGGCCAACGATATCCTGCAAGCCAAGCCCCATGCCGCTGCCGTCGACACCGCGCGGCTGTTGATGAACACCACCATCGGTGTGGCGGGTTTCTTCGATGTGAGCACCAAGATGGGTTTGCAGCGTAACGATGAAGACTTCGGCCAGACCCTCGGTTACTGGGGCGTCGGCAGCGGTCCTTATGTGATGCTGCCATTCTTCGGGCCGAGCACCCTGCGCGATGCGCCGGCCAAGTATGTGGACAGCTTCACCGAACCTTACCGTTATGTGAATGACGTGCCAGTGCGCAACAGCGCGTTTGCCCTGGACCTTGTCGACACCCGCGCGAGCCTGCTGTCGAGCGAGAAGCTGATCAGTGGCGACAAGTACACCTTCATTCGCAATGCGTACCTGCAGAACCGCGAATTCAAGGTCAAGGACGGCAAGGTCGAAGACGATTTTTAATCGACCTGTCCATGAAAAAGGCGGCCCTTGGGGCCGCCTTTTTTGTTGATCTTAGAATCAGTCCATCTTCAGGATTGTAAGGCCAAGTTTCTGGCCGTTGCCTTCCAGCTCGGTGACCCAGACCACTTCGGTGTCCGCTTCCAGTCCCCTGAGGGCGGCGTGCTCGGAATCGATACGCACGCTGAGCTGATCGCCGACCTTAAATGAGCGCGGAGCCTGAACCTGCATGCCACTGCTGGAAAGGTCGATGCAGACGGCCGCAATCACCTGGCCCTGGTGAATCAGCGTGACCTCTGCATCCACTCGCATGCGGATGTAATCGCGCTTTTCACTGTAGTCACGATCGTTTGGGCTCATAGGCTCCAACCTGCGTTTAAGTTGCGGATTTGCCTGTTCTTATAACTCCCGGTGATTTGAGGTGTAAAGACGTCCAGCGACCATCGGCATGAGCTTGAAACGCCCCGCGGATGGGAGTACCGTCTGCGCCTTAGAAGGGCACCTCTGATGGTCGAGCGTGCAGGGCTATGGGCCCTGACTCCATTTCCAGAGTGGCTAGAAAGCGAATCCAGTAGTGTGTGTCCAGGCCTCGTGCCCAGCCACCTACGCCAACCTAATTCTGGCGCCGTTTGCCCACATGCCAAAAACCAGTGCCACGCTGCTGATAATCGATGACGACGAAGTAGTGCGCGCGAGCCTCGCGGCCTATTTGGAAGACAGTGGCTTCAGCGTCCTGCAGGCCAGTAACGGTCAGCAGGGACTTCAGGTGTTCGAGCAGGAAAAGCCCGACTTGGTGATCTGCGATCTGCGCATGCCACAGATGGGCGGCCTCGAACTTATCCGTCAGGTAACCGACATCGAACCGCAAACCCCGGTCATCGTGGTTTCCGGTGCCGGTGTGATGAACGATGCCGTCGAGGCCCTGCGCCTGGGCGCGGCGGACTACCTGATCAAGCCGCTGGAAGACCTCGCGGTGCTGGAGCACTCGGTGCGCCGGGCCCTGGATCGCGCGCGCCTGCTGCTGGAAAACCAGCGCTACCGGGAGAAGCTGGAAGCCGCCAACCGCGAGCTCGAAGCCAGCCTGAGCCTGCTGCAGGAAGATCAGAACGCCGGGCGCCAGGTGCAGATGAACATGCTGCCGGTGAGCCCATGGACCATCGATGAGTTCAAGTTCGCGCACCAGATCATTCCGTCGTTGTACCTGTCCGGCGATTTCGTCGACTACTTTCGTGTCGACGAGCGCCGCGTAGCCTTTTACCTGGCGGATGTTTCCGGGCATGGCGCGTCTTCGGCCTTTGTCACGGTGCTGCTCAAGTTCATGACCACGCGCTTGCTGTTCGAGTCCAAGCGCAACGGCACTTTGCCGGAATTCAAGCCGTCGGAAGTCCTGGGCCATATCAACCGTGGCCTGATCAGCTGTAAGCTGGGCAAACACGTGACAATGGTCGGTGGCGTCATCGACGAGGAGACGGGCTTGTTGACCTATAGCATTGGCGGACACCTGCCATTGCCTGTGTTGTACACGCCAGACAGTGTGCGTTACCTGGAAGGGCGGGGGCTGCCGGTAGGCTTGTTCAATGAAGCCACCTATGAAGACCACATTCTGGAACTGCCGCCGAGCTTCAGCTTGACGCTGATGTCTGATGGCATTCTGGACCTTTTGCCGGAACCCACACTCAAAGAGAAAGAGGCCGCCTTACCTGATCGGGTGAGAACGGCCGGCGGCAGCCTGGATGGTCTGCGGCAGGTTTTTGGATTGGCCACGCTAGGGGAGATGCCGGATGATATCGCCCTGTTGGTGTTGAGCAGGAATCTTTAATGAGTACCGGTAGAATCCAGTTCGCCGAGCAGGACGGCACCTTTGTCCTGAAGTTTATCGGTGAAGTGCGCCTGACCCTGTGTTCGGCGCTGGATGCGACTATTGAGCGGATCTTCACGGCGCTGAACTTCTCGGCGATCGTGATCGACCTGACCGAAACCCGCAGCATCGACAGCACCACCCTGGGCCTGCTGGCCAAGCTGTCGATCCTGTCGCGGCAGAAGGTCGGCCTGTTGCCGACCGTCGTCACCACCCACGAAGACATCACCCGACTACTGCAGTCCATGGGCTTCGATCAGGTGTTCAACATCGTTGATCGTCCGATCCCATGCCCGGAATGCCTGACCGACTTGCCATCCCAGGACCAGTCGGAAGAGGTGGTGCGGCTCAAGGTGCTGGAGGCGCACAAGATCCTCATGGGCCTGAACGACTCCAACCGCGAGGCTTTCCACGATCTGGTGAATGCCCTGGAACGCAACTGATCCCATAAAGCGGCAGCACATAAAAAAGGGCGAACCCGTGAGGGTCCGCCCTTTTTGCGTTGGCGCTCGCTCGATCAGAGCTTGGCGGCCAGCAGTGCCTCGAGTTTTTCCTGGTCGCGGGCGAACTGACGGATGCCTTCGGCCAGTTTTTCGGTGGCCATGGCGTCTTCGTTGGAGGCCCAGCGGAACTGCGCTTCGTTCAGGCTCTGGCGAGCTTCGCCAGCGTGGCCTGGTGCCAGTTTGCGCTCCAGCTTGCCAGTATCGGCGGCCAGTTTCTCGATCAGGTCCGGGCTGATGGTCAGGCGGTCGCAGCCGGCCAGTTGCTCGATCTGGTTCAGGTTGCGGAAGCTGGCACCCATGACCACGGTCTTGTAGTCATTGGCCTTGTAGTAGTTGTAGATGCGGGTCACCGACTGCACGCCCGGATCGTCGGCGCCGGTGTAGTCGTTGCCGCTGGCCTTCTTGTACCAGTCGTAGATGCGGCCCACGAACGGCGAGATCAGGAACACTCCAGCCTCGGCGCAGGCGATCGCCTGGGCGAAGGAGAACAGCAGGGTGAGGTTGGTCTGGATGCCTTCGCGTTCCAGCTGCTCGGCGGCGCGGATACCTTCCCAGGTGGAGGCGATCTTGATCAGTACACGGTCACGGCCGATGCCGGCCTTGTCGTACAGCTCGATCAGGCGATGGGCGCGCTTGAGCATGGCATCGGTGTCGAACGACAGGCGGGCATCCACTTCGGTGGAAATGCGGCCGGGGATCAGTTTGAGGATTTCTTTGCCCACTGCGACGCCAAAACGGTCGCTGGCCAGGCCGACATCGCCCTTGACGTCACTGACGCAGGCGTTCAGCAGCTCGGCGTAACCTGGAATGGCCGCGGCCTTGAGCAACAGGGAAGGATTGGTGGTGGCGTCTACCGGTTTGACCCGGGCGATAGCGTCGAAGTCGCCGGTGTCGGCAACCACGGTGGTGAACTGCTTGAGTTGTTCCAGCTTGGAAGTCATGGGTGTGCTCTGTCCTGTGGGTCTGTTGACATTACCCGAGCGCTGACAGCCGCTCAAGGGCGCGAATACGTAACCGGATGCCTAAACGAGCCCCAAGGGCAACAACCTGAAAAACAGGTGTTTGAATGCTGGGGCGCTATCCGTTTACTACGATGCCAAAACACCCATCAGGTTCAACCCGAGCGACCGTTAGCGACCTTCGAGCAACTGCCCGGCCTGATCCAGCAGCGCCAGCGGATCCTTGGCCTTGTGAATGTCCACCGAGAGCAACTGGCGGAACTTGCGCGCCCCCGGAAAACCGGTGCCCAGCCCCAATACATGGCGAGTGATGTGGTGCATGGCGCCGCCCGTGGCCAGGTGCCTGGCGATATAAGGTCGCAACTGCGCCAGCGCCTCGGCCCGGGAAATCACCGGTGCCGTGCTGCCGAACAACTGCTGATCCACCTCGGCCAGCAGGTAAGGGTTGTGATAGGCCTCGCGGCCCAGCATCACCCCGTCGAAAGTCTGTAGATGCTCATGACAGGCTTCCAGGGTCTTGATGCCGCCGTTGAGGATGATCTCCAGCTCGGGGAAATCCGCTTTCAAGCGTGCCGCCACGTCATAACGCAGAGGAGGAATATCGCGGTTTTCCTTCGGCGACAGCCCTTCGAGAATCGCGATCCGCGCATGCACGGTAAAACTGGTGCACCCAGCTTCGCGCACCTGGCCGACGAAATCGCACAGTTCTTCATAACTGTCGCGGCCATTGATGCCGATCCGGTGCTTGACCGTCACCGGAATGCTCACCACATCGCGCATCGCCTTCACGCAATCGGCCACCAGGCCTGGATGCCCCATCAGGCAGGCGCCGATCATATTGTTCTGCACCCGATCGCTCGGGCAGCCGACGTTGAGGTTCACCTCGTCGTAACCATGCTCCTGCGCCATCCGCGCGCAAGCCGCCAGATCCGCCGGCGTACTGCCACCCAACTGCAACGCCAGGGGATGCTCGGACTCGTCGTGACGCAGAAAACGCTCATGGTCGCCATTGAGCAACGCACCGGTGGTGACCATCTCGGTGTAGAGCAGGGCGCGCTTGGACAGCAGGCGCAGGAAGAAGCGGCAGTGGCGGTCAGTCCAATCCATCATCGGCGCCACGGAGAAGCGGCGGGAGAGGGCTGGCGAGGCAGTTGGAGCAGGAGATAAGAGCATTGGGCAATCTGGATGGGTGAGGCGAAGGAGGGGAAGTTTATCAGGAATGGAGTTCCGGGGTTGGAAGGGCGCGCGTACCAGGAAGATGAAGGGTCTTCGGTTCCTATATTCCGGTCGGTTGTATGAACAGGGCAGGCTAATAAAAAGCGGGCGATCTTAAGGTCGCCCGCTTTTGTGTGTGATTCGATAGCCGCATGGCGAGGCGAATGTTCGCTGCATTTGAATCACTTGAAGCTGTCTGCCAGCTCCCTGGCCCGATTCCCGGCCTCTTGCCGCGCCACCTGATCCACCTCATGCCCCAGGATGGTCTTTTCCACGATCAGCGCGTGGACCTGGGTGACGCCAACGAACTTCAGCCAGGCCTCGACGTAGGGCTTCTGGAAGTCAAAGCGTTCCGCAGGCGTGTCGGATAGCGGCGAGAAGTCGAGGCCGCGGGCGTAGGCGACGACTGCGGTTTTGTTGTGCAGCAGGCCGCGCAGGCCGTGTTCGGCGGTGAAGCTGAAGAGGATGTCTTTCTGTGTGACCAGGTCGATGAAGTGCTTGAGCTTGTAGGGGATGCTGTAGTTCCACAGGGGGACGGAAAGTACCAGCAGATCGGCGTGGTGCAGGTGGGCGGCGAGGGTTTCGAGGGTGTTCCAGGCGCCTTGCTGGTCAGGGGGCAGGGCCAAGCCTTGCAGGCCGGCGTACTTGGCGTCCATGGCGTGCTGGTCGAATTCCGGCAGGTCCAGGCTCCACAGGTCCAGGGTGCTGACTTCGGTGTGTGGATGGTGGGTCTGATAGCGGTCGATAAAACCTCGGGCGATTTGTTGCGAGGCGGAGCGCTCTTTGCGGGGGGAGCATTGGATATGCAGCAGGCGGGTCATGACGGCATCTCGGATGAGGAATGCCGACATTGCAACATAGCAATTTACGGAATATAAATTGTAAATAAATGGCTGATTGATCACGTATCTTTATATGTTCGATGTTCTGTTACTCAAGACCTTTGTAACAGTGGTGGACGAGGAAGGCTTCAGCCGTGCCGCCGAACGGTTGCACCTGACGCAGTCGGCGGTCAGCGGGCATCTGCGACGCCTGGAAGAGCAGGTCGGCAAGCCGCTGCTGACCCGTACCACGCGTTCCCAGCACTTGACCGCCGATGGCGAGCGCCTGATGGCCTATGCGCGAGCCATCCTCGCCTTGAACCGCGATGCCTGGGCCGAGCTGACGCGTTCGCCGTTTCACGGCCGGGTGCGGATCGGCATGTCCGAGGATTTTGTCGAGCCCCGCCTGCTGCGCCTTTTGCAGGAGTTCGCGGCGCAGTACCCGGGCATGGAAATCGATATACAGGTGAATATTCCCGGCACGCTGCTCGAGCGTATGCAGCAGGGCGGCCTTGAGGTGGTCATAGGTTCGCTGTGTGAAACCCGTGAGCCGGGCCTGCTGTTGTGGCAGGAGCCGTTGGTATGGGCCAGTTCCGCGTACCTGGTCGGCCGCTTGCCGACTCCGCTGCCGCTGGCGCTGTTTCCCGAGCCATGCCCTTATCGGGCGGTAGCCCTGCAGCATCTGGCGCAAGCGGGAATCGCCCAGCGCACGGCAATGCTTTGCTCGAGCACCGCAGCGTTGCGCACGGCGGCCCTGTCCGGGTTCGCGGTGGCGCCGATAGCCACCAGCCAGCTGGGGCAAGGGCTTGCGGTATTGGGGGCTGAGCATGGTTTGCCGGTACTGCCTGACGCGGAGTTTCGGCTGTTCACGGCCAAGGATGCCGATCAGGGCATAGTGGCTGCGTTGTCCCAGGTGATAGTGGCGTATTGTGCGGCGCGGCGGCTCTAGCCGTCGGCTTCAGCGGCGCGACTGCCGGAGGGGCAGTCGCTTGAGCGGAGTTCAGAGATCCAGGCCTTCCTGGATCACGGACAACAAGGTGTCTTCATTGAGTTCGAGCGGGTCCGGCCTGGATTTACCGGAGCCGGGAACCGTCTGGATCAGCCAGTGCCCCTCTCCATGTTCGCTGCCGTTGCGCAGCAGGTAGCGTTCAGGGCCTTTGCCGTGGATTTCGACACGCCCGGCGCCACCCGTGGTGAAGCGGGCGATAGGGTCGAGGAGGATGTTCTGGTGGTTGCCCTCGATCAGCAGTTGATCGATGGCATAGTTGAAGGTGGCGCCAGAGGGGTGGCTCTCGAACACGCGAGTGGGGACGCGCCGGATATTCAGCCCGACCTCTGAAAGTGGAGTCAGCCAGGTCTCGACCTGGTGGTACATCTCATAGACCTGTGCAGGCCACAGCTCGATGGCCTTGTCTGCCGAGATGTCTTCCTTGGCCCAGCTGTCCTGTTTTTGTTTCAGCCTTGCGGCGAGTTCATCGACCTTACTCATTCCGACTTCCTATCGTGATGTGAGGGTAAGTGTAGTCTCGGAAGGTACTTTACCTTGGCGGAGGGTGGCCAGCGATTCATGACCCTCTGCTGGATGCCGATGTTTGTATTGTGACAGGGTGTTTTTATATATCCCTGATGAGCATCAGAAAAATGCTCTACATTTTCAGACGACGCCACCCTGAATTGTCCGCTATTACCTCTTAGGATTGGCCGGCCCGGCTGCATTGGATGCCTTACCCTGCCAGGATGATGCTTTGCCTATCCCGATTCACGACCCTCACCATGCCTCCGATCGAACCTTGAAACGGCTTCCGCTGCTCAAGGCTGCGGTGGTATTCATTTCGATGGTTTGCCTGTGCCTGTGCGGCCTGCTTTATCTGCAGCTGGCGCAGTCCTATCACTACGATATGGCGCGGGCGCAGGTCGCCTCGTCGAACCTGACCCGGGCCATGGCGCAACAGGCCGAGGACACCTTCATCGAGGCCGACCTGGTGCTGGCCAGCCTGGCCGACTGGATTCAGAAGGATGGTTATGGCCCTGAGCAGAAGCCTTTCCTGCAGAAGATCTTTGCGCAGAGGGCGCAAGCGCTCAAACAGATGCATGGCCTGTTCCTGTTCGACCGGGCGGGGCAATGGGTGGTCACCTCCTTCGAGCGTTTGCCACGCAGCGAAGGCGTGGCCCATCGCGACTACTTCCGCTTTCATCAGCAGAACGCTTCCTTGCTGGCCCACGTCGGGCCTGCGATCCGCAGTCGGGAAAACGGCGAGTGGATCATTCCGCTGACGCGGCGCCTGAACGACAAGCAGGGCAATTTCGAAGGCGTGCTGCTGGCCGGCATCCGGCTGGCCTATTTCGACCGGTTCTTCAAAGGCTTCGACATCGATGACAACGGCAGCATGTTCCTCGCCCTGTCCGATGGCACCCTGCTGGCGCGGCGTCCGCTGGAGGAGCGGCAGATCGGCGCATCCCTGGCGCGCGGGGAGATCTTCAGCAAGTACTTGCCTGAGTCTTCTTCGGGCACTGCGATGATTCGTTCGCTGGTCGACAGGAAGATGCGACTCTACGGCTATCGGCAGCTGGAGGCTTACCCACTGGTGGTGGGCGCGGCCAGCTCGAAGGATGCGGTCCTCAAGGACTGGTACGCCAGCGCCTACCAGTCCAGCGCCATTGTCGCCCTGGTGGTTCTGGGGATCGGCCTGTTCGGCTGGGTGTTTGTGCATCAGGTGCGCAACGGCGAACGCATCGAGGCCGACCTGCGGACCGCGCAGGCGGCGCTGGAGGTGATCGCGACCCATGACAGCCTGACCGGCCTGGCCAATCGCCGGCTGCTCGAGCGGGCGCTGGAGACCGAGTTCGGGCGCGGCGGGCGGCAAGCGAGCCCGCTGAGCCTGATCATGCTCGATATCGATTTCTTCAAGCGCTACAACGACACCTACGGCCATGTCGCCGGGGATCAGTGCCTGGCCGAGGTGGCGCAGGTGCTGAGGGATTGCTGTCAGCGCAAGGCCGACCTGGCGGTGCGTTATGGCGGGGAGGAGTTCGTGGTCCTGTTGCCCGATACCGAGATGCAAGGGGCGCTGGCCATGGCCGAGCAGATTCGCTGCGGCGTCATGGAGAAAAACATCCCGCATACCGGCTCGCCCTTTGGGCGAGTCACCCTCAGCCTGGGTTGCTACTGCTTCGTGCCGAACGGGCACGACAGCATCGAAGCGTTCCTCGAACACGCCGATGCCGCGCTGTACCAGGCCAAGAAATCCGGGCGCAATCAGGTGGCGATCGAGAGCGTCAGCGAGCCCTTGGCCCGTTCGGATCGCTGACCTGCGGCTATTTCCGCGCGCCACCAGGAAGCGCGCCCGCATACCGTCGGGTCAAGACAGGGCGCAGCATCGTCCAGCTATTCCAGATAATCGCCGGAGCTCTGGCAGGGTCCATTGGTAGGCTGTTTCGAGCAGGGGTATTGGCCAAATCAATTGTCGATTCGGGGTTTTAATGGCTTATACATAGCGCCGATACGCGACACCTCATGCATAAGGACAACCCCATGAGTCAGCCCCACCTGATGAACTTCGCGCTTTACCTGCAACGGCTCGGCTACGACAGCGCGCCGCCGCCGACCCTGGCGACCTTGCGCGAGCTGCAGTTGCGCCACACCAGCACCTTTGCCTTCGAAAGCCTGTCGACCCTGTTGCGGGTGCCGGTGCCGATCGACCTGGCTTCGGTGGAACGCAAGGTCCTGCATGAGGGCCGTGGTGGTTACTGCTACGAGCTCAACCAGATGTACCAGGTGCTGTTGCAGTACCTGGGGTACGAGGCGCGGGGCATTACCGGGCGAGTGGTGATGGGCGGGCCGGAAGATGTCTGGCCGGCGCGTACTCATCGCCTGGTACTGCTGACCCTGGATGGCGTGCGCTATGTCTCGGATGTCGGCTTTGGCGGCATGGTGCCCACCGCGCCGCTGCTGCTCGATACCGAGGATGAGCAGCCCACGCCCCACGAGCCCTATCGCATCACCGAGCGTGACGGCAGCTACACCCTGCGCGCCAAGGTCGCGGGTGAATGGCGGGCGATTTATGTGTTCGACCTGCAGCGGCAGGAAGCGGCGGATTACGAGATGGGCAACTGGTTCGTTTCGACCCACAAGGACTCGCCGTTTCTCGGTCAGTTGAAAGTCGCGCTGATGGGCGAAGGCCTGCGCCGGAGCCTGAATAACGGCAGTTACGCCGTGCATCGCCTGGGCCAGGACAGCGAGCGGAGGCAGATCAGCGACCCCGACGAGCTGATTGCCCTGTTGCAGAACGAGTTCGCCATTCGGGTGCCGCAGCATCCGCGGCTGCGAGAGGTTCTTGGCGAATTGCTCGCGCTGCCGCAACCGGCCTGATCGGTTCGGCTTCAGGGCTCCTCGGTGTCAAAGAGGCGGCTCAGGGTCAATGCCATAAAGGCGTCTGCTCATAACCATCCTTCAGCTGGCGGCGATACGTCCAGTGAGTCAGCAGCGCAATCAACGCACTGTCCAGCAGCCAGAGCGGCATCAGCAGGCGCAAGGCCGGGTGAAGGCAAAGTACACCGGCGATCGACAGCCCCAGCAGCAGGCTGCTGAGCCAATTGGCGAGGCCTTTGGCGCAGAGCAGGGCGTACAACGGGGTAAACACCAGCGCCATGGGCAGAAAGCCGAATATCGCGCCGCCGGCGACGAATAGGGCAAAGGTCCCCAGGCCAGCCCAGAACCCTTGCCACAGGCTGTCGGTGAAGCTGGCGCTATACATGGCCAGGACAAAACCCTGCAAGGCCACGACCGTGCGGAAGCTGCCATAGGCGAGGTTGAAGCTATTTCGGAGATGATTCATTCGATCGCTTCCATGCGCGGGCGGAGGGCGTCACCTGTGTGGGCGCCGCGGGGGCTGGGATTCTATCAGGGTGGCTGTCTGGGGCGGGGGTCGGCGGGAAAAAGGCGGAGGCTGACTATCAGGTTTTGCTGGTTTATGAGGTTGGGTGGCGTCGAATAAAGTGTATACAACTCTATAGACATTTGTCCCGACTGTTGAATACAGTGTGCCCCATAACAAAAACCAGGGAACCCCCCAACCATGAAAACGCCCTCTGTTTCACTGCAACGGCCTGAAGATGAAAACCTGGGTCTTGGCGCGAATATGGCTTACGGCCTGCAACATGTCCTGACCATGTACGGCGGTATCGTTGCGGTGCCTTTGATCGTTGGCCAGGCCGCCGGCCTGGCGCCGGCGGACATCGGTCTGCTGATCGCGGCATCGCTGTTCGCCGGCGGTCTGGCGACTCTCCTGCAAACCCTCGGCCTGCCGTTTTTCGGCTGTCAGCTGCCGCTGGTCCAGGGCGTGTCCTTCTCGGGCGTGGCGACCATGGTGGCGATTGTCAGCAGCGGTGGCGAAGGGGGCTTCCAGTCGATTCTCGGGGCGGTGATCGCCGCCTCGCTGATCGGCCTGCTGATCACTCCGGTGTTTTCGCGCATCACCAAGTTCTTTCCACCGCTGGTCACGGGCATCGTGATCACCACCATCGGCCTGACCCTGATGCCAGTGGCGGCGCGCTGGGCCATGGGTGGCAACAGCCATGCGGAAAACTTCGGCAGCATGGCCAATATCGGCCTGGCGGCGATCACCCTGGTCTTGGTGTTGCTGCTGAGCAAGATCGGTAGCGCGACCATCTCCCGGCTGTCGATCCTGCTGGCCATGGTGGTGGGCACGATCATCGCGGTGTTCCTGGGCATGGCCGATTTCTCCATGGTCACCCAGGGGCCGATGTTCGGCTTCCCGACACCCTTTCATTTCGGCATGCCGACTTTCCATTTCGCCGCCATCCTGTCGATGTGCATCGTGGTCATGGTGACCCTGGTGGAAACCTCGGCCGACATCCTCGCGGTGGGTGAGATCATTGACACCAAGGTCGACTCCAAGCGCCTGGGCAACGGCCTGCGCGCCGACATGCTGTCGAGCATGATCGCGCCGATCTTCGGTTCCTTCACCCAGAGCGCCTTTGCGCAGAACGTCGGGCTGGTGGCGGTGACGGGGATCAAGAGCCGTTATGTGGTGGCCACCGGCGGGGTGTTCCTGGTGATCCTCGGCCTGCTGCCGTTCATGGGGCGGGTGATCGCCGCCGTGCCGACCTCGGTGCTCGGCGGGGCCGGTATCGTGCTGTTCGGCACCGTGGCGGCCAGCGGTATCCGGACCCTGTCCAAGGTCGACTACCGCAACAACGTCAACCTGATCATCGTTGCCACCTCGATCGGCTTCGGCATGATTCCCATCGCTGCGCCGAACTTCTACGACCATTTCCCAAGCTGGTTCGCCACCATCTTCCATTCCGGCATCAGCTCCTCGGCGATCATGGCCATTGTGCTGAACCTCACCTTCAACCACTTCACCCTGGGTAACTCGGACCAGCAATCGGTGTTTGCCGTGGCGTCCGAGCGCACCCTGCGCTACCAGGACCTGGCAGCGCTGCGTGAGGGCGATTATTTCAGCGGCGGCAAGCTGCACGATGCCGAGGGCAACGAGATTCCGGTGGTGGATACGTCTCATGGCGAGCATTCTCCGGCTGCTCATCAGGCGTCGTCCCATGCCTCGGGCGCGGTCGAAACCAGCAAGGTCTAGGGCCGGCCGAATTGCCAGGCTGGACGCCATCAGTCCAGGCCTGGCTGGCTAGCTACTCCGCGACTCGGTCTGGCAGCCCTTGGCGGACCAGCGCCAAGGCGAACAGCACCACCACGGCGGCTGCCGCCGACAGCGTCAAGGGCAGGCCGTGGGCGCCACTGCTCATGGCTGCGCCGCTGAGCAAGGGGCCCAGCAGGCTGCCGATCCCCCACAACAAGCCCGCGCTGGCGTTGGCCGTGACCAGGTCAGGGCCGCTGAACTCCTGGCCGATCAGGATGATCGCCAGGGTATACACCCCGCCGGCCGCCGCGCCGAGTATCACCAGGCTCGGCCAGAGCAGCGCCGGGTAGTTCATCAGCAGTGGCAGCCCCAGGCCGATCAGCAACGACACCACGCCGCAGCCCAGGTAGATGGCGGCGCGCCCGGCCTTGTCCGATAGCCAGCCCAGAGGAAACTGGAACGCCGCATCCCCCAGCAGAATGATGCTGACCATCAGCGCCGCGAGCTTGATGGCGTAGCCGTGAGTCGCGGCGTAGACCGGAAACAGCGAGAGAATCACCGTATCGAAGAAGGCGAAGAACAGGATGCCCACGCACAGCGCCGGCGCCACCCGGATAAAGCCCAGCACCGAGAAGTTCTGGTTTTCTGCGTGTCCGGCAACGGGGCGCTGACGTGGCAGGGTCAGCCAGATCACCGCAATGGCCAGCAGGTAACCGGTGCTGACCGTGGCGATCACCGCCGGCCCCTCGGTGCCGAGCAGGGCCACCAGGCCGGGGCCGATCATCTGGAACACGGTGAAACAGGTGGTGTAGACCGCGATCACTCGGCCGCGCACGGCGTCCGTGGCCATCTCGTTGACCCAGGTTTCTCCCAGGATGATGATCAGCCCTGCGCCGAAGCCCATGACGATCCGCGCCAGCCCCAGGCCGGTCAGGCTGATCCCGGGGAGTTCCAGGGCGCCGATGCTGAGGGCGCACAGGCTGAAACACAGCAGGTAGATCTGCCGGCGGCTGAGTTTCCGGCACAGGCCGTTCACCAGGAACGCCGACAGCATCATGCCGGCGGCGGGAAGGGCCGACATGATGCCGATCTGGGTGTTCGAGGCGCCGGCCTGGTACAGGCGCAAGGCAATGACCGGCACGGTGGAGCCGATGCTCAGGCCGACAATCGAGATGCCGAGGATCAGCGCGGCCAACAGGGTTTTATTCATGGAAGACACCTGCACCCGATGGGTCGGGTGCTTAAAGACGGTTTGTTGTGGCGCGGCGCTTTTGCTCGGGCAGGGGTGCGATTCGGCATACGCGGGCGTAGGTCGGGCCGGGGGGCTGCGGTGCAAAGCGGCGGATGGGTCAGTGCGCGGCGAACAAGCGCGGCAGCTGTATCAGGTCCGCGCCGGCTTCAGGCGCAACGGTGGGGTTCAGGCGTGAGGGGAGAAGGTGAAGGCGAACAGCACGCTGCGGCGGCGTCGATTGATCGCGCAGTCGGATTGCGACACCGCGAAGGTCTGCGATGGGCTCATCGAGAGAAAGCTGTGATGGAGCTGTGCGGGGAAAAACATGAGTCGTGATGGCTGGCGTGAGAAGGGGCACAGCCTACTTCAGGCGCTGGCGCCAGGCAATCGGAGACAGGCTGGAATCGGGCGCAGCGCAAACGCGTATCCGCATGCCGGTCTGGCATGCGCTGAATCGATCTTGGGGAGGGTGACGCTGAACTGATTCGCCGCAGGAGCAAGGTGCTCCTTGAAGTGTTGCTGGCCAATCAGTGTAGGAAGATGGCTCCACGACCTGGACTCGAACCAGGGACCCAGTGATTAACAGTCACTTGCTCTACCAACTGAGCTATCGCGGAATGCGGCGTATCTTACTGATTAAGAAGGAGAAGTCAAGCCTCTCCAAATATTTTTTCGCTTGAGTGAGCCTGGTCGACCCTGGCCATTATGCCAATCCGCGGCTATTTGCCCGTTGGCGGTTACCGGAATCGCGGCACAGGTCTACCATGGCGCCCCGGCAGTGGTTTCACGCGCTCCCGGCTTCCAGCCGAAAAGGTAACGCTCATGACCCTGTTCAAGTTTTTACCCGCCACACTGCTTGCCCTGTCGCCTCTGCCTGAGGAGGTTTTATGAGCATCGAGCAGATCAGCCTGCCCAAAGGTGTCGGTCCCCAGGCCATGAAACTGTGGGATGCCATTACTCAGGCCGGATCGGCCGCTGAACTGAACCGCGCGGGTGGCAAGGCCGAAGGTTTTGTCCTCGGGCTGGAAAGCGCCAAGGCCATCAAGAGCCAGGTCGCCGAGTCGCTGTATGTGGCCTTCGATGATGCCGCCAGCCAGCGCAGCGCTGAACTGGCCGGTTGAGCGTTCTCAACCGCCGAAAGTGAAGGTGCCCAGCATGAACTTCGCGGCCAGCGAGGTGGCGGCCAGTTGCACCAGCCACAGCGCCAGGCCGCCGAGAAATACCCCCAGGGCAATTTGCAGGACCAGGTTCCTTTCGCGTTTCTGCGGGCGGGGGAAGTGGTCCAGTTCGTCGCGGTCGGCTCGCAGGTCGTCGTGTCTCATGGGGATTCTCGATAGGGAAGCGATGGGGAAGAAGGCAAGCTGGATTCAGTCTAGTGGGCATCGGGCTGGCGAGGGCGGCCCACAAAAAAGGGGGAAGCCCTCAGGCTTCCCCCTTTTCACTCACCGCGCGTGGCTCAGATCACCTGGATGATGGCCTTGGTCACGACGTCGATGTTGTTCTGGTTCAGCGCGGCCACGCAGATGCGGCCGGTATCCAGGGCGTAGATGCCGAACTCGTTGCGCAGGCGCGTCACTTGTTCGACGCTCAGGCCGGAGTAGGAGAACATGCCACGCTGACGGGCCACGAAGCTGAAGTCGCGCTGTGGCGCGCCCTTGGCCAGCAGGTCGACCATCTGCAGGCGCATGCCGCGGATGCGCAGGCGCATTTCGGCCAGTTCGGCTTCCCATTGGGCGCGCAGTTCCGGGCTGTTGAGCACGGCGGCGACGATGCTTGCACCGTGGGTCGGCGGGTTGGAGTAGTTGGTGCGGATCACGCGTTTGACCTGCGACAGCACGCGCGCGCTTTCTTCTTTCGATTCGCTGACGATCGACAGGGCGCCAACGCGCTCGCCGTACAGCGAGAACGACTTGGAGAACGAGCTGGAGACGAAGAAGGTCAGGCCCGATTCGGCGAACAGGCGCACGGCGGCGGCGTCTTCGGCGATGCCGTCACCGAAGCCCTGGTAGGCCATGTCGAGGAACGGCACCAGGTTTTTCGCCTTGATCACCTGCAGCACGTTTTTCCAGTCTTCCGGGCTCAGGTCGACGCCGGTCGGGTTGTGGCAGCAGGCGTGCAGGACCACGATCGACTGGGCTGGCAGGGCATTCAGGTCTTCCAGCAGGCCGACGCGGTTCACATCGTGGGTGGCAGCGTCGTAGTAGCGGTAGTTCTGCACCGGGAAACCGGCGGTTTCGAACAGCGCGCGGTGGTTCTCCCAGCTTGGGTCGCTGATGGCCACGACCGCGTCAGGCAGCAGCTGCTTGAGGAAGTCGGCGCCGATCTTCAGCGCGCCGGTACCGCCGACGGCCTGGGTGGTGACCACGCGACCGGCGGCCAGCAGCGGCGAGTCGTTGCCGAACAGCAGCTTCTGCACGGCCTGGTCGTAGGCGGCGATACCGTCAATCGGCAGGTAGCCACGGGAGGCATGTTGAGCGGCGCGGATCGTCTCGGCTTCGACAACGGCGCGCAGGAGTGGAATTCGCCCCTCCTCGTTGCAGTAAACACCGACCCCCAGGTTGACCTTGTTGGTACGGGTATCGGCGTTGAATGCTTCGTTGAGGCCCAGGATAGGATCGCGTGGTGCCATTTCGACAGCGGAGAACAGGCTCATTATTACGGCGGCTCTGAATGGAGTGTGGAGGGACGTGTCGCGCTCCAGCCGAATGCACTAGAGCGGTGCACAAACGGGGAGCTAGTATAGAGGCCATCACTGTGCGCGGCGACAGCTGAAAGGGCTTTTCCGGCAAGTTTTTCGGTTTATTTTTCGACCGTTAGTCTTATTGCAACGTCAAAGTCGTACAGGGCCCTGGGACCTTTGCCTTGAAAGCTGTGGAATTTGCCTCCACATCCAGCACAATCCAGTATTTTCCCGGCGACGCTCGTCGTTTGTGGTCTTTCTCGTTCCTGTGCGGCGGCGTCGTGCTGGAGTGAACCCAGAGGTACGTTATGTCTGAATTCCAGCTAGTCACCCGCTTCCAGCCCGCCGGCGACCAGCCGGAGGCCATCCGCCTGATGGTCGAGGGCATCGAGGCCGGGCTGGCGCACCAGACGCTGCTCGGTGTGACCGGCTCGGGCAAGACCTTCAGCATCGCCAACGTGATCGCCCAGGTACAGCGCCCGACCCTGGTGCTGGCGCCCAACAAGACCCTGGCCGCGCAGTTGTACGGCGAGTTCAAGGCGTTCTTCCCGAACAACGCGGTGGAGTACTTCGTTTCCTACTACGACTACTACCAGCCGGAAGCCTATGTACCTTCGTCCGACACCTTTATCGAGAAAGATGCCTCGATCAACGACCATATCGAGCAGATGCGCCTGTCGGCGACCAAGGCGCTGCTGGAGCGCAAGGACGCGATCATCGTCACCACGGTGTCGTGCATCTATGGCCTGGGCAGCCCGGAAACCTATCTGAAGATGGTGTTGCACGTCGATCGCGGCGACAAGCTCGACCAGCGCGCCTTGCTGCGCCGCCTGGCCGACCTGCAATACACCCGCAACGACATGGATTTTGCCCGCGCCACCTTCCGCGTGCGCGGCGACGTGATCGATATCTACCCGGCGGAATCCGACCTGGAAGCGATCCGCATCGAGCTGTTCGATGACGAGGTGGAAAGCATCTCCGCCTTCGACCCGCTGACCGGCGAAGTGATCCGCAAGCTGCCGCGTTTCACCTTCTACCCCAAGAGCCACTACGTGACGCCGCGGGAAACCCTGCTGGATGCCATCGAGGGGATCAAGGTCGAGTTGCAGGAGCGCCTGGAATACCTGCGCAACAACAACAAGCTGGTGGAAGCCCAGCGCCTGGAGCAGCGCACCCGTTTCGACCTGGAGATGATCCTCGAGCTGGGCTACTGCAACGGCATCGAAAACTACTCGCGCTACCTGTCCGGGCGGCCTGCCGGGGCGGCGCCGCCAACCCTGTATGACTATTTGCCGGCGGACGCCTTGCTGGTGATCGACGAGTCCCACGTCAGCGTGCCGCAGGTCGGCGCCATGTACAAAGGCGACCGTTCGCGCAAGGAAACCCTGGTGGAATACGGTTTCCGCCTGCCCTCGGCGCTGGACAACCGGCCGATGCGCTTCGACGAATGGGAAGGGGTCAGCCCGCAGACCATCTTCGTCTCGGCCACGCCGGGCAACTATGAAGCCGAGCATGCCGGCCGCGTGGTCGAGCAGGTGGTGCGCCCGACCGGGCTGGTCGACCCGCAGGTGGAAGTGCGCCCGGCGCTGACCCAGGTCGATGACCTGCTGTCGGAAATCACCAAGCGCGTGGCCGTGGAAGAGCGGGTCCTGGTGACCACCCTGACCAAGCGCATGGCCGAGGACCTGACCGATTACCTCGCCGATCACGGTGTGCGTGTGCGTTATCTGCACTCGGACATCGACACCGTGGAGCGGGTCGAGATCATCCGCGACCTGCGCCTGGGCACCTTCGATGTGCTGGTGGGGATCAACCTGCTGCGCGAAGGCCTGGACATGCCGGAAGTGTCGCTGGTGGCGATTCTCGATGCGGACAAGGAAGGTTTCCTGCGCTCCGAGCGCTCGCTGATCCAGACCATCGGCCGAGCCGCGCGTAACCTCAACGGCCGGGCGATTCTCTACGCCGACCGCATCACCGGTTCCATGGAGCGGGCGATCGGCGAGACCGAGCGCCGTCGCGACAAGCAGATCGCCTTCAACCTGGCCAATGGCATTACCCCCAAAGGCGTGTTCAAGGACGTCGCCGACATCATGGAAGGCGCCACCGTGCCCGGTTCGCGCAGCAAGAAGCGCAAAGGCATGGCCAAGGCCGCCGAGGAAAATGCCCGCTACGAAAACGAACTGCGCTCGCCCAGCGAGATCACCAAGCGCATTCGCCAGCTCGAAGAGAAGATGTACCAGTTGGCCCGCGACCTGGAGTTCGAAGCCGCGGCGCAGATGCGCGACGAAATCGGCAAGCTGCGCGAGCGCTTGCTGACGGTTTGAGCCTCACCTGTAGCCGCTGCCGCAGGCTGCGATCGGCCGGTACGGCCGTGGCGGTATCACTACCGCTGAAGGTCTTTCGGACCTATCGCAGCCTGCGGCAGCGGCTACAGCGGTTACCCTGGCAAGTCAGTGCGCTTCCCCGGCCTTGATCCCGGCCGGCAGCGCCTTGGTCAGCAGAATCGCCAGCATGCTGACGCCCAGGGCGATCCCGACAAAATGGAAGGCGTCGTTGTAGGCCATGATCAGCGCCTGCTGGTGGGTGATTTCGCTGAGCTTGCCGAGGGCGGCGGTATCACTGCCGAACTTCTCGGCCAGGGTCGCCAGGCGTTCGGCCACCTGCGGGTTGCTCGGCACTATGGATTCGCGCAGGTAGTCGAAGTAAGTCTTGGTCCGCGCATCCAGCAGGGTCGCGAGCAGGGCGATGCCGATCGCGCCGCCTAAGTTGCGCAGGATGTTGAACAGGCTGGAGGCCGAGCCGGCGTCCAGCGGCAGGATGTAGGCGGTGGCGATCAAAGAAATGGTGACCATGATCAACGGCTGCCCCAGGGCGCGGATGATCTGGATCTGGTTGAACTGCGGCCCGGCGAAGTCCGGGTTGAGCACCCCCGAAGAAAAACTCGCCAGGCCGAACAGGCCAAAGCCCAGGGTGCATAGCCATTTGGGCGAGATGAACTGCATCAGCTTCGGCACCAGCGGAATCAGGAACAGCTGCGGCACCCCCATCCACATGATCACTTCGCCGATCTGCAAGGCGTTGTAGTTCTGGATCTGCGCCAGGTACAGCGGCAACAGATAGATGGAGCCGTACAGCCCGACGCCCATGCCCAGGCTGGAAATGCTCGACAGGCCGAAGTTGCGGTTGCGCAGGATGTCCAGGTTGATCAGCGGGTTGGGCTTGGACACCTGGACAATGACAAAGGTGATCAGGCTCAGCAGGGCGATGCTGCCCAGGCTGACGATCAGGTTCGATTCCAGCCAGTCCTTGCGGTGACCTTCCTCGAGAAACACCTGCAGGCAACCGAGGCCGACACCCAGGGTGAGAATGCCGGCGTAGTCGGTGCTTTTCAGCAGCTCCCAATGGGCTTCCTTCTTCTCCAGGCCATAGAGCAGGCCGGCAATCATGATCAGGCCGGGCGGGATGTTGATATAGAAGATGTATTCCCAGCCCCAGTGCTCCGTGAGCCAGCCCCCCAGGGTCGGGCCGATGGACGGGGCGAAGGTGGCGGTCATGGCGAACATGGCCATGCCCTTGGCGCGATGATGCTCGGGGAGCTTGATCAGGGTCAGGGTGAACGCCAGCGGGATCAGCGCGCCGCCGGTAAAGCCCTGCAGGGCGCGGAACACGATCATGCTTTCCAGGCTCCAGGCCATGGAGCAGAGCAGGGAGGCGATCAGGAAACCCGCCGACACCCAGACCGCCAGGCGCCGCGCCGACAGCAGCTGCACCAGCCACGCGGTGAGGGGGATCATGATGATCTCCGCCACCAGGTAGGAAGTGGAGATCCACGAGCCTTCTTCGAGGGTTGCCGACAGCGCGCCCTGGATGTCCTTGAGCGAGGCGTTGGTGATCTGGATGTCCAGCACCGCCATGAAGGCGCCGAGCATCACGCTCATCACTGCGATCCAGTCGCGCCGGGTCGGTTCGCCGACTGGGCGCAACAGTTGGTCACCGGCCATCGTTCGCGGGTTCTGGGTTCAGGGGCTGGATATTCACTTTGACAGTGACTGACATGCCCGGGCGGATCTTGCCGTGCAGCGGATTGTCGGCGGCAAAGGTCAGTTTCACCGGAATGCGCTGCACCACCTTGGTGAAGTTGCCGGTGGCGTTGTCCGGCGGCAGCAGGCTGAACTGCGCGCCCGAGGCGGCGAACAGGCTGTCGACGCGGGCTTCGATCGGCGTGTCGCCGTAGGCGTCGAACAGCAGTTCGGCCTTTTGTCCCGGTTGCATATGGCCGATCTGGGTTTCCTTGAAGTTGGCCTGAACCCAGATGTCCTGGTCCGGCACGATCGACAGCAGATAGGCCCCAGCCTGCACGTACTGGCCGTTACGCGCCGCGCGCTGGCCGATCAGGCCGCTGATGGGGGCGTGGATTTCGCTGCGGGTCAGGTTCAGCTCGGCCTGGGCCAGGTCGGTGCGGGCATTGGCGATCTGCGCGTCGAGGCGCTTGATCTCGGCGCTCAGGGCATTGACCTGTTGGCGCTGGCCTTGCAGGTCGGCCTGGGCCTTGGCCACTTGCGAGCGGGCGATATGGTTGTCGGCGGACAGGGTGGTGACCCGCTCTTCCGAGACATAACCCGGCTTGCGCAGGGTTTGCGCGCGGGACAGGTCGATCTGCGAACGCCCGAGGCTGGCCTGGCTGGAGGCCACCTGGGCCTCGCCGGCGGCGATCAGACTGGCCTGTTGCGTGAGTCTGCTCTGGGCTTGCAGGCGTTCGGCCTCGCGGGTGGCCAGGGTGGCATTGGCGCGATCCACGGCGAGGTGGAAATCATCGCCTTCGAGCCTGATCAGCAACTGGCCTCTTTCGACGTGCTGGTTGTCCTGCACCAGCACTTCGTCGATACGCGCGCCAAGCTGGCTGGAGACGCGGGTGATTTCACCCTGGACATAGGCGTTATCGGTGCTTTCATAAAAGCGTCCATGAAAAAACCACTGCGCCAGAAAGCCCAGGGCAATCAGCAGGACCAGGAACAGGAAAATAAACAGGCGACGCTTGAGTTGAACTGGCATGGGGCGGCAGGCTGCGCTCAGGTAAATGTAAGGAAATTTGTCAGAGGGCGAATCTGGCATACGGCCGACCAGTGGTAAATGCCATGGACGGACAATCGACGGTTCGGCGGCCCGGGCGACTCGAGTAGCCTCAACCTTGGCTTAAATGCCCTGCTCACTGGAGCGGGGCCGGCATCGCCTGTTACCATTCGCCTCTTGTTTGATCTTCGCTTTTCATATTCTTTCCGAGACATGCCATGACCACCGTCCGCACGCGCATCGCGCCATCGCCTACCGGGGATCCCCACGTAGGTACCGCTTACATCGCCTTGTTCAACTACTGCTTCGCCAAGCAGCATGGCGGTGAGTTCATCCTGCGCATCGAAGACACCGATCAACTGCGTTCGACCCGCGAGTCCGAGCAGCAGATTTTCGACGCCTTGCGCTGGTTGGGCATCAACTGGAGCGAAGGCCCGGACGTGGGCGGCCCGCACGGTCCTTACCGGCAGAGCGAACGTAGCGAGATCTACCAGAAGTACACCCAGCAGTTGGTCGACATGGGCCATGCCTTCCCGTGCTTCTGCACCGCCGAAGAACTGGACCAGATGCGTGCCGAGCAGATGGCCCGTGGCGAGACGCCGCGCTACGACGGTCGCGCGCTGCTGCTGTCCAAGGAAGAGGTCGCGCGGCGCCTGGCCGCTGGCGAGCCGCACGTGATCCGCATGAAGGTGCCGAGCGAAGGCGTCTGTGTGGTGCCGGACATGCTGCGTGGCGATGTCGAGATCCCGTGGGATCGCATGGACATGCAAGTGCTGATGAAGACCGACGGCCTGCCGACCTACTTCCTGGCCAACGTGGTCGATGACCACTTGATGGGCATCACCCACGTATTGCGTGGCGAAGAATGGCTGCCTTCGGCGCCGAAACTGATTCTGCTCTACGAGTATTTCGGCTGGGAGCAGCCGCAGCTGTGCTACATGCCGCTGCTGCGCAACCCGGACAAGAGCAAGCTGTCCAAGCGCAAGAACCCGACCTCCGTGACCTTCTACGAGCGCATGGGCTTCATGCCGGAAGCCATGCTCAATTACCTGGGTCGCATGGGCTGGTCGATGCCGGACGAGCGCGAGAAGTTCTCGTTGCAGGAAATGGTCGACAACTTCGACCTGTCGCGGGTCTCCCTGGGTGGGCCGATTTTCGATATCGAGAAACTGTCCTGGCTCAATGGCCAGTGGTTGCGCGACCTGCCGGTGGAAGAGTTCGCCAGCCGCGTGCAGACCTGGGCGCTGAACCCCGAATACCTGATGAAGATCGCGCCGCACGTGCAGGGCAGGGTGGAAACCTTCAGCCAGATCGCGCCGTTGGCTGGGTTCTTCTTCGCCGGTGGCGTGACCCCGGATGCCAAGCTGTTCGAGTCGAAGAAGCTTTCGGGCGATCAGGTGCGGCAACTGATGCAACTGATCCTGTGGAAGCTGGAAAGCCTGCGCCAGTGGGAAAAGGACAGCATCACCGCGACCATCCAGGCTGTGGTCGAATCCCTGGAGCTGAAGCTGCGCGATGCCATGCCGCTGATGTTTGCTGCGATCACCGGTCAGGCCAGCTCGGTCTCGGTGCTCGATGCCATGGAAATTCTGGGCCCGGACCTGACCCGTTTCCGCCTGCGCCAGGCCATCGACCTGCTGGGTGGCGTGTCGAAGAAAGAAAACAAAGAGTGGGAAAAGCTGCTGGGCGCGATCGCCTGATTCAGCCTGCTGATTCGCGGGAGCCGGCATGCTGGCTCCCGCGGACCTGCGCAAGAAGTGAAGTTGCGACCGTTGGTGGAGGGTACAACGGTCGGCAAAAGCCCCGGATTTACGGGGGAGGGCGGTAAGTGATTGTTATGCCGGCAAATTTTTTTAAAAAAAGCTGAAAAAAAATTTGACAGCCTTCCGATACGCCCTTAAGATTCGCCCCGTCCTCACCGACGAGGGGCTATAGCTCAGCTGGGAGAGCGCTTGCATGGCATGCAAGAGGTCGACGGTTCGATCCCGTCTAGCTCCACCAATTTACAGTTCAAGGTCTGGCCACACCGGCCTTGAATCGATCAGTTCTCAGCGCTGATCAGTTGTTAGAAGGGTTTGCGTCCCCTTCGTCTAGTGGCCTAGGACACCGCCCTTTCACGGCGGTAACAGGGGTTCGAGTCCCCTAGGGGACGCCAGTTTTACAGAAGCGATGTTGCAAGATGTCGCTCCGCCGCGAGGCGAAAAATCTGGGGCTATAGCTCAGCTGGGAGAGCGCTTGCATGGCATGCAAGAGGTCGACGGTTCGATCCCGTCTAGCTCCACCAATTTTACAGTTCAAGGTCTGGCCACACCGGCCTTGAATCGATCAGCTCTCAGCACTGATCAGTTGTATAGAAGGGTTTGTGTCCCCTTCGTCTAGTGGCCTAGGACACCGCCCTTTCACGGCGGTAACAGGGGTTCGAGTCCCCTAGGGGACGCCACGTTTACCCGCTCTGCGGGATTTATAAGGGTCATTCAATTATTGAATGGCCCTTTTGTTTGTCTGGCGTTTGGCCAATTCTCCCTTTCTCCCCACACTGTTCTCCTGACCGACGGTCACACTAACGACTTGCGAAAATTTATTATGGGAATAATATTTTGATCGTAATATTCGGAGGCAACGATGAACGATAAAAAAGCTCAAACCCGCGAGCGCATTCTCCAGGCCGCCAGCACTGCGCTGGTGCAGCGTGGCCCGGCCGAGCCGAGCGTGGGCGAAGTGATGGGTGCCGCGGGCCTGACGGTCGGTGGCTTCTACGCGCATTTTGAAAGCAAGGACGCCCTGATGCTGGAAGCGTTCAGTCAATTGCTGGCCCAGCGCCGGGGCCTGATCGCCGATATGGACGCATCGTTGACCGGCGAGGAGCGGCGAGCGCTGGTGGCAGCATTCTATCTGTCGCGCAAGCACCGCGATTCCACCGAGCAGGCCTGCCCGATCCCCGCGTCGGTCGGTGAAATGGGGCGCCTGCCGGACGATTTCCGCAAAGTCCTGAATGAACACATCGAGCTGATGCTGGCTCAGTTGGCGACCACCCCCGAAGACACCGACAAGGCCCTGGCCGATCTGGCCCTGATGGTGGGCGGCTTGTCCCTGGCCCGGGCGCTGGGAGCCGGTGAGCTGTCGGACCGTTTACTGCGCGCTGCCAAGTCGGCGGTGCTATGACCTGAGGCGCTGGCCTGAGGAGAGAAGCGATGAGCACGTTAAGTTGGGTTCGTGGCGTTAACGGCACCTTGGGCTGGGTTGCACCGAAGCTGGTCGCCAGCAAGATGCGACTGGCCTTCATGACGCCGCGCGAGCGGCTGCCGCGTGACTGGGAGCTGCCGCTGCTGGCGCGTTCGGAGCGTATCACCCTGCGCTTCGGACTCTCGGCATTGCGCTGGGGCCAGGGGCCGGCGGTGCTGCTGATGCATGGCTGGGAAGGCCGCCCCACGCAATTTGCCAGCCTGATCGATGCGCTGGTGGACGCCGGCTACAGCGTCGTGGCGCTGGACGGTCCCGCCCACGGGCGTTCTCCCGGTCGCGAGGCCAATGTGATGCTGTTTGCCCGGGCCATGCTCGAAGCCGCCGCGGAGTTGCCGCCGCTGCGCGCGGTCATCGGCCACTCCATGGGTGGCGCCAGCGCCATGCTGGCGGTGCAGCTGGGCTTGCGTACCGAGACCCTGGTCAGCATCGCCGCCCCGGCGCGGATACTCGGCGTGTTGCGCGGCTTCGCCCGTTATGTGCGCCTGCCGCCCAAGGCACGCTCGGCCTTTATCCGCCAGGTGGAGCAGGATGTCGGCATGCGCGCCGCAGCCCTGGATGTCGCGCACTACCAGCTGGATATGCCCGGGCTGATCGTGCATGCCGAAGACGATTGCTTTGTCCCGGTCAAGGAGTCCGAACTGATCCACGACGCCTGGTTCGACAGTCGCTTGCTGCGCCTGAAGGAGGGCGGGCATCAGCGCGTATTGGCCGATCCGCGGCTGATCGAGGGTGTGCTGACGCTGTTGGCCGGCCGCAGCCTGCAAGCGCGCCAATCCGCCTGAGCAATCCGTTACACTGCCCCGGTCGAATAATCTGACCGGGAGTGGGGCATGGGCTGGGATCTGGCAACGCCGTTTATCATCGATCTGCAGGTAGGCGCCGAAGACATCGACGGCTTGGGGCACGCCAACAACGCGGTGTACGTCACTTGGCTGGAGCGTTGCGCCTGGCGTCATTCCCAGCGCCTGGGCCTGGACCTGAGTGAGTACCGCCGCCTGGATCGGGCCATGGCGGTGGTACGCCACGAGATCGACTACCTGGCGGCGGCCTATGAAGGCGACGAGCTGCAGCTGGCGACCTGGATCGTCGACTGGGACCAGCGCCTGAAGATGTCGCGGCGCTTCCAGCTGGTGCGTCCGAGCGATGGCAGCACCTTGCTGCGGGCCCAGACCACCTTTGTCTGCATCGAGCTGTCCAGCGGCAAGCCCAAGCGCATGCCGGCGGAGTTTCTCGAGGGTTATGGGCCGGCGTTGCAAGGGGCGAACTGAACCAGCCCGCGACCATCCACCCGTTGAAATACCTGCTTCCCAGCGAAACCCAGTAAACTGCCGCACGTTTTTTTACCGCGTTTTACGTTGAGTGTGATTCATGCAAATTGCTTTGGCGCCCATGGAAGGGTTGGTCGATGACATCCTGCGGGATGTGCTGACCCGGGTCGGTGGTATCGACTGGTGCGTGACCGAGTTCATCCGGGTCAACGACCAGTTGCTCACACCGGCCTATTTCCACAAGTTCGGCCCCGAGTTGTTGAATGGCGCCCGGACCGCGTCCGGCGTGCCGCTGCGGGTGCAACTGCTGGGTTCCGATCCGGTGTGCCTGGCGGAAAACGCCGCCCTGGCCTGCGAACTCGGTTCCGAAGTCATCGACCTGAACTTCGGCTGCCCGGCCAAGACCGTCAACAAATCCCGTGGCGGTGCGGTGCTGCTCAAGGAGCCGGAGCTGCTCAACCAGATCGTCGAGCAGGTGCGGCGTGCCGTGCCTGCGCACATTCCGGTGACCGCCAAGATGCGCCTCGGCTTCGACAGCCCGGATGGCTCGCTGGTGTGCGCCACGGCGCTGGCCGAAGGCGGCGCGGAACATATCGTGGTGCATGCGCGGACCAAGGTCGACGGCTACAAGCCGCCGGCGCACTGGGAGTGGATTCCGCGGGTGCAGGACGTGGTCAAGGTGCCGGTGTTCGCCAACGGCGATATCTGGAGTGTCGAAGACTGGCGCCGCTGTCGCGAAATCAGCGGCGTGGAAGACATCATGCTCGGCCGTGGCCTGGTGTCGCGTCCGGACCTGGCCCGGCAAATCGCCGCCGCGCGGGCCGGGGAAGAGGTGGTCGAGATGACCTGGGCCGAGCTGATGCCGCTGATCCAGGACTTCTGGCTGCAAGCCAAGGCGCAGATGACGGCTCGCCAATCGCCGGGTCGCCTGAAGCAGTGGCTGGCGATGCTGACCCGCAATTATCCCGAGGCGGTGGCGCTGTTCACCGTCCTGCGTCGCGAAACCGAGCCGGATCAAGTCTCGCGTTTGCTGGGCTTGCCGGTGGCCGAGGCGGCCTGAAAAAAATCTGCGAAAAGTCTCTTGAAATGCAATCGGCGGTCCCTATCTAAGGGTTACGCGATGCCGAATTCGGGTCGCGGAGACAAAAAAACTTGCTGATTGTTTTCAGGAGATTTGAACCATGAGTACTGCATTTTCCCTCGCGCCACTGTTCCGTTCCTCGGTGGGTTTCGACCGTTTCAACGACCTGTTCGAAACCGCCCTGCGCAATGAGCCAGGCAGCACCTATCCGCCCTACAACGTCGAAAAGCACGGTGACGACCAATACCGCATCGTCGTGGCCGCCGCCGGGTTCCAGGAAGAAGACCTGGAGCTGCAAGTCGAGAAGGGCGTGCTGACCATCAGTGGCGGCAAGCGTGACGCGAACGAAGGCGTCACCTTCCTGCACCAGGGCATCGCCCAGCGTGCGTTCAAGCTGTCCTTCCGCCTGGCCGATCACATCGAGATCAAGGCCGCCGGCCTGAGCAACGGTCTGTTGAGCATCGACCTGCTGCGAGTGATCCCGGAAGAGGCGAAAGCCAAGCGCATCCCAATCAACGGGACGCAGCAAGCGGCTCTGCAGCATTGATCCATGCGCAGCAATGCAGGCGCTTGATCGAGCGCTGAGTCGCCAAATGAAGGCCCCGACTTGTCGGGGCCTTTTTTATGCCCGGCAGAATCATCGTTCACCTTTGCTGCCTGCGATGGTTTCTCTACAATCCGCCGCAGTTTTGCCGACCCCCCATTCCTCACCGGTCGGCCTGGAGCCTTTTTCATGGACGAGATACAGCAGCGCTGGCTGTGGAGCCTCTCTGCGCCGATGGTTGCACTCAACCCTCGCGCCGGATACGACAACCCCGCGTTCTACCCCGGCCCGGAATCCATCGACCTGCAAGGCAGTTGGGGCATCGGTGACCGACGGCAGTTGCTGGACATGCTGGAAAAGATGACTGACCACGGTCACGCCGCCCGCCTCGACGACGCCTATCGCGCCTGGCAGCACTGCCTGCCGAGCGAGTGGCAGGCCCTGCTCGAGACCCTCGAGCCCCGTGAACGCATCCTGCATGAGTTCGCCAGCCGTACCTTTGGTGCTTGCGGCCCGGGCGGGATCCTGGCCTGGGATTACGGGCGCATGGGGTTTCTCTTGCGTTGTGGCGTGCGCAACCAGTGGATCGATCTGGCCGAGAGCCTGTGGCTGCACGGCCGGCTGGCGGTCAGGGCGCAATACCACTACGGCAGCTGGTTCGCCTATTTCAATGGCTTCCTGGCTGGCCGCGCGTTCTGGGGTTGCCTGGGCAATAGCGACGACGAATTGGCTTACGAGCTGGATCGACAGGGGGAGAACCCCAACAGCCTGATGATCGCCCAGGGGCTTGCGCAAAACATGGCGGACTGCCTGGCGGACTTGCCCTGGCACCTGGATCTCGATTTGCCGCAACGTCCGGCGTCGCTTGAGGAGTTCGACTGGTCATGAGTTGCTGGATAAAGCTGGGTATCGACCCTACCACCGATGAAACGCTGATTCGCAATGCCTATCGTGCCCGTCTGCCGGAGCATCACCCGGAGACCGATCCCGAAGGGTTCCAGGCACTGCGCCAGGCCTACGAGAGTGCCCTGCGGCTGGTGCGTGACAAGGAGCAGGAACTTGAAGCGGCGCAGGAGAGCGAGCCTGAGCCTGCGCAGGCCATCCTCGATTTTGATGCGCTGCTGAGTGATCCGGCGCGGCGCTTCAATCCTGAGGCCTGGCAGGCCTTTATCAAGACACTGGATCAACTGCCGCTCGGCATGCTCGATGACCTGCGCTGGGAGTTGTTCGGGCGGACGGCCAACGCCGGACCGCTTTCCCATCGTTGCGCGGGCCTGTTGGCCCAGCGCATGGGCTGGGAGCATCAGTTGCTGGAGCTGGGGTTCGATCAGGCCCGGCATGTCGAGGACTATCTGAACCGGATCAAGACCCCGGACCCATTCGATACGGCGCTGATGGGGAACTGGTCGGAACCGGCACAGACCGAAAGCCTGTGGTACGCGCGCAGTCTCGACTTCATCTTCGACCGGCGACCGCTCCACGAGTACGAAGGCTTCGCCAGCCAACACACCTGCCTGCCGTTGCCGAACGATGCGCTCTTCATCAAGCGCTTGCTGGTGCAATTCACCCAGGCCGGCATCGGTGGCCAGGGGCTGTTGCAGTTGTGCATCGAGCAGCAGCGCGAAGCGCCGGATGATGTGGACTGGCTTTACCTGTTGGCGTGCCAGAACAGCCTGCTTGGGCTGGACGATCAGGCGTTGCCTTGCTGGGTCCGGCTTTGGCAGGAGCATCGTCATCCCAAGGCCGAGAGCCAATTGCTGGCGTTGTGCGCCAAACGTCAGCCGGACTTTTTGCCGCTGCTGATCCAGGCGTTTGATCGTCTGGAGAATTTCAGCGGCTGGTCCACCGATCTCGCCCATGTCACTCAGGAATACGGCAGCCCTTCACAACGTCCCGAGACGCTGATCCGCTGGCTCGGCGTTGGCCGGCTCGAGCTGCAGGGATTGGCGCAGGCCTTTATCGACTGGCGAATGACCGGCGACGAGTTGCCCTTGCTGGCGCAGTTGCTGGGCCAGAATACCGACACCCGGTTGTTGCGCATGTACCGGCATGCCTGGGCCTTGCACCGTGGCGCAGCAGATCTGTTGCAACAGGTGCTGGACGAACCGCAGCCACTGGATGCCCTCGAAGGCCTGGTGCTGAGCGGGTTCAAGGACCAGGCCGGGCAGCACCTGCGCTGGTTGAGCCAGGCGCCGATTCCGTTGGCGATGAATGCCTTCATTGATGAGGGCGCGGCTTCGGTACAACTGGCCGCTGCGCTGACAACCGGTGAGCCGCATAAGATCTGCCGTGTGTGGCTGCGCCGATTGCGCCCTTACGGTCACGCTGCCCTGGAGCGTATCGCCGAGTCTTTCGAATTGAACGATACGGATGCCGCTAGCGATTTGTCGGAACTGAACCTGCTGCTGCAACTGAGCCAGCATGGCGTAGTGTTGCCGCCGCCAGGGACGGGGGAGGCGGTCTGGCACTGGTACGCCCATACGCTGTTCCTGATGGCGTTGCTGGAGCAGCCGGAACGCTGGTGGCAATTGATCGACTCGCGGTGCCTGGAGCGCCTGGCGCTCAATCCGTCCCATCCGCTCAGCCGGCTGCAGCCGCAGCTTGCCCAATTACAGCGCGAACAGGGCGACCTGAGCGCTTTGCTCGGCTGGCTGCAATTGGCGGATCCGCTGCATGCCTTGCTCGACCGGCAATTGCTTGGCGTCCAGGAAGCGCTCGACAGTGCGCGGTTGTTGAGCAATGAGCGCTTGTTCGCATGCCTGCGCAGCGACCTGCACGCCTTCGCGGACGATTTGCTCGGGCGCATGCTCTTGAGCGGTGTGCTGTATCACGACCCGGTGATCGATGCGCAGCAGCGTCGATACCTGCTCGACCGGATTACCGAAATCACCAATCCCCAGGACTGGTTCGACGGCTTCCGCCACGGCTTGATCAAGGGCGAGCCGCCACGGCCGCCGCAGCAGACGCTGGTCGAAGACGAAGGGATCGACAGCGAGGCTTTTTACCTGGCCCTCGATGTGCTCAAGGGGCTGGTGCGTTACGGCAGTGCCGGGGTGCCTCGGCAGAAAGTGCTGCTGCGCATGCAGCGGGCCAAGGACAACCCGGAACACGGACTCGGCCTGCGGTTTGCCTTCAGTGCGCTGCTGTCCTGGAGCGAGCGTCTGCTGCTGGCCAAGGGCGACAGCCGTCCGACGCCCGCCACGGCTTTCTGGCGTCTGGGCACACGGCTGGGACGTGGGGCGTTTTTCTGGCAGGTGCTGGGCGCTGTGCTGGTAACCCCGCTGGCCGCGTTGTTCAGCGGCACGTCGCTGTCCGCGATCGTTGTGTCATTGCTGGGCAGCCTGTTTTTACTCGGGGTGATTCTGCGCCGCCTGCATGACATGGGGCGTGGTATCCCGACCTTGCTGGTGCTGGGCGGTCTGTCGGTGTTCTTTCCATTTCTGTCGCTGATCCTGTTCGCCTTTCCCGGCGACAAGCTGCCCAACCGCTATGGCGTACCGCCGGACAGCGCGGGTGAAGACGCGCTGCCCGGTGGTTTGCAGGCCTGTTTACGGCGGCTCAACGGCTAGAGACGCAGTTGGTCCAGCGCCTTGTTCAGCTGGGTTCGATGGCTGGCGATTTGCGCTGGTTGCTGGCCGCCGAGCACGGCGGTGAAGGTGCCCAGCCAGTCGGCGATCTGTTCGCGTTCGTCGCCCAGGCTTTGCGCCCACGCCCGTTCCAGGCGTGCCAGCAGGGTGCGGTTGGGCAGGGCGTCGCGGGGGTGGATTTTCAGCGCGGTCAGCCGCTCATGGCTGGCCTGCCGGGATTGCGCATCGAGCCCGGTGGGGCTGCGGTCGATGCTGTGGCTATGGCGTTCGCCGCTGGCCAGCAGGGTGACGTCGACTTCGAGCAGGCCATTGATGTCATAGCTGAAGCGCACGTCCAGGGACTGGATCTGTTCGCTGGGCGTCAGGGGCACGTCGAAGGCGTCGATGAAAATATTGTCCCGTACCCAGGGCCGCTCGCCCTGGTACACCTCGATGCGGATAAACGCCTGATGCGGATGTGTGGTGTAGAACTGCTGCACCCGTGAGGTCGGGATTACCGTGTTGCGTTCGATGATCGGTGAAAAGGCCCCGCTGACCTGTTCGCCGCGACGGGTGGAAATCCCCAGGGTGTAGGGGCAGACGTCAGTCAGGATCAGTTCTTCGATGGCCCCGTCCCGAGCCTTGCAGGCGGCCTGGGTGGCGGCACCCAGCGCGACGATCGTATCCGGGTCGAGATGGCGGTAAGGCAGGCGGCCGAACAGGGTGGCGACCATTTGCTGCACCGCCGGCATCCGGGTGGCGCCACCCACCAGCACCAGGCTGTCGAGGTCGCGAGGCTTGAGGCGGGCATCGCGCAGGGCCTGTTCGATGGGCGCGCGCAAGCGGGCCAGCAGCGGTTCCCAGATTTTCAGTGCCAGCGCTTCGTCCAGCGTCCATTCATACGAGGTGTCCCCATGGCGCCAGCTCAGTGACTGAGTGCCTTCGGCGAGTGTGCACTTGAGCTGCTCCAGGGCGTCGCCCAGGCTGGCCATGCCCTGGGCGTCGATCTGCGCCGGGGTGAGTTGCCAGTCCTTGAGGCAGGCCTGCAACAAGGCCTCGGTAAAGTCCTCGCCGCCCAGGAAGTTGTCGCCGGTGGAGGCATGCACCTCAATCAGCGGCAGTGCGTATTCCAGCACCGTGACGTCGAAGGTGCCGCCGCCCAGGTCGAAGATCAGTGTGCGTTCGAACTTCTGTTCGTGCAGTCCGTAGGCCATGGCGGCGGCCGTCGGTTCGTTGATCAGCCGCGACACCGTCAGGCCCGCCAGTTCGGCGGCGAACAGCGTGCGCTTGCGTTGTTCGTCGCTGAAGTAGGCGGGCACCGAAATCACCGCTTCCTGCACCGGATGGCCGAGAAAGGCTTCGGCATCCTGTTTGAGCGAGCCGATCACCAGCGCCGAGAGTTCTTCCGGGCTGAACGGCCGGCCGCCCAGTTCGAGGCGCTTGTCGCTGCCCATGAAGCGCTTGAAGGCCGCGACCGTGCGTTCCGGGTGGGTTGTCAGGCGGGCCCGCGCGGCCTTGCCCACCAGGATGCTGTCGTCTTCATCGAGGCTGACCACCGACGGGGTCAGGACATCGCCGAGGGCGTTGGGGATCAACTGGGCGCGGCCGTCCTGCCAGACGGCGATCAGGCTGTTGGTGGTGCCAAGGTCAATGCCCAGCAGGGCCGGGCGGGGGAGGGTTGCATCCTGCATGATCGATCTCGTGGGCGTCACAAAAAACGCGACCCTACAGGTTGTGCCAAACACTGGCAATTGCTGCCCCGTTGATCTGTCAGGCCGGCGATTGCATGTCGCCCGCTCAGACCAGCAGGGCTTTCAAACCCTCCAGCGGCAGCGGTCGGCTGTGCAGGTAACCCTGATACAAATGGCAGCCCAGGCCTTGCAGGAACTCGAGCTGCTCCGCGGTTTCCACGCCTTCGGCGATCACCTTCAGGTCCAGGCTGCGGGCCATGGCGACGATGGCGCGCACGATCTCCGCGTCGTTGGGGTCGTGGGTCGCATCGCGGACGAAGGACTGATCGATCTTCAGCGCATCCACCGGCAAGCGCTTGAGGTAGGTCAGCGACGAATAACCGGTGCCGAAGTCGTCCATGGCGAAACTCACGCCGAGCTTTTTCAGGCGACGCATCTTGCCGATGGTGTCTTCCAGGTTCTGGATCACGATGCCTTCGGTGATCTCCAGCTTCAGCAGCGAAGGCGGCAGCTGGTAATGGCTCAGGCTGTTCTCTATACGCTCGACGAAGTCGTTCTGGCGGAACTGTCGCGGGCTGATGTTCACGCACAGGCTGAAGTCGAGCGGGTCCACCAGGCCTTCGGCGATCAGTTGGCTGAAGGCCTGGCAGGCTTCGTCGAGAATCCAGGTGCCGACCTCGAGGATCAGGCCGCTGTCTTCCAGGACCTTGATGAACTCGGTGGGCGATTGCGCCCCCAGTTCGGGGTGGTGCCAGCGCACCAGGGCCTCGGCACCGACGATGCGGTTGTCGCGGGCATCGACCTGGGGCTGGAAGTGCAGGCTGAATTCGCCCCGGGACAGGGCCAGGCGCAGGTCGGTTTCCATGCGCATGCGCTCGCTGGCGGCTTTCTGCATGGTGTTGTGGAACATCTGGGTGGTGTTGCGCCCGGAGTCCTTGGCCCGGTACAGCGCGATGTCGGCGCGCTTGAGCAGGTCGGTGGGGGTCGAGCCATGATCGGGGATCAGCGCCACGCCGATGCTCGGGGTCACCTGCAGGCGCTGGCCGTCGAGGAACATCGGTTCGGACAGCAGCTCGCGCAGGGTATCGGCCAGTTCACGCACCTGCTCGCTGACTTCGCTGCGGCTGCCTTCCAGGCCGCTGAGCAGGACCACGAACTCGTCGCCGCCCAGGCGTGCCACGGTGTCTTCCATGCGCACGCTGGCTTCGAGCCGCGCGGTGACGATCTTCAGCACGGTGTCGCCCACCGGATGGCCGAGGGAATCGTTGATGTGCTTGAAATGGTCCAGGTCGAGAAACAGCAGGGCGCCGCGCAGGTTGTGGCGCTTGAGCAGGGCGATCTGCTGGCTCAGGCGGTCCATCAACAGCGCGCGGTTGGGCAGGTTGGTCAGCGGGTCGTGGTAGGCCAGGTGGCGAATCTGCGCCTGGGCGTTTTTCAGCAGACTGACGTCCCGCGCGGTGAGCAGCAGGCAGGGGGTTTCATTGAGGGTAATGGGTTCGATCGAGACCTCGACTGTCAGGATATCGCCACGCTTGTTGCGGCCGAGCATTTCCAGGTGATTGACCCGACCTTTGAGCTGCAGCTCGGCGAGCAGGATCGAGCGCTGTTTTTCCTCGGCCCAGATGCCGACCTGATACACGGTGCGGCCGATCACTTCTTCGGCGCGGTAGCCGGTCAGCCGGCAGAAGCCGTCGTTGACCTCCAGGTAACGCCCGGTGTCGCGTTCGGTGATGGTGATGGCGTCGGGGCTGGAGTGGAACGCCTTGGCGAACTTCTCTTCGCTGGCCTTGAGCGCGGCTTCGGAGCGTTGTTGCTGGGTGATGTCGCGCAGCGTGGTGACAATGCACGGCTGTTTGTCGACGGTGATCTGCCGGCTGGAAATGATGCAGGTCAGGGGTTGCCCGTCCTTGTGCCGGACCACCACCGCGACGTTGTTCAGCGCCTGTTCGCGGATTACCTGTTCGACCCGTTGCAGGCGCTGGGCGGAGTCGTCCCACAGGCCGATTTCGTCGGCGCTGCGGTTGAGCACTTCGTCGGCGGTCCAGCCGAAGGTCTGGGTGAAGCTGGAGTTGATCTCGATGAGCTGCCCGGTTTCCTGGAGCGTGACGCAGATCGGGTCCGGGCTGACCTGGAACAGGCTGGCGAACTTCTCCTCGGACGTCACCAGGCGCTGCTCGCGCTCGACCTGTTCGGTAATGTCCAGCAAGGTCCCGGCCATGCGCAGCGGACGGCCCTGCTCATCGCGGTAGAGGCGGGCGCGGCTTTCCAGAAAGCGTGACGAGCCATCGGCCAGTTGTACGCGGTAGGTCAGTTGATAATTGCCGGCCGGGCCTTCGCGCAGGCTGCGGTAGGCATCGCGCATGCTGTCGCGCTCTTCGTCGGGCACGCCCTCGAAAAACGCATCGAAGGACTCATGGAACGGCATCGGCTCCAGGCCGTGCAACTGCGCGGCGCGGGCCGAGCCGTAGAGCATGCCGCTGGGAATGTGCCAGTCCCAGGTGCCGAGCTGGGCCGAGTCCAGCGCCAGGTCGAGGCGCTCCTGGCTGTCCTTGAGGGCCTGTTCGGCGAGCTTGCGTTCGCTGGTGTCGAGAAAGGTGCTGAGCAGGTAGGCCTGGCCTTCCAGCTCGACTTTCTGGGCACTGAGAATGCCGTCGTGAATCTGCCCGTTGCTGGCGCGCAGTTGCACCTCGAGGGTGGCGGCCTGGCCGCGCTTTTGTACCGCCTTGACCATTTGCGCGCGTTGTTCCGGGTCGACCCACAGGCCCAGTTCGAGGGTGGTGCGGCCGATGACGTGCTGCACCGGCCAGCCGAAGAGGCTTTCGAAGTACTGGTTGGCTTCGCTGATCAGGCCATCTTCCAGGCGGGTCAGCAGCACCATGTTCGGGCACAGGTGAAACAGCGTGGCAAAGCGTTTTTCCGAGCTGCTGAGAGCCTGTTCCCGCTGGCGTTGGTGGGTGATTTCGCGAATCACCCCGATCATTCGGGGCTTGCCATGTTTGTCCGGCAGCACGCTGCCATTGATTTCCAGCCAGTGCAGGCTGCCGTCGGGCCAGCGGATGCGGTGATGCATCGCCTGTTCCAGCGGCGCGCCGGCCAGCACCGAATGGAAGGCGCGAATGGTTTTGGCGCGGTCTTCCTCGGGCAGCAGGTCGAGGTATTCCAGGTCTTTGGGCAGCGGCTGGCGCGGATCGAAGCCAAACAGCGCCTGGGTGCCCCGCGACCAGCTGATTTGTCCGCTTTCGATGTCCCAGTACCAGGCGCCCAGCCGTGCGCCATTGAGGGCGGCAAGCAACTGCGGGGCGCTCTCCCAGCTTTGCTCCGACTGTTTCGGGTCGAGCGCGTGAATGCGCGGCATGGGCGGTAGACGGTCAGCGGGTTTTGGCATGAGCAGCGGGCCTTGGGCTGAAAAGAGCGTTAGGCGCAGGTTCAGGCAAGCAAAGAGGTGGCATAAGTCATGCCGGGACGCTTACGCCTGGGTCCCTGGCAGGTCGACTTGTGCATCCAGTAAGGCCATGAAAGCCCGCGCAGCATTCGACAACGTCCGTTCGGTATGCAGGATATAGCCTAGCTGGCGAGTGAGCTGTATGCCCGGTAAAGGAATGCGCGCCACCTGTTCGTCGAGCATGGTGCGCGGCAAGACGCTCCAGGCCAGGCCGATGGACACCATCATCTTGATGGTTTCCAGGTAGTTAGTGCTCATGGCGATGTTCGGGGTCAGGCCCTGGGCCTCGAACAGGCGCTGGACAATATGGTGAGTGAAGGTGTTGCCGCCGGGAAATACCGCCGGATGCAGGGCGATATCGGCCAGGCTGACCGTGCCGTTGCTCACCAGCGGGTGCTCGGGGGCGGCGACGAAGTCCAGCGGGTCGTTCCACACCGGCGTGGCCTTGACCAGTGTATGGGGCTCGGGGGCCAGGGTGATCACCGCCAGCTCGGCGCGACCATGGAGAATCTCTTCATAGGCCACTTCCGAGTCGAGAAACTGGATGTCCAGGGCCACTTCCGGGTATCGGCGGGTAAAGGCGCGCAGCAGGGGCGGCAGGCGGTGCAGGCCGATATGGTGGCTGGTCGCCAGGGTCAGGCGGCCGCTGACTTCGCCGGTCAGGTTGGTCAGCGCCCGGCGGGTGTCGTCCAGCACGTTGAGGATCTGATAAGCCCGCGGCAGCAAGGCGCGTCCGGCCTCGGTCAGGCCCACTTCGCGGCCCAGGCGATCGAACAGCCGGACATTGAGCTGTTGCTCAAGGCCGGCGATGCGCTTGCTGATGGCCGGCTGGGTCAGGTGCAGGCGCTCGCCGGCTCCGGAGAAGCTGCCGGTTTCGGCAATCGCGATAAAGGCATTGAGGTTGGCCAGGTCCATGGTTGTATTCCAGTCGGTTATCCAAAGTATAAAAAATATGAATTTGAGTTATTTAATGTAACGCCATAGCATCAGCCTCACAAGCCAAGGGGTTATTGACCGGTGTCAGAGACCCGCGGCATAGAAAATGATGAGGAACCGTCTGATGGCCGGCAAAACGCTCTACGACAAGCTCTGGGATTCGCATTTGGTCAAGCAGCGCGACGATGGCTCGGCGCTGATCTATATCGATCGTCACATCATCCACGAAGTGACCTCGCCGCAAGCCTTCGAAGGCCTGCGTCTGGCCGGGCGCAAGCCTTGGCGCATCGATGCCAACATCGCGACCCCGGACCACAACGTACCGACCACGCCGGAGCGCAAGGGCGGCATCAGCGCTATCGCCGACCAGGTCTCGCGTTTGCAGGTTCAGACCCTCGACGACAACTGTGACGAATACGGCATCGTCGAATTCAAGATGAACGACGTGCGCCAGGGCATCGTTCACGTCATCGGCCCGGAGCAGGGCGCGACCTTGCCGGGCATGACCGTGGTCTGCGGCGACTCCCACACCTCGACCCACGGTGCCTTTGGCGCCCTGGCGCACGGCATCGGCACCTCCGAGGTCGAGCACGTGCTCGCGACCCAGTGCCTGGTCGCCAAGAAAATGAAAAACATGCTGGTGCGGGTCGAGGGCCAGTTGCCATTTGGCGTGACCGCCAAGGACATCGTCCTGGCCGTGATCGGCAAGATCGGCACCGCAGGCGGTAACGGCCATGCCATCGAGTTCGCCGGCAGCGCGATTCGCGACCTGTCCGTCGAAGGCCGCATGACCATCTGCAACATGTCCATCGAAGCCGGCGCCCGCGTGGGCCTGGTGGCCGCGGACGAAAAGACCGTGGAATACGTCAAGGGTCGTCCATTCGCCCCCAAGGGCGCGCAATGGGACCTCGCCGTCGAAGCCTGGAAGGACCTGGTGTCCGACGCCGACGCCAAGTTCGACACCGTGGTCGAGCTGGATGCCGCGCAGATCAAGCCGCAAGTCAGCTGGGGCACTTCGCCCGAGATGGTCCTGGCCGTCGATCAGAACGTGCCGGACCCGGCCAAGGAAATGGACCTGGTCAAGCGTGATTCCATCGTCCGTGCCTTGAAATACATGGGTTTGACCGCCAACCAGGCGATCACCGACATCCAGCTGGACCGGGTATTCATCGGTTCCTGCACCAACTCGCGGATCGAAGACCTGCGTGCCGCGGCGGTCATCGCCAAGGGCCGCAAAGTGGCCTCGACCATCAAGCAGGCGATCGTGGTCCCGGGTTCGGGCCTGGTGAAGGCCCAGGCGGAGTCGGAAGGCCTGGACAAGATCTTCCTCGAAGCGGGTTTCGAATGGCGCGAGCCGGGCTGTTCGATGTGCCTGGCGATGAACCCGGACCGCTTGGAGTCCGGCGAGCATTGCGCTTCGACCTCGAACCGCAACTTCGAAGGTCGTCAGGGCGCCGGTGGCCGTACCCATCTGGTCAGCCCGGCCATGGCCGCGGCCGCCGCCGTCAACGGTCGTTTCGTCGACGTCCGTGAATTGATCTAAGGAGCGCAGCATGAAAGCTTTCACCCAGCACACCGGTCTTGTCGCGCCTTTGGATCGTGCCAACGTCGACACCGATCAGATCATTCCCAAGCAGTTCCTCAAGTCGATCAAGCGCACCGGCTTCGGCCCGAACCTGTTCGACGAGTGGCGCTACCTGGATGTCGGCCAGCCGTACCAGGACAACTCCAAGCGTCCGTTGAACAAGGATTTCGTGCTCAACGCCGAGCGCTACCAGGGCGCCAGTGTATTGCTGGCCCGGGAAAACTTCGGCTGCGGCTCCAGCCGCGAGCACGCGCCTTGGGCGTTGGAAGAATATGGTTTTCGCAGCATCATTGCGCCGAGCTACGCTGACATCTTCTTCAACAACAGCTTCAAGAACGGCTTGCTGCCGATCATCCTCAGCGATGCTGAAGTCGATGAATTGTTCCAGCAGGTCGAGGCCAATCCGGGCTACCAGTTGCAGATCGATCTGCAGGCCCAGACCGTGACCCGTCCCGATGGCAAGGTGTTGAAATTCGAGATCGATGCGTTCCGCAAGCATTGCCTGCTCAACGGTCTGGACGATATCGGCCTGACCTTGCAGGACGGTGACGCGATTGCCGCCTTCGAGGCCAAGCATCGTGCCAGCCAGCCGTGGTTGTTTCGCGACGCCTGATCGGCGTTAAAGTGATCCATTGATGGCGAGCCAGCTCGCTCCGGCAGGAGAGGACACAAAACCTGTAGGAGCGAGCTTTTTGCTCGCCGCAACCGCCAAAAAAAGCCATGGCGGCTTGATATTCGGGCCAGCGCTTCGTTCTCTACGGGTGAACGGACGCCGCAGGCCAGGCAACAGCATTTTTCCGGGCGTGCCAACCAGCACACCGACAGAGCAAATGAGGAAAGCATGAGCAAGCAGATTCTGATTCTCCCAGGTGACGGCATCGGCCCGGAAATCATGGCCGAGGCGGTCAAGGTGCTGGAGCTGGCCAACGACAAGTACAGCCTGGGCTTCGAACTGAGCCATGACGTGATCGGTGGCGCGGCCATCGATAAGCACGGCGTGCCGCTGGCCGACGAGACCCTGGATCGTGCGCGGGCTGCCGACGCGGTCCTGCTGGGCGCCGTGGGCGGCCCGAAATGGGACAAGATCGAGCGTGATATCCGCCCTGAGCGCGGCCTGCTGAAAATTCGCGCGCAGTTGGGCCTGTTCGGCAACCTGCGTCCGGCGATCCTTTATCCGCAACTGGCCGATGCTTCCAGCCTCAAGCCGGAAATCGTCTCCGGCCTGGACATCCTCATCGTTCGCGAGCTGACCGGCGGCATCTACTTCGGCGCGCCGCGTGGCACCCGCGAGCTGGAAAACGGCGAGCGTCAGTCCTACGACACCCTGCCGTACAGCGAGAGTGAAATCCGCCGCATCGCCCGGGTCGGCTTCGACATGGCCCGTGTGCGCGGCAAGAAGCTCTGCTCGGTGGACAAGGCCAACGTCCTGGCGTCCAGCCAGCTGTGGCGCGAAGTGGTCGAGCAGGTGGCCAAGGATTACCCGGATGTCGAACTGAGCCACATGTACGTCGACAACGCCGCCATGCAGTTGGTGCGTGCGCCGAAGCAGTTCGACGTGATGGTCACCGACAACATGTTCGGCGACATCCTGTCCGACGAAGCGTCGATGCTCACCGGTTCCATCGGCATGCTGCCGTCGGCGTCGCTGGATGCCAACAACAAGGGCATGTACGAGCCATGCCACGGTTCGGCGCCGGACATCGCCGGGCAGGGCATCGCCAACCCGCTGGCGACCATTCTGTCGGTGTCGATGATGCTGCGTTACAGCTTCAACCTGAACGACGCGGCGGATGCCATCGAGCAGGCCGTGAGCCTGGTACTGGACCAGGGATTGCGCACCGGCGACATCTGGTCGGCCGGTTGCACCAAGGTGGGTACGCAGGAAATGGGCGATGCAGTAGTCGCCGCGCTGCGGAATCTGTAATCTTTCGGGCCCACCGCTCAGACGGTGGCCCACTTTTGTATAGGTGTAGTTGCGATGAAACGTGTAGGTCTGATCGGTTGGCGCGGTATGGTCGGTTCCGTGCTCATGCAGCGGATGCTGGAAGAGCAAGACTTCGATCTTATCGAGCCGGTGTTTTTCACCACTTCCAATGTCGGTGGCCAAGGCCCGTCCGTGGGCAAGGACATTGCTCCGCTCAAGGACGCTTACAGCATTGAAGAGCTGAAGACCCTCGACGTGATTCTGACCTGCCAGGGTGGCGACTACACCAGCGAAGTCTTCCCCAAGCTGCGCGAAGCCGGCTGGCAGGGCTACTGGATCGATGCCGCTTCCAGCCTGCGCATGCAGGACGACGCGGTGATCATCCTCGACCCGGTGAACCGCAAGGTCATCGACCAGCAGCTGGACTCCGGCACCAAGAACTACATCGGTGGCAACTGCACCGTCAGCTTGATGCTGATGGGCCTGGGCGGCCTGTTCGAAGCCGGTCTGGTGGAGTGGATGAGCGCCATGACCTATCAGGCGGCCTCCGGTGCCGGCGCGCAGAACATGCGCGAACTGATCAAGCAGATGGGCGCGACCCACGCCGCCGTGGCGGATGACCTGGCCAATCCGGCCAGCGCCATTCTCGACATCGACCGCAAGGTCGCCGAAGCCATGCGCAGCGATGCTTACCCGACCGAGAACTTCGGTGTGCCGCTGGCCGGCAGCCTGATCCCGTGGATCGACAAGGAACTGCCGAACGGCCAGAGCCGCGAAGAGTGGAAGGCCCAGGCCGAGACCAACAAGATCCTCGGCCGCTTCAAGAGCCCGATCCCGGTCGATGGCATCTGCGTGCGGATCGGCGCCATGCGCTGCCACAGCCAGGCGCTGACCATCAAGCTGAACAAGGACGTGCCGATCGCCGATATCGAAGGGTTGATCAGCCAGCACAACCCTTGGGTCAAGCTGGTACCGAACCAGCGTGACATCAGCATGCAGGAGCTGAGCCCGACCAAGGTCACCGGCACCCTGAACATCCCGGTGGGCCGTCTGCGCAAGCTGAACATGGGGTCGCAGTTCCTCGGCGCGTTCACCGTCGGCGACCAGCTGCTGTGGGGCGCCGCCGAACCGCTGCGCCGCATGCTGCGGATCCTGCTCGAGCGTTGATGCTCTGATGCGTTGAAAGAGCCCGCGCCTTGCAAGAGGCGCGGGCTTTTTTCATCTCGGAGCAGCTCCTGATTGCTGGCTATGAGCATGTTTGCGAAAAGTCTGATGTGCCAGATCTGATAAATTGCCTCGCCCCCAAGCGCCGGGTAAAGTGCCGCTCCCCCGTTTCGCCAGAGGTAGCACCATGAACCAGTCCTTCGATATCGCCGTTATCGGTGCCACCGGTACTGTCGGCGAAACCCTCGTCCAGATTCTCGAAGAGCGCGATTTTCCGATCGCCAATCTGCACTTGCTGGCCAGCAGTGAATCGGCGGGGCACTCGGTGCCGTTTCGTGGAAAAAATGTGCGCGTGCGTGAGGTCGACGAGTTCGATTTCAGCAAGGTGCAGCTGGCGTTTTTCGCTGCCGGCCCGGCGGTGACCCTGAGCTTCGCCCCGCGGGCGACGGCGGCCAATTGCGCGGTGATCGACCTGTCGGGCGCATTGCCTTCGGCCCAGGCACCGAATCTGGTGCCGGAAGCCAACGAGCGCGTGCTGGGCGGCCTGGAAAAGCCCGTTCAACTGAGCAGCCCCAGCGCCGCAGCCACATCGCTGGCGGTGGTCCTGGCGCCGTTGCAGGCCCTGTTCGAGATCCAGCGGGTCAACCTGACCGCCAGCCTCGCGGTGTCCACTCAGGGCCGTGAAGCGGTAACCGAGCTGGCGCGGCAGACCGCCGAATTGCTCAATGTGCGTCCGTTGGAGCCGCGATTCTTCGACCGGCAGATGGCATTCAACCTGTTGGCACAGGTCGGCACGCCCGACGAGCAAGGTCACACCTTGTTGGAAAAACGCCTGGTCCGGGAGTTGCGCGAGGTGCTGGCGCAGCCTTTATTAAAGATTTCTGTCACTTGTGTTCAAGCCCCGGTGTTTTTTGGCGATAGCTATAGCGTGACTCTGCAGTCAGCCACGGCGATCGACCTGGACGCGGTCAATGCTGCGCTCGAAGCGGCGCCCGGCATCGAGTTGGTGGAGGCGGGCGACTACCCGACCGCGGTGGGCGATGCGGTGGGGCAGGATGTGGTCTACGTTGGTCGGGTGCGCGCGGGGATCGACGACCCGGCGGAACTTAATCTCTGGCTGACGTCAGATAACGTACGCAAAGGGGCTGCGCTCAACGCCGTGCAGCTGGCTGAGTTGTTGATAAAAGACCTTCTGTAAAAGATACTTGGCAACAATTTGCAGAATGATTCTAGCTGGGCGCTATGCTTGGCTGGTTGCTGGAGGTGAGCTGCCGTCGCGCTCTTCCAAGGCATGCAGACATATATCGCGCGAAGCGGCCCTTCAGGCCGCACGCAATGCCTTACGGCAGCGCTACAACACCTTCTCGCTGGCCGAGGAATGTTCAAACAAAGGATGAGGCTATGGTTCAAGTTCGCAAACTGGTGTTAGCAATAGCGGCCGCGTCGGCGCTGTCCTCCGGTATGGCGCAGGCGCTTGGGCTCGGGGAGCTGACCCTGAAGTCGACTCTGAACCAGCCACTGGTTGCAGAAATCGAGTTGCTGGACGTCAAGGATCTTACCGCCGCCGAGGTGGTGCCGAGCCTGGCCTCGCCTGAAGATTTCGCCAAGGCGGGCGTCGATCGCCAGGCCTTTCTCAATGACCTGAGCTTTACGCCGGTGCTCAATGCCAACGGCAAGAGCGTGCTGCGGGTCACGTCGAGCCAGCCGCTCTCCGAGCCGATGGTCAAGTTCCTGGTGCAGGTGATGTGGCCCAATGGCCGTCTGCTGCGCGACTACAGCGTCTTGCTCGACCCTTCCAAGTTTTCCCCGCAAACCGCTGAAGCGGCCGCGCAATCCGCGGCACAAACTCCAGCGGTTGCCGCGCCGGTCACCGGTGCCGGCAAGCCTGCTCAATACACCACCTCGGCCCGCGACACCCTCTGGGAAATTGCGGCCAAGGCCCGCAATGGCGGTTCGGTCCAGCAAACCATGCTGGCCATCCAGGCGCTGAATCCGGATGCCTTTATCGACGGCAACATCAACCGGCTGAAAACCGGGCAGGTATTGCGCCTGCCCGATGCCGTGCAGAGCACCAGCCTGCCGCAGCCGCAAGCGATCGCCGAGGTCGCCGCGCAGAATACGGCGTGGCGTCAGGGGCGCCGCCTGGCGCCGCGTGGCGCTCAGCAGCAACTGGATGGCACCCGGCGTGCGGGCGCGGACAAGGCGCCTGCACAAGGCGCGGTCAAGGATAATCTGAGCCTGGTGTCTGCCGAGTCGGGCAAGGCGCGGGGCAAGGGGGCGGCTGGCGACAGCCAGGCGCTGAGCAACAAGCTGGCGGTGACTCAGGAAAGCCTCGATACGGCCCGGCGTGACAACGCCGAGCTGAAAAGCCGTCTGACGGACCTGCAAAGCCAGCTGGACAAGCTGCAACGCCTGATCGAATTGAAGAACGACCAGTTGGCCAAATTGCAGGCGCAAGGGGCGGGTGCCGTGGCGCCAGCACAACCGACCGCGGCCATGCCGGCACAACTGGCCGAGCAGCCTGCGACCCCGGCGGCGCCAGTGGCCGATCCTGCGGCAACGTCGGGCGAGGCCTCGGCTGAAGCGGCACCGGCCCAGGCGCAAACACCGGCGTCCGATGAGGACAAATTCAACGACCTGCTGACCAATCCGATCCTCCTGGGGCTGGCGGGCGGCGGGGCAGTGTTGGTGCTGTTGTTGCTGCTGTTGCTGGCTCGCCGTCGCAAGGCTCGGCAGGAGGCGGAAAAGCATCTGCGCATGGCTCGCGCCCTGTCCGAAGAGTCTGAGCTGTCCAAGGATCTGGATCTGCCGGAAAGCAGCTTCGAAGGCCTTGAAGTTCCACCGCCGAGCGTCAAGCTCGCTCCAGCTCCAGCTCCAGCTCCAGCTCCAGCTCCAGCTCCAGCTCCGGTCGTGGTGCCTGTGGTGGCCGCGGCGCCGGTGGCTGCCGCAGTCGAGCATCCGGCCGATGTGCTGGATCAGGCCCAGTCCCATATCGATGGCGGTCGCCTGAACCAGGCGGCGGCGATCCTGGAGGAGGCGGTCAAGCTGGAGCCGCAGCGTAGCGAGGTGCGCTTGAAGCTGATGGAAGTCTACGGTCATCAGGGCGATCGCAGCGCCTTTGTGGCCCAGGAGCGTCAGCTGGTGGCCAATGGCAAGAATCACGCTGAAGTCGAACAGCTGAAAAGCCGTTTCCCGGCAATGGCTGCTGTGGCGGCTGCGGGTCTCGGCGCTGCGGCCGCAGCGGCGGCGCTGGATGCTCAGTACGTCAAGGAGCTGTTGCTCGACGAGCCGCAGGAGCCAGCGCCGGCACCGGCTGTCGACGACCTGGATACCGACTTCGATCTGAGCCTGGACGATCTGGAGGCAGCCTCTCCAGCGGCGCCGGTTGCTCCGGCTGTTCCTGCTCAAGTTGAGCCTGAGCTGGACGACTTCCCGCTGGATGACGACCTGAGCTTCGAGTCGGTGCTGCAGCAGCAAACCGCAGCCAAGGAAAGCCTGGATGATCTGTCGGATTTCGACCTGGATCTGGGTGAGGATCTTCCTGCAGCGGCGCAAGCCGATGAGGATTTCCTTCTCAGCCTGGATGACGACCTGAAGGATCTGCCGGCTGTCGAAGTGCCTACGGTGACCGAAGCTGCGCTCGACGATCTTGAGCTGCCTGCGGACTTCGACTTGTCCCTGGCGGACGAGATGGATGCACAACCCGCTGCCAAGGATGCTTTCGCTTCCGAGCTGGACGATGTCAACGCCGAGCTGGATCGCTTGTCGCAAAGCCTCGAGCAGCCGGACCTGGCCGAGCCGACCTTTACCGCAGAGGATGCCGCAGGCAGTGCCGACGAAGGGGATTTCGATTTCCTTTCCGGCGCCGATGAAGTGGCGACCAAGCTCGATCTGGCCCAGGCCTACATCGACATGGGCGATAACGATGGCGCGCGGGATATTCTCGGCGAAGTCATCAGCGAAGGTAATGACGGTCAGAAAAGCGAAGCCAAGGAAATGCTCGCGCGTCTGGCCTGAGTCGGCGCTAGCAGCAAAAAACGGCAGCCATCGAGGCTGCCGTTTTTGTTTCTGGGCCCATGGCAGCGCTTGCGCGGTTAAGCCAGCAGGTCTTCGTAGAAGGCGCCGAACGGCCGGGTAGGGTGGGCGATCTGGATTTCCAGAATCCACAGGCCGACGTTGGGGCATGCCTCGAAGTTGCCCAGGTCGCCCGCTCGATAAATGGCATGGGGGAAGTCGCTGACCCGGTGCCCCTTGATCTCAAGGTTCAGCACCCAGCCCATGGCGATCGCCTGTTCTTCGGCATAGCGATACAGGGCAGGGCCGGCCACCTTGTGCTCGTTCCAGTGATCACGAACCCGTTCGAACAGGGTTTGGGCCGCCGTGGCGCAGGCTTGCATCTCGGGATCGTTGCCGGTGACGAAGGTGGCGCCGCAATCGCCTTCGTGTCGGTCCCAGACCACCCCCAGGTCAATAAAGAAGATGTCGTTGTCGCCCAGTATCGGATCGCCTTCGGAGCGTTGCTTGAAGGTCTTCAGGGTGTTTTCGCCAAAGCGCACCAGCGCCGGATGCCAGATCCGGTCCATGCCCAATTCCGCAAGCACCTCCAGCCCCAAGGCGCGAGCCTGGGATTCGAGCATGCCTGGCTGAATGCGCGCGGCTGTCTGCGCGATGGCTTCCCAGGTCTTGCGCTTGGCGTGGAGCATACCTTGCAGGCTGTAGGCGAGGCCCACGGCCTCCTTGTTGATGGCGGTCATTGGTCAGGTCCCGGTCGAGTGGATTTATGCTTGTCGCTATGTACTTGTCTATATAGCGTTTGTCTTGGTTTTCACGCAATCCTGTTTGCGCTCGCTGGCGCTTAATGGGCAAACATCAACTAAAAGCGGGCCGCGCATGGCGTCTGCTTGCGCGCGCCTTATAATGGCTGCCTTTGCGCATATCAGCAGGCTGTAAGTTCTTGGCAAATATAGATAACGCGGCCGCCGAAATGGCGGCCGCAGGCTTTTTCAGAATCGCGTTGGGTGTCGAATACAAGGGCTCGCGTTATCGCGGCTGGCAGCGTCAGGCTTCCGGTGTCCCGAGTGTCCAGGAAACCCTCGAGAAGGCGCTGTCCCGGGTGGCGGACTCACCGGTGCTGCTGTCTTGCGCTGGACGTACCGACGCCGGCGTGCACGCCTGTGGGCAGGTGGTGCACTTCGATACCCAGGCCGAGCGTTCGATGAAGGCGTGGGTGATGGGGGCCAATATCAACCTGCCCCACGACATCAGCGTGAGCTGGGCCAAGGTCATGCCGGCGCATTTTCATGCGCGGTTCAAGGCGATTGCCCGCCGCTATCGCTACGTGATCTACAACGACCAGATCCGTCCGGCGCACTTGAACGAGGAGATCACCTGGAATCACCGGCCGCTGGATGTCGAGCGGATGGCCGAGGCTGCCCAGCATCTGGTGGGCACCCATGATTTCAGTGCATTTCGGGCAGGGCAGTGCCAGGCCAAGTCGCCGATCAAGGAAATCCACCATCTGCGGGTCACCCGGCACGGCAAGATGATTGTCCTGGATATCCGCGCCAGCGCGTTCCTGCATCACATGGTGCGCAATATCGCCGGAGTGCTGATGACCATCGGCGCGGGCGAGCGTCCGGTCGAGTGGGCCAGGGAAGTGCTGGAGAGCCGGATTCGCCGCACGGGCGGGGTGACGGCGCATCCTTTCGGACTGTATCTGGTGCAGGTCGAGTATCACGATGAGTTCGAGCTGCCCGAGCGATACATCGGGCCACATTTCCTCACCGGCTTCTCGGAACTTGACGGCTGACGCCCGGAAAAGCATTTGCTACCATCCGGGACTTTCCCCGGATTTGCCCTGAGGTTTAAACGACATGTCAGCCGTTCGCAGCAAAATTTGTGGGATTACCCGCATTGAGGATGCGTTGGCGGCGGTCGAGGCCGGGGCCGATGCCATCGGGCTGGTGTTCTACGCCAAGAGCCCACGGGCGGTGAGTGTGCAGCAGGCACGGGCGATCATTGCCGCGCTGCCGCCGTTCGTGACCACCGTGGGCCTGTTCGTCAATGCCAGCCGCTGCGAGCTGGGCGAGATCCTCGATGCAGTGCCGCTGGACCTGTTGCAGTTTCACGGCGATGAAACGCCGGCGGACTGCGAGGGCTATCACCGGCCCTACATCAAGGCGCTGCGGGTCAAGGCCGGCGACGATATTGCCAGCCGTTGCGCGGCTTATGCGCGGGCCAGCGGCATCCTGCTCGATACCTATGTCGAGGGTGTACCGGGCGGAACCGGCGAAGCCTTCGATTGGTCACTGGTACCGCAAGGCTTGAGCAAGCCGATTATCCTGGCCGGTGGCTTGACTGCCGAGAATGTCGGCCAGGCGATAGCGCAGGTTCGCCCGTACGCCGTGGATGTCAGCGGCGGGGTGGAGCGGAGCAAGGGCATCAAGGATCACGCAAAGATTCGCGCATTTATGCAGGCCGTTCGCGGCAGCTGTTAGTCGATGTGACGGCTGGCAGTCTGCCGCCGTCCATAACACCACTGTACAAAACAGGCCGGCACCGTCGCTGGACGGGCCGAAATCGAAGTGGCAGCCGCTCTATCCGGGGGTTGCCGGGATGGCTGAGGAGCCGTTCGGTACAGGCAGGTCAAGCTCGCGCTGACCGCGGTAGCGAACAGATCATCGCCGCACACATGAATTTAGCTCAAGGGCATACGCGGGGCCGCGAACCAGAGCGTTCGGGCCGCCGGTACTGGAGAAAGAAAGCATGAGCAACTGGTTAGTAGACAAACTGATCCCTTCGATCATGCGTTCCGAGGTGAAGAAAAGCTCGGTGCCTGAAGGTCTGTGGCACAAGTGCCCGTCCTGCGAGGCGGTGCTGTATCGTCCGGAGCTGGAAAAGACCCTGGACGTCTGCCCCAAGTGCAACCACCACATGCGTATCGGCGCTCGCGCCCGTATCGACATTTTCCTCGACGCTGAGGGCCGTGCCGAACTGGGCGCCGACCTGGAGCCGGTAGACCGTCTGAAATTCCGCGACGGCAAGAAGTACAAGGATCGCCTCACCGCGGCCCAGAAGCAGACCGGTGAAAAGGACGCGCTGATTTCCATGAGCGGTACCCTGCTGGGGATGCCGGTGGTGGTATCGGCGTTCGAGTTCTCCTTCATGGGCGGCTCCATGGGTGCCATCGTTGGCGAGCGTTTTGTGCGTGCTGCCAACTATGCGCTGGAAAAGCGTTGCCCGATGGTCTGCTTCTCCGCTTCCGGCGGTGCGCGGATGCAGGAAGCGCTGATCTCCCTGATGCAGATGGCCAAGACCTCCGCGGTGCTGGCGCGTCTGCGTGAAGAAGGCCTGCCATTCATTTCTGTGTTGACCGACCCGGTCTACGGTGGCGTTTCCGCCAGCCTGGCGATGCTGGGTGACGTGATTGTCGCCGAACCCAAGGCCCTGGTCGGTTTCGCCGGCCCTCGCGTGATCGAGCAGACCGTGCGTGAAAAACTGCCGGAAGGTTTCCAGCGCAGCGAGTTCCTGCTGGAGCATGGCGCTATCGACATGATCATCCCGCGCCAGGAGCTGCGTCCGCGTCTGGGTAACCTGCTGGCTCAACTGATGGGCTTGCCGACGCCTGAGTTCGTGGCCGCGCCCGTCGAGGCGATCGTAGTGCCACCGGTGCCTGCAAACATATGACCGAGCGTACCCTTGGCGACTGGCTTGCCTACCTTGAGCAGTTGCATCCGTCAGCCATCGACATGGGGCTGGAGCGCTCGCAAGAAGTAGCGTCCCGCATGGGATTGGGCAGGCTGGCGCCTCGGGTCGTCACGGTGACCGGTACCAACGGCAAGGGTTCTACCTGTGCGTTCGTGGCGTCCTTGCTGCGAGCCCAGGGGCTGAAGGTCGGTGTCTACAATTCCCCCCATCTGTTGCGCTACAACGAGCGCGTGCAGATCGATGGCGTCGAAGCCAGCGATGCCGAGCTGTGCGAGGCCTTTGTCGCGGTCGAAGCCGGGCGCGGTGAAATTTCCCTGACCTATTTCGAGATGGGTACCCTGGCGGCCTTCTGGCTGTTCCAGCGTGCCGGTCTCGATGCCGTGGTGCTGGAAGTCGGCCTGGGTGGGCGCCTGGATGCGGTCAACCTGGTGGATGCGGATCTGGCGCTGGTCACCAGTATCGGCGTCGACCATGCCGATTACCTGGGTGACACCCGTGAGTCCGTGGCCTTCGAGAAGGCCGGGATTTTCCGTCAGGGCGCGCCTGCGCTCTGCGGTGACCTGAATCCCCCTCAGCCCTTGCTGGATAAGGCGCGTGAATTGAACTGCCCGTTCTTCCTGCGCGGTCGTGATTTCGACCTGGGGATCACCGAGGCGAACTGGCAGTGGCGGGGGCTCGATGCGCGGGGCAATGCTGTCGAGCTGCGCGACTTGCCGCTGCTCGATCTGCCCATGGAGAACGCCGCGCTGGCCTTGCAGGCCTATTTGTTGCTGGGGCTGCCTTGGCAGGCTGAACGCATCGCCGAAGCCTTGCAGCAGACGCGAGTGGTCGGGCGCCTGGATCGCCGTCAATTCGAATGGCAGGGCAAGCGCCTGAACCTGTTGCTGGATGTCGGGCACAACCCTCATGCCGCGGAGTATCTGGCCGAGCGCCTGATGCGCCGACCAGTGGCGGGCAAGCGCCTGGCGGTATTTGGCCTGTTGGCGGACAAGGATCTGGAGGGCGTGGTTGCCCGCCTGGATGCCTGTGTCGAGCATTGGGCGGTGGCGCCGCTGGATTCTGCCCGTGCGCGTCCCGTTGCGGACTTGCAGGCGGCACTGCAGAACCTTGGGGCTTCGGTAGCGTCTTATGAAAGTGTCGCCGCAGCCTTGGAAGGGCAGTGTGCGCAGGCTACGGCCGAAGACGAGATTCTGCTGTTCGGATCTTTTTATTGTGTTGCCGAGGCGCTCGAGTGGCTCGCTCGGCGCTCCACGGAGGAAGCTGCACATGGCTATGCTGGATAACGTCTACAAGCAGCGAATGGTTGGGGCCTTGGTTCTGGTGGCGTTGGCGGTGATTTTCCTGCCGATGCTGTTTTCCCGCGAAGATGAGCAGCGGCATATCAATGTCGAGGCGCCAGCAGCGCCTCAGGCGCCTGCTGTAACCCAGGTGCAAGTCGAGCCTGTGGTGGTGCCAGAGCCGCAGGCGCTGCCACAGGAGCCGGTACCCACCGATGAAGAAGTGGCCCAGCAGGCCGCGCCTTCGATGCCGATTGCGCCAAGCGCTCCGGTTGCTCCGGCTCCAGTCTCGGTGGCACCGCCAGTCGCCGCGAGCAAGCCCGTGACTCCACCTCCAGCGCCAGCCCCCAAGCCGGCTCCGGCCCAGCCGATTGCCGCAGCGCCAGCCAAGCCCGATGCGACCCCAAGCCGTGTCGATGCAAACGGCCTGTCGGTCAGTTGGTCGGTGCAACTGGCCAGCCTGTCCAGTCGGGAAAGTGCTGAAAACCTGCAGAAAACCCTGCGCAGCCAGGGGTACAACGCTTATATCCGTTCCGCCGATGGCAAGAACCGGGTATTCGTCGGTCCATTGATCGAGCGGGCCGAGGCAGACCGCCTGCGCGATTTGCTGAGCCGTCAGCAGAACCTCAAGGGTTTTGTCGTGCGCTTCCAGCCTGAGCGCGGTTAAGGCTATCGCCTTGATTTGCAAAGCACAGTGAATCGCAGCTTACCGACGGCCATGCGCTCTGTTAAAATGCGCCGCCTTATCCGTCTGTAGGCTGCACTGTGCCATTTACCTGGGTTGACTGGGCGATCGTTGCAATCATCGCCATCTCCGCTTTGATCAGTTTGAGCCGCGGCTTCGTCAAAGAAGCGCTGTCGCTGCTTACCTGGATCGTCGCAGGAGTCGTTGCCTGGATGTTTGGTGGCTCTCTGTCCGAATACCTCAGCGGATACATCGAGACTCCCTCGGCTCGCGTGATCGCGGGCTGTGCCATCATGTTTGTCGCCACTTTAATCGTGGGCGCAATGATCAATTATCTTATCGGCGAATTGGTTCGCGTCACCGGGCTATCCGGGACCGATCGATTCCTCGGCATGGCCTTCGGCGCGGCGCGTGGCGCGTTGCTGGTGGTCGTGGCGGTCGGGCTATTGAGCCTGGGGCCGGTACAACAGGATTCCTGGTGGCAGCAGTCGCGACTGGTGCCACAATTTCTATTGGTTGCAGACTGGTCAAAAAACCTCATATTGGGGTGGAGCAGTCAGTGGCTGGCCAGCGGTATCAGCGTACCCGCTGAAATACCGTTCAAGGAACAACTCTTACCGGCCAAAACGCCTCAGTAAGATGTGTTCAGTTCAGTTTCATTAAGTAGGGGTTGCGTCGCATGTGTGGCATCGTCGGTATCGTCGGTAAGTCGAACGTCAATCAGGCGCTGTATGACGCGCTAACCGTCCTCCAGCACCGCGGCCAGGACGCTGCCGGTATCGTGACCAGCCATGATGGCCGGTTATTCCTGCGCAAGGACAACGGCCTGGTCCGTGACGTTTTCCATCAACGGCACATGCAGCGCCTGGTCGGTCACATGGGTATCGGCCATGTGCGGTATCCGACCGCTGGCAGCTCGACTTCGGCCGAAGCTCAACCGTTTTACGTCAACTCGCCTTACGGCATCACCCTGGCGCATAACGGTAACCTGACCAATGTTGAACAGCTGGCCAAGGAGATCTACGAATCTGACTTGCGCCACGTCAACACCAATTCCGATTCGGAAGTCCTGCTCAACGTCTTCGCTCACGAGCTGGCCCAGCGCGGCAAGCTGCAACCGACCGAAGAAGACGTGTTCGCCGCCGTGACCGACGTGCACAACCGTTGCGTTGGCGGTTATGCGGTAGTCGCCATGGTCACCGGTTATGGCATCGTTGGCTTCCGCGACCCTCACGGTATTCGCCCGATCGTTTTCGGTCAGCGTCACACCGACGAAGGCGTCGAATACATGATCGCCTCCGAAAGCGTGTCCCTGGATGTGCTGGGCTTCACCTTGATTCGCGACCTGGCGCCGGGCGAGGCGGTCTACATTACTGAAGACGGCAAGCTGCACACCCGTCAGTGCGCGACCAATCCGAAGCTGACTCCGTGCATTTTCGAACACGTCTACCTGGCGCGTCCGGACTCGATCATCGACGGCGTGTCGGTGTACAAGGCGCGCCTGCGCATGGGCGAGAAGCTGGCCGAGAAGATCCTGCGCGAGCGTCCGGATCACGATATCGATGTGGTCATCCCGATTCCGGATACCAGCCGTACCGCGGCGCTGGAGCTGGCGAACCACCTGGGCGTCAAGTTCCGCGAAGGTTTCGTGAAGAACCGCTACATCGGCCGGACCTTCATCATGCCGGGCCAGGCTGCGCGGAAAAAATCCGTGCGCCAGAAACTCAATGCCATCGAGCTGGAGTTCCGCGGCAAGAACGTGATGCTGGTGGATGACTCGATCGTTCGTGGCACCACCTGCAAGCAGATCATCCAGATGGCCCGTGAAGCCGGCGCGAAGAATGTCTACTTCTGCTCCGCGGCGCCTGCCGTGCGTTTCCCGAACGTGTACGGCATCGACATGCCGAGCGCTCACGAACTGATCGCACACAATCGTTCGACTCAGGATGTGGCCGATCTGATCGGCGCCGACTGGCTGATCTATCAGGATCTACCTGACCTGATCGAAGCGGTCGGTGGCGGCAAGATCAAGATCGAGAGCTTCGACTGCGCGGTGTTCGACGGCAAATATGTCACTGGCGACGTCGACGAGGCCTACCTGAACAAGATCGAAAACGCACGTAACGATGCCTCCAAGGCCAAGACCCAGGCGGTCAGTGCGATCATCGATCTGTACAACAACTGATTTAGAGCATTAGAAGACATAAGGAGTAGGCGGCATGAGTCAGGATTGGGATGCCGGTCGGCTGGACAGCGACCTTGATGGCGTAGCTTTCGACACCCTGGCCGTGCGCGCCGGCCAACACCGTACCCCGGAAGGGGAGCACGGCGATCCGATGTTCTTCACCTCCAGCTACGTGTTCCGCACGGCCGCCGATGCGGCCGCGCGGTTCGCTGGCGAGGTGCCGGGCAATGTCTATTCCCGCTACACCAACCCGACCGTGCGGGCGTTCGAAGAACGTATCGCCGCCCTGGAAGGTGCCGAGCAGGCTGTAGCCACGGCCACTGGCATGGCGGCGATTCTCTCGGTGGTCATGAGTTTGTGCAGCGCGGGCGACCATGTATTGGTTTCGCGCAGTGTGTTTGGCTCGACCATTAGCCTGTTCGAAAAGTATTTCAAGCGCTTCGGTATCGAGGTCGATTACGTGCCCCTGGCGGACCTGTCCGGTTGGGATGCGGCGATCAAGGCCAATACCAAGTTGCTGTTCGTTGAATCACCGTCCAACCCGCTCGCCGAACTGGTGGATATCGCTGCGTTGTCCGAAATCGCTCACGCCAAGGGCGCGATGCTGGTGGTCGACAACTGTTTCTGTACCCCGGCGTTGCAGCAGCCGCTGAAGCTGGGCGCGGACGTGGTGGTGCACTCGGCGACCAAGTTCATCGATGGTCAGGGGCGTTGCATGGGCGGTGTGGTGGCTGGCCGCAGCGAACAGATGAAAGAGGTGGTGGGTTTCCTGCGTACCGCGGGACCGACCCTGAGTCCGTTCAACGCCTGGATCTTCCTCAAGGGCCTCGAAACCCTCAACCTGCGGATGCGCGCCCATTGTGCCAATGCCCAGGCCCTGGCCGAATGGCTGGAGCAGCAGGACGGTATCGAGAAGGTGCACTACGCCGGTCTGCCAAGCCATCCGCAATACGAACTGGCCAAGCGTCAGCAACGTGGTTTCGGCGCGGTGGTGAGCTTTGAGGTCAAGGGCGGCAAGGACGGGGCCTGGCGTTTTATCGACGCCACTCGCCTGATTTCCATTACCGCTAACCTGGGCGATAGCAAGACCACCATCACTCATCCGAGCACCACCTCTCACGGCCGTCTGGCGCCGCAAGAGCGTGAAGCGGCGGGCATTCGTGACAGCCTGATTCGCATCGCTGTCGGCCTTGAGGATGTGCTGGACCTGCAAACCGACCTGGCGCGCGGGTTGGCAGCCTTGTGATCGAGTTGTCCGAACAGCAGAGCATTGCCAACGGCCGCGTCGCGCTGGTGACTGGCGCGGCACGCGGTATCGGCCTGGGCATCGCTGCCTGGCTGATCAGCGAAGGCTGGCAGGTGGTGCTGACCGATCTGGATCGGGTACGCGGCTCCCAGGTGGCCAAGGTCCTGGGTGACAGTGCCTGGTTCATTGGCATGGATGTGGCGGATGAAGCGCAGGTCGCCCTGGGTGTCGCCGAAGTGCTGGGGCAGTTCGGGCGCCTCGATGCGCTGGTGTGTAACGCAGCAGTCGCTGACCCGCGCAACATCACCCTGGAAAGCCTCGACCTGGCTTACTGGAATCGGGTGCTGGCGGTGAACCTCAGCGGTCCGATGCTCCTGGCCAAGCACTGTGCGCCATATTTGCGTGCTCATGGCGGAGCCATCGTCAACCTGGCATCTACCCGTGCCCGGCAATCGGAGCCGGACACTGAAGCCTATGCGGCGAGCAAGGGCGGTTTGCTGGCCTTGACTCATGCATTGGCCATGAGCCTGGGGCCGGAGATCCGGGTCAATGCGGTCAGCCCCGGCTGGATCGACGCTCGGGACCCGGCGGCGCGTCGGGCCGAGCCCCTGAGCGATGCCGATCATGCCCAGCATCCGGCGGGCAGGGTAGGGACGGTCGAGGATGTGGCGGCGATGGTGGCGTGGCTGTTGTCGAAGAACTCCGGTTTTGTCACTGGTCAGGAGTTTGTGGTCGACGGCGGTATGAGCAAAAAAATGATTTATCGCGACTGATGGCGTGGGGAGGGCGCAACGAGCACGGCTTTAGGTCGTCGGTGTTGTTGATTCCTTTTTCAGGCGTTGTCGTGATTTTGTCTTTTTCAGAAAAACTTCAAGCAGGGTATTGACTTAGCATCGGTATCTGCGTAAATTTCGCGGCCTCAACGAAGCAAAGGGTGATTAGCTCAGCCGGGAGAGCATCTGCCTTACAAGCAGAGGGTCGGCGGTTCGATCCCGTCATCACCCACCACTTCTTGAGTGTCTTTCGAAAGAAAGGCGGAGGCTTCCACGGAAGCATCCAACCGACGCGCAGCGGTAGTTCAGTCGGTTAGAATACCGGCCTGTCACGCCGGGGGTCGCGGGTTCGAGTCCCGTCCGCTGCGCCATATCTACTTGAAGGAACACTGAACGCCTTCAAGTGACGAAGAAGCCGCAAGCTCTTCGGATCGATAGCAAAGGCCCTGGTCGAAAGACCGGGGTTTTTTGTTTTCGGAATCCGGCTTTTTTGATGCTGCTCAGGCAGTCGATATTGCCTCTCTGCAAATAAAAAACCGCCTTATGGGCGGTTTTTTATTTGCAGAGAGGCAGGGTTATCAGAACCCCAGCTTGTCCCGCAGGCTGTAATACCAGGCGCCCATTGCGGTAAATGGGGTGCGCAACAGCTGGCCGCCAGGGAAGGGGTAGTGCGGCAGCTCGGCAAAGGCGTCAAAACGTTCTGCCTGGCCGCGCAGGGCCTCTGCCAGTACCTTGCCCGCCAGATGGGTGTAGGTGACGCCATGGCCGCTGCAGCCCTGGGAGTAGTAGATGTTGTCGCCCAGGCGTCCGACTTGCGGCAGACGCGACAGGGTCAGCAGGAAGTTGCCGGTCCAGGCGTAGTCGATCTTCACATCCTTGAGTTGCGGGAAGGCCTTGAGCATCTTCGGTCGGATGATGGCTTCGATATTTGCCGGGTCGCGAGCGCCGTAGACTACGCCGCCGCCAAAGATAAGGCGCTTGTCGGCGGAAAGACGGTAGTAATCCAGCAGATAGTTGCAGTCCTCGACGCAGTAGTCCTGGGGAAGCAGACTTTTTGCTAGCTCATCGCTCAATGGTTCAGTGGTGATGACCTGGGTGCCGCACGGCATCGACTTGGCGGCCAGCTCCGGCACCAGGTTGCCCAGGTAGGCGTTGCCCGCGACTATGACGAACTTGGCCCTGACCTTGCCTTGAGGGGTATGTATCACCGGATTGGCGCCGCGTTCGATGCGTACCGCCGGGGACTGCTCGTAGATAACGCCACCCAGGGATTCCACGGCTGCCGCTTCACCCAGTGCCAGATTGAGTGGGTGGATATGCCCGCCGCTCATGTCGAGCATGCCGCCCTGGTACAGGTCACAAGCGACGACTTCGCGAATGCGGCGCTGATCCAGCAATTCCAGCTGGGTGTGGCCGTAGCGCTTCCACAGGCGCTTCTGCGACTCCAGGTGACCCATCTGCTTGCTGGTGATGGCGGCGAACACTCCGCCATCCTTCAGGTCGCACTGGATTTGATACTTGGCGACCCGCTCACGGATGATCCTGCCGCCTTCAAAGGCCATCTGGCCAAGCAGTTGAGCTTGCTTGGGGCCGACACTGCGTTCAATCACATCAATGTCACGGCTATAGCTATTGACGATCTGTCCACCGTTGCGCCCGGAAGCGCCGAAACCTACCTTGGCCGCTTCCAGGACAGTGACTTTAAAACCATTCTCAAGCAGGAACAGGGCGCTGGAGAGGCCGGTATAGCCAGCACCGATCACACAGACATCGGTTTCCACATCATCTTGCAGCAGCGGGCGGGCTGGAGCAGCGTTGGCTGACGTCGCGTAATACGACTGTGGGTAAGGTGTGTTCGCCATCCTGCAACCTCTGTTTAATATTCTTGACGATTGCGTGGATCCTACCTGAGTTGAAAAACGCCTACCAGCCATCGAAAAATCTTCTTGGCAGGCTCAAAAAATAAAAATTCGCATATTCAGAGGGTTAGCTGCAAAAAAGGTGTTGACACCCCTCCGGAATTCCGTAGAATGCCGCCTCACAGCAGGCACGTAGCTCAGTTGGTTAGAGCACCACCTTGACATGGTGGGGGTCGTTGGTTCGAGTCCAATCGCGCCTACCAAACAAAATCCGCTCTGCTGGGCGGTCTAGAAGGGCCCACCGAAAGGTGGGCCCTTTTTTGTTGTCCGCGGTTTTCAAAACCTTTGCGAAGCCGCCACTCAAAAGGCCAAGTCGGCACCTGCTTCCAGGTACACGATCTCTTTTTCGGCATGCCCTTCCTGATAGTGTTCTTTCAAGGTCCACCGATGACTTCAAGCTGGAGATTTTCGCGGCGTTGGAGGCAGGCCTGGTCCAGATGGATAGCACGCTTTAGTCAGGGGCGTCGTTGTGACTGCACTTTGCAACTGACTGCCAAGAGCAGGCGCTTCGATGGAGAGACTGCTGGGCTTAAGAGAAAAAACTAATATTTTAGGAATCGTCCTACATTCTAAAGTTGTTCTAGTTGATAGAACCTTCCTTCTGATATTTACGAAGGAATGGAACGTGTCTAGATTGTTGGGTTGGGTGTTGCTGTGTTCGCAGCTATTTACATTCGTGCATGCTGCGCCTGGTAGCAATGACCTCAATATCCCTGACTGGCCGGGTGATCAGGAATCATGTCCTTCGCCGCGAGATATCAAGGGCGTGATGGGGATTTTTAGCGCGCCAGCTAAAAGTGAGGGTGTTGAATGGACAGGTGTGCTGGTTGACGGTGCCATGGAAGCTGTTACCAACTTCGAGAAAAGCTATTTTGTATTGACTCACCAAGGTGTCGATAAAGTTGGTTTTATAAATAGCTGTATCTATGTGACCTCCGGTGGCCGATATTTGAATATGCATCTTGATCTCGGCGGTCATTACAAACAGGTCATGTGGATTGGAAGCTCGTTGTCATGGAAAGAGTCTCGAGACTTCTCCTCATCAACAATCCTGGAGTGCACGGATACCTATAGAGATGCATGCAGTTTTTATTTGAAGTGAATGTCTCCGTCTGTATGGATGGGTTTTGTTCCAGGTTATGCCGTTGTCTTTTTGGCATCCTTAATGCTTATGCATTTCATGACATTTTTGTGACACTTTTAAGTCGGTTTTCGGTCTGTATGCACGTTCCCTGCGCAATACGGGCAGGATGTGGTCGGGTAGGGTGCAGGTATGAAGAGTAGAGCGACGGTAATTTGTGCGCACGGAGGGCAAATTCTTTTTGTCCGCAAGGATCGCGCAAAATGGTCTTTACCGGGCGGCAAGGTCGAGCCTGGGGAGTCTCCCGCTGCTGCCGCGATACGTGAGTTGCGGGAAGAGACAGGGCTGGATGCCAGTGAGCCTCTTTACATCCTGGAGTTCGACGCCGGCAATGTACGGCATCACGTATTCGAGGTTGCCGTGGCCAATGCCGAGGATGCCCGGCCCTTGAATGAAATTGCAGCCATTGCTTGGCATGCCTATGGGGCTGCCCGTGAGCTGGATGCAACGGCTGCCACCAAGAGTATTGTGAGCTCGTTTTTACGCCGCCTTTAACCGAGATGTTATCGATTCATGAAGAAGCCCGCCTTGCGCGGGTTTTTGTTTTTCCGGCCAGTGAGCGAAATGGTCTGCGAGTGGTTTTCTCGCAGCCGAGTGCCAATGGCTTGTCATGTGAGTGATACAGTCGCGTTTTTACGGCGAGGTAGCGTGATGCGGGTGTTGATGGCGGTAATGGTCGTGGCGTTGCTGGCGGGGTGTGCCGGCTCGGCGATGAATGAGGCACGTTCGAAGAGCCCCTACAAGGTGCTCTCGTCGGCCAAGGCGGAGCAAATCGTGGCGCAGTGTGTGCAGTTTGCCTGGCAGGACGAAGCTGTGTTCGGTGTGGATGCGTCGGCCTATCTGGAATCTGCCAAGGTGGGTGGATACACGGTCTATACCCGTTCGGCGGAGTCCTTTGCCGATATTCGGGGGCAGGCTTCGGGTACCACCGTCAATTATTACGCGGTCCAGGACAACTGGGTCGCCAAGCGTAGACTGGCCGCATTGGCGACTTGCCTGTAATTCCTTTTTGAACGCTATCCAGTAAACGGATCATGAACCCGGCTCTTGCCGGGTTTATGGTTTATTGAATATCTCCATTGTTTTTCCTGAAGGGTTGGTTGACAAGAGGCTAGTTGAATATTCATTTAGTTGCTTGTGTAAGTTATTTGCCTTTCTCCCTGTAGGTTTGCGCTGTAATTATTGGTTGATGTCCCGGCTTTGTTGAGGTGCGACAATTTGCTCGGCATTTTGTATGCGCGAATCAGTAGACAAAACACTGGTTTGGACTAGTTTAAAAGTTCTCCTCAAGAAGGAGATTTATTTAATCAAAGGAGTGAACAATAATGAATAAGCCATTAGTTCAACCGAAACACGGGCGTGTCGTATCCCCCTCCAGCCGTGGCGCTGTCGCCGTCGAGCTGGGGCTGCTCGGCACCTGGCAGGTCAATGAGATGGAAGGCGGTAAAAATTTCCCGGCCCTGGTGGGCGGACCTTTTCAGAAGCCATACGAGAGCGACGTCGCCAGCGTTGTGCCACCGGCTGATGGGTATATCCTCAGCGGCGGCAAGACCGACGAGCGTGACTGCCTCAACTTCACCAATGAAGAAATGTCGAAGAAGCTTGGGCGTTCGTTCTCCTGGCCGTTGCTCAACGTCGATCCGGGGCAGGTGTTCCAGGTCAAGTGGGAGTACACCGCTCCTCATGTGACCCGCGGTTACAGCTGGTTCATCACCAAAGATGGCTGGGACCCGAAACAGCGTATCAGTCGTGCGCAACTGGAGCCGCAGGCTTTCTTCAAGGACTTCTATACACAAGTTCCGTATGACCAGCACGGCGATGAAATGAAGGCCAAGGTCGAACATCAGGTGACACTGCCCAAGAACAAGAAAGGCCATCACGTGATTGTGCTGGCGTGGATTGTCGCCAACACTGGCAATGCGTTCTATCAGGCGTTCGACGTCGACTTCAAATAGTCGACTTCGAATAACAGCAGAAGTTGTCATTCTCTTTAAATGGTTCTGAAGGATTAGAACGTGAACAAGATCAACTTTGCAGCGGTAAAAACTCAGGCGAATGATTCGGCATCGTTGATGCCGTCGATCGCAGGCAAGAAGATTCTCATGGGCTTCTGGCACAACTGGCCGGCTGGCCCCAGTGACGGCTACCAGCAGGGGCAGTTCGCCAACCTCGACCTGGTCGATGTACCCAAGGAATACAACGTGGTGGCGGTAGCCTTCATGAAGGGCAACGGCATTCCCACCTTCAAGCCCTACAACCTGTCGGACGAGGAGTTCCGGCGCCAGGTTGGCGTGCTCAACAGCCAGGGGCGGGCGGTGTTGATTTCCCTTGGCGGTGCGGACGCTCATATCGAGTTGCACAAGGGCAACGAGCAAGCGTTGGCCCACGAAATCATCCGTCTGGTGGAAACCTATGGTTTCGACGGGCTGGACATCGACCTCGAGCAGAGTGCCATCGATTTTGCCGACAACAAGATCGTGCTGCCGGCGGCGCTCAAGCTGGTGAAGGATCACTACGCAGGCGAGGGCAAGCATTTCATCATCAGCATGGCGCCGGAGTTTCCCTACCTCGCCACCGGCGGCAAATACGTCGGTTATATCCAGGCGCTGGATGGCTACTACGATTTCATCGCGCCGCAATACTACAACCAGGGCGGCGACGGTCTGTGGGTCCAGGAAGCCAACGGCGGGCAGGGTGCCTGGATTGCCCAGAACAACGATGCACTGAAGGAAGACTTTCTGTTTTATCTGACCGAGAGCCTGGTCACCGGTACGCGTGGCTATATCGCCATCCCTGCCGACAAGTTCGTGATCGGTCTGCCGGCCAACGTCGACGCGGCAGCAACCGGGTATGTCATCGACCCTGCGGCAGTGAGCAATGCCTTCAAGCGTCTGGATCATGCCGGATTGTCGATCAAGGGCCTGATGACCTGGTCGGTCAATTGGGATGACGGCCTCAACAAGTACGGCGTCCGTTACAACTGGGAGTTCCGTGATCGTTATGCGCCGCTGATCCATGGCGGCAGCGGCGAGGAGCGACCTTCGGCGCCGGGCAACCTGTTTTCCCCCGCGCAGACAGAGAACAGCGTGACCTTGAGCTGGAGTGCTGCCCACGGTGTTCGTCCAATCGAGTTCTACACCCTGTTTCGCGATGGCAAGCCGGTGGCCCAGACGGCCTCGCTGACCTTGAAGGACGAGGGGCTGAAAACCGATACGCTGTACAGCTACTTTGTCAGCGCCACGGACGCCCAGGGCAATCAGTCGCTGCCCAGTACCAACCTGAACATCAAGACCGCCGGCGGGGTGCCTGACCCGCAATACCCGGAATGGCAGTTGAATCATCACTATCGCAAAGATGATGGTGTGACTTATCAGGGCAATCTGTATCTGTGCTTTCAAGAGCACACCTCGAATGCCGGCTGGACTCCGGATGTCGCCTTCACCCTTTGGGCCAAGGTGGCGGTTCAGCGTCGTGCGTGAACGCGGCTAGGCGCAGTACAGAGGCGCCCCGATGACGGGCGCCTTTTTTATTGGGTGTCGGGCAAGGCAAAGCTGCGGGTTATGGGCTAATACTCACAGGCCGTTTTTTGTCATCCGTCAATGGAGAGTGGAGCGATGCTCATGCACTGGTTTCTCGCGGCCGTACACCTGTTGGCCTTTGCTGTCGCCTTTGCGGCGGTGCTCAATCGCGGTACAGCGTTGCGCCGCGTGGTCACCGAGGGGGCGGATGTGCGCCGGGCTCTGCTGGCCGACAATGGCTGGGGGCTGGCCGCCGCGGTGTTGTTGATCACCGGCTTGCTGCGCGCCTTCGCTGGTTACGAAAAAGGCACGGATTACTACCTGCACCAGCCGCTGTTTCATATCAAGATGACCTTGTTCGTCATCATCCTGTTGCTCGAAATATGGCCAATGGTTGTGCTGATCAGATGGCGAATCGCCCTGGGGCGCGGGGCGTCGATCGATACCGGCCGCGCCACGCTGTTTGCGCGCATCAGCCACCTGCAGGCGCTGCTGATTGTGCTGATAGTAGTGGCGGCCAGTGGCATGGCGCGTGGGGTCATGCTCAACCAGTCATGAGGTGAGGAGTCGCGTGTCCTCGGGCTTGCTGCGGGCTGTTGCGCGTCATCGAGCACCGCGCGCCCTAGCAGAGTTGGCTGAAAGCCTTGCTAATGGTGGCTCGGTTGGTTTTGAACTCGGCCTGCTGCACGGGAATGATGCCGAACTCGTCGCTGACGATAGCCAGCACGCGGTGCAGGTAGTCGACGTTGGCCTCGGAGCGGAAGGTGAATATTCCGCGTTTGACTTCGTAGAGCCCCTCCGTCGAGCAGGCGGCAATGGTCCGTATCGCATTCAGGTCGTTGGTGATCAGAAGGTAAGCGAACTCTTGCATATGACCACTCCTTGTTCGTAAAGCATCTGCCGATGGCAAGGGGGGAGCCTCGGCGGGTTCGCGGAGGCGATAGGTTTTGAAATTACTCCTCCTGCTCATTGCCACGCTACTGAGTATTTATACAAAAACGAGGGAGGGCTTTCTCCCGGCCGAGTCGTATCGACCGATTGCCGGGATGGAGCGCTATCAGTGAAGGGCTTGGGTAGTGCACTTTTGCCAGGGCTGGCGCTGGCGGCCTGAACTGCGCCGCTGCCATTTGAAGAGGGGGAGGGTGCTGCGGGGAATCAATCAACGATGACGCTGCGCCAGCCATTGTGATGAGACAAAGGGCTGGCTGCTCATGACGCTCAAGGTGTTTCGCGTTTGTCCGGGGCGGTGAGGCCGGCTTGGATCCGTTGGTAGATTTCTTCGCGATGGACTGCGACGTCTTTCGGGGCATTGATGCCGATCCGGACTTGCTGGCCGCTAACGCCCAGAATGGTGATCGTGATGTCGTCACCGATATTTATGCTTTCACCGACCTTGCGGGTGAGTATCAGCATGATCTTCTCCTTGATTGCTTAGTAGGGCACCTGATTCAGACAGTGCAGATGTCGGTAGTAGTGCGTATAGATTACTGCGAAGTACCACTGTGTGGGTGCCTCTTTCTGACGCGCAGACGCTGTATTAATTCCCGAGGTGCAACTATACAGAGGCGATAAATATCATTCTCCTTGTTTCGCGCTGATTTTGTGGCGTTTGTACAGGGGATTGGGGTGCTAAAATCGCCGCCTCAGACTTTCAAGGGGTAGGTTGTGCGCACAGTAGCGATGATGATAGCGGTCCTGGCATTGGCGGGATGCGGTGAAGGCAAGCATGTCGAGGAGGACAAGAAGGTGGCGCCGGTTGTCCAGGCACAGCCGCCGCAGGCCGCCACGAAACCGCAATGGGATGTGCTGGTCGCCGGCACCCTGCCTCAGGCGACGAGCGATCTGGCCGGCTGGCTGATCGAACACGGGATCATTTCCTATGTTGTCGTCGAAGATGGCAAGGATCGGGTGCTGATCGGCCCGTTCGATTCCCAGGCCGAAGCCGAAGCCAAGAAAACCGAGCTGGTCGAGAAGCTGACCAAGGCCAAGAAGCGCAATATCGAGCCGCAGGTGATCGAGCACCGCGTCGCGCAATAAGCTGTTCTTTTGGGTGCCGGGTCAAGGCCAGTCTTGCCGGCGCTCAATCATCCTTGAGGGGGCCATCCATGCCCCAGACGTTAATCGGCAACCCGGACGGATATCAGCCGCAGGCCTTCAGGTTGACCGGGCCGACGAACTCGTTGCCACGCCCCATCACACAAGCCACGCTCTGATTGCGCTGGCGCTCCCAGGGTTGTACCGGATAGGTCTTGTTCCAGGCTTCGTACAACTGGCGATCCTGTTTCGACAGGCGCAGGTTGTACTGCTTGCTCATATAGAAATAGGTTCGGGCGATCATGCCGCGAATGGACGGGCGCGGCATGACCTTCTTGGCCTTGAAGTCGACCTGAGTCAGGCACGAACCGTACTGGCCGGACCGCGCCGGCAGCCAGCCGAAGCTGAAGTTGTTACGGTCGCCATTGACCTCGCCGATGCTCGGCACCAGGTTGTGCAGATCGGCTTCGGCGCGTTGATAAATCGGGTCGTGGCGTGTGCAGTTCTTGCGCCCGCCTTGCTGCCAGCATTGACGCTGATGGCCGATCTGCCAGGCGGGAACGATGTGCTCCCATTCGATGCGCGCGGCGCGATTGGCGTTTTTGCGGGGGACATAGCCGCAGGCGGCGAGATTGACCCGATTGCCGCTGTACTTGCAGCCACAGTAGAACTCGGTGGATTGCGGGGCGTACAGCTTCCAGGCGATTTTCTTCGCTTCGTTGAAGGTACGGGGCGCATCGGCGTGGGCATTCAGGGCAACGCAAAACAGCAGTACAGCAAAACAGCGGGCAATCATCGACTCAGTCTTCCTTCGGCACGACCCAGAAAATCTGCACACCGCCGTCATCGCGATAGGCGAGGGTGACGTTGTCGTTTTCGGCGATTTCTTCGAGCAGGCGCTCCCACTCGTCGACCGCTTCGTCGGGCTGACGGAAGATCAGGGCGGCCTTGGCTTTTTGTGCGTTGGGCGAGTTGATGATTTTCTGAACGCGCAAACCGAGGCGTTCATAAGAGCTTGGTGGTGCTGCGGCGGGCACGGAACATTCCTTATTAGGCTGTATGCGCGTACAGTATTTTACTGTAGGAAATTTCGCAACCGCTTAAAATTCAAGAGGTTCTTCTGACAGCAATATCCGCGGATTACTGCAAAACGAATGAGTTTTTTATCTGCGGGATAAAGAAGAGGGCAGGCCAACCGGGGCGGAGCACTCGCCCAGGGCGGGCGAGTGCGGGGTAGAGCGGTGCCCGACCAGAGCAGGTCGGGCGGGCCAATCAGTATTCCCAGAACATCCGCTGCAGTTCCTTGCTGTCCTGGGTCTTGGTCAGGGCGACCATGGCCAGGATGCGGGCTTTCTGCGGGTTCAGGTCGTTGGCCACGACCCAGTCGTATTTGTCGTCAGGCTGTTCCGCGTTGCGCAGTACGAAGCCGCCGGCATTGACGTGGGACGAACGGATGATCTGTACGCCATTCTTGCGCAGCTCCTGCAGGGCCGGCACTACGCGGGAAGACACCGAGCCATTGCCGGTACCGGCGTGGATGATGGCTTTGGCGCCGGACTGGGCCAGGGCCTTGTAGGCGGTGTCGCTGACGTTGCCATAGCCATAGGCGATTTCGACGTCAGGCAGGCTCTTGATGGTCTTGATGTCGAATTCCGAATCCAGGGTGTGACGCTTGGCCGGCAGGCGGAACCAGTAGGATTTGCCTTCCACCACCATGCCCAGCGGGCCCCATGGGCTCTTGAAGGCTTCGGTCTTGATATTGATCATTTTGCTGACGTCGCGACCCGACTGGATCTCGTCGTTCATGGTGACCAGCACGCCCTTGCCATGGGCTTCCTTGCTGCCGGCGACGGCGACGGCGTTGTACAGGTTGAGCATGCCGTCGGCGGACATGGCGGTGCCCGGACGCATGGAGCCGACCACTACGATGGGCTTGTCGGTCTTTTCCACCAGGTTCAGGAAGTACGCGGTTTCTTCCAGGGTGTCGGTGCCGTGGGTGATGACGATGCCATCGACGTCCTTGCTGTCGGCCAGTTCGGCGACGCGGCGGCCCAGTTGCAGCAGGTTTTCGTTGGTGATGCTTTCAGAGGCGATCTGCATGACCTGTTCGCCGCGCACATTGGCGACCTGGCTCAGCTCGGGGATCCCGGCGATCAACTGCTCGATGCCGACTTTGGCGGCCTGGTAGGTGGCGCTGTTGGCGGCACTGGCGCCAGCGCCGGCAATGGTGCCGCCGGTAGCGAGTACGACCACGTTGGCCAGCTTCTGTTGGGTTTCGACTTCCTTGGCCTGCAATGCAGTCGGAAGGAGCAAGAGGAGGGCCAAAGCGCCCGGAACAAGGGTGTTGAAAGCAGATTTCATTATTTTCTCTCTAGTAGTGAGACGGTGCTGGTGCAGGTTCATCTAGATACACCCGAGACAGATCTGAATGCCGCGGGCGAAAGGGAACAGCAGGATCTGTACCAGTCGGACTTTGGTCGCAAAACTCTTTTAACTTAATGATTTATATCAACTTATTTTTAGTTATCGGATTCGGTGGCCGTTTCGTTGTCCGGTTTTCCGAATGCTCGGAAGATTTACGTTCGGTTGTCCGACAGTTCTGGTTAGCCTGAGGAAAAGGCTGAATTAAAGAGAAGGCCCTTGCAGCCGATGCCCTTCAAGGATCGTTTCTTTATGGAGCTCACATGTCTATTTCTGTCGGTTTTCCCGCTGCCGGGGCCATCACCATCAACGGTAAATCACCGGCCACTATCGAGGCTCTGAGCCAGGGTGCCGCCGATAGCGCTGCGCAAGCCCTGGGGATCGATGAAGAGGGCAAGCTGCGAGTGGCATCCGCTTCCGAGGCCGAGAAGGCAGAGACCCAAGGCTCTGAAGGGGATAATCAAAGCCTGGTGGTGAAAATGCTGCTCAAGCGCATGAAAGAACTGCAGGCCCAATTGCAGGAGCAACAGCAGCAGTTGGCTGCTGCCCAGGCGGCGAGCTACCCGACCCCGGAAGCCAAAGCGACGGTCGTGATGGCGATTCAAGGCCAGCTCGCCGATACCAGCGGTGCATTGCAGGAAGTGGTGGGGAAGCTGGTCAAGGAACTGAGCAAGGACGCTTCGTCAGGCGCACTGGTCAGTACCACCGCATGATTGTGTGATGTCGTACGGGGCGCCTGTCCTGGCGTTCCGGGCGGCTCATGGGCTTGGTTTGCCCGTTGACAAATAGCGGCAGGGTTCGCATAGTTCGTTTTACGCAAACGTTTGCGCAGGCCCTGGGCGATAAAAGTCATACACCTCTCAGGTTCGCTTCAAGCCGCGTTAATCGGGTCTGAAGGTCGTCGAGCGTACTCCGGCGCAAGCGTTGCTCACAATAATCATAAGATCGGAGTGAACCCATGAAGCTGCCATTCGCTGGACGTCTTCTCGCTGTCGCTGTTCTGGCTGCCGCATCCGCTACGCTTCCCCTTTCTTCGGCATTCGCCGAGACCCCGGAAAAACCCAAGGTCGCCCTGGTCATGAAATCCCTGGCCAACGAGTTTTTCCTCACCATGGAAGACGGCGCCAAGGCGTATCAAAAAGACCATGCCGCCGATTTCGACCTGGTTTCCAACGGCATCAAGGATGAAACCGACACCGCCAACCAGATCCGTATCGTCGAGCAGATGATCGTTTCCAAGGTCAACGCGCTGGTGATCGCCCCGGCGGACTCCAAGGCCATGGTGCCGGTGATCAAGAAGGCGGTGGACGCCGGTATCACCGTGATCAACATCGACAACCAGCTGGATCCGGCCGTACTCAAAAGCAAAAACATCAGCGTGCCTTTTGTCGGCCCCGACAACCGCAAGGGCGCGCGTCTGGTGGGCGAGTACCTGGCCAAGGATCTGAAGGCCGGGGACGAAGTCGGCATCATCGAAGGCGTGTCGACCACCACCAACGCCCAGCAGCGCACCGCAGGCTTCAAGGATGCGATGGAGGCCGCGCAGATCAAGGTGGTCTCGCTGCAATCCGGTGATTGGGAAATCGATGCCGGCAACCGCGTCGCCGCCGCCATGCTCAGCGAATACCCGAACCTCAAGGCGCTGCTGGCCGGCAACGACAGCATGGCCGTCGGTGCCGTCTCGGCGGTGCGCGCGGCGGGCAAGGCCGGCAAGGTCAAGGTGGTCGGCTACGACAACATCAATGCCATCAAGCCGATGCTCAAGGACGGTCGCGTGCTGGCGACCGCCGACCAGTTCGCCGCCAAGCAGGCGGTCTTCGGTATCGAGACGGCGCTGAAGATCCTCAAGGGCGAGAAGGTGGACGGTGGCGCCAATGGCGTGATCGAAACTCCGGTTGAGCTGGTCACCCAGTAATCTTTCTGGCGGCGCAACGGCGCCCGCCTGAACAGGCGGGCGCATGGAGAGTTTCTTATGTCAGTTTCCGCTGTGAACGCTGTCCTTTCGGTCAGCGGTATCGGCAAGACCTATGCGCAACCGGTATTGACCGGCATCGACCTGACGCTGATGCGTGGGGAAGTGCTGGCGCTGACCGGGGAAAACGGCGCGGGCAAAAGCACCTTGTCGAAAATCATTGGTGGCCTGGTGACCCCGACCACCGGCGAGATGCGCTTCAACGGTCAGGCTTACCGTCCCGGCAGTCGCACCCAGGCCGAAGAGCTGGGCATCCGCATGGTCATGCAGGAACTCAACCTGTTGCCGACCCTGTCGGTGGCCGAGAATCTGTTCCTCGATAACCTGCCCAGCCGTGGTGGCTGGATCAGTCGCAAGCAGTTGCGCAAGGCGGCGATCGAAGCCATGGCCCAGGTCGGCCTGGAGGCGATCGACCCCGATACCCTGGTCGGCGAACTGGGGATTGGCCACCAGCAGATGGTAGAGATCGCGCGCAACCTGATCGGCGACTGCCATGTGCTGATCCTCGACGAGCCGACCGCGATGCTCACGGCCCGCGAAGTCGAGTTGCTCTTCGAACAGATCACTCGTCTACAGGCCCGTGGCGTGGCCATCATCTATATCTCCCATCGCCTGGAAGAGCTGGCCCGGGTCGCGCAGCGCATTGCGGTGCTGCGCGACGGTTGCCTGGTCTGTGTCGAGCCGATGGCCAATTACAACAGCGAGCAACTGGTCAACCTGATGGTAGGGCGCGAGCTGGGCGAACACATCGATCTCGGCCCGCGCAAGATTGGCGCGCCGGCCCTGACGGTCAGCGGCCTGAGTCGTTCCGACAAGGTTCTGGACGTGTCTTTCGAGGTGCGCAGCGGTGAGATCTTCGGTATTTCCGGGTTGATCGGGGCGGGGCGCACCGAACTGTTGCGACTGATCTTCGGCGCTGACAAGGCTCACAGCGGCACGGTGGCCCTGGGTTCTCCGGCGCAGGTGGCGAATATCCGTTCGCCGGTCGATGCAGTGGCCCACGGCATTGCCCTGATTACCGAGGACCGCAAGGGTGAAGGCCTGCTGCTGACGCAATCCATCAGCGCCAATATCGCCCTGGGCAACATGCCGGAGATCTCCAGTGGCGGCCTGGTCAATGGTCGTGACGAATCGGCATTGGCGCAGCGGCAAATCGATGCCATGCGCATTCGCAGTTCGGGGCCCGCGCAGCTGGTATCCGAACTGTCAGGGGGCAATCAGCAGAAGGTAGTCATCGGCCGCTGGCTGGAGCGCGATTGCGCGGTGCTGCTGTTCGACGAGCCGACCCGGGGCATCGATGTCGGCGCCAAATTCGATATTTATGGCCTGCTTGGCGAACTGACCCGCCAGGGCAAGGCGCTGGTGGTGGTCTCCAGCGACCTGCGGGAGCTGATGCTGATCTGCGACCGGATTGGCGTGCTGTCCGCCGGGCGCCTGATCGAGACCTTCGAGCGCGACAGCTGGACCCAGGATGAACTGCTTGCCGCCGCTTTCGCCGGCTATCAAAAACGTGATGCGTTGCTCAACGAAGCGGCGCCTAGGGACCTCCCATGAAAACTGCATCTTCGGCCGGCAAACGTGGCGGCAACTATTACGGCCTGGGCACCTACCTGGGGCTGGCCGGTGCCTTGCTGGCAATGATTGCGCTGTTCTCGACACTGAGCAGCCACTTTCTTTCCTACGACACCTTCAGCACCCTGGCCAACCAGATCCCGGACCTGATGGTGCTGGCGGTGGGTATGACCTTTGTCCTGATCATCGGCGGCATCGATTTGTCCGTCGGCTCGGTGCTGGCCCTGGCGGCCTCCACCGTCAGCGTGGCGATTCTCGGCTGGGGCTGGAGCGTGGTTCCGGCGGCATTGCTGGGCATGGGTTGCGCGGCATTGGCCGGGACCATCACCGGCTCGATCACCGTGGCCTGGCGCATTCCTTCGTTCATCGTCTCCCTCGGCGTGCTGGAAATGGCGCGCGGCGTGGCTTACCAGATGACCGGATCGCGCACGGCCTATATCGGTGATGCCTTCGCCTGGTTGTCGAACCCGATCGCCTTCGGTATCTCGCCATCGTTCATCATCGCCTTGCTGATCATCTTCATCGCCCAGGCGGTGCTGACGCGCACGGTGTTCGGCCGCTACCTGATCGGCATCGGCACCAACGAAGAAGCGGTGCGCCTGGCGGGCATCAATCCCAAGCCCTACAAGATCCTGGTGTTCAGCCTGATGGGGCTGCTGGCGGGCATCGCCGCGCTGTTCCAGATTTCCCGCCTGGAGGCCGCGGACCCGAATGCCGGCTCCGGCCTGGAGCTGCAAGTGATCGCGGCCGTGGTGATCGGCGGCACCAGCCTGATGGGCGGACGCGGATCGGTGATCAGCACCTTTTTCGGGGTGTTGATTATCTCGGTGCTGGCCGCGGGGCTGGCGCAGATCGGCGCGACCGAGCCGACCAAACGCATCATCACCGGCGCGGTCATCGTGATTGCGGTGGTGCTGGATACTTATCGCAGCCAGCGCGCAAGCCGGCGGAGCTGAGTCATGGCAACGATCAAAGATGTGGCGGCGCTCGCAGGGATTTCCTACACCACGGTTTCCCACGTGCTGAACAAGACGCGTCCGGTCAGCGAGGAAGTGCGGATCAAGGTCGAGGCGGCGATCCAGCAGCTCGACTACGTGCCCAGCGCCGTGGCGCGCTCGCTGAAGGCCAAGACCACGGCGACCATCGGCCTGTTGGTGCCCAACAGCCTCAACCCGTATTTCGCCGAGCTGGCCCGGGGGATCGAGGATTATTGCGAGCGTAACGGCTACTGCGTGATTCTCTGCAACTCCGACGACGACCCGGAAAAACAGCGCAGCTACCTGCGGGTGCTGTTGGAAAAACGCATCGACGGCCTGATCGTGACCTCGGCCGGTGGCGACGGCGGGCTGGCCAAGGGCCTGGCCGCCGTGCGCACGCCGATGGTGATCGTCGACCGCGGGCTGGAAGGGGTGGATGCGGACCTGGTGCGTATCGACCACGAATACGGTGCGTATCTGGCGACCCGTCATCTGCTCGAGTTGGGCCATCGCGATATCGCCTGCATCGGCGGCCCGGACTACACCAGCGTGGCGCAATTGCGTCTGGCGGGGTTCCAGCGGGCGTTGCGCGAAAACGGCGTGGAGGTGCCTGCGGAGCGCATCCTGCAGAGCGACTTCACCAGCACCGGCGGTTATCACGCGGCGGCCCAACTGCTGGAGCTCAACCCGCCCAGCGCGATTTTTGCCAGCAACGACATGATGGGCATCGGTGTGCTGCGCGCGGCGGCGGAGCGCAATATCCGGGTGCCGAGCGAACTGTCGGTGATCGGCTTCGACGACATCCAGATGAGCCGTTATGTGTATCCGGCGCTGACTACAGTTGGTCAGTCGATCCTGCAGCTGGGCGAGCAGGCGGCGGAGCTGTTGTTGCGCCGCATTGCCACCCCAGGATTGCCGACTGACCAGCGTATCGTCACCCCAAGCATTGTCCTGCGCGAGTCGACGGCGCCCGTGGCCGGCGCATTCGCCGAGTACCGTTGAATCGAATTGTGAGTATCGATGTATGCCAGCAAAAGTAGTGGTAGTAGGCAGCCTCAATATGGACCTGGTCACCCGGGCCGAGCGGTTGCCGCGTGCCGGTGAAACCCTGATCGGCCAGTCGTTCGCCACGGTTTCCGGTGGCAAGGGGGCGAATCAGGCGGTAGCGGCAGCCCGCCTGGGCGCGCAGGTGTCGATGGTCGGTTGCGTCGGTGATGATACCTACGGCGAGCAATTGCGCTCGGCGTTGCTCGCCGAACGGATCGATTGCCAGGCCGTCACCGCTGTCGCCGGCTCCAGTGGCGTCGCCTTGATCGTGGTGGACGACAGCAGCCAGAACGCAATCGTGATCGTGGCCGGTAGCAACGGTCAGCTCACGCCAGAAGTGGTCAGCGGCTTCGACAAGGTGCTGCAGGCGGCCGACGTGATCATCTGCCAGCTCGAAGTGCCGCTGCCCACGGTGGGGCATAGCCTCAAGCGCGGCCGTGAACTGGGCAAGACAGTGATCCTCAATCCCGCGCCGGCCAGTGGCCCTCTGCCGGCGGATTGGTACGCGTCCATCGACTATCTGATTCCCAACGAAAGCGAGGCCGCGGCCCTCAGCGGCTTGCCGGTGGATTCCCTGGCGAGCGCCGAAGCCGCGGCCGCCCGCTTGATCGCCGCCGGGGCCGGCAAGGTCATCATCACGCTCGGCGCCCAGGGCTCGCTGTTCGCCAATGGCACGAGCTTCGAGCATTTTCCGGCGCCCAAGGTCAAGGCGGTCGACACTACGGCCGCCGGCGATACCTTCGTCGGTGGTTTTGCCGCCGCCCTGGCCGCCGGCAAGAGCGAGGCCGAGGCGATTCGTTTCGGTCAGGTCGCGGCAGCGCTGTCGGTGACCCGCCCAGGTGCGCAACCTTCCATTCCCACGTTGTCCGACGTACAGGCGTTCTCTCCCGCATGAAAAAAACACCCTTGCTCAATGTCGCCCTGTCGCGACTGATTGCCTCCCTGGGGCACGGCGATATCGTGGTCATCGGCGATGTCGGCCTGCCGGTGCCGCCGGGCGTCGAGTTGATCGACCTGGCCCTGACCCAGGGTATTCCGGATTTTCTCAGCACCTTGCAGGTGGTGCTTTGCGAGATGCAGGTGGAAGGCCATGTGCTGGCGCAGGAGATCCTGGATCGACAATCCCCGACCCTGCAAGCGCTCGAGGCGTTGAGCGCCGAGGGGGCGCTGGGCGCGCGCAAGCTGTTGAGCCACGATGAGTTCAAGGTGCTCAGCCGCCAGGCGCGGGCAATCGTTCGTACGGGGGAGTGTCAACCTTATTGCAACATCGCTTTGATTGCCGGGGTGACGTTCTGAGCGTTGCCTCTCTCTGTTCAACCACGCAAAGGAGTGCGCCATGCACCGCTATGCTCAGCTACTGAAACACCTGATCCGGAGTGTTCTGCTCGTGTCCCTGTTCACTGCTACCAGCGCCCATGCGGCAGAAAAAATCGATCTGATCATCGATACCGATCCGGGTGCCGATGATGTGGTTGCGTTGCTGTTCGCCCTGGCATCGCCGGAAGAACTGCAGATCCGCGCGCTGACCACGGTGGCCGGCAACGTGCGCCTGGACAAGACCTCGCGCAATGCGCGCCTGGCCCGTGAGTGGGCGGGGCGCGAAGAGGTGCCGGTGTACGCCGGCGCGCCGAAGCCGCTGCTGCGCACGCCGATCTATGCCGAGAATATTCACGGCAAGGAAGGCATTTCCGGGGTCACGGTGCATGAGCCGAAAAAGGGCCTGGCCGAGGGCAGTGCGATCAATTACCTGATCGACACCCTGCGCGCCGCCAAGCCCCACAGCATCACCATCGCCATGCTGGGGCCGCAGACCAACCTGGCGCTGGCGCTGATCCAGGCACCGGATATCACTCAAGGCATCAAGGAAGTGGTGGTCATGGGCGGGGCGCATTTCAATGGCGGCAACATCACCCCGGTGGCCGAGTTCAACCTGTTCGCCGATCCGCAGGCCGCCGAGGTGGTGCTCAAGAGTGGCGTGAAGCTGACTTACCTGCCGCTGGACGTCACCCACAAGGTGCTGACCAGCGATGCGCGCCTGCAGAAGATCGCGGCCTTGAACAACAATGCCAGCAAGGTGGTGGGCGATATCCTCAACGAATACGTCAAGGGTGACATGGAACACTACGGCATCCCGGGTGGCCCGGTGCATGACGCGACCGTCGTTGCCTACCTGCTCAAGCCCGAACTGTTCAGCGGGCGCCAGGCCAACATGGTGATCGACAGCCGTGAAGGTCCGACCTTCGGCCAGACCATCGTCGATTGGTACGACGGCCTGAAGCAGGAGAAGAACGTGTTCTGGGTGGAGAATGGCGATGCCCAGGGCTTCTTCGATCTGCTGACCGAGCGCCTGGCTCGCCTGAAGTAAGTGCTATTCCCGGCAGGTGCCAGCCTGTCGGGCGTTACGCCTTCCCTGTATCCGGCGTGCCCGAGTGCTCGCCGGGATACTTCTCGAATATCTGCTCGATGAATGTCTGGGCCGCTTCGGTGCCCAGCTCCCTGATCAGCAAGTCGATGCCGATGATCGCCAGCTCTTCGGGGCTGCCGGGGCTGTAGGAACAATGGCCTTCAGGCCATTTGGCTTTGATGTCGGCGTCGATCGTCACGGTGGCCATGGAAGTCTCGCGAGCTCGGAAAGGATAGGGCCGGACAGGCGCTTGTCGAGGGCTTCCGGTCTTGTAGAGTTAAACACCTTGGCGGGCTTTTCGCACTCCGACTTAGGCATGGGGGGAGGGCTGTGCGACACTTGGTCATTGTCTGTTTTCAAAGGGTGCCAGTGTGCAGATCGATTTGAACAACCCTGATGCCTTGACCTTCGAGGCGGTGCGCCAGTTGCTGGCGTCGGCCAGTGACGATGTGCATACCCAGCTGCGAGTGACCAAGGCGGGCATTGCCTATATCTCGTCGGGCGTGGTCGGTGGCGCGGACATCGACGGCCTGCTGTTCAGGCTGGAGACCTGGGCCGCCGGTTCCGGTTATGTCGGGCGGGTAGCGGCCAGCGATGAGGTCTGGGTGACGCAGATTTTTAACGCGTTGAAACAGAACTGGCCGAAGCCACCATTCGATTACATCGATATTTACTGAGGCTGTTCATATCCGGTCACGATTGCTGCATGAAAACGTGGCCGTACCTGATGCAGACTTGCCCGCTGCCTGGCCAAGAGGCCATTGGCCAGTCCGTTTGTGAAACCAATAGTCAGAGCGGTTGTCGCACTATCTCTGCTTATTTTTGAAAAGGAGGCTTCATGCCTTGGAAGCTCGCGTCATTCGGTACCTTGTTGGCTGCAGTCGTTTTGACGGGGTGCAGCACTTCTTCGCCGGATAAGGATCCGGTAGCGACCGAGAGCGGCCATAGCCGCTGTGAGGCTAAGGCGGCCGAATTCGCCATCGGCAAAAAAGCTTCGCCTGAGCTGCTGGAACAGGCGCGTACTCGCGCAGGTGCGCAGAACGCCCGTATTCTCAAGCCGAATGACATGATCACCCTGGAATACCGTTCCGATCGGCTGAACCTAAACACCGATACCAATCTGGTGGTCACCCGGGTCAACTGCGGCTGATCCTGTCAGCGCTTTTGCACCTTGCATAAAAAACCCCGTCACATGGACGGGGTTTTTTTAGCTCGCTGAGAAATTACTCAGGACGAACTTGTGCAGCTTGCATACCCTTTTGGCCTTTCTCAGCCACGAAGGAAACGGTCTGGCCTTCTTTCAGGCTTTTGAAACCGTCGCTTTCAATAGCTTTGAAGTGTACGAACAGGTCGTCACCGCCACCTTGAGGAGTGATGAAGCCGAAGCCTTTTTCATCGTTGAACCATTTTACGGTGCCGGTTTGGCGATTAGACATGGTGTATCTCCAAGAAACATATATTTTCAGTAGTACTGTGCTGCTCAGGCCAACTGGGCACACCGGGCTATCATAGTCGAAATGTTCGACTTGGGAGCCCCCCGGACGTGCCGATTCCCAGGTGCTTGAGTCCGTTTTGTTGCTCCGATCGGCTGAAGGCCCCGGTTTAAGGGGCTTTCGCTGAAAATATTCGGTGATAAAAAAAGCCGTAAAAGCTGCATAAATTGTGAAAAAAGGCCGGTTTTCAGATCGCATCGAACCTGATTCAAGGCCCTCTCTCGCGCTTTAAAGGCTTATTTCACCACCCGGCAAGCGGCAATAGCGTCCAGGGCCTTGGTTCTCAGCGCCGGATCCGGTTGAGTCTGCTTGCTCATGAGCTGTTTGATTTCGTCGGTAGTGAATTTCTCATTGAGCTTGTCCGCACCACAGGCGCAGTGCTTTTCCGCACTTTTCACATCAACGCTCTGGCTGGCGGCAGCCGTGCAATCCTTCATGTATTCGGCACGTACCCCGGCTGGCCAGGCGGCTTGCGCGCTCAGTGGCAGCAGCAGGGCAAAAGGGGCGGCAAGGGCGAATAGTTGGGTGAGGCGCATGAGTCGAGCTCTCCTGGGATTGGTACAAGAATGGCGATTCTCGGTGTATTTGAGACCTTGCGTACACACCAAGTTCACTTTCTCGAAAGAAAGCGTGGATACGCTGGTCCCGGTGGGAAGTACGGCGCGATGACCGTTCATCTGTGCTAGCATGCCCGGCTTGGGTGTTTTCAGGCTCTGGGCGAGTTTCAATCCCACCGCGGTCTATGCCTCTATTTTTCTGATTTGAACTCCAGTCACTCTGGTTCGTTTTACCGGTTGGCCGCAAGGCTCCTGCCACTGTGAGGCAGGCGTTCGTCACGAACGGCCTGGATCGAACCGCGTACTGGCTCATCCCAACCCACGTGACCTTTGGTAGGGGTCACCACTAGGAGAGGAGGCGCCATGCCCACTATTACTCTTCCCGACGGCAGTCAACGTTCATTCGATCATCCGGTTTCCGTAGCCGAGGTCGCCGCATCCATTGGTGCAGGTCTGGCCAAGGCCACCGTGGCCGGCAAGGTCAATGGCAAATTGGTCGACGCCTGCGATCTGATCGACAGCGACGCGACCCTGCAAATCATCACGCCAAAGGATGAAGAGGGGCTGGAGATCATTCGCCACTCTTGCGCTCACCTGGTTGGCCACGCGGTCAAGCAGCTGTATCCGACAGCGAAGATGGTTATCGGTCCGGTGATCGATGAAGGCTTCTATTACGATATCGCCTACGAGCGTCCTTTCACCCCGGACGACCTGGCGGCCATCGAGCAGCGCATGCAGCAGCTGATCGAGAAAGATTACGACGTCATCAAGAAGGTCACTCCGCGCGCCGAAGTGATCGAAGTGTTCAAGGCTCGCGGCGAAGACTACAAGCTGCGCCTGGTCGAGGACATGCCGAATGAACAGGCCATGGGCCTGTACTACCACGAAGAATACGTCGACATGTGCCGTGGTCCGCACGTGCCGAATACTCGCTTCCTCAAGTCCTTCAAACTGACCAAGCTGTCCGGCGCCTACTGGCGCGGCGATGCCAAGAACGAGCAATTGCAGCGCGTCTATGGCACTGCCTGGGCGGACAAGAAGCAGTTGGCGGCTTATATCCAGCGTATCGAAGAAGCCGAAAAGCGCGACCATCGCAAGATCGGCAAGCGTTTGGGTCTGTTCCATACGCAGGAAGAAGCGCCGGGCATGGTGTTCTGGCATCCGAACGGCTGGACCCTGTACCAGGTGCTCGAGCAGTACATGCGCAAGGTGCAGCGCGACAATGGCTACCTGGAGATCAAGACTCCGCAGGTGGTCGATCGCAGCCTGTGGGAGAAATCCGGGCACTGGGCCAACTACGCCGAAAACATGTTCACCACCGAGTCGGAAAGCCGCGACTACGCCATCAAGCCGATGAACTGCCCGTGCCACGTGCAGGTATTCAATCAGGGCCTGAAGAGCTACCGCGAGTTGCCGATGCGTCTGGCCGAGTTCGGTGCCTGCCACCGTAACGAGCCGTCCGGTGCATTGCACGGCATCATGCGTGTGCGTGCCTTCACCCAGGACGATGCGCATATCTTCTGCACCGAAGAGCAGATGCAGGCTGAGTCCGCGGCATTCATCAAGCTGACCATGGATGTTTATGCCGACTTCGGCTTCAAGGACATCGAAATGAAGCTTTCCACTCGCCCTGAAAAGCGTGTGGGTTCCGACGAGCTGTGGGATCGCGCTGAAAATGCCTTGGCCGCCGCGCTTGATAGCGCCGGGCTGCCGTATGACCTGCAACCGGGCGAAGGGGCGTTCTACGGTCCGAAAATCGAGTTCTCGCTGAAAGACTGCCTGGGTCGTGTCTGGCAGTGTGGTACCCTGCAGCTCGATTTCAACCTGCCGATCCGTCTGGGCGCCGAGTACGTTTCCGAAGATAACAGCCGTAAACATCCGGTGATGTTGCACCGGGCGATCCTCGGCTCCTTCGAGCGTTTCGTCGGTATTCTGATCGAGCATTACGAAGGGGCATTCCCTGCGTGGCTGGCTCCGACCCAGGCCGTGGTGATGAATATCACTGATAAACAGGCAGATTTTGCCCTCGAAGTGGAAAAAACCCTCAACCAAAGCGGATTTCGTGCCAAGTCCGACTTGAGAAATGAAAAGATCGGCTTTAAAATCCGCGAGCATACTTTGCTCAAGGTTCCCTATCTCTTGGTTATTGGAGATCGGGAAGTCGAGACGCAGACTGTCGCTGTGCGTACCCGTGAAGGTGCTGACCTGGGCTCCATGCCCGTCGCCCAATTCTCGGAGTTCCTTGCACAAGCGGTTTCCCGGCGTGGTCGCCCAGATTCGGAGTAATTATTATTAAGCGTGAAATGAGACAAGATAAACGAGCTGCACCGAAAGCCCCGATCAACGAGAATATCTCGGCACGCGAGGTTCGGTTAATTGGCGCTGACGGCGAGCAGATTGGCATCGTCTCGATTGATGAAGCGCTTCGTATTGCTGAAGAAGCCAAGCTTGATCTGGTGGAAATCTCCGCCGACGCAGTCCCACCGGTTTGCCGTGTGATGGACTACGGCAAGTCGATCTTCGAGAAGAAGAAGCAGATTGCCGCGGCGAAGAAGAACCAGAAGCAGATTCAGGTAAAAGAAATCAAGTTTCGTCCAGGGACGGAGGAAGGGGATTACCAGGTAAAACTGCGCAACCTGGTACGTTTCCTGAGTGACGGGGACAGGGCCAAGGTATCCTTGCGATTCCGCGGCCGTGAGATGGCCCACCAGGAGCTGGGGATGGAACTCCTCAAGCGGGTTGAAGCTGACCTGCAAGAGTACGGTTCGGTCGAACAGCATCCTAAGATGGAAGGACGCCAGCTGATCATGGTCATCGCCCCGAAAAAGAAGAAGTAATCAACAGGGCACGGCAGGCCTTCTGATTATGTTTATCAACTGAATGCGGAGTATCCGAACATGCCAAAGATGAAAACCAAAAGTGGTGCTGCTAAGCGGTTTCTGAAAACTGCTAACGGTATCAAGCACAAGCACGCTTTCAAGAGCCACATCCTGACCAAAATGTCGACCAAGCGTAAGCGTCAACTGCGCGGTAGCAGCTTGCTGCATCCGTCTGACGTGGCAAAAGTCGAGCGCATGCTGCGCCTTCGTTAATTTTTGGATCAAGAATAGAGGAAGTAACTCATGGCTCGTGTAAAGCGTGGCGTCATTGCCCGTAAACGTCACAAAAAAATTCTGAAACTTGCTAAAGGCTACTACGGCGCGCGCTCCCGCGTATTCCGTGTTGCCAAGCAAGCGGTAATCAAGGCAGGCCAATACGCCTACCGCGACCGTCGTCAGAAAAAACGTCAGTTCCGCGCTCTGTGGATCGCTCGTATCAACGCTGGTGCTCGTATCAACGGTCTGTCCTACAGCCGTTTCATCGCCGGCCTGAAAAAAGCGTCCATCGAGATCGACCGTAAGGTTCTGGCTGATCTGGCAGTGAACGAAAAAGCGGCGTTTGCTGCGATTGTCGAGAAAGCTAAAGCCACTCTGGCTTAAGTACCCCCGACAGTCACCCGGGCTCACCTCTGTGGGCCCAGGTGTTAAACGTCATAAATAGGGGAAGAGCCTACAAGCTCTTCCCCTATTTTGTATCTGGAGTCTGTACATGGAAAACCTGGATGCGCTGGTCTCTCAAGCACTAGAGGCTGTGCAAAGCGCTGAAGACATCAATGCCCTGGAGCAAATCCGGGTTCAGTACCTTGGCAAGAAGGGTGAATTGACTCAGGTGATGAAGACCCTGGGGAATTTGCCGGCAGAGGAGCGCCCGCAGGTCGGCGCCCTGATCAACGTTGCCAAGGAGCGTGTTACAGAGGCTCTCAATACGCGTAAGGCTTTGTTTGAAGAAGCTGAACTGGCTGCCAAACTGTCCGCCGAGTCCATCGATGTGACCCTGCCTGGCCGTGGCCAGGTCTCCGGCGGTCTGCATCCTGTGACCCGGACTCTGGAACGTATTGAACAGTTCTTCACCCATATCGGCTACGGCATCGCCGAAGGCCCTGAGGTCGAAGACGACTATCACAACTTCGAGGCGCTCAACATCCCAGGCCACCACCCGGCCCGTTCGATGCATGACACCTTCTATTTCAATGCGAACATGTTGTTGCGCACCCATACCTCTCCGGTACAGGTCCGCACCATGGAATCGCAGCAGCCGCCGATCCGCATCGTCTGCCCAGGCCGTGTGTACCGTAGCGACTCCGATATCACCCACTCGCCGATGTTCCATCAGGTCGAAGGCCTGCTGATCGATCGCGACATCAATTTCGCCGACCTCAAAGGGACCATCGAAGAGTTCCTGCGGGTGTTCTTCGAAAAAGAACTGGCAGTGCGCTTCCGTCCTTCGTACTTCCCGTTCACCGAGCCGTCCGCTGAAGTCGACATGGAATGTGTGATGTGCAGCGGCAAGGGCTGCCGTGTCTGCAAGCAGACTGGATGGCTGGAAGTCATGGGCTGCGGCATGGTTCACCCGAACGTGCTGCGCATGTCCGGGATCGATCCGGAAGAGTTCCAGGGTTTTGCCTTTGGCATGGGCGCCGAGCGTCTGGCCATGCTGCGTTACGGCGTGAATGACTTGCGCCTGTTCTTCGACAACGACTTGCGGTTCCTCGCGCAATTTCGCTAGGTCGCACGCCCGTAACGAATCTTTCAGGAGAGCAGGATGAAATTCAGTGAACAATGGCTGCGCGGCTGGGTAAGCCCGCAGGTAAGTCGCGACGAGCTGGTTGCTCGTCTGTCGATGGCCGGTCTTGAGGTCGATAGCGTAACGCCGGCCGCCGGTGTTTTCAGTGGCGTGGTGGTGGGCGAGGTGCTGAGCACCGAGCAACACCCTGATGCTGACAAACTGCGTGTTTGCCAGGTCAGCAACGGCGCGGAAACCTTCCAGGTCGTGTGCGGTGCGCCAAACGTGCGTCCGGGCCTGAAGATTCCTTTCGCCATGATCGGCGCGGAGCTGCCTGGCGACTTCAAGATCAAGAAGGCCAAGCTGCGCGGCGTCGAGTCGAACGGCATGCTGTGCTCCCAGGCAGAACTGCAGGTGGGAGAGGGCAATGACGGTCTGATGGAATTGCCGGCCGATGCGCCGGTAGGCAAGGATTTCCGTGAGTACCTGGAACTGGACGATGCCAGCATTGAGGTCGACCTGACTCCTAACCGAGGTGACTGCCTGTCGCTGGCGGGGCTCGCCCGTGAAGTCGGCGCGCTCTACGCAGCGCCTGTCGCCCGTCCGGTGGTGCTATCCGTGGCACCTGCGCACGATGAAGTGCGTCCGGTTGAAGTGCTGGCGCCCGCAGCGTGTCCGCGTTATCTGGGTCGGGTTATCCGTAATGTTGATCTGTCCAAGCCAACCCCGCTGTGGATGGTCGAGCGTCTGCGTCGCGCTGATGTACGCAGCATCGATGCGGCCGTAGACATCACCAACTACGTGATGCTGGAACTGGGGCAACCGCTGCATGCTTTTGACCTCGCCGAAATCAACGGTGGCATCCGTGTGCGGATGGCCGAAGACGGCGAGAAGCTGGTCTTGCTTGACGGTCAGGAAGTAGCCCTGCGCAGCGATACCCTGGTTATCGCCGACCATACCCGTGCTCTGGCGATTGCCGGTGTCATGGGCGGCGAGCACAGCGGTGTAGCGGCAACTACCCGCGACGTTTTCCTGGAAAGTGCCTTCTTCGACCAGATCGCTGTCGCTGGTAAAGCCCGTTCCTATGGCCTGCACACCGACGCCTCGCATCGCTACGAGCGTGGTGTGGACTGGCAATTGGCCCGTGAAGCCATGGAGCGCGCCACCGGCTTGCTGCTGGAGATTACTGGTGGCGAAGCTGGCCCGATCATCGAAGCCGTCAGCGAGCAGCACCTGCCGTCGATCGCTCCGGTCACTCTACGTGCCGAGCGCATCACCCAGATGCTGGGCATGGAAATCGAAGCGGCAGAAGTCGAGCGTCTGCTCGGCGCACTGGGTCTGAAGATTTCCGCCGATGGAGCAGGGCAGTGGCGCGTTGAAGTGCCAAGCCATCGCTTCGACATCAGCCTGGAAGTCGATCTGATCGAAGAACTGGCTCGCCTGTACGGCTACAACCGCCTACCGGTTCGCTACCCTCAGGCGCGCCTGGCTCCACAAGCCAAGGCCGAAGCTCGTAGCGATTTGCCTGAGCTGCGTCGTTTGCTGGTGGCCCGCGGTTATCAGGAAGCTATTACTTACAGCTTCATCGATCCGAAACAGTTCGAGTTGTTTAATCCAGGTGTCGAGCCGTTGTTGCTGGCTAATCCGATTTCCAACGACATGGCTGCCATGCGTTCCTCGCTGTGGCCAGGGCTGGTCAAGGCGCTTCAGCACAACCTGAACCGCCAGCAGGACCGTGTCCGTCTGTTCGAGAGCGGCCTGCGTTTCGTCGGTCAACTGGAAGGCTTGAAGCAAGAGCCGATGCTGGCCGGTGTGGTATGCGGTACTCGTCTGCCGGAAGGCTGGGCACAAGGTCGCGATGTCGTGGACTTCTTCGACGTCAAGGCCGACGTGGAAGCGGTGCTGGGTTTTGCCGGTGCACTCGATGCGTTCACTTTCGTGCCTGGTAAGCACCCTGCGTTGCACCCGGGTCAAACCGCGCGCATCGAGCGTGAAGGTCGTCTGGTTGGTTATATTGGCGCTATCCACCCTGAGTTGTCGAAAACCCTCGGTCTCGACCGTCCGGTCTTCGTTTTCGAGCTGGTTCTGGCCGAAGTAGCCTCGGGAAAAATGCCTGAATTCCGTGAGTTGTCGCGCTTTCCTGAAGTGCGTCGTGACTTGGCCTTGCTGGCTGATCGCGATGTTGCTGCCAGTGCGGTACTGGATGTAATCCGTGAGAATGCAGGCGAATGGCTGACAGACCTCAGGTTGTTTGACGTGTACCAGGGTAAAGGCATTGATCCTCATAGAAAAAGCCTTGCAGTTGGCTTGACCTGGCAGCATCCATCGCGCACTCTTAATGACGATGAGGTGAACTCCACGACGCAAAATATCCTCACCTCGCTCGAACAAAGGTTGAACGCCACGTTAAGGAAGTGACGTATGGGGGCTCTGACGAAAGCTGAAATGGCCGAACGTCTCTACGAAGAGCTGGGCCTGAATAAACGTGAGGCCAAGGAATTGGTCGAGCTGTTTTTTGAGGAAATCAGGCACGCTCTCGAAGATAACGAACAGGTCAAACTGTCCGGTTTCGGTAACTTCGATCTTCGGGATAAACGCCAGCGACCTGGCCGCAACCCGAAGACGGGTGAAGAAATCCCGATCACGGCACGCCGTGTGGTCACCTTTCGTCCAGGGCAGAAGTTGAAGGCCCGAGTTGAGGCTTATGCTGGAACCAAGTCATAACGACGAGCTCCCGGTCATTCCGGGCAAGCGCTACTTCACCATTGGTGAAGTCAGCGAGCTCTGTGCGGTCAAACCGCATGTGCTGCGTTATTGGGAGCAGGAGTTTCCTCAGCTCAACCCCGTCAAGCGCCGCGGAAATCGCCGGTATTATCAGCGCCAGGATGTGCTGATGATCCGGCAGATCCGCGCGTTGCTGTATGATCAGGGGTTCACCATCGGTGGAGCGCGCCTGCGCCTTTCCGGTGATGAAGCCAAAGACGACACCACCCAGTACAAGCAATTGATCCGTCAGATGATCTCCGAACTGGAGGACGTTCTGGTGGTACTCAAGAAATGATTTTCAGCTTTTAAAATACTTCCAAATTTCAAAAGCTTGCGATATATTCTTGAGCGCTTCATTAAGAAGCAAACCCAGTAACACGCCTAGTCGGGGCGTAGCGCAGTCCGGTAGCGCACTAGCATGGGGTGCTAGGGGTCGAGTGTTCGAATCACTCCGTCCCGACCATATTTTTCAATGACTTAGCCCAATCTTCACAGGTTGGGCTTTTTCATTTGTGGGGAGATTTTTCGGGACTTCATCCTGTCCTCCTCTTCAAAATTGTCAGTACAGGCCCGCGTGAGTCCGTGGCTGATACCCGAACCCCCCACTCTTTGCTCAGTCCGCGCTGCTTGTCGATAATCATGTTGACGGTGTATTTGTCGGCGATGTACCAGCACTGCGCTGTTTCACCGATCACCGTGTAGGTGATGCAATGCACTTCAAGACCATCTGAACCAATTGTGTCGATGTAGCGGTAGTGGTCCGGACCTGTCTTTTTGATTTCTTCAGGCATGACTTTGTCCTTGCCGCTATAGCGGCTGACTTTGAGGAGGAGTTTTCCTTTTCTGGTACCTGGTCTTTACTTCACAAACCAGATCACTATGAAGAGAAGGTCGTAATGGGCGAATGGTCGGATTACTTCGAGGACTTTCCGGAAGAAGATCCCGCGAATTTTAGTAAGCGAAATCCTGACCCCTTGGAGGGCGTCATGGAGTCGACAAAAAAGCGTGTTCGTGAGCGCTCCATCGCTGAGCGGGATGAGGTTCGGAAAAAACTTAACGAAGCTTTCTCCCGAGACAACTCAAAGAAGAACTAATCCTGGCTTTGAATGAGCTGGGATAAGGGTTGCTGCGGTGTGAATTCGCGTGCCTCTGCCGATATCAGGTCATAGGCATTCACGACCGTCATGCAGCCTGTTGCTGCTGTTCCTGGCGTAACGCCTGTTGAACAGCCTCGACAACACGTCGCAGGTACGTGAACTTGTGATTCTCTTCGACAGCCTTGCCATCGAGTGGGTAATGCCATTCCTCGCCGAATAGCTCGGTCAGCAGCGTGCTGTGGTGCCAGCATTCATTTGCACTCTCGATGCCGCGCAGAACATCGATGTCATGCCAAAGCTCGCGGGCTTCGCCCTTACTCAGCTCACCCAGTTCCCAATCATGGCGCCCGGTCTGTTGTCGGCGGCGTTGGACGATGCACTTCTTAGCCAGAGCATGCAGGGCGTTACCGCTGAAAACCGTCGAACTGATTCCGCGATCCAAACAGTTCAGGACGTAGTCCCAGCCACAGTCTGCGACGAACTCCGCGACTGTGCGCGGCCCCATCCCGCCCCAACGGGTGACTGGCTCTGTTTAAGAGCGTCTATGAAGCAGGCAATGGAAAAGTAATAAGGAAATTACGTGCTACGGAAGCTCATTTTGATGTTGGCTATTTCGCAGTTGAGCGGCTGCGCTTGGTTTGCCGCGGTTTCACATGGTTCATATGACTGCTACGACGGATTAGAAACCGAGTATCAGCTCGCCCAGTTCATAGGGCCGCTGGCTCTCATCGATCTACCATTCACGTTTGTAGCTGATACCGCCTCGCTCTCGTTCTGTTGGTATTGACGTGGTGTGGTGTTGTCGGTCACGCATTGATCCTGCTGTCACCTGTGTCTTGCGTTGTCGAGCGCTATCCCCGGCTCAACATGCTGGCGAGGCTTGCCTGTCATTCCTGCGCGCGCAGGGTTGACCGAATAGAAATCCGGCCATCGAGCCGGTTTTTTATTGACCGCCGTTTATCCATTTCTCGGCACTTGCAAGGCTCTGTCGTTTCTCATGTTTAAGTACGGATTTCCCGAGCATTAGAACGGAGAGCCAACATGAACAATGACGAAAATGCACCTGGTAGCTGGTCGCAGCAGGGCGTAGAGCGAACCTCGGATAGCGAAGCAGGCCATGACCCAAGGCGTAAGGAGCCTGAGGTTCCATTGCCTGCGAACGATGAAGCGCCGGTCGATGAAGAGATGATCGACGTAGATGTAAACAACTCGGTGTCGAGTGAGCATCCAGAAGCAGGGAAAAGTGGTCGCGTCGATGATCCTGGCGCAGATACACAGGACGAAAAGGACAAGGAGCCTCGTGGCATGCCCGCGAGCGACCCTGAGTCAGGGGCCTGAAATTCGGATCAGCCCTTTGCCCACTCAGGGCAGGCTTTTTTATGCCTCAAATTCACCTGTAGCCAAGGCAGCCCCTGGGAAGACCAGGACATCGCATGCCGCGCCCCTCATCAAATACCGCTCTTCAACCTTTGTCATTGATCCTTGGCCTAGACCTGCGCCATTCAAGAAGCGTCGGTCGATCCCTGACGTTGTTCCTGTTGGCACTGTTCGGACCCGGGACCGGAAATGGACAGGCTGACACTGATGGGGTCGACATAGCGTCTGCCGACGGTCAGCACGGCTTCCCGCGCACCTTCCAGACTCGCCCCTTGGGAGGCCAGCCACTGGGACATCAGGACCTGCTCTCGCTTGTTCATCCGCCGCTTGGTCGATGGCTGCCGAGGGCGCGCCATAGCGCTGGGGGAGTAGGCGAGTCAGTTCTTCGAAGCGGGCGCGAATAGCTAAGTCCTGCGCATTCGCCGGCATCTCGACCGCAGTGTAGATTTCGCACAGCCGGGCTGTCTTTACCAAACTTGAGTGATAACTCATCAAACCTGGTAATCGGCCCCGGCGGGTGATGCGCCACGGCGCAGCCGGTGGGACTTTCTCGCGTGGCGATGCCGCTTGCCGATGGCTCAAGTGGCCTAAATAAAGAACGGACGATCAAAAAAAAGGGTCCACCCCAAGGTAGACCCTTTGTGTTTCTGAAATGGCCAAAGCCGGCTGGAGCAACACCCTCACAGGAACGGAGGGTGTGCCCATCGAGCGTCAGACCAGGCTGATCATGTCCGCACTGAGTTGCGCGGGGTTGAGGCCGACCAGGGTAATGCTGCTGTCTCCCGCCACGATCAGGCTGTCGCTGCCTTGCTGGCTGGTGGCGCTGAGGACGGCGGCCGTGGAAGCGAACAGCGACTTGGAAAACACCAACTGATCGAAGCCGTTCTGGTGAACGTTGAAATCGCTGATCACGTCATGGCCGAAGCCGCCCACGTCGAAGACAAACAGATCGCTGCCCACACCGCCGCTGAGCGTGTCGTTGCCCAGGCCACCCACCAGGATGTCGTTGTGCGCGCCGCCGTAGAGTGCGTCATTGCCATTGCCACCGAGCAGGGTGTCGTTGCCGCTTCCACCGTGCAGCAGATCATGGCCCGCGCCGCCTTCGATAAGATCGTCGCCGCCCTGGCCGAAGATCAGGTCTCGGGAGGCGGTACCCTTCAGCAGGTCTGCCAACTGCGTGCCTTCGGTGGCCTTGGCGTAGCTCTTGTCCGACCCGAACAGGCCTTCGAAGTCGAGCTTGCTGCCGGTCACGGTAAAGGCCGGGGTCAAGGCCTGGCCCAGGAGGCCTTCGAACTCGACATGCTCGACGTCGTGCAGCTCCTTGAGGCCGTAACGCCCGTTGGTGTCGTTGAGAAACAGGCTGCCATCGCTCAGGCGCACGGCTTCGTAACTGGTGACCGTACCCTGCAGGAAGACTTTGTCGTCGCCCACGCCACCGGCGACGATGTCGGTGCCGGTGCTGACCCTGAAGCTGTCGTTGCCGGCGAAACCGTCGAGGAAGTCGTCGTTCCTGCCGTCCTGCAGCTTGTCCGCGCTGTCCGTGCCGAGGAGAAAGGCCGGTGTGCCGAAGTGGTTGGAGGTGGGGGAGTATTTGTCGCTGACCCAGGTAAAGCTGCGGCTGACCGGGTCGAGGTTGCTGATGACGATGGTGCTGTCACGCTCGATGTAGTCGTAGAACGTCGACTGGCCGATGCGCTGGATGGGGTTGATGAAAACGCCTTCCAGGTGCGCCACCCAGCCGTTGGGATTGATCACGGAGAAGGGGCCGTTGGGCCAGGTGGGCAAAGCGTAGACCGTGTCGAACAGCACGATGTTGTCGGTGGTCGAGGTGTAGCTGGCGTCACTGCCTTTGAGGGCCGCGAGAATGGCGCCGCTCAGGTCGGTCTGTTCGCCGATCAGCCGGTGCACGATGTCGTTTTCGAAGCCGAAGTTGAAGATACCGTCGCTGTTGCTGGCCTTTGGCGACGCCATGCCGAAGTAATCCGAATCCTTGAAAAAGCCGTCTGCCAGGGTTTCCCTGCCCTGGTACATGCTGTTGGTCACGGAGCCGCCCTGGCTGTAGCCGGTGACCAGCACATCCTTGCTCGTCAGGTTATGGCTGCTGGCGTAGTTCTTGATCGAGTCGAGCAGGTAGTCGTAGCCGTGGATATAGGAGTTGTCGATCATTGCCGGGTATCCCAGCAAGTCCATTGGCGAGTTGGTGCCGGCAATCGAAAAGCCCATTTTCACCAGCTTGCCGCTCTCGTCGTATTGGCCGAATACCTTGGCTTGGGAGCCGGAGACGTTTTCGCCCTTGAAGCTGCCTGTCAGGTCGAGGTGGCTGCCGTCGATGCCCAGGTCGCTGGCGCTGATCTCGCGCCAGCCCTTGGGCAGGACAAAGGTGTTGCCTTCGCCCAGGACCGCCCCGGGCAAGTGGTAGAGCGCGCCTACCGTCGCTACGCCGCTGGTGTAGGTGGCCAGGTTCCAGGCATCTGAAATCAGCACGCGGCCGTCTTGGCCCTTGTAGTCGAATATCGCCATGGTTCGTTTTCCCTCACAAACTAAAAAGTCATGAAAAAAAACAAGAGCTGAAGTCTTCTTGTTCTTCTTCGCTCGGATTTCGGAGCCTGGTGACTGCGCGCTCCGGAATCTGCGCCCAAGCTACTCATTCATTTGGAGGGTGTGGGTAAGGTAAGGGGGTGTTGGCACGATCGTCCTAGTGAAAGCCCGATCCAGCCGCTATAAATCCGGCGTCATTACAGTTTGGTTAGCTCGAGGGTGGCTCGCAGCCGCCCATCCTCTCTACCTTCCAGCTCGGGCGTCAGCCGCGGCGGCGAACCCTGAGCAACATGCGCGCAAGAATGTCGTCCTTGTCGAAGAAGTGATGCTTGAACGCCGCCAGCACGTGGACCAGGATCAAGGCGCCGGCGCCCCAGGACAGCAGGCGATGTATCCACATAGCCAGGTCGTAGCGGGACTGATCCACCGGCGCTATGGGCGGCAGGTTGAACAGACCCAGCAGCGGTATCGGGTGACCGGCGACCGAACTCCAGTACCAGCCCGAAAGCGGCACGGCCAACATGGCGATCAGGTAGAGCAGGGCGTGGGCGATATGGGCGATGCCGGACATCGCCCTGGAGACGCTGCTGGGCATGGCCGGGTAGCGGTGGGTCAAGCGATAGCAGAGCCGGGCAAGCAGCAGGAACAGCACGGTGCTGGCAATCGCTTTGTGCACGAAGACCGCCGGGCCGCCCCTGGGCACATCGCCACGCAGGTTGGCGGAGTAAAAACCGATCAGCCAGACGCCGATGATGATCAGCGCCATGCTCCAGTGGAAAAGCCGTGCTGCCAGACTGTAGGAAGAGGAAGCATTCATAGGGACAATCTGCCGTTGTGAAAGGTGGAAGGACTCCGGGTTGCCGTCGGTTGAGTCAACCGGGTGTCGCCTCCTTGGCTCGGAACGCGATGGCGGCCTTGGGTCGAGGGCGATCGCGGAAGGAGTATTTCAACAGACATTTGTATTTGCAAGTTTTGCATTTGCAATAGTTGTAAGTGCATGTTTGCCACCATCTCCATTCGGGCAGTGTCGAATGAAAGGGACAGGCGCATTTCACCGGATCAGCTCAACGACGTAACATGCCCCCGCGCAGAGCCGTCTCAGCAATGGATACCGAGGTCTGAACCTTTGAACAGTTACTGTTTTTCCACCGCCGTCCCTTATCTGGTCACTCGTGTCGGGATGCGCATGGGCGAGTGCTTTTCCCAGGAGCTTGGCGAGCATGGCCTGACGCTGGTCATGTACCGAGTGCTTGCGGTGCTTCGGGAACAGGGCGGGCTCAGCCTTGGCGAGCTGGGCGGACGGGTTTCGGCGGAGATCTCCACCTTGTCGCGGCAAGTGACCAACATGCAGAAGCTGGGGCTGATCCTGCGCGAGCGGCAGGACGCCAATGGCCGTCAGGTCTGCATCAGCCTGACGCCCGCGGGGTTGGCCCTGGTGGAGTCGCTGGTACCACGGGCGATGTATTGGGAGGAGGTGGCCATCCAGGGTTTCAGCGAGGCGGAAGTGGAGCAGCTCAAAGCCATGCTGATGCGCATGCATGTCAACCTGGCGAAGGTGCCGGATGGTTTGACATCCGGCTGAAAATACTCAGTTGCACGGGACTGACTGGGCACATTGAGGTTCCAGCTAACCCGCACTGAAACCGCCCTGTGCCCGGCGAACAATCCCGGCCTTACGCCCAGCGCCGGAACAGCACGCTGGCATTCACCCCGCCAAAGCCGAAGCCGTTGGACAAGGCATATTCCATCGCCAGCGGCTGGGCCTGGCCACGAATCAGGTTGAGGCCTTCGGCGCCGGCATCCGGGTTTTCCAGGTTGAGGGTGGCGGGGGCGATCTGGTCGCGCAGCGCCAGGATGGTGAAGATCGCTTCGATCCCGCCGGCGGCGCCCAGCAGGTGGCCGGTGGCCGACTTGGTCGAGGCGATGGCCAGCTCGCTGTGGTTGCCAAACACGCTCTTGATCGCCGCCAGCTCGCCTTTGTCGCCCACCGGGGTCGAGGTCGCGTGGGCGTTCAGGTGCTGGACCTGCGACGGCTCGATGCCAGCCTGACGCAACGCCTGTTGCATGGCGCGGCGGGCGCCGTCGCCGTCCTCTGGCCCGGCGGTCATGTGATAGGCGTCGGCGCTGGTGCCGTAGCCCACCAGTTCGGCGATCGGCGTGGCGCCCCGGGCCAGGGCGTGTTCCAGCTCCTCGATCACCAGCAGCCCGGCGCCTTCGCCCATCACGAAGCCGTCGCGCGCCTGGTCGAAGGGCCGCGATGCGCGTTCCGGCGTGTCGTTGAAATCGCTCGACAGGGCGCGCGCGGCCGCGAAACCGGCCAGGCTGACCCGGTGAATCGTGGCTTCCGTGCCACCGCAGACCGCGACGTCGATCTCCCCGGCGCGAATCATCCGCGCGGCGTCGCCGATGGCCTGGACGCCCGCGGCGCAGGCCGTCACCGGCGTGCCCAGCGGCCCCTTCAGGCCATGCTGGATCGACACATGACCGGCGGCCATATTGCTGAGGAAGGACGGAATGGTGAACGGCGAAAGGCGGCGCGGCCCTTTGCTGTCGGTGGTGCGCACGGCGTCGGCGATGGCCGGGAAGCCACCCACGCCCGATGCGATGATGGTGGCGGTACGTTCCTGCGCCTCTGCCGTCTGCGGCGCCCAGCCAGCCTGGGCCAGTGCCTCCTGGGCGGCGGCGAGGGCGAACAGGATGAAGCGGTCCATCTTGCGCTGTTCCTTGGGCGCCAGCAGCGCGTCCGGATCGAAGCCGGCCTGCGGGTCCTCGGTACGGTCGGGAACCTGCCCGCCGATGCTGATCGGCAAGTCGCCGATCAGTTCTTCCGGTAGCCGGCGGATACCCGATTGCCCGGCCAGCAGGCGTTTCCAGATCTGTTCGACGCCGCAGCCCAGCGGGGTCAATGCGCCCATGCCGGTGACGACAATGCGTTTGTTCATGACCTTCAGCTCCTTCATCTCGTGTGGGGTGTGTCGCTCTATGGACGTCACTATCATCATGAAAGTAACATGCCCGAACCACAAATACGCAACTGCGAAATCCGAGGAACCACCATGCAACGCAAGACCCTCCTTCACGACGAATGCCCGATTGCCCGCAGTCTGGAGCGGGTGGGCGAGTGGTGGAGCATCCTGATCATGCGCGACGCCCTGCATGGCCTGCGGCGTTTCGAGGAGTTTTCCCGTAGCCTGCAGATCGCCCCCAACATGCTCACCCGGCGCTTGAATTCGCTGGTCGAGGACGGCTTGCTGGAGCGCCAGGCCTACAGTCAGCGGCCGCTGCGCTACCAATATGTACCGACGGCCCGGGGCGAGGATTTTCGTGTGGTGCTGATGGCGTTCGTCGCCTGGGGCAATCGCCATTACGCGCCGGAAGGGGAAAGCGTGCAGATCGTCGAGCGCGCCACTGGCCGGCCGGTGCGGCCGATGATGGCCGACCTGGCCGATGGTCGCCCGGTGCCGCTGGAGGCGTGCACGGTCCAGGCCGGGCCGGTGGCCAGCGAAGGCATACGTCAGCGGCTGGCGGGGCTGCGGGCGATGGAGGCCGAGGGCGAGGCCTGAGGGGCAGCGGATCGCCACGGCCCCTTGGCTTAACGACAGGCGCCTGTCACTGGTCCTTTTCGCAGTTGACCATCCACGAGGCGCCGAAGCGGTCGACCAGCATGCCGAAGCGCGCCGCCCAGAAGGTGGCCTCCAGCGGCATTTGCACAGTGCCCTGGTCCGCCAGCGCGGCGAACACCCGCTCGGCCTCGGCGATGCTGTCGACATTCAGCGATATCGAGCAGCCGTGGATCCCCGAATAAGGCCGGTCGGGCGTGCTGTCCGAGCCCATGATGGCCTGGTCGCCCACCAGCAGGCGGGTGTGGATGACCAGGTTGTGGCACTCGGCGGGAACATGGTCGCGGGCGGGGCTTTCGCCGAAGGTCATCATCACTTCGAGGGTGCCTTGCAGGCACTGGGCGTAGAACTTGAAGGCGGCGGCGCAATCGCCGTTGAAGATCAGGTAGGGATTGATTTTCATACTGGAACTCCCGGATGGCAGGGGCCGCGGGCGCGCCGGGTGAGCCGGCCCGCTGGCAAACGCTGATGGGTTGAGGCCTTCACTAGCAAAGCCTAAACCTGTGTGGCAGTGGGCTTGTTTTTAGACGGTTTTCTCATGGGCCCGTGGCGGGTTATCACCCTTGCTGCAACCCTCTGTCAGGCCCGCCGCCCGGTGGGCGGCGGGCTTTGGCTGGTGGCTACACCAGCCGGGTCTGGGGCATGCCCAGCAGGCCTGTCAGGCGATCCATGATCGCCTGTTGCCGGGCGCGGTCGGCCAGGTAGTCGGCCTCGGCGCTGGCCACATCGGCCGAGCAGTGCGGGCAGGTGGTTTCGTGGGCATGGATGTACTGCCAGCAGCCGCGGCACAGCGCCAGCTGGGTGGGCAGGCGTCCTTCCTCGGGGGATTTCTGCCCCTGGTTGATCCACGCCAGCTTGATCACCTGGCCGCTGTCGCTGACGCTGCTGACCGTCTCGCCGGTGTCGATGCGTTCGGTGATCAGGTCGAAGCGACCGACCGCGAACGACGCCTGGGCGGCGTCCTCGAGTTTGACGATGCGTTCGCGCAGGCCCTTTTTCTGCAGGTCCAGGGCGCGGTAGTGGCAGTACGGATTGTTACCGGGCTTGCCCAGCAGCGAGTGCGAGGTCCAGGTGCAGCCGCCGCGGCACACGTCGTTGTAGTAGCAGGTGCGGCAATAACCCCAGAGGTCGTCGACCGAACGCAGGCGGCCAAAATGCATGCCCTCGCTGTAGTGCCAGATGTCGTGCAGGTTCATGTCGCGCACATTGCCGCCGGAAAACCCCACCGTCGCCAGCGAAGGGCAGCCCTTGACCGTGCCGTCGGCTTCCAGGGCCAGCACCGTTTGCCCGGCGGCGCAGCCGCTCCAGTGCACGCGCTCGTCGCCGAAGCCGCGCCACATATGCTCGTAAGGGCCGTAGTAACCGATGTTGTTGCCCACGTTCATCAGCAGGCCGCGTTCCTGGCCTTCACGGTAGAGACGCGCGAGCAGGGGCATCACTTCCAGCAGTTGATAGGGTTGCAGCAGCAGTTCCGGGTGGTCCACCGCGTTGCCCATGGCCACCGTCAGCTGGATCTGCCAATGGGTGGCGCCCAGTTCGATGATCTGGTTCATCAGCTCCGGCAAGTCGGGCAGGGTGGCCGCGCCGATCTGCGTGTTGACGCTGACCGCGAGCCCGGCCTGCTTGGCCCGGCGCAGGGTGTCCACGGCCTTGTCGAAGGAGCCCGGGACATTGCGCACGGCGTCGTGCAGGGGCGCCAGGCCGTCCAGCGAAACCCCCACGCCGTTGAGCCCGGCCTCCACCGCGGCCTGCATTTTCGCCGGGGTCAGGTTGCGCCCGCCGGTCTGGATCGCGCAGTAGATGCCGTGGTCGTGGATGGCCTGGATCAGGCGGGTCCAGTCCTTGCGCAAATAGGCTTCGCCGCCGATCAGGGTGACTTCCCGCGTGCCGAGGGCGGCGAGGGCGTCGATCACGTCGAGGCATTCCTGGGTATTCAATTCATTGGGGCGTCGGTGGCCGGCGCGCGAGCCGCAATGCAGGCATTTGAGGTCGCAGGCGAGAGTGATTTCCCAGACCACATGCACCGGTACGTAACGCTTGAGGTCGGTTTCGCTGAGGTAGCGGGCGGGGCGATTGGCTGACATGGACAGTCCTTTGCGCGCACACCGGCGCGCGGCACGAACCTGGCGGATGTCCGCGCCGTCCCTGGCGATGCCGGCCCGGGCGGACAAAGGGTTTGCCAGTGGGGAACCGGGCCTGGCCCTGGGGGAAGGAAGGCCAGGCCCGGACGCCACCTTTCAGCGAGCTTCGAGGCGGGCGATCTCGGCGTTCAGCTGCTGCAGGGCGCTGCGCAGCGCATCGCCGCTGGCCAGTTGCTGCTCGCCCTGGCGGACGACCGCCTTGAGCTGCGCCAGGTCACCACTGCTTTGCGCCTGCTGCACCGCCACCGCATACAGCGGCACGGGGTGATGAGGTACAGGCTCGGGGTGCGGGATCGACGCCTGGCTGACCGTGGCGTGCTGCACGTCCTGCCAGTTGCCCTGGTAGCAGTATTTGTAGCTGGCGAAACCGCTGGCCCAGTCGAGCCCGAGAATCCCGTGCAGCTGGAAGGTCGCGGCGATCTGGCTGGTCGGTCCGCTGGGGTTGCCGGTCAGGCTCAGGATGATGTGGCCTTCGGTCGACGGGTGCAGCTGTAACTGGGAGTAGTCGCCCCACACGTCGGCGAAGAAGTTCACTGGCGGATAGGTGCTCTTGAACACTCGGGCCACGCCGCTGACTTTTTTCTGCACGGTGTTGACCAACAGGTCGAGGATCAGAACCGGGGCACCCAACAGCCCCGTGGTGGCTTGGATGCGGGTATGGAACAGTCCAGTTTGCATGGTGCAACTCCTTGTTCTTGTTCAGGGAAGCCGGATGGGTTGGCGCGCCATGGTCAACGCCGCTCGAGCCTGCCGATCTCGTCCTTGGCCGCGTCCAGCGCGCTGCGCAGCTGGGGCAATTGTTCCAGTTGCTGCTGGGCCAGGCTGGCCAGGCTCTTCATCTGGGCCAGGTCGCCACTGGCGATGGCGCCATGGATCGGCGCGGCATACAGCGGGGTGATCGGTGGATAGGGCAGCAGGACCGGGCCGGGCTCCAGCGGTATCGGCAAGGCCGAGAAGGCGTAGGAGGGCACCGACTCGACGAGGTGGGCGGGAACGTTCTCCACCGATACCCAGCGCTGGCCGTTGTAGTACTGGTAGTTGGCGATGCCGTTCTTCCAGTCGTGATCCACCACCAGTTGAATCTTGAAGGTGATGATCGAGTTCGAGCCCGGCCCGCCCTGATTACCCTGGGCGGTGACCAGGATCTTGCTGGTGCTGGGTGGCATGACGGTCAGGTAGGTGTATTGCCCCCACACATCGGACGACAGCTCCAAAGGTGGGTTGACGGCCTGGGTCACCAGCGAGGTGCCACGCACGCTCTGCTCGGGGGTGTAGACCAGCAGGTCGAGGGTGAGGCTCGGCGCGCCGGGGATCGAAGTACCGATCCGGTAGCTGAGGGGAAACAAGCCAAGATTGGACGAAGTGGAACCGGACATGATTGCCTCCAGTGCATTAGAAAATGGAACGGCCTTAGCGTCGTTCCAGACGGGCGACTTCCTGTGCCAACTGCTCGTAAGCGCTGCTCAGTTCTTTGGATTCTTTCTGGGATGAATCGCGTTGTTTGAGCAGGGACTTCATCTGCGGCAGGTTGCCGAGGGCGATTGCTTCTTGAATCGCCACGCCATAAGGCGTGACGGGGTGGAGCGAGGATGAACTCATGGCGTTGCCTTCCGTGGGAGGTTGCAGAGACTGCGCTATCCGGCAGCTTTTGCAGTTAAGCAGGCCGGGCATGGGGCAAACGCGAGGGTGAACGAATAACTTTGAATAGCCGTTATCGGGAAAAAATATATCCAGGCAGGACAAGGAACTGACGCGGCTCTATAGCGCGTTTGGCAATCAGCGACCCACCGCTTACAAGGAATGAATACAAGCAGGCACCGCCACTTACATGCCCCGTCATCCGCCTCACCGGTAGCCGCTGCCGCAGGCTGCGATCGAGCCGCAGGCTCGCGGAGAACGCACGGACGCCGAAGCCCTTGCGGGCCTTATCGCAGCCTGCGGCAGCGGCTACAGGGGCGGTTGTTGTCTGTGGGAGTGCGGTCGGCAGTCGATGGTCGCAGGGGCGGCGATTGGTGTTGCGCCGCGGTTCAGGCCACGGCGCTCTGCGGCGCGCTATTCAACAGCCGTTCCAGGGCGCCGCTGAGCAGGTGTTCCAGCAGGGTTTCGCGCTCGTGCTCGGTCAGTGGCTGCTCGTCCAGCCAGCCGGGCGCGCTGTTGAGCAGGCTGGCGATGGCATGCCCGGTGGCCAGCAGCGCCGCGTCGCCGAGCCGCGGCAGCGGGCCGAGGAGCATCAGCAGGCGGCGTTCATATTGCTCGCGCAGTTGGCGCACACGCTGCTGCTGGTCCTGGTTCAGGCAACCGCTGTCGCGCTCCACCAGACGGAAATGCCGAGGCAGTTCCCGGTGCAGTTTCAGGTGGGCGCGGATCAGGGTGCGCAGGCGATCGTCCGGCGCCTTGCGCCGCCGTTCGATGCGCCCCAGGGTGCCGAGCAGTTCGTCGTAGAACTCTTCGATCAGGTCCAGCAGCAGGTGCTGTTTGCTTGGGTAATGGTGATACAGCGAGCCCGGGGTCAGCCCCAGGTGGCTCGCCAGCTCGCGCATGCCGACCTGGCCGAAACCCTTGCTGGCGAACAGCTCCAGGGCCTTGTCGCGGCTTTCGGCGAAACGCGAGCAACGCTCAGCCATAGCGGTGGAAGCCACGTTCGGTCTTGCGCCCCAGGTAACCGGCGGCGACCATTTCCTTGAGCAGCGGCGCGGGCCGGTATTTGCTGTCGTTGAAGCCATCGTAGAGGGCCTCAAGGATCGCCAGCAGGGTGTCCAGGCCGATCAGGTCGGCCAGGGCCAGCGGGCCGATCGGCTGGTTGCAGCCCAGGCGCATGCCGGCGTCGATGTCCTCGGCGCTGGCCAGGCCTTCCTGCAATACCAGGATCGCCTCGTTGATCATCGGCACCAGGATCCGGTTGACCACGAAGCCCGGGCGGTTGCCGGCGGTGATCGCGACCTTGCCCAGGCGGGTGGCCATGTCCAGGGCCAGGGTGTGGGTCGCGTCGCTGGTCTGCAGGCCGCGGATCACTTCGATCAGCCCCATCACCGGCACCGGGTTGAAGAAGTGCAGGCCGATGAAGCGCTCGGGCGCGCTGACGCTGGCGGCGAGCTGGGTGATCGACAGCGACGAGGTGTTGGAGGCGATGACACAGGTGCTGGAAACCTGGGCGGCGATCTGTTGCAGCACCCGCCGTTTCAGCTCGAGGTTTTCCGTGGCCGCTTCGATCACCAGTTGTGCGTCGACCAGGCTGGCGTAGTCGGTGCTGGTGCGGATGCGCCCCAGGGCCGCCTGTTTCTGCGCTTCGTCCAGGCTGCCCTTGGCGATCAGCCGGTCGAGGTTCTTGCTCACCGTGGCCACGGCCTTTTGCAGGGCGCTGTCGCTGATGTCCAGCAAGGTCACTTCGAACCCGGCCTGGGCACAGACCTGAGCGATACCGTTACCCATGGTGCCGGCGCCGATCACACCGATATTCTGCAGATTCATCTTGGCTTCTCTTTCTTCGTCCGGACGTGTCGCAGCGCAGCGCGAGCGCGTCTTGCAATGCAACCTTCGAGGCGCGAGTCTAGTGCCCGCGCCGACCCCGGCCTATGCCAAAAGCGCTCAGCCGCGCTGGCGTTTTTTGCCATGTCCACAGCCACAGAGAGCAGTCATTCCATGCGGGAAAAGGATTCGGTCGCGGTCTACTTCGTGCAGGTGATGGTCCACGCCTTGCGTGAGCGGCCCGAGCGCCTGGCCGCGGTGCTGGCCGAAGCGGGCATCGATCCGGCCTTGCTCGGCCAGCCCGAGGCGCGGGTGCCGGCCAGCGCGTTCGCGGCCCTGTGGCTGATCCAGATCCGCGAGCTGGGCGACGAGTTTTTCCAGCTCGATTCCCACGGCCTGCCGCCGGGGGCGTTCGCCCTGATCTGCCGCGGGCTGATCCAGGAGCCGACCCTGGAAAAGGCCCTGCGCCAATGCCTGGCCAACTTCAGCCTGTTCCTGCGCGACTTCCGTGGCTGCCTCAGCGTGCGCGGCAAGCGCGCGGTGCTGAGCCTCGACAGCCAGCCTTGCGATGACGCCGCCGGGCGTTTTGGTGAAGAGACCTTCCTGGTGCTGATGATCAGCCTGCTGTGCTGGCTCGGCGGGCGGCGCATTCCCATCGACCGCGCCGACTTTCGTTATCCGCGCCTGTCCCTGAGCGACGATGCCTTGCTCTGGGGGCCGAACCTGACCTTCGGCGCCGAGCGTACCGAAATCGAATTCGCCAGCCGCTTCCTGCGCCTGCCGGTGGTCCAGGACCTGGCCTCGCTCAAGGTTTTTCTGCGCAGCGCGCCGCAATGGCTGGTGATCCGTTTTCGCAACCAGCACGGCCTGGCGACCCAGGTCTATCAACGCCTGCGCCGCAGTCACTACAGCCAGTGGCCGACCCTGGAAGCTTTTGCCGGCGAGGTGCAGGTCAGCCCCAGCACCCTGCGGCGGCGCCTGGAGCGCGAGGGCGTGTCGTACCAGGAGATCAAGGACGAAGTGCGCCGCGCCATGGCCGTCGAACTGCTGCGCCAGAGCCGCGCCAGCATCGGCGAAATCGCCGAGCGCACCGGCTTCCAGGAACCCAGCGCCTTCCACCGCGCGTTCAAGAAATGGACCGGCGAAAGCCCCGGCCGCTACCGCGCGCGCTACCAACCCCCGACCCCATAGCCACTGCCGCGCGCCCGACGGTGTAGCCGCTGCCGCAGGCTGCGCACGGCCGCGCAGCGGACGCCAAGCCAGGCAGCGCGGTGCACAGGTCAACCATGGATGCGGGTTTTACGTCTCCTGCGCAGCCTGCGGCAGTGGCTACGGACTCTGCATCGCCGACCCCGCTCAGGCCGGGCTGCGTCCGGGCATCTGGATGCCGTGCTGTTGCACCCGGCGGTACAGGGTCGCGCGGGAAATACCCAGGGCCCTGGCCGCCGCCACCGGCTTCCAGCGATGGCGCACCAGGGCATCCAGCAACGCCTGGCGCTCGGGGCTGCCGCCGGTTTCCTGGGCGGGCAGGGCGCCCGCGGGCTCGACCCCGCGCACCTGTTCCGGCAGGTCATGCAGCTGGATCAACGGCCCCTCGCACACCGCGCAGGCATAGCGCAGTACATGCCGCAATTGCCGCACATTGCCCGGCCAGCGATAACCCAGCAGGCATTCCAGGGCCGCGTTGCCCAGTTGCACCGGCGCTCCGCAGCGCTTGGATTCCTCCTCGACAATCCGCGTGATCAGCGCCAGCCGGTCGCTGCGTTCGCGCAGCGGCGGCAACTGAAAGCGCGCGCCGCCCAGGCGGAAATACAGGTCCTCGCGAAAGCGCCCCTCGGCCACCAGGCTTTCCAGGTCGCGGTGGGTAGCGCAGATCACCTGGATATCCACCGACCGGCGCTGCGACGCCCCCAGCGGCGCCACTTCGCCCTCGGCCAAAACCCGCAGCAAGCGGGTCTGCAAGGCCAGGGGCATGTCGCCGATCTCGTCGAGAAACAGGGTGCCGCCATCGGCCTGTTGCAGCAGGCCCTGCATGCCCTTGCCGGAGGCTCCGGTAAAGGCTCCGGCGACATAGCCGAACAGCTCGCTCTCGATCAGGCTTTCCGGGATCGCCGCGCAGTTCACCGCCACGAACGGCCGCTCGCGGCGCTGGCTGGCCTGGTGCAGCTGGCGGGCGAAGACTTCTTTGCCGGAACCAGTCTCGCCCTGGATCAGCACCGGCAGATGCCGATCCTTGACCCGCACCGCCAGGCGCAGGCTCTGCTCCACCCGCGGGTCCAGTGGCTCGCCGGCCATGCTCAGGCGCGGGCGGCTCAGGGGCCGGCGCGGCGCCCGCAGCCGTCCATGCAGTTCCGCGGACAGCGGGCACAGCGCTTCATCCCGGGCGCGATGCAGCAATTGCGGATCGAACACCTGGGCGATGTGCTGGGGCAGCTGGCCATAACGTTGCAGCAGGTAGGCGCGGGCCGCCGGGTTCAGCGCGCGCAGGCAGCCGTCGTCGTCCCAGGCCAATAGATAATCGGGCTGGCTGTCGACATAACCCGGGCTGGCGTGGGCCCGCAGCACCCAATAACCCTGGGCGCTGCTCATGAAGAACGCCTGTTCGATCTCCCGGGCGCTCTGCACCACCATCTGCCGGATCAGGTGCTGGGAACGGCGCTCGTCCGGGGAGCGCACCGCCGAAACATCCAGCACCCCCAGCAGTTCGCCCAGGGGGTCGAACACCGGCGCGGCGGAGCAGGTCAGGCCGATAAAGGCCGCGCGAAAGTGGTCGCGCTTGTGCACCGGGATCGGCGCGCGGGCGGTGAGCACCGCCGCCACGCCGCAGGTGCCTTCCTCGCCCTCCGACCAGCAGGTGCCCAGGTACAGGCCGGCCTTGCGGCAGTCGTTGCGAATGGTCGATTCCACCCGGTAGTCGATGGTCCGGCCCTGGGCGTCGGTGAGCAGCACGCAATAGTCGGCGTCGCGCACCCGGCCGTGGAGGCGGGCCACTTCTTCGCTGGCAATGCGCAGGAACAGCTCGGAGCGCTCGCGGCATTCCTTGAGCACATCCTGGGACAGGATACGTGGCCCCTGTAGCGAACCGGGGTCCAGGTGGTGCTGCTCCAGGGAGCGGCGCCAGGAGTCGAGGATCAGGCTCGGGACCGGCGCCTGGGGCAGGTGCGCGGCGTTTTTCAGGATCCGGCTGACGCAGTCCACGTGGGCTCTTGAGTGTGCGGAAAGCATGAAGGCCTCCGGTTGCAGCTTCTTATCGTTGTGGGCGCAATTAAGCGCCGATCCGCCCGCCTCGACAAGCGCCGGCTGCCCCGGCGGCGGGCGTGAGACGCAACGTCTCAAGGTCTCGCCGAAGCCCCGTGCAACCTGACATGCAACGTCTCATCGGTGGGGCTGGCCAAGGCCTCGCCAGCTTCAAGGCAAGCGCTCTGGATCGGCCTTGTCCGGGTTTTCCAGGGCAATTGGCACCGGCCTTGCTCTATCCCTGGATAACCAGCCCCGACTGGCTCATCGAAGAATAACAACGAGGTGCCCCATGTCTTGTCCTGCCTGTGATCCGCCCGCGGTGGGCTTATGAGTCGCCGTCCCCTGAGCGTGGGCATCATCGCCAACCCGGCCTCGGGGCGCGATGTGCGCCGCCTCACCGCCAACGCCGGGCTGTTTTCCAGCACCGACAAGGTCTCGGTGATCCAGCGCCTGCTGGCGGCCTTCGGCGCCACCGGCATCGAGCAGGTATTGATGCCCACCGACATGACCGGGATCGCCGCCGCGGTGCAGAAGAACAGCCGCAGCCGCCAGGCCCGGGACAACCACTGGCCGGCCCTGGAATTCCTTGACCTGACCCTGCGCCAGAGCGTCGAGGACACCCGCCGGGCGGCGCGCTGGATGGCCGAGCGCGAGGTGGCGCTGATCGCCGTGCTCGGCGGCGACGGCACCCACAAGGCGGTGGCCGCCGAGGTCGGCGATATCCCCTTGCTGACCCTGTCCACCGGCACCAACAATGCTTTCCCGGAACTGCGTGAAGCCACCAGCGCCGGGCTGGCCGGCGGCCTCTACGCCAGCGGCCGGGTGCCCGGCGCAATCGCCCTGCGGCGCAACAAACGCCTGCTGGTGCGCGAGCCTTCCCGGGGCCTCTGCGAAGTGGCCCTGGTGGACGTGGCAGTGTCGCCCCTGGCCTTTGTCGGCGCCCGCGCCATCAGCCGCGCCAGCGACCTGGCCGAGGTCTTCGTGACCTTCGCCGAGCCCCAGTCCATCGGTATTTCCGCGCTCTGCGGGCTGTGGTTGCCGGTCACCCGCCAGGAGCCCCACGGCGCCTGGATGCGCCTCGATCCTCAATCCCCCGAAGCGCTGCTGGTGCCCCTGGCCCCGGGCCTGTTGCAGGGCTGCGGCGTGCGGGACGCCGGCTACCTGCTGCCCGACGTGCCCCAGCCGCTGTGCCTGAGCGCCGGCACCCTGGCCCTGGATGGCGAGCGCGAGATCGAATTCAACGCCCACGACCGGCCCACGGTCACCCTCGATGGCGGCGGCCCGCTGAGCATCGACGTCAACGCGGTGCTGGACCACGCGGCGCGCCAGCGCCTGCTGGCCATCGACCGCCAGCACCGGCAACACCCCGTGAACTTTCAGTCCGAAGACACCCTGGAGAATAAAAATGTCGACACCTTTGACCACTGAGCAGTTGCTGCATGCCTACCGGGTGATGCGCACCATCCGCGCATTCGAAGAACGCCTGCACGTGGAATTCGCCACCGGCGAGATCCCCGGTTTCGTCCACCTGTACGCCGGCGAAGAGGCCTCGGCCGCCGGGGTCATGGCCCACCTGCGGGACGATGACTGCATCGCCTCCAACCACCGTGGCCACGGCCATTGCATCGCCAAGGGCGTGGACGTGTACGGGATGATGGCCGAGATCTACGGCAAGAAGACCGGGGTCTGCCAGGGCAAGGGCGGCTCCATGCACATCGCCGATTTCGAAAAGGGGATGCTCGGCGCCAACGGCATCGTCGGCGCCGGCGCGCCACTGGTGGTGGGCGCTGCCCTGGCGGCGCGGCTGCAGGGCACCGACGGCGTGTCGGTGGTGTTCTTCGGCGACGGCGGCTCCAACGAAGGGGCGGTGTTCGAGGCCATGAACATGGCCTCGGTGTGGAACCTGCCGTGCCTGTTCATCGCCGAGAACAACGGCTACGCCGAGGCCACGGCGTCCAACTGGTCGGTGGCCTGCGACCACATCGCCGACCGCGCCGCCGGCTTCGGCATGCCCGGGGTGACGGTGGACGGCTTCGATTTCTTCGCCGTGCACGAGGCCGCCGGCGCCGCCGTAGAGCGGGCTCGGGCCGGCGAGGGCCCCTCGCTGATCGAGGTCAAGCTGACCCGTTACTACGGCCACTTCGAGGGCGACGCGCAGACCTACCGCGCCCCCGACGAGGTCAAGCATTACCGCGAGCACAACGACTGCCTGATGCAGTTTCGCGAGCGCACCACGCGCTCGGGCCTGGTCCAGGCCAGCCAACTGGAGCAGGTCGACCAGGAGGTGGACGCGCTGATCGAGGACGCGGTGCGCAAGGCCAAGTCCGACCCCAAGCCGAGCCCGGCCGATCTGCTCAGCGACGTCTACGTCGCTTACCCCTGAGCGGCCCCCTTCATCGCCCCCACAACAAAAAATCGAGAGAACCATCATGGCGAGAAAAATCAGTTACCAGCAGGCCATCAACGAAGCCCTGGCCCAGGAAATGCGTCGCGACCCCAGCGTGTTCATCATGGGTGAAGACGTGGCCGGCGGTGCCGGTGCCCCCGGCGACAACGACGCCTGGGGCGGCGTGCTGGGCGTGACCAAGGGCCTCTACCACCAATTCCCCGGGCGAGTGCTGGACACCCCGCTGTCGGAAATCGGTTATGTCGGCGCCGCCGTGGGCGCGGCCACCCGGGGCGTGCGCCCGGTGTGCGAACTGATGTTCGTCGACTTCGCCGGCTGCTGCCTGGACCAGATCCTCAATCAGGCGGCCAAGTTCCGCTACATGTTCGGCGGCAAGGCGCAGACCCCGCTGGTGATCCGCACCATGGTCGGCGCCGGCCTGCGCGCCGCGGCCCAGCATTCGCAGATGCTCACCTCGCTGTGGACCCACATCCCCGGGCTGAAAGTGGTCTGCCCGTCGTCGCCCTATGACGCCAAGGGCCTGCTGATCCAGGCCATCCGCGACAACGACCCGGTGATCTTCTGCGAGCACAAGCTGCTCTACAGCCTGCAGGGCGAAGTGCCGGAGGAGTCCTATGCGATTCCGTTCGGCGAGGCCAACTTCCTGCGCGACGGCAAGGACGTGACCCTGGTGTCCTACGGGCGCACGGTCAACACCGCGCTGGAGGCGGCGCGCAGCCTGGCCGGGCGCGGCATCGATTGCGAGGTCATCGACCTGCGCACCACCAGCCCGCTGGACGAAGACAGCATCCTGGAAAGCGTGGAGAAGACCGGGCGTCTGGTCGTGATCGACGAAGCCAACCCGCGCTGCTCCATGGCCACCGACATCTCGGCGCTGGTGGCGCAAAAAGCCTTCGCCGCGCTCAAGGCACCCATCGAAATGGTCACCGCGCCGCACACCCCGGTGCCGTTCTCCGATGCCCTGGAAGACCTGTACATCCCCGACGCGGCGAAGATCGAACAGGCCGTGCTGAACCTGATCGAGTGGAGCCGCCGATGAGCCAGATCCATACCCTGACCATGCCCAAGTGGGGCCTGTCGATGACCGAGGGCCGGGTCGATGCCTGGCTCAAGGAAGAGGGGCAGAGCATCAGCAAGGGCGACGAAATGCTGGACGTGGAAACCGACAAGATCTCCAGCAGCGTCGAGGCGCCGTTCTCCGGGGTGCTGCGCCGGCAAGTCGCCCGCCAGGACGAGACCCTGGCGGTGGGCGCCTTGCTCGGCATCGTGGTCGAGGGCGAAGCCAGCGACGCCGAGATCGACGCGGTGATCGAGCAGTTCCAGGCGGCTTTCGTGCCCGGCGATGCCGCCGACGAAGACAGCGGCCCGGCGCCGCAGAAGGTCGAGCTGGAGGGCCGGCTGATCCGCTACTTCGAGCGCGGCGCAGGCGGCATGCCGCTGGTGCTGGTGCACGGTTTCGGCGGCGACCTGAACAACTGGCTGTTCAACCACGAGGCCCTGGCCGCCGGGCGCCGGGTGGTCGCCCTCGACCTGCCGGGCCACGGCGAGTCGGCCAAGGCCCTGCAACGGGGCGACCTGGACGAACTGAGCGACGTGCTGCTGGCCTTGCTCGATCACCTGGAGATTCCCGTGGCCCATCTGGTGGGGCATTCCATGGGCGGCGCGGTGGCCTTGAACACCGCGCGCCTGGCGCCGCAGCGGGTGCGCTCGCTGAGCCTGATCGGCAGCGCCGGGCTGGGGGCCGAAATCAACGGCGATTACCTGCGCGGTTTTGTCGAGGCCGGCAACCGCAATGCCCTCAAGCCGCAGCTGGTGCAGCTGTTCTCCAACGCCGAACTGGTGAACCGACAGATGCTCGACGACATGCTCAAGTTCAAGCGCCTGGAAGGGGTGGACGCGGCCCTCGGGCAACTGGCCGGCCAGCTGTTTGCCGAGGGCCGCCAGCAGGCTGACCTGCGCCCCGTGGTGCAGGACGGCGGGCAGCCGGTGCTGGTGATCTGGGGCAGCGACGACCGGATCATTCCGGTGAGCCACAGCGCCGGGCTCAAGGCGCAGATCGAGGTGCTGCCGGGGCAGGGGCACATGGTGCAGATGGAAGCGGCGGAGCAGGTCAATCGCCTGATCCTCGACTTTATCCAGCAGCACTGAAGTTTTCTGCGGCGGCCAAGGGGCCGTCGCAGCCCGACAAAAACAAGGAGAAGCCAAGATGAGTGTTTCCCTCAAAGCCGTCCCCAGCATGCGCGCCGCGGTCTGGCATGGCCGTCACGATATCCGCGTCGAAGACGTGCCGCTGCCCGAGGCGCCGCCCGCCGGCTGGGTGCAGATCCGGGTCGACTGGTGCGGCATCTGCGGGTCCGACCTGCACGAATACGTGGCCGGGCCGGTGTTCATTCCGGTGGAAGCGCCGCACCCGCTGACCGGGATCAAGGGCCAGTGCATCCTCGGCCACGAGTTCTGCGGCGAGATCGTCGCCCTCGGTGCCGGGGTCCAGGGGTTCAGCGTTGGCCAGGCGGTGGCCGCCGACGCCTGCCAGCATTGCGGCACCTGTTATTACTGCACCCACGGCCTGTACAACATCTGCGAGAATCTGGCCTTTACCGGGCTGATGAACAACGGCGCCTTCGCCGAGCGGGTGAACGTGCCGGCCAACCTGCTGTACGCCTTGCCGGACAACTTTCCCGCCGAGGCCGGGGCCTTGATCGAGCCGTTAGCGGTGGGCATGCACGCGGTGAAAAAGGCCGGCAGCCTGCTGGGCCAGAACGTGGTGGTGGTCGGCGCCGGCACCATCGGCCTGTGCACCATCATGTGCGCCAAGGCTGCCGGCGCGGCCCAGGTGATCGCCCTGGAAATGTCCGGCGCGCGCAAGGCCAAGGCCCTGGAAGTCGGCGCCAGCCATGTGCTCGATCCCAAGGCGTGCGATGCCCTGGCCGAGGTCAAGCGCCTGACCGGCGGGTTGGGGGCGGATGTCAGTTTCGAATGCATCGGCAACAAGCACACCGCCAAGCTGGCCATCGACCTGATCCGCAAGGCTGGCAAATGCGTGCTGGTGGGCATCTTCGAGGAGCCCAGCGAGTTCAACTTCTTCGAGTTGGTGGCCACCGAGAAGCAGGTGCTGGGGGCGCTGGCCTACAACGGTGAATTCGCCGACGTGATCGCCTTTATCGCCGACGGCCGCCTGGACATTGCGCCGCTGGTGACCGGGCGTATCCAGCTGGAACAGATCGTTGGCCAGGGCTTCGAGGAACTGGTCAACAATAAGGAACACAACGTCAAGATCATCGTTTCACCCGGACCGTTGCAAGGCGCCTGAGCAGGGCGATTTGGCGATGGCCGGCAGCGGCCATCGCCTTTTTTCATCGCGATCGGTTGATCCCCGCTGTCATTGCGGCAACGGCTTCATCCAGCTATTTCACATCGCGCCCAAAAGCCCCAAGACCTGCAACTGGCGACGGGTTTCAGCCGCCGACTGGTGGTGAATCGCATTCCAGCCCAGGGCCTTGGCGGCGACGATATTCGGCGCGTGGTCGTCGATGAACACCAACTCCTGCGGCGCCACATCCGGCAGGTGCGCGCGAATGCGCTGCAGGGCGGTGTGGTAGATCTCGGCGTCAGGCTTGATCTGCCGCTCTTGCCCGGACACCACGATGTCGCGAAAGCGCTGGAGGAACGGATAGTTGTCCCAGGCGTAGGGGAAGGTCTCCCGGGACCAGTTGGTCAGCCCGAACAGCGGCATCTGCGCCTGGTGCAACTCTTCCAGCAAGGCCACGCCGTCATCCAGCTGGCCGCGGAGCATTTCCGGCCAGCGCCCGTAATAGGCCTCGATCAGCGGCGCATGCTCCGGGTGTTCGGCCAGCAGGCTGCGGGTCGCTTCGGCCAGCGTTCGCCCGGCGTCCTGCTGGGTGTTCCAGGCCTGGGTGCAAATGGTCTCGAGGAACCATTGGCGGCGGGCATCGTCGGGGATCAGTTGGCGGTACAGGTGGTGCGGGCTCCAGTCGAACAGCACGCCACCAAAATCGAAAACCACAGCACGAATTGTCATCGGCACGTCCTTTTGAGCGGTTGTGGGTCAGGGCGACATCCTGCGACGGTAGGCGATGCAATGCAATTTGCTGGGGGATCGACAGCTGTACGTTGTGGGCTTTTGTAGGAGCGAAGCTTGCTCGCGATAGCGTCGGCCCTGGCACCGCACTTTTTGGACGGTGTACCTATCCGTCGCTGCGGTCACGGCCGCTAGCGATTATGCGGTGGGCATCTGTAGGAGCGAAGCTTGCTCGCGATAGCGTCGGTTCTGGCACCGCACTTTCTGGACGGTGTACATATCCGTTGCTGCGGTCACGGCGGCTTAGGGTTTCGCCCTGACGGCGAGTCACTTTGGAAAGGCCCCAAAGTAACCAAAGGGCCTTGCCCCACCACTCGGTGCCTCGCCTCTAGGCTCGGCATGCCCTCACTCCGGCATTGATCCGTGGGCCGCCGCAAGGGGCCATCCCTGGCCCCGTGCGGCTAACCCGGCGTCCTGCCGGGTTACCCACGGCTCAATGCCTGCGTTCGGCCATCGTGGTTAACGGGGCCTTCAGATCAAAAGCCAAAGCAAAAGCCAGACGGCGGCCTACCGGCTGACCTGAAGTTGAACGCGTTCTCTCATGAAACCCTGTGATGTAGCCGCTGCCGAAGAATGAGGCTGCGACCGGGTGCGAAGCACCCGCCAAACCTGACAACGCGGTGTAACAGATAAACCCGCGAAGCAGGATGTGCGTCTGCTACGCAGCCGATCGCAGCCTTCGGCAGCGGCTACAAACAGCCTTCCAGGCCCAATAGCGCTCAGGAATGGCTACTAACGGCCTATGCAGTTATTCAAATCGGGTGTGCAGAATGGACAAAATGACGTCACGTTCTCTCGCCGGGCCTGACCAGATAGCGATCGGAGAGATTGGAGCTGAAAGGACTAGCTCGTGCCAACGTGATAGGGACTTACCCATACATGTACAAAAGGTCGTCGATTAGCTCAAGCTCTTGTTGCGTGTACTGCATCTTGTTGTACTGCTGAATATCCTCGAGCACACCTCTAATCGGGACTTGCCGTGATGGATCCTGGATGATTTCGATCAGACGGTCATAATCGGGATCTCTTCCCTTGAGGTATTTTTCGATCAGCTCTTTGAGTGATACACGGGCCTGCAGATCGGTTAGCACTGTTACTTCTCCGGCAAAATAGTGACGTCATCCACTTTTATGACAGTGGTACTGCCCGGTTTCGGGATGAGTTGTGCGCGCCACTCGTTCCGTATTCTGGGTTCAGAAGCGGTCTCTCGCTGGCCAACTTAGCCCAGACCTTACGTATACAGTAATATCACCCCACACCGCCCCAGCCATGGAGTCGGGCTGATAGTCACGAAGGGATTAAATGAGTTTAGCGCTTGAAATTGAAAGAGTTTTTGAGGGCAAAGCTTTTGTTAGACCTCTTTTCTATTCGTATCCAGGAGGGTTGCGCTTTGAACTCTCTGAAGGCAGCGGGGTGATAGAGCAGTTCCTTTCGGCACTGCGAAAATCAACGCAGATTTGCAGCGATATCTTTGTTGGTGAAACGACGCTTGTCGCTTGCCTACGCATTCACTCCGGAAGCAATCCATTTGCTCATCGTGCCGCGATTCACGCTCTTCGATCTGCCGGCATTGATATACCCGTTGAACGGTCAGTTTGGAGCGAGGAAATAGATCCAGGTGAGTGGTACTGCGAAAATGAGTCGGAGCATTGGGTCAACGTGGCATTTGAAGCGCCTATAACCCTGCTCCAAGCATTTCTTTGGTGTGCATTGGCTAAAGACTTCTCCGTGATACAGCCAAAACCCAGATGTAATTTCTATCTGTTCAATTTGAAAAAGCACGTCATGGTTTTCCCATATGACGATAGGGGGATGGATGTGGTTGGCCCCAATACAGCTCTGCTCTTACAGTTGTACCGCCACTATCATGCACACCTGTTGGACTATGACCGTCCGGTAATGGACATCACATTCGCAAAGCATGTGATCTAGCGTCTATTTTGGATTGAACCTAGCACAGAGATTGATCGTCTTCTTTGAGTCGGAAGTGGCGCTGCCGCCTGTGATCGCTGCCGCATATGAATCATTGATGGGTTTAACAATCTCTCCGATGGGGCACGAAGATCAAAAGCAAAAGCGACGCGATCTACCGGGCTGTATTTAGAAGTACATTTCACATCCGTAGCCGCTGTTGCAGGCTGCGCCGAACGCGAAGTGTACGCAAAACCAGGCGGCGCGGTATGTCAGGCAAAGCACGGAAGACGCTCTTGCGTCTGCATCTTCCAAGTCCCGCCCATCAATCAACGATCACCCGCTCGTTCGGGTCATCGCTCAGGCACACGCTCAGCTGTTGCCCGGCCTTGTTGAACGCACAGTTGGGCAAGGGCTGCTTGATGAAATTCAGCGCCGGGAGGATGAACACGCCAGCCAACAGCAGCGCGCCAACGATCCGCGGCAACAGCACATCCGCGCTGGTGGCGGCTGGCCGGGGCTTGAGGCGCCCGCGCTGATACCAGTACAGCCCGCTGAAGGCCAGGCCGCAGCCGATCGCCATCGCGTAATCCAGCTCCCAGGACTGCGGGCTGAAGATCAGGTTGCCGTCGGCATCGTCCGGGTAATTGATCCGCCACCAGGCGCCCAGCAGCAGCGGCACCAGCCCGGCGACGATCCAGGCCAGGCGGGCGCCGGGCATGCGGGTGAGCAGGGCCAGGGTCAGGCCGAGGAGGCAGACGAGCCACAGGCCGAGGAACAGTTGGAAGCCCATGGCGCCGCCGAACAGCGTGCCGCTGACGTCCCGCGGGACGATCAATTGCAGGTCGGCGATTACCATCACCGCCAGCGGGGCGGCCACGGCGATGCCGCTCAGGAGCGCGTTGATCCATGAGCACAGGGTGAACAGGCGACGGATAAGCAGGTTCGACAAAGAGGGGGCAGGCGCCAACACGTTTCTTCCTTGGGCAGTGTGCGGGGCGCGCAGTATGCAAGGCCGCCGGCGGTTTTGCATCAGTCGTCGAAGCCGTATCGGCAAGCCGCCATGGGCGGGGCGCGTGGCCATTGGCGGGCTGGCGTCGGCGCCTTGATGTTTTTTTGGGGCGAGCCTGCATGCTGCCGGCCAGGGCTTCGGCGGGGTTGGCCGGCGATGCACGGTTGGCCCGGTCACCGCACTTTTTGCGTTTTTGCGGTTCTATTCAGGGCCAGGCCGCGCCGACTCCCCGCGCGGCCAGAGTCCAGAATGGTGCCGATGGTTTATCCGCTTTCTCGTTATTCCTTGCGCGTGTTTTGCCTGCGTATGCCGCGCCAGCCTCTGTGGCTGGCCGCTGTCTTGATGCTCTGCGCCAGTGGCTGCAGCCAGCAGCAGGGGCGCGACATGGTCCACCAGTTCAGCAATGGCAAACCCCAGGAGTTCTTCCAGACCAGCGTCGACCGCATGGCCACCCTGAGCATGCGCGACAACCTGCAAAGCCTGTACCTGCTGATGAACAAGCTTTACCTGCGCAACCCCAACCAGTGGCGCGAGTGGGGGTATACCGATGCCACCAGCGCCCAGCGGGAAATCCGCCAGGCCATCGAGCAGCAGAAGGCGTTGCCGGCCCTGGGTAACCGCCGCGATCTGGCGGCGTTGAGTTATGCCCTGAGCCCGGAGTTTCGTGGCGACCGGGTCGGCGCTTTCATCTATGCCATTGGCAGCATGCTGGTGACCGCCCACGGTGGGCGCACTGAGTTTTTCATGACCGACACTATCGATCCGCAGTTTGTCAGCAATGCGGCGCGCAATATTGAAAAGGCTACCTGGATGCTCAGCCAGCGGCAGGGGGCCAATGGGGAGTTGTTGCTGTTTTCCAATGAGATTTCGGAGGAGGGCAGCAATCTGAGTTTTGCTGTGGAGTTTGGGAAGATTGTGGCGCGGTTGGATTTGTTGACGCAGATGCTGGATGAGCGTTATCGGCGGATTGGGTTGAATTATGCGCAGAGTTTGTTGCTGATGAATTTTTTGCCGGTGCAGTGAGAAGGTTGTAGGTCGCGATTGTCTTGGGGGCATATCCGTTGCTGCGGTAACGGCGGCTTAGGGTTCCGCCCTTACGGCGGGTCACTTTTGGCAAACGCCCCAAAAGTAACCAAAAGGTCTTGCCCCACCACTCGGTCCCTCGCCTAGGCTCGGCATGCCCTCACTCCGGCATTGATCCGTGGGCCGCCGCCACAGGCCATCCATGGCCTGGGGCGGCTAACCCGGCATCCCTGCCGGGTTACCCACGGCTCAATGCCTGCGTTCGGCCATCGTGGTTAACGGGGCTTTTAGATCAAAAGCCAAAGCAAGAGCAGAGCAAGACGGCGGCCTGCCGGCCGGTCTGGGGTTTTGGGGCTGGGTGTAGGGCGCTTTTCGGTCTTTACCGCCCCAGCTTTTCCATCGCCGCATCCGCCAGGAAAGACGACCGGCTCTTGATGTTGTGCTCGCGCACAAAGCGGTCGATGCGTTGAATCACGTAACCCGGTAGGGTCACATTGACCTTCTCGGTTTTATCGATAGCCAGCATGCCCCAGCCCATCCCTTCGAAGTCGGGGTTGGCGCGGTGTGTGCTGGTGGGCGAGGGCAGGGGAATGGCTTGTCCCTCACGGGCCAGTTCTTCGAGCATGACGTGGGCGATTTCGATGGCGGCGCTATACGCGGCCTCGAAGGTATCGCCGGCGGTGACCGCGCCAGGAATGTCGGGAATCTGGATGCCGGTAGCCGTGTGCTCGTCGCCCCACTCGATGCTGATGGGATAGTGCACGGGGATCTCCTCATAAGGTGCGAAGGCTGAGTCGGCGGCTTGGGGTTGACGCTCCCTGTAGCCGCTGCCGAAGAATGAGGCTGCGATCGGGTTGGGCGGCATTCCGACGAAGCGCCCGCCAAACCTGACGACGCGGTGTAACAGGTAAAGCCGGGAGGCCGGATATGCGTCTGCTACGCAGTCGATCGCAGCCTTCGGCAGCGGCTATAAACAGCCTCCCTGGCTCAATAGCGTTCAGGCCTCCTGCGCCGTGCGCCACTGAATCACCTCCAACACCGCACACCCTTCCCGGGTCAGCAAATGCACCCCTCGCGTCACCCGCGCCAGATCGCAGTCGGAAATGTCTTTCAGGTTAAGCGTGGACAGGCTGTCCATCAGGTCGCGCACCACGGTGAAGCGATGGGCTGCGCTGCTGGCCAGATCGTTCAGGGAGGCTTGGGTATCGAGGTAGAAAACCGCTTGATCGGCGTCGTGGGTGTCGACGGGGATGAAACGAGAAAGTGGCTGGTCAATCATCGGTGCAGCTCCTGTGTAGGGAGCAATCACCTGTGTTGCCGACGACGAGGAAAATGACCGTTGTACGCGTATATGACGACCGGAGAATCACCGCGCACAGCCGTCATAACATCCTGTCGCGAGCACCAGATAGGTGACTGCAAAGGTGTTGTGAGTGCTGATGTTGCGTTGTAATTCGACCGGCCAAGGTCGTTCGCGAATTTAGCTGCGACGCCGAACTATAGGAGCGGCGCTTAAGCGCTGCAACCGCACGCTGGCTGAGATGTTTGAGTGGTTGTGTCGGGGCGTTGGCGGCGACGGCGGTGGGGCGTAGTTACATTGACTTGACGCCCTAATGTCCGTCCATAACCGAACCTCAAAGCCTGCAAGAAATTTCCTTCCAGATATAGCCGTAGTTGTATTTCAGCCAGAGAACCAGCGCTTTATCAAACTGCCTGCGAAACCAATTGTTCTCCCTCGCCGCGAGCCTTTCTTCGATCATCGCGTTGAGTGAGTCAGGATCAAAACCCGTCCAAACAGAGGGCACGGCTGCCGCAATATTGGTGAAACACACCGGTGCAACTTCTGAATAAAGGATCTCGTACAGCACGTCAGGATCGACGTCTTTTACTTCCTTGGCTATGGAGTCGTAATCCACCGGGAAGTCATTGAACGGATCAGAAAGTGCGGTTCTGACCTTTGTCAGTTCAGGTTCACTTAGAAAATGTCCCAATGCGAAAACTCCTCTAGTTCCTCATCGAGAGAATCCGCGACTGCTTCCCCTGCGACGCCGCCTGCGACCGATCCAACCAAGATAACCGCAATCGCGCAAATGGGGGCACCAGGTCCACAGAGCGCGCTGACTCCCATCCCTGCAAGGATACCTCCGACTGCACCACTGCCGACGATAATGCCTTGGCGCGCCGTCTCTTTCGGCTTGTTTTCAGCATTCAAGATTTGATAAGTCGCCAGAGCAGCCGTCACGAGAATGCCGAGTTTCCCCATGATCAGCATTTTTTGAGTGCCTTTCGTGAACTTAACATCGTCCCGGCCGGCAGCTTCCAAAATGGTGTAGTGAACCTTCGACTGCTCTGCAGCCGAAAGACTGTTGTAGGGTTTATTGAAGAGTCGCTCCGAGTAGCGGTCAAAGAGCGATTGCAGCGTCCTGCCATCAGCTTTTTTCTTTTGGACAATCGCTAAACCCTGCGCAGAGGTGAATTTGCGATGCTCCATCATGATTTTGTTTCTCATCTCATGACTGAACTGCACGCCTTCTTGCGCTGTAATCTTTCCTGCTTTCACATCATCCAATGTTTGCTGAGACATGCGTTTGATGTTTTTCAGATAACTCGCCCTGACTTTCTCATCAGAGATGGCATCCAAAGAGAACCTCAGTGCAGCGCCTTCCATCAGCTCTAGTGCTCTATCGAGCGGAGAGTCTTTTAAAGCGTGCTCACGCTGAACAACATAGCTGCCAGTGACAATGTACGGCTCTGTCATAGGATGTTCCTTATCCTAGAATTTTGTTCAATAAGCTCTCGGTGAGAGAGGGGGCCTCAGCAGGCGCTTCATCTTCGAACTTGAGCATCAAGCACGTCTTGCCCGATGGGTTCGAAAACTTCACGGTATTTTCTTTATTAAACACGCCTGGGAGTGATGAGCCATCGTCAAAATGAGCGGTGCACGATAAGCCCTCATAGCTTTCGTCAGCAGGAATTCTGAAGCCGATCCATCTTGCATGGCCGGCTAAAAGCTCAGGAGAAATGAATTCGCAGGGTGTATGGGTATCACCAATGATCACCGTACTCGATCCACCGATGACGATGCTGCCATGGGTTCCCCCCGTATCGATGGTGGCGGCATTTTTGCCGTTTATGAAAACGCTTGAAGACAGACCCGACGACAACGCACTGCCACAAGTACAAGTGTCGCCCTGGCGTGCAGCGGGTAGGCCATCGAAAAGCACATCAGAAGAGCCTGTCGCGATAGGGTTGGTACCGTGCCCTGGCATAGGGCAACTAGATGGGTCGCTCTTACGCGCCGCTGGTTTAGCCATGATGACCTCCTGTCAAAAACTCGTGAGCGTCACAACCTATCACGAATGCCACACTCAATTAGTAACCCTCGCATAAGACGCTAGGGACAGAAATGTACAAAATGCTCCGCTTTTAAAAACTACGAGTCCGCTTTCGGCCAAAAGCAGTCATTGCGTAGATGCTGAATTGGACGCTATGAGGCTGGTGGCACACAAGCAGTAGACGTGCTAATTGGGGAAATGCGAGCCTGTGGGCGCCATAGCTTCGGCTATGTGGCTGCTGCCATCACGCCGGGTCGTGCTAGTCGGAATCAATAGCGGTTCGAGTCACAAACAGAAAGGAACGCCTACCATGCTGAAGATCGACATCGCCCAAATCAAGCCTGCCAGTGACGCCGTGCAGGCAGCTCAGGGGGTTATGCAGGATATTAATAATGAGCTGACCCATCTAGAGTTGGAAAGACCCCGGGATGCTGAAAAAATCCGTCAAGCCAAGGAAGCGTTAGAGATTGCCAGAGGGCCATATCTGACGGCTCTATTCGAACTGTCCGTGAAGGTGCACGAAGTGATCAAGGCCGCTGATCTGGCCGAGCAACAAGCCAGTGCTGAAGGGTAAGGGCGCTGCGTTACCGGTAATGTCACGTATGTTCAAGAGCCCCCACACCTTGCCCCGGTGTGGTTTCTTTGTGGTCCAGGGATGATGCTTGAGCGTGGATGCATTAGATGAGGGGGGATGCTGATCAAAGAAAATTTGCCCCACTCATATTGGTTGTGGGGCGAAGTTTACGGCCGTAGCATGGTGGCGCATTTTGCCATCACTGGACGTTACCCGAATGCTTCTGAAGATACCTCACATCGAATGATAAGGAAGTGCCATGGACGAACATGAAATCCACCAAATCCGTCAGCAGTTCACGTCAAATGGTTGGCCACAGTTTCTGAATAGAGTCAAAATTAATGGGCTAAGAAGCTGGGAGGGTTCTGTTGTTGATTTCAGGTTCCCTATTGTTGCTATTGTTGGGGAAAACGGAACCGGGAAGAGCACCTTATTAAAAAGCGCTGCCTGTGCCTATGACAATGATGATGTATCAAAAAGATTCGACCCTTCGGACTTTTTTTTGCAAACTTTCTGGGACACTATCGAAGGAGTGTCACTTGAATACAATATTACTCGCGGGCCTAATTCAAACGACTATCGGATTACTAAGCCTTCGAAACGTTGGCGCAAGCAGATCAACCAACCAAAACGAAATGTATATCTACTAGATATATCAAGAACGCTACCAATCGATGCGTCTGTGGGTTATGCAAAAATTGCACGGCTCGCTAGCGGAGAGATATCAAGTAACGTTTTGAGTGATGATTACAGAATAAAGTTATCACATGTGCTTGGTCGAGATTATAATGTGGCCCGATTTGCTGTTTCGGATGTCGATAGAGGTAGAAACGTTGGTCTCTTGACTTCTGGCGGTGCTGAAATATCTCAATACCATCAAGGCGCCGGCGAAGATGCTACCTTGGATACTTTTCTTATTCTAGAAGGTTTGCCAAACAACTCATTACTTATCATTGACGAAGTTGAAGCCTCTCTTCATCCTAAGGCTCAAAGGCGACTTGTAAGATTTCTTCTGTGGCTATGTAGGCAGAAAAAAATTCAAGTTATTTTGTCGACTCATAGCCCCTATGTTTTAAATGAACTTCCAAAAGACGCTCGAATCCTTTTAATGCCATCACCGCAAGGTGTCAACGTAATTCAAGGCGTTTCCACGGAGCTTGCAATGAGTGCTCTGGATGACGAGGTTCATTCTGAACTTGATGTTTATGTTGAAGATAATTCTGCTCATGTTTGGCTACGGGAGATTTTGGCGTCTAATGAGGAGTCATCTCCTTTATTGCAACGTATCTCCATCTACCCTGTTGGTGCAGCAAATGTAGTAAAGACTATGGGGAAATTGGCAGTAGACGAAAAGTTGCCGCGAAAAGGTCTTGGAGTGGTCGATGGGGACCACAGGGATGAAATTTGTTCATACTTGCCTGGCGAGGTCGCACCAGAAAGATTTGTCTATAGTCAACTCAGAGACTCGCAGTGGGCTGAGTTGCCAGAGCGCTTTGGTGTAGGGGCGGGAACTCTTTTTACAGTGTTAGAAGATGTTATGAGAGAGCCCAACCATCATAAGTGGAATACGTTGGTTGGTGACAGAATTAGAAAAAGCTCCCAAAGTGTTTGGGAGACGATGGTGGATGAGTGGTGCAAGGTCTGTCTCACAGATGGCGAACGCCAGAGACTTGTTGAAGATATAAACGTTGCATTGAATCGGTGAAAAATAAGATTCAATAGCGCTTTCGGAAGGTCCTTTCGCAACAGGCAAACCAAGCTCAACTGAGCATGGGTTGCCTGTTCGAATATTTTACTGTAACGCTGTAGAAGTTTTCGAATAGTGGGCTATAGAGTCAGTGCATGTGTAGCATTCCCATGACGTCCGGTCCATCCCCGTTGACCCATGTAACGTAATGTTTGGGGATGTTCACGTTGGCATGCCCCATCGGTTCAGCGATCCTATCGGCTGAGGCAATGCCCCTCCTCAGAAACTCATTGCTTAGGTGTGCCGGTAGGAGAAATCATCGCGAGGGGCGCTTTTTGGCTGTCTCCACCTAATCAGTTGAATGACCGCTATTGGCCGTTTGCTGCCGATTATGATCATTGCCGCATGTGGACCATTTTGTGTTTTGGCTCCCATGGCGACTTCATGTATTAGAAAGATCTCCATGATTTGGCGAAAATTCATGGAGATCTATTACCGAGTACAGAAGAGCTCGACCCACCACCGGACCTACAAAATCCGCAACACCCACAACACCCCAACGTAAACCACCCCAATCCCCACCGGCAGCACACAAAGCACCCGAACCTGCGAAAAAAACGAAGGCACGGCCTCCACCGGAGTCGACTCCTCCAGTTGCTGCAACGTCATGACCGCGACACCTTCCTCCGCTGGGGCATTGAGCCGCGCCTGGATCAGCGGTTCGACTTCTTCGACTTTGCGCATCAGGGTCCGGCCCCAGGTGAACAGGGCGGCGCCGATGAAGATCAGCAGGTAGATCACCAGGAATTTCCAGTGGGGCGGGTTGCTCAGGCGGATGAAGTCGGGGGTTGGGCTGTTGTCCCAGAACCAGTCCAGGGGGCGGGTGTTTTCGTAGACGGTGAACATGAAGTTCTTGATCGGGCGGTTGATGGTCGCCGCGGCGGTGGTGTAGCTGTCCAGGCGCCAGTGGAGCATTTTCAGGGTGGAAAACACGGTGGAGATCAAGGCGCCGGTAAACAGCAATGCGCCTGCGGCGATAGCCAGCCGGTATTTCAGTTGGGCCTGGGTGTAATTCATCTGTGCGTCCTGCGATGAAGAAAAGGGCCGCAATACTAATAGTTCGTTGCCCCTGGCCGATAGGGGCGGCGCTGGCTTATGGGCTGCCTTTGGGCCTCGAGGGTTTCAGCCGGCAGGGCTGCGACGAACGCTATCGGCGGCTCGGCCTTGCTGTACAACCTGCCGAAATGGGACATGGCCCTGCGCCTGCGTAACGTCTTCGACAAGGACTATTACGCCTCGGCCCATGGTTCGGTGGACCTGATCACGCCGGGCGCGCCACGCACCCTGGAACTGAGCGCCAACTACCGGTTTTGAAGGCCTACCCTGAGACCAAAGCCCGGCAGTGCGACACTGCCGGGCTTTTTTGTCTGCGCTCGCCTTGCCTGATGGGTCTCCTATACTCATTCGCGCCGACAGGTTCACGCCGTACCCGAACGCCGCCGCAACAGCCGTCAGCTCCCTGACAACTACCCCTCCCAGTCACTGCAAGGAGACCAAACATGGCAATCCGCATTGGCGACGAAGCACCCGATTTCACTGCCGACACCACCGAAGGTCCGCTGCATTTCCACGAGTGGATCGGCGATAAGTGGGCAATCCTGTTTTCGCACCCCAAGGACTTCACCCCGGTGTGCACCACCGAGCTCGGTTATATGGCCAGGCTCAAGCCGGAATTCGACAAGCGCAATACCAAGATTGTCGGGCTCAGCATCGACCCGGTCAGCGACCATAAAGCCTGGGTCGGCGACATCCAGGAGACCCAGGGGCATGCGGTCAACTACCCGATGATCGGTGACGAAAACCTGGTGGTGGCCAAGCTCTACGACATGATCCACCCCAATGCCAGTGGCGGCGCGCGCACCGCCGTGGACAACGCCACCGTGCGTTCGGTGTTCATCATCGGCCCGGACAAGAAGGTCAAGGCGATGCTGGTGTACCCGATGAGCGCCGGGCGCAATTTCGATGAAGTGCTGCGCCTGCTCGATGCCCTGCAACTGAATGCCAAGCACACCGTCGCCACCCCGGTGAACTGGCGCCCGGGCGAGGATGTGATCATTCCTACCTCGGTATCCGACGAGGACGCCCGGAAGAAATATCCGCAAGGCTTCAAGACGTTGAAGCCCTATCTGCGGGTCGTGGAGCAACCGAAGTAACCACCACCGACAAGGGCTCGCTCACGGAGCTGGCCTGCGGGGATGACGCGACGCCGACAGGGTTCACCCGGCAGACCGCCGGCGCGGCGTTGCAGTCACCTCCAGGCATGTCCATGGGGGCGCCTTTAGCCCGGATGGGCAGCCACTGCCCATCCGCGGTTCGAACAGTCCGTCGATACCACTGAGTGCCGGGCGGGGTGCGCCGCGAACCTTCGTGGCCTGACAAGCGCTATCCTTGAGCCTTCCTTCCGCTGCCAGAGCCCACCCATGCTCGATGTTCAAGCCGTCCGCAAAAGCTACGCCACGCCCCAGGGCCCGTTGCCAGTGTTGCAGGGTGTCGACCTGCACCTGGAGCAGGGCGGCAGCCTGGCGTTGATGGGCGAATCGGGCAGTGGCAAGAGCACCTTGCTGCATCTGATCGCCGGCCTGGACAAGGTCGATGGCGGCAGCATCCGCATCGGCGGGCAGCAGCTGGAGCGGATGAACGAACACCAGTTGGCCAACTGGCGGCGCACCGAAGTCGGGCTGGTGTTCCAGCAGTTCAACCTGATCGGCAGCCTGCGGGTGGAGGACAACCTGGGGTTCCAGGCGCGGCTGGCCGGGCGTTTCGATGGGCGTTGGCAGGCGCAACTGGTGGAGCGTTTGGGCCTGGGCGGTCTGCTGCGGCGTTACCCGGAGCAACTGTCCGGCGGCCAGCAACAGCGGGTGGCCCTGGGTCGCGCCCTGGCCGGCAAACCACGGCTGCTGCTGGCCGACGAACCCACCGGCAGCCTCGACGAAGCCACCAGCGACGACGTGCTGCAGCTGTTGCTGGAGCTGCTGGCCGAGACCCCCACCAGCCTGTTGATGGTCACCCACAGCCAGCGCGTGGCCAGTCGCCTGGGGCGGATCGCATTGCTGCAGGGCGGGCGTCTGGCCGGCGCAGGCGAGCGCTGAGGTGCGGGTGTTCTGGCACAGCCTGCGGGCGCTGCTCAGCCATTGGCGGCGGCACCCAGTGCAGTTTTTCAGTGTGCTGACCGGGCTGTGGCTGGCCACCAGCCTGTTGACCGGGGTGCAGGCGCTCAACAGCCAGGCGCGGGACAGTTACGCCAAGGCCAGCCAGTTGATTGGCGGCGCGCCCCAGGCCAGCCTGGCCACGGCCAATGGCGTGGCGTTTTCCCAGGAGCTGTTCGTCGGCCTGCGCCGGGCCGGCTGGCCGGTGTCGCCGGTGGTGCAAGGCCGGTTGACGCTCAAGGGCCATGCACAGCAGCGCCTGCAATTGCTCGGGATCGAGCCGCTGTCGTTGCCGGCCGGTGCGGCGGTCGCCGGCCAGGTGCTGGATTCCGCGCGTATGGTCGAATTCGTCAGCCCGCCGGGCAGCACCTGGATCGCCCCGCAAACCCTGCAAGCCCTCGGCTACCGCGAAGGCGATCGGCCGGTGACCGCGAGCGGCCAGCCACTGCCGCCGCTGCACAGCCAGGCGGATATGGCGCCGGGGTTGCTACTGGTGGATATCGGTTTTGCCCAGCCGCTGCTGGGTTTGCCGCAGCAGCTCTCACGGCTGCTGTTGCCGGCGGATTTCGCCGCCAGCGCGCCGGCCTTGCCCGATGCGTTCAAGGGCCTGCTGGTGCTCAAGCGCGGCAGTGAGGAAAACGATCTGGCGCGCCTGACCGAGAGCTTTCACCTGAACCTGGATGCCCTGGGTTTCCTGTCGTTCCTGGTCGGCCTGTTTATCGTCCACGCCGCCATCGGCCTGGCCCTGGAGCAGCGGCGTGGCCTGCTGCGGACCTTGCGCGCCTGCGGGGTCAGCGCGCGGATGCTGATCGCCTGCCTGTGTGTCGAACTCGGTGGCCTGGCCTTGCTCGGCGGCTTGGCCGGGGTGCTTAGCGGCTACCTGCTGGCCAGCGTGCTGCTGCCGGATGTCGCCGCCAGCCTGCGTGGCCTGTATGGCGCCGAGGTGGCGGGGCAGTTGAGCCTGAGCCCCTGGTGGTGGTTGGGCGGGATCGGTCTGAGCCTGCTCGGCGCCTTGCTGGCGGGGGCCAACAGTTTGCTGCGGGCGGCACGCTTGCCGTTGCTGGCGCTGGCCGATCCCCAGGCCTGGCACCAGGCACATGCCCGCTGGCTGCGGCGTCAGGCCTGGGTGGCGACGGCCCTGATCGTACTGGCGGGCGCGGCCTGGACCTGGGGCGACAGCCTGGGCAGCGGTTTCGTGCTGATGGCGGGCTTGCTGCTGGGCGCGGCCCTCGGTTTACCGGTGCTGCTCAATGCATTGCTCAGCGCGCTGCTCGGGCGCAGCCGTTCGGTGCTCGGGCAGTGGTTCCTCGCCGATTGCCGGCAGCAGTTGCCGGCCCTGAGCCTGGCGTTGATGGCGCTGCTGCTGGCCCTGGCCGCCAATATCGGCGCCGGCAGCATGACCGCCGGTTTTCGCCAGACCTTCGCCGACTGGCTCGAGCAACGCCTGAGCGCTGAGCTGTACATCAACCCGCAGACCCCGGCGCAGGCGCGGGAGCTGCAACGCTGGCTGCCCGAGCAACCTGCCGTTGCCGCGGTGCTGCCGGTCTGGCAGGTGGCGCTGCAGCTGCAAGGCTGGCCGGCGGACCTGTACGGGGTGGTCGACCATACCAGCTACCGCCAGCACTGGCCCTTGCTCGAAGCCCTGGGCGAGCAGCCCTGGACCCAGCTGGCCAGCGCCGACACCCTGATGCTCAGCGAGCAGACGGCGCGCCGGCTCAAGGTGCGGCTGGGCGATCGGCTGGAGATTCCCGTGCCCGTGGGGCAGTGGGCGCCGCAAGTGGTGGCGATCTATGCCGACTACGGCAACCCCAGGGGCCACCTGCTGGTGAATGCCGAGCACTTGCTGGCGCATTGGCCGCAGCTGACGCCCAACCGCTTTAACCTGCGCATCGAGCCAGCCGCCGTGGCGCCGCTGGTCAGCGCCTTGCGGCAGCGCTTCGGTCTCGACGACAGCCGCATGGTCGAGCAGGCGCAGCTCAAGGGTTGGTCGAGCCAGGTATTCGAACGCACCTTCGCCGCCACCGCCGCGCTCAACAGCCTGACCCTGGGGGTGGCCGGCGTGGCGCTGTTTATCAGCCTGCTGACCCAGAGCCAGAGCCGCCTGGGCCAGCTTGCGCCGCTGTGGGCGCTGGGGGTAAGCCGGCGCCAGCTGATGCTGCTCAACCTCGGGCAGACCTGGCTGCTGGCGCTGCTGACCTTGCTCCTGGCGCTGCCGTTGGGCATCGCCCTGGCCTGGTGCCTGGACACGGTGATCAATGTCCAGGCCTTCGGCTGGCGCCTGCCGTTGCGGGTGTTTCCGTTGCAACTGGTGCAGCTGCTGGCCCTGGCGGTATTGGCCACCTTGCTCGCCTCGGCCTGGCCGTTGCTGCGCTTGTATCGCAGCCAGCCGGCGGATCTGCTCAGGACTTTCGCCCATGAAGATTGAACGGCTGCTTGGCCTGTTGCTGGTGTTGGCCCTGTGCGGTTGCGATAAAGGCGACGAGCCGGCGCAAGGTTTCGCCGGCCTGGGCGAGGACGCCGCGGCGTTCACCCAGGTGGTGCCGGGGCGGGTGTTCAGCTTCCCGGCGGACCATGGCGTGCATGACGGTTTTCGCATCGAGTGGTGGTACCTCACCGCTGACCTCAAGGCCAGCGACGGCCAGCGCTTCGGCGTGCAGTGGACGCTGTTTCGCAGCGCCTTGCGCGCCGAACCCGACCAGCCCGGCTGGCAGGCGCCGAATGTCTGGCTGGGCCACGCCGCGGCGACTTCGGCCACTGCCCATCACGCCGCCGAACGTTACGCCCGCGGCGGGGTGGGGCAGGCCGGGGTGACGGTGCAGCCGTTCAAGGCCTGGATCGATGACTGGAGTTTCAGCAGCCAGTCCGCCGACGCCAACGCCGACCCGCTGGCCCATATGCAACTGCAAGCCAGCGGCGCGGGTTTCGCCTACCGCTTGCAGCTGCGCAGCGACCGGCCCCTGGTGCTCCAGGGCGAGGCGGGCTACAGCCGCAAGTCCGAGCAGGGCCAGGCGTCCTATTACTACAGCCAGCCGTTTTTCCAGGCCGAGGGCAGCCTGCAGATCGACGGCCAGACCTATCAGGTCAGCGGCCCGGCCTGGCTCGACCGCGAATGGAGCAGCCAGCCCCTGGCGGCCGGGCAGAGCGGGTGGGACTGGTTCTCCCTGCACCTGGACAGCGGCGAACGGCTGATGCTGTTCCGCGTGCGGGAAAGCCACAAACCGCCCTACATCACCGGCACCTGGATCGAGCCCGACGGCCGCACCCAGACCCTGCACAAGGACGATATCCAGCTCACCCCACTGGAGGACTCCAAGGTGGCGGGACGCACGCTGCCCACCCGCTGGCGTTTGCGCATTCCCGGCCACGGCCTGGATATCAATGCCGAGGCGCTCAACCCCAAGGCCTGGATGAACCTGCGCATTCCTTATTGGGAAGGCCCGGTGCAATTGAGCGGCAGCCATGCCGGCAGCGGTTATCTGGAAATGACTGGCTATTAACGAGGTATTCGTGAGGGCCGGTCATTAGTTATTTGCCCAATATTCATTTATCTCTCGCGTCAAACTGTGAGTGGTTTTCTGTTGAACTAATAAAGTGTCGATTCATGATTTCGACTCAATATTCTTTTCCCCGGCGCAGCATTTATCTTTTTTCGCAAAGACGGAGAATTCGCTCAACTTAAATATCACTGAGGTTCTCCGCCATGTTCAGCCTGAAAAAATCCGCAGCCCTGTTCCTTGCCTTGTTGGCCTTGTCTTCCGTGGTTAGCGTGCAGGCCGAGGAGTCCGGCGCCTTTGTCGAAAGAAACCGCGCACTGAGCGCGGGCTCGGCACAAAACTGAAGTTTAAAGTTCAAGTGGCCGCTGCTGGAAAGTAGGCGGCCGACTCTTTTGTGTGGCTGAAAACTGGGTTGCAAAGTTGTTCGCCAACCCCGGAGAAAGTTATGAAACCAGGATTATCCGCGATGAAATCCAAACCCTTGAAGTTTGCCGCGTTGTCCGCCATCGGCCTGGCGCTGCTGTCGGCGTTGTCCGGCTGCGGTCCGGATCAGGTACTGGCCCCGCCCGCGCCGCCGACGGTTTCGGTGAGCCAGCCGGTGAACCGGCAGATCATCGATTGGGACAGTTTCACCGGACGTTTCGAGGCTACCGATTCGGTGGAAGTGCGTTCGCGGGTCAGCGGCTACCTGGAAAAGGTCGCCTTCACCGACGGCGCCATCGTCAAGAAGGGCGACCTGCTGTTCGTCATCGATTCGCGCTCCTTCCAGGCCGCGGTGGTCCAGGCCCAGGGCAAGCTGGCCCAGGTACGTTCGCAGCTGGCCCTGGCCGAGCAGGAGTATGCCCGGGCCAAGGTGCTGATCGAATCGAAGACCATTGCCCGCAGCCTGTATGACCAGCGCTTGCAGGCGCGGCAGGCGGCCCAGGCCGAAGTCCTGAGCGCCGAAGGCGCCTTGAGCAATGCCCGGCTCGACCTGGAGTTCACGCGCATCACCGCGCCCATGAGCGGGCGGATCAGCCGCAAGCTGATCAGCGAAGGCAACCTGGTCAACGGCGGCAACAACAATGCGACCCTGCTGACCACCATCGTGTCCCTGGACCCCATCGACATCTACTTCGATATCGATGAGCAGAGCTACCTCAAGTACCGCCGCCAGGAGCAGGGCGCCGCGGGCCAGAACCTGGTGCGCATCGCCTTGCCGGGGCAGAGCGAACCGACCCTGAGCGGGCGCATGGATTTCATCGACAACCGCCTCGACCCGTCCACCGGTACCCTGCGCCAGCGCGCCCGGGTGGCCAACCCGGACCTGCGCCTGAGCCCGGGGCAGTTCGGGCGTGTGCAGTTTTCCGGGCGCCCGAGCTATCAGGCGCTGTTGCTGCCGGACACGGCGATCAGCGTCGATGCCACGCGCAAGGTGGTCTATGTGCTCAATGCGCAGAACCAGGTGGAACTGCGTCCGGTGCAGCTGGGCAAGCTGCATGACGGCCTGCGTGAAGTCGCCAGCGGCCTGCGGCCCGAGGACCGGGTAATAGTCGATGGCATCCAGCGGGTGCGCGTCGGCGAGACCGCGACCGCCAGCGAGCAGGCCCTGGCGCTGGCGCCTAAGGCCTCGGCCAGCGAAGGAGCGCCGCTATGAACCTGGGGAAAATCTCCGTCGAACAGCCGGTGCTGGCGATCGTGCTGTCCATCGTGCTGATGATCGTCGGCGGCCTGGCCTACCTGATCCTGCCGACGTCCGAGTACCCGGACATCGCGCCGCCCACCGTGGTGGTGCAGGCGACCTACCCGGGCGCGTCGGCGCAGACCGTGGCCGAGACCCTGGCGATCCCCCTCGAACAGGAGGTCAACGGCGTCGAGGACATGCTCTACATGTACAGCCAGGCGACCTCCGATGGCAGCCTCAACCTGACCGTGACGTTCAAGAGCGGCACCGATGTCGACAAGGCCCAGGTGCTGGTGCAGAACCGCGTGGCCCTGGCCACGCCGCGCCTGCCGGAGCCGGTACAGCGCAGCGGCGTGTCGGTGCGCAAATCGTCGCCGACCCAGCTGTCGACCATCTTCATTTCCTCGCCCAAGGGCACCTACGACCAGCTCTACGTTTCCAACTTCGCCATCCGGACCGTCGCCGATACCCTCAAGCGCATCGACGGCGTGGGCGACATCAATCCGCTGGGCGCCCGTGAATACTCCATGCGCATCTGGCTCGACCCGGAGCGCGTGGCGTCCTTCAACCTGACGCCGGCGGACATCATTGCCGCGGTGCGCGCGCAGAACACCCAGGTGGCGGGCGGGGTGATCGCGCAACCGCCGGTGGCGTCCCAGGCCTTCCAGCCGAACCTGATTTTCGAAGGCCGCCTGAAAGAGCCCGCGGACTTCGACAACATCGTCATCAAGTCCGGCAGCGCCGGGCGCCTGGTGCGCCTGAAGGATGTAGCGCGCACCGAAATCGCCGGCCTGGCCTACGTCAACAACACCTATTACCTGCGCCACCCGGCCATCGGCTTGCAGGTGCTGCAACGTCCCGGCGCCAATGCCCTGGCCACCATGAAGGTGGTCGAGCAGACCATGCAGGACCTGAGCAAGGAATTCCCCGAAGGCATCGAATACAGCATCGGCTACAACCCCACCGCGTTCATCGCCGACAGCATCGGCGAGCTGGGCAAGACCATCTACGAGGCGGTGATCCTGGTGGTGCTGGTGATCCTGGTATTCCTGCAAGGCTGGCGTCCGTCGATCATCCCGATCCTGGCGATTCCGGTGTCGCTGGTGGGGACCTTCGCGGTTATGGCCATGCTCGGTTACTCGATCAACAACCTGACCCTGTTTGGCCTGGTGCTGGCGGTGGGCATCGTGGTCGACAACGCCATCGTCGTGGTGGAAAACGTCGAGCGTCATCTGGCCGAAGGCAAGAGCCCGTTGCAGGCCACGCTGATCACCATGCAGGAAATTGGCGGCGCGCTGGTGGCGATCACCCTGGTGCTCTGCGCGGTGTTCATTCCCACGGCGTTCATTCCGGGGATCTCCGGTGAGTTCTTCCGCCAGTTCGGCATCACTATCGCGGTGGCCACGGCGATCTCGCTGTTCAACTCGGTGACCCTGTCGCCAGCGCTGGCGGCAATGATCCTGCGACGCCACGACCCCAAGGCGCATCAGGCGCCACGGCGCGGTGTGGCCGGCCTGCTCAAGCGCGCAGCGGAGGGCTTCAACCGCGGCTTCCTCAAGCTTTCGGTGGGCTATGCCGGCAGCGTGCGGGGGCTGGTGGCGCGCACCCCATTGATGCTGGCGATCTACGCGGTATTGATCGCGGCCACGGCTTACCTGCTGGTGTCCACGCCCAAGGGTTTCATTCCGGCCCAGGACCGCGGTTACCTGGTGGTGATTGTGCAACTGCCGGAAGGCGCTGCGCTGGAGCGCACCAACGAGATTTCCCGGCAGATCGAAGCCATCGCCCTGCAAGTGCCGGGTGTCGACCGAGTGCCGACGTTCTCCGGGTTCTCCATGGTCACCGGCACCAGTTCTTCCAACTCGTCCGGCCTGGCGCCGGTGTTCGAGCCCTGGTCCAAGCGCAAGCTGCGCGGCCTGACCTCGGACAAGATCGCCGCCGACCTGCGTGAGCGCCTGAAAGTGGTCAGCGGCGCGTCGGTGATTGTCGCCACGCCGCCTCCGGTCCAGGGCCTGGGCAGCACCGGTGGCTTCTCCATGCGCCTGCAGGACCGTGCCGGCCTGGGCAGCCAGGCCCTGGCCAAGGCCACCGAGCAACTGATCGCCGCGGCCAATGCGACCCAGGGCATGACCGGTGTCTACTCGCCGTTCTCGGCCCGTACGCCGCAGGTGTTCGTCGAGCTGGACCGTGAGCGCGCCGAAATGCTCGGGGTGCCCAGCAGCCAGATCAACCAGGCCATCGAGACCTATTTCGGCTCGACCTATATCAACGACTTCAACCTGGTGGGGCGCACCTATCGGGTGACGGCCCAGGCGGACTTGCCGTATCGGGTCACGCCAGAGGACCTGGCGCGGGTCAAGGTGCGCAACGAGGCCGGTGACATGGTGCCGATCGCCAGCGTCACGCGGTTGCACGAGTCGCTGGGGGTCGAGCGTTTCCCACGCTACAACCTGTTCCCGACCGCGGAAATCAACGGCGACACCTTGCCCGGACTGGGCTCCGACTTCGCCCTGCAAACCATGGAGCGCCTGGCCGGGCAGACCCTGCCACCGGGCATCACCTACCAGTGGACCGACCTGAGCTACCAGCAGACCACCGCCGGCAACATGGGCCTGCTGGTATTCCCGCTCTGTGTGATCTTCGTCTACCTGGTGCTGGCGGCGCAGTACGGCAGTTGGAGCCTGCCGTTGGCGATCCTGCTGATCGTGCCCATGTGTCTGCTGGCCGCCGCCGGTGGCGTGCGCCTGATGGGCCTGGACATCAACATCCTGACCCAGATCGGTTTCATCGTGCTGGTGGGGCTGGCGGCGAAAAACGCCATCCTGATCGTCGAGGTGGCGCGGCAGCAGGAACAGGACGGGCAGGGCATCGTCGATGCCGTGGTGGAGGCGTGTCGCCTGCGCCTGCGACCGATCCTGATGACCTCCCTGGCCTTCATCCTCGGTGTGCTGCCGCTGGTGCTGTCCGAAGGCGCCGGTTCGGAAATGCGCCAGGCGGTCGGTTCGGCGGTGTTCTTCGGCATGATCGGCGTGACCCTGTTCGGCCTGCTGTTCACCCCGATCTTCTATGTCCTGATCCGCCGTCTCGCCGGGGGCGAGCGGCGGTTGCAGGCCCCATCCAGCGTCTCTGCTTCGGGAGTGGTCCATGAATAACCTGCTGCGTTTTCCCGCCCTGGCCTTTACCGCGGCGCTGCTTGCGGCCTGCGCCGCGCCGACCTTGCCACCGGCTGTCGAGGCGCCCGCCGGGCGTTTCGTCAATGCGCCGCAAATACCGGCGGCGGGCATTGCCGAGCAATGGTGGACGCTGTACCACGACCCCTTGCTCGACCGACTGGTGGCGCGGGCACTGGAGGAAAACCTCGACCTGCAGATCGCCCTGGCGCGGATCGATGCCAGTCGTGCCTTGCGCGGCGTCGCGGCCGCCGGCGCGAGCCCCGAGCTGAACCTGGGGGCCAGCGCCGCCCGGCAACGGATCTCGGCGGACCAGGCCGGGTTCAGCGAACCCTTGATGACCGAGCCGCTGAGCCTGGGCCTCGACGCCTCCTGGGAGATCGACCTGTTCGGGCGGATTCGCGAAGGTGTGCGGGCCGCCGATGCCGACCTGCAGGCCAGCGCGGAAGAGGCGCGCGGGGTCAAGGTGGCGCTGGTCACCGAGGTGGTGCAGGCCTATGCCCAGGCGCGGGGGCTGGAAGAGCGCCTGAGCATCGTGCGGCAGAACGCCGAGAGCCAGAGCCGCACCCTGCAACTGACCGAGCAGCTGTATGCGGCAGGCAGCAGCCCGCAGGCCGATCTGCTGCGGGCGCGTTCCCAGTCGGAGTCCACCGCGGCCCAGGTGCCGGCCCTGCAACTGGAGTGGCAGCGCTCGTTGCACCGCCTGGCAGTGTTGCTGGCGCAGCCGAGCGAGGCGCTGTACCAGCAGTTCGCCGCCAGCCCGGCGCAACTGAGCGAGGTGGATCTGGTGGATGCCGGCACCCCGGCCGACCTGCTGCGTCGGCGTCCCGACATCCGCGCCGCCGAGGCCCGGCTGATCGCTGCCTACGCACGGGTCGGGGTGGCCAAGGCCGACCTGCTGCCGCGCCTGAGCCTGTCGGCGGCCCTGGGCTCGCTGGTCGATGGGGTCAGTGCCGCGAATCTGGCCAGCTCGACCTTCTGGCTGGCCGGTATCAATGCCAGCGTGCCGCTGCTGGACGGCGGACGCCGGCGCGCGGTGGTGGAACTGCGCGATGCCGAGGGGCGTCAGGCCTTGCTCGGCTATCGCCGTACCGTGCTCGGCGCGGTGGCGGAAGTCGAGTCGGCCCTCGCCGCGGCCCGGCGTAATGCCGAGAGCCAGCAGCATCTGGCCAGTGCCGCGGCACAGGCCAGTTCGGCGGCGCAGCAGATCCAGCGTTCCTGGGCCGCCGGTGAGGCGCCGTTTCTCGATGTGCTGCAGGCCCAGCGCGTCGAACTCACGGCGCAGAACGCGCTGTCGCGGATCAAGACCGCGCAATTGCAGAACCAGGCTGTGCTGGTGCGGGCGCTCGGTGGTTGAACGGGCAGCAACGAATCTGTGGTTCGCGGCGGCGTGGGCATTTACAGCGTCTATGCTCAAGCGGCACCGCGCGCCTGAACCGCGCGGGTCTTGTCTTCAATTACAGGGATGAACTTCTATGAAGCCGCTTCACTCTCTGGCCAAAGCCGTTGCCTTGGCCACTCTGTTGTCTGCTGCCAGCCTGCATGCCTACGCCGCCGACATTCCGTTGGCCGGTACCGTGGAGGCCGATGAACTGGTGACCAAAGTGCTCTCCGTGGATGCCGCCAAGCATCGTGTGGTGCTGGAAGGCGCGCAGGGCCAACCGGTGCATGTGCAACTCAGCGATCAGGCCAAGGACCTGGGGCATTTGAAGGTGGGCGACCAGGTCAATGTGCGGGTCACTCACGCGGTGGTGGCGGTGCTGGACACCAATGTGGAAAAAGGCCTGCCGGATTCCGCTGAGCGCACCGGGGTGATTCGCGCCACCAAGGACAACCCCAACCCGGGCGGTGAAGCCTATCGCCAGGTGCAGGTGCAACTGAAGATCACCGACATCGATCTGAAGAACAACCAGCTGACCTTCCAGGGGCCGGCGGGTAACAAGAAGGTCCTGGCCGTGGAAAAACCGGAAGTCCAGGCCCGGCTGAAAGACCTCAAGGTCGGCCAGAGCGTGGTGGTGACCTATACCGACGTGTTGCAAGTTACGACCCAGCACGAAGGTTGATTGAGACCGGGCGCTGGTCGCTGTGGCGGCCGGCGCGTCGGATCTCGGAGGTCCGTGCGCGGAGTTGAACGAAGGTGAGCGAAATAAAAAAAATTCCGTCAGCTTTGTGTTCAGAATTCTTCAGAATATGTGCACGGACTTTCTTTTGTTGTTCGATTAAAATAGTTCTCGTTCGCCCGGTGCAAGGGCTCTTTACCGGTGCATGGATTGCCAGGCCAGAGCACTGGGCGAACACCCTCTTCGGGGTTCCCGCCCCACGATTTCCGTCATTGCGTTCATGCGACCCGCGCAGGTTCGACGCCTGTTGCCCGCGGTTGCCAAGAGCGCTCGGCTCTCTCCAGCAAGACTCTTTACCGACACAGCCTGTTGTTTCATTGCCTGCCGCCTGGGTCGGCTTCAGCCGCGGGACACGGTGGTGCACAGCTGCAGGCCCAGCGCGCGCATGACCTTGACTACGGTATCGAAACGCGGCTTGGCACCCGGGGCAAAAGCCTTGTAGAGGCTGGCCCGGCCCTGGCCGGTGGCCTTGGCAATCTGCGTCATGCCCCGCGCCCTGGCGACATGGCCCAGGGCGCGGATCAGTTCATCGGTATCGCCATCGGCCAGGACCTGGGACAGGTATTCGCTGATCGCCTGGTCGCTGTCGAGCAGGGCGGCGATGTCGAAGGGAAGCAGGGTGTCGGACATATCAGAACTCCTTGGCCAGGGAACGGGCCTGGCAGATATCGGCAGGCTGGGTGGACTTGTCGCCGCCCAGCAGCAGGACGATGAGGGTGTGGCCGCGTACCGTGAAATAGAGGCGGTAGCCGGCGCCTGTATTCACGCGCATTTCCGAGAGGCCGCCGCCGAGGTTTTTCACGTCGCCCAGGTTGCCCGCCGAAGCCCGCTCGATACGCCGAGCGATGGCTATCCTGGCGCGCAGGTCCCGTAGTGTGGTGTGCCATTGGGCAAAGACGGTCGTCTGCAGGATCTCGTAATCCATGAGTGACTGTATCCATATAGAGACAAAATAAAAAGGTGTAACGACCCCCAGGCGACTGACGGTGCACCTGAAGACGTCATGGGAAGGTAAGCAGGAGGGGAGTGGGCGAGGCGGGCTGTTTCGTATCGGCATGTTGTCGATCAGGGCTGCCGAAACACCCTGTAGCCATTGCCCGGCTGCGGGGGCGGGAAAGAGCCAGCATCAGCCGTTCTGGCTGATGCTGCGGGACGGAGAATCAGAGAGCGGGCAGGCCCAGCGCCGCGGCGCATGCCTGGAGCGAGCGCTGTTGGGTGTCGGCGTACAGCTGCAGTTCATCGATGGTCGGGCGCCCCAGGGCCCGCTCGAAAGCCTGCCGGTTGGAGTGGCCGGCGTAGTGGCTTTGCGCATCGTCGCCCAGGTTGGACTGGAAGATCCCGGCGGCGCTGACCGGCAGGAAATCCTCGTACACCAGCGGCTCGGCCCGCACATGCCCGGCGTGGATCAGCGCCTCCAGGTTCGTCGGTCGATCCGCCTGTTGGCGCGCGGCCAGGCCTTGTTCGTTGACGAAGTAGCGGAAGTACGCCAGGCCCTGTTCGCGCATGGTCTCGTGGTCATCGGGAAAGGCGCGGAAGTGTTCGGCCATCAGGGTGTTGTAGCGCTGGGCATTGGCTTCGTTGGGAAAGTCCCCCAGGGCGTCGCGGGCGGCGTTCAACAGCTGGTCGTACAGCGCCCGGCCCTTGGGGGTGAGGGCGGCGCCGCGCTGTTCGATCTCGCCGAAGCGCGCGCTGTGGCTGCCGCGGCTATCGGGCTGGTCGGTGAAGGCCACGGCTTCCTCCAGCGCCTTGAAGCTGGTCTGGCGCAAGAGGATCGGGCATTCCCGGCGCGGCGGGCCTTCGATCACCGCCTTGGGCGTGATGCCGCGGGCCGGCATCAGCGCTTGCACCTGGTCGATGTCCAGGGTGCGCGGCGTCAGGTGGTTGATGTGCGGTCCCTTGAACGCCACCACGTCGGCGATCAATCGGTGCTGGGCGCTCAGTTGCTGGTACTGCGCAGCTGTGACCGTGGCGCTGTGGTGCCAGCGGAAGGTTTCCAGGGCCTGCTCGACGAATTCCCCGGCGGCGCTGTCATCGAGGCCGCCCTGGGTTTCGGCCTGTTCGATCAGGGCCAGGGCGCGCGGGGTGAAAATGCTCCGGCGCGCCAGCACCGATTCGGCGAAGCTACGCAACTGCGGGTTGTCGATCAGCTCCAGGCGCAACAGCGAGGTGAAGACCCGGAACGGGCTGACCTGCAGGGCGCTTTCATGCACCGCGCGAAAGGCCGTGGAATGCACCGGCACCCCGGCCGGAGTGAGGTCGTAATAACCCACCGGCTGCATGCCCATGACCGCGAACAGCCGGCCGAGGGTCGCCAGTTCCGTGGCGGTGCCGACGCGAATGGCGCCGTGGCGCTCCAGGTCCAGGCGCTGGATTTCGCCGGTGCTGCGCAGCTGCCGGGCGATCCTCTCGTCGCTGTCCAGGACCCCGGCGTTGACCTGGGCCACCAGCTCCATCAGGGCACCGTACAGCGGCACTTCCTCGCGGTACATGTCCGACATCGCCCGTGAAAAACGTTGGCGGATCAGGTCTGGGCTGACGAAGCTCTGCAGGCTCATAAACAAGGATTCCCGGCGTAGTGAGACAAAGAGGGTAGCGGTGTTGGCTGGGCCTGATTCTGGTTGGCGCGGGGTGTGCTGACAAACGAAGTTTCTTCCGGACTTCATTCTGCAAATGAATGCAGGCGGGCAGGGTGGCTACGTGCAGCGGGACCGATGGCATCCGCTGGTTTTCACTCAGGCAACCCGCAGCGCTTTCCGGCGGCCGAGCGGTGATGGCTATTTGCCGTTGCGCTGATAGACTTCTGAACACCACCGCATCCCATGGCTTGCGTACCGTTCAACGGAGGCGACTTGGCCTTGACGCCGCACAATGGAGGAAAGGGACTTTCACTGGCCAGGAGGCTATACAAGACGCGAATTCTGGGGCTGGCCCTCGGTTTCCTTTGCGTGTCCGCGGGCATGTACCCGCTGCATCCATCGCCCTGGGTCTGGGCGTTCATGTCGTTCAACGCTTTCATCTGGCCGCACCTGGCGTATCAGTGGGCGCGCTGCTCGGCAGTGCCGTTTCGCGGCGAGCATCGCAACCTGCTGGTGGATGCCTTCCTTGGCGGGTTCTGGGTGGCGGCCATGCACTTCAACCCGCTGCCGACCACCACCACCCTGTCGCTGATGGCGATGAACAATATCGCCCTGGGTGGCGTGCCCTTTTTCCTGGCCGGTTGTCTGGCGCAGGCGCTGGGGATCGCTGTCGGGCTGTTGCTGTTCGGCGTCGGGTTCGTGGCCCAGACCAGTGCGCTGCAACTCTATGCCTGCCTGCCGATGCTGACCCTGTATCCGCTGGCCCTGGGTTTTATCTGCTACCAGCAGGCCAACGTCCTGTCCCGGCATAAACGCGAATTGCTGGCCCTGAGCCGCACCGACAGCCTGTCGGGCCTGCTCAACCACGGGGCCTGGAAGGACCAGCTGGAAATCGAGTTCCAGCGTTGCCGGCGCCAGGGGACGAACCCGAACCAGGGCGGCGCCATCGCGCTGATCGACATCGATCATTTCAAAGCCATCAACGACACCTACGGCCATGTCGCCGGCGACATTGTGTTGCGCCAGCTGAGCAAGCTGCTCAAGCAGAACCTGCGGATCAGCGACCTGGCCGGGCGTTATGGCGGCGACGAGTTCTGCGTGATCCTGCCGGACGTGCCGCTGGAGCATGCCGCCGAACTGATGGAGGCTTTGCGTTGCCGTTTCGGCGGGTTGGGCTATGAACAGAGCCCAGCCCTCGAGGTCAGCCTGAGCATTGGCCTGGCCGCCTATTCCCCGGACCACAGCGATGCCCTGGACTGGTTGAACGATGCCGACCAGGCCTTGTACGAGGCGAAGACCACCGGCCGCAACAAGGTCAGCTGCGGCCGCGGCGACCGCTCGCCAAAGGTCCTGCTGAACTCGCTGTGAGGCCGCTCGCAGAGCATTGCGCCAGCATGGAGGGGGGCGAATTTGTCAGGTAGGGTGGGCGGGCACCTTCCGACACGAAACAAGGACCGATTCATGACGCAGACTTCCCCTCGCTCATTGCTGGCCGCCCGTATCGGCCTGACCCTCGCCCTTGGCCTGCTGGCCACCCACGCCAGCGCCGCCCCCCACCCACAAGTGCAGAACGATGCGCAGCAATACCAGGGCGACGCCCTGAAACTGCTGGAGCGTCTGGTGAACATCGACTCGGGCTCCGGCTACGAGGCGGGGCTGGACCAGGTGAGCGACATCGCCATCGCCGAGCTGAAGAAGCTTGGCGCCAGCATCGAAAAAGTCCCCAACGGCACGGCCGGCGGCAGCCATGTGCTGGCCACGCTCAAGGGCACCGGCAAGGCGAGGATCCTGCTGATGGCGCACATGGACACGGTGTTCAAGGAAGGCACCGCGGCCGAGCGGCCGTTCCGCATCCAGGACGGTCGCGCCTACGGCCCCGGGGTGATGGACGACAAGGGCGGCATCGTCGCCGGGATCTACGCGCTGAAGGTCCTGGATAACCTCAAGTTCAAGGACTATGCACAGATCACCTTCCTGCTCGACGCCAGCGAGGAAACCGGTTCGGAGATCGCCACCGAGCTGATCAAGAAAACCGCCAAGGCCCACGACGTGACCTTGAACCTGGAACCGGGGCGCCCGGCCGATGGCCTGGTGGTGTGGCGCAAGGGCAGCGCCACGGCGCTGGTGGAGGTCAAGGGCAAGGCCGCTCACGCAGGCGTCGCGCCGGAGCTGGGGCGCAACGCGGCGATGGAGGCGGCGCACCAGATCCTGCAACTGGGCAAGCTGGGGGATGAAGAGAAGAAAACCACCATCAACTTCACCGTGCTCAAGGCCGGCGACCGGACCAATGTGATTCCCGACCAGGCCACCGCTAAGGCGGATGTGCGGGCGGCGGTGCCGGAGGAGTTCGACCGCATCGAGAAGGATCTGGCGCGGGTCTCGGCCAACAAGCTGATCGCCGACACCGAAGTCAAGACCACCTTGCAGCGCGGTTTGCCGCCGATGCCGCAGACCGAGAAGTCCGATGCGCTGGTGGCCATGGCCCAGGGCATCTACGGCGAGCTGGGGCGCAAGCTGACCATCGAGGGTAGCGGCGGGGCGGCGGACTCCAGCCTCTCGGCCGGCGTCGGCACGCCGACCCTGGATGGCTTCGGCATCGTCGGCGGCAATATCCACACCCCCGAGGAATACGCCGAAGTCGAGAGCGTGGCGCCACGGATCTACCTGCTGGCGCGGATGATCATGGAGCTGTCGGCCAAGCGCTGATTGCAGGAATAGACGCTCGATCGGCGATGGCCCTGCATTTTCTCATGGCCGGACCTGTAGCCGCTGCCGAGCCCGCGAGGCTGCGATCGACTGCGCAGCAGGCGCAAGGTTCTCGAGACCGCTGGAGGACCTGCGGTCCTATCGCAGCCTCGCAGGCTCGGCAGCGGCTACAAGGGGGAATGTGACTACAGGCGCCTGCGATCCCTCTGCCTATACTCGAAAGCCTCGTCCCCCACAGCGGAGCCTTCAATGAGCAACCACCTCACCGAATACGCCGACGCCAGCCCGGAAGTGCGGGCGGTGTTCGACGACATCATGCGCACCCGCCGGGTCGACCAGGTGAACAACTTCTGGAAATGCCTGGCGGCCCATCCGCCGACCTTGCGGCGTACCTGGGACAGTCTCAAGGAGATCATGGCGCCGGGGGCGCTCGATCCGCTGACCAAGGAGCTGATCTACGTCGCGGTCAGCGTCACCAACAACTGTCCGTATTGCATCGCTTCGCACACCGCCGCGGCGCGCAAGGCGGGGATGACGGAGGCGATGTTCGGTGAGTTGCAGGCGGTGGTCGGCATGGCCAACGAAACCAATCGCTTGGCCAACGGCTACCGGGTGCCGCTGGATGACGGGTTCAAGCTCGAATGAGTCCGATGCGGCCCTTGGCGCCGCTCAGGCATCAGCCAGCGCCGTCCTTGGGCTTTCGACCGCAGCCGCCTTGGCCTGGGTGGCCAGCAGCGGCACGGCGCGCACCAGATCGCCCGGCTGCACTTGCAGGCGCTTGGCGCTGAGGCGATCCACCAGCAGGCAGCCGGACACCAGGCGAGCGCGGGCGCGGGTGACGCGGCAGCTTTCCAGCCGGCGGTTGTGGATCAGCCAGGTCGGCGCATCGTCGTCCGGGGTGCCGACCAGCAGCGGCAGCACCTGGCTTTCGCGCACCGCGCGGACTTTGCTCAGCTCGGCCTCGATCACCGGCCCGCCGTCGAAGATGTCGATATGGCCCTGATGGGCAAAACCTTCGTGGCGCAGGATGGCCAGCGCCGCCTCGGCGTTTTCGTGGGCCTGGCCGATCGCGGCCTGGGCCGGTTCGCTGAGCAGGCAGGTGTACAGCGGCTGGCGCGGCAGCAGTTCGGCGATAAAGGGTTTGTGGCCGAGGCTGGACAGGTGGTCGGCCTGAACGAAATCCATCTGCAGAAAGTGCCGGCCCAGGCTGTTCCAGAATGGCGAGCAGCCGTTCTCGTCGCCCTTGCCGCGCAGCTCGGCGATCAGCTTGTCGCCGAACAGGTGCGGAAACTCGGCGACGAACAGCAGGCGCGCCAGGGACAGCAGGCGGCCGTTGCTGTCACGGCGCTGGTCGGGGCGCAGGAACAGCGAGCAGAGTTCCGATTGGCCGGTCATCTCGTTGTTCAGGAACAGGGTCGGGATCTGCCGCCGGATGCCCAGGTGCGGCGCCGAATTGACGGTCATGCCGACCCGGTAGCTGTACCAGGGTTCGCGCAGGCCCACGGCGCCGGTCAGGGCGCTGATGCCGATCACTTGCTGGTCGTCGTCCTCGAGCACGAACAGGTAGTCGGCGTCGGCCCGTTCCACCTGTTCGGCAAAGGTCCGCTGGGCCCAGCGAATCCGATGAGTCAGGCGATCCTGGTTGGCCGGCAGAGTGGTCAGCCCCAGGCCCGCGCGCTGGGCCAGGGCCATCAGCGCGGGCAGGTCAGTCATGCGTACCGGGCGAACGATCATGATGCAGCTCCTTCTGCGCGCCTGTTGCGGCGGCGAATGCAAACGTGTCCGGGGTTCTTCATAGGGCGACCAGCCGTACCGGGTCGCCGGTTTGCAGGTGCAGGGCCTGGAAGGTTTGCGGGTCAAGGTTGACCAGGTCCCCCGGCGCTTCGTCCAGGTGCACCAGGGCCGCCCGGTATTGCCCCAGCCGTTCGTTGCTCGCCAGCCAGGCCCGGCCGCTGCCGCTCTGCGGGCCCGGGCAGGCGTTGGCGATAAGGCTCTGGCGGATGGAGCGAACGCCGTTGTGGCGGGCGTACAGCGTCGGGCCGCCGTCGAACAGGTCGACATAGTGGTTGGCTTCGAACCCCTCGCGCAGCAGGATCTCGTAGGCCTCGCGGCCCTGCGGGTGGACCTGGCCGATACAGTCCTGGGCCGCCTTGGGCAGCATCGGGATGTAGATCGGGTACTGCGGCATCAGGTCGGCGAGGAAGCTGCGGCTTTGCAGGCCGCACAGGCGTTCGGCCTCGACGTAGGGCAGGTCGAAGAAGTGCTTGCCCAGGGCATCCCAGAACGGCGAATGGCCGTCGTCGCTGCTGTAGCCGACGATCTCGGTGATGCTGGTGTCGGCGAAGCGCGAGCCATGGGCGGCGATGAACAGCAGGCGGGCCCTGGAAAGCAGCTCCGCCATCGGCGTGCCGACCAGGTCCGGGTCGATATGAAAGCCGCGCAGCAGGCTGTGGTTGCTCAGGTCCTGGCACAGCGACAGGGTCGGCACGCCGTGCTGCACGTTCAGCTCCCGCGAGCTGCTGACGAAGGGCCGGTTGCGCAGGCTATAGAAGGGCGCGGAAAACCCGGCCATGGCGAGGATTTCCGAACAGCCGCGCAACTGGCCGCTGGCGGGGTCGTGCAGGACAAAAAAATAGTTCTCCGGCCCCGGCGCCTGCACGTTGGCGGCGAAGGAGGCGCAGGAGTCGAGGATCTTGTCCAAAAGGTGTTGTCGATCGTCCGGCAGGGACGTCACCCCCACCAGGCTTTCACGGGCCAGCCGTTGCAACTCCGGCAAATCGTCTGGCGCAACTGGGCGTAAGACCAGCATGGATGCACTCCTGTATCAAAATGATCGACGCCTGGTCGCGAAACCCGGGGCGCCGAACCTGACAATCACTGTCGGTTTCCACGCATTACTGCCACTGCCCGCATGGGCGGGTGGTGGCACGCAGGCACCTGTCGGCGCCCACTCGGATTCGCCGGAGCACCTTCATGGTGCCGCGGCGGCCGGGGGTATTGATTAAAGTGGATCGGCCAGCGCCGTATTGGCGCCCAGCTTGTTGAGGAAAAACAGGTAGACCAGGCCGATGGCGATCCAGATGCAACCGAGTTTCTGCGCATCGACCCCCATGTTGTACATGATCGCGCAGACAATTAGAAAGCCGATCACCGGGCAAATCAGATGCCGCAGTACCTGGGCCGAATGGTTGCGACGCCAGTAGTGATTGATCACGGTCAGGTGCAACAACATGAAACCGCTGAGGGCGCCGAAGTTCACCAGGGAGGTGAGGGTGTCTACCGAGTTGATGAACAGGTAGCAGATCAGCAGCGACAGCACGGCCACCAGGTAGATGCTGACGTGCGGCGTGTTGTGCCTGGGGTGGACCTTGGCCAGGATCTTCGGCAGCTTGCCGTCGCGGGCCATGCCGAACAGCAGGCGCGACACCGCCGCTTGCGAGGTGATGGCCACCGCCACGCCCCAGGCCAGCGCGGTGGCCACCGCGGTCAGGGTCGCCAGCCAGCTGCCGCCGGCGATTTCGGCGATCTCGTAGAAGGCGGTGTCGGCCGACTTGAAGCCCATGCCGGCGGCCAGGTCGGTGGCGATCCAGGTCTGCACCACGAAGATCGCGCCCATCACCAGCAGGGTGATCAGCGCGGCGCGGCCGACGCTCTTGCCCGGCTCGCTCTTGATCTCTTCGGCCAGGGTGGAAATGGCATCGAAACCGAGGAACGACAGCACGGCGATCGACACGCCCTGCATCAGCATGCCGAAGTGGAAATTCTCCGGGTGGTACAGCGGCGCCAGGGTCAGCTGGCCGTTACCGGCGCCACCGTGCAGGGCGTTCCAGGCGTAGAACAGGAAGATCCCCAGCACCACCAGTTGCGCCAGGAGAAACACGATGTTCATCCGTGCGGTGAAGGTGATGCCGCGCAGGTTGACGAAGGTGGCGCTGACCAGGAACGCGAGGATGAAGCCGACCTTGGGAATGTCCGGGTACAGGTGGTTCAGCGCCATGGCCGCGTAGACGTACAGCAACGGCGGAATCAGCAGGTAGTCGAGCAGCATCAGCCAGCCGGCGATGAAGCCGACATGGGGGTTGAGCCCGCGCTGGGCGTAGGAGTAGACCGAGCCGGCGATGGGAAAGGCGCGGGCCATGCTGCCGTAGCTGAGGGCGGTGAAAAGCATCGCCAGCATGCCGATGATGTAGGCCAGCGGCACCATGCCCGGTGCTTCCTGGTTTACATAGCCGTAGACCCCGAACGGGGCGATGGGGATCATGAAAATCATCCCGTAGACCACCAGGTCGCGCAGCGTCAGGCCGCGCTTGAGTTCCTGTTTGTAGCCGAATTCTTCAATCTCCATGAAGAGGTTCTCCTTGTCAGCCAAAGGGGGGGCGGGAGCCTGTCGCTGAGGTCGAAGGACGACCTGCAGGGGCAGGCAATGTATTTGAACCTGGCAGGTTTAAAGACACGCCACGGCGGTTTTTTATAGTTATTGTACCGGTACAGCAAACAGCTTTTTTACAACGACAGCTCGATCCTGATTGACAGCTTTTTTACAACAGCGGTGCCAGATAATCCGTCCAGCACTGTATGGCCTGCGGGGTGCGCAGCAGGTCGTTGCGCACCTCGATCAATACCGAATCCAGCCCGCGGGCATCGCCGTGGGCCGGCACGGTCATATCGCCCAGGGCGTCGATCTTGTACGGCTCGTTGCCGGCGATCTTCACGTCGTGGACCGACATGCCTTCCAGCAGGCGCCGGGCGTAACCCTCGGCGCGGTCGAACAGCACGCCCATCTCCAGCGTACGGCGCTGGCCGTAGTACAGCGGGGTAAAACTGTGGATGCCCACCACCCGCACCGGCCGGCCCGCGGCCAGGCGTGCGTCGATCAGCCCGCTCAGGCACGCATGAAAGGGCCTGAACAGCTGCTTGCGGCGGTACTCGCGGGTGGCTTCGTCGAGGTACTGGTTGCCCGGAATCTGGTAGATCTCGCTCTGCAACGGAATGCTGTCGTGGGCCTGGCACGGGCGGTTGAGGTCGATCAGCAACCGCGAATAATTGGCCGTCAGCAGGGTGGCGCCGAGGGTCTGCGACAGGCTTTGCGCCAGCTCCAGGGCGCCGGGGTCCCAGGCGATGTGTTCGCGCGCCGCTTCCGGGTCCAGGCCGAGGTCGTTGAGTTGCGCCGGAATATAACGGCTGGCGTGTTCGCAGACGAGGATCAGCGGGTGCGCGGAATCTTCTCGCAGCAGCTGGTAGGCCGGTCGGGTGTACAGCCCCAGTTCAGCGGTTTCAGTACAGGTGTGCATAGTGCTCACAGAGTTGGGCAGGGGTCAGGTGCTCGGTCAGTTCTACTTCCTTGTGTTTGACGGCGAAATAGGTTTCCAGCAGCGGGGCTGGCAGCGCTTGCAGCAGTTCCGGGCAGTTGCGCAGGCAGTCCAGTGCCTGCGGCAACGAGGCCGGAAGGGCGACGATGCCGCGGTCCTGGCGCTGCTCTGCGCTCAGTTCGTCCGGCACTTCGTCGGTCACGGCGCGCAGGGGCAACTGCTGTTCGATACCCAGGCGTCCGGCGATCAGCACCGCGGCCATGGCCAGGTGCGGCGAGGCGGTGGCGTCCAGCGCGCGGAATTCCAGGTTGTACTGCGGCGCCACGGGCTTGCCGCCGATGCTCACGGTGGGGCAGATGCGCAGCGAGGCTTCGCGGTTGCGCTGGCCCAGGCAGGCGTAGGAGGCGCTCCAGTGATGGGGCTGCAAGCGGGCGTAGGAAATCGGCGTCGGCGCGGTAAAGGCGCAGAGCGCCGGCAGGTACTTGAGCACCCCGGCGGCCCAGCACTCGCCGAGGTGCGACAGGCCATTGGCGCTCTGCGGGTCGTACAGCACCGGCGTGCCATCCAGGTCCTGCAGGCTCAGGTGCAGGTGCACGCCATTGCACACCGCGTGCTCCGCGGTCTTGGGCGCAAAGCTCAGGCCATGGCCGAGTTGCCGGGCGATCTCGCGGGTGATCTCGCGCACGTTTACCGCGCGGTCGGCGGCGGCCACGCCCTGGGTCGGGCGGCAGGTGATTTCGTATTGCTGCTTGCCGTATTCGGGCAGGAACATTTCCGGCTCGACGCCCGCGGCGCGCAAGGCGCTGAGCAGCCAGCCGCCGAAGTCCGCACCCTGGCGCTGGGCCTGCAGGGAGAAGGCCAGGCGCTCCGGTTGCGCGGTGGCGCTGTGCAGGTTGAATTCGTGCTCGAAGGCGGCGGTGATCTGCAGCCCCAGCTCGCTGGCGTAGCGCTGTACCTCGTTGCGCAGCAGGGTGCGCGGGCAGGCGGCCCAGGGCTGGCCGTCGGTCTCGCGGATGTCGGCGTGGATGAAGTCCAGCGGCGAGGCGCTGGCGTCCGGGCCGTTGCCGACCTGGACTCGGCTGGCCAGGTCGGGGATCAGCCGCAGGTCGCCACGGGCGCCCCAGGGGTTGGGCTCGGCAATGATGTCCTGCGGGGTCAGCGCGCTGTTGGCCGGCACCCAGCCGCAGCCGGCGCTGGTGTAGCTGTCCAGTTCGTCGCTGGGGAACGAGCGGCCACGGCTGACGCCGATCAGGTCGGTGGTGAGCAGGGTGGTCATGGCCACCGGCCGCAACGGTTCGCTGTTGCGGCTCATGCCTGCATCTCCCGCAGGCGGTCGAGCACGGTCTGGGTGTCGGTGATCCAGCAGTAGCCCTTGATCGCGTTCAGGCAGGCCTGGTGCCGGACGTCGGTGTAGGTGGCGCAGGCGTCTTCCACCAGGGTCACCAGGTAACCGCGGTCGGCGGCGTCGCGCACCGCCATGTCGACGCACTGGTCGGTGACGATGCCGGCGACGATCAGGTGGCGGGTCTGCAGGTTGCGCAGCACGTAGTCGATGTTGGTCGAGTTGAAGACCCCGGAGGAGGTCTTGGGCAGGACGATTTCGTTCTCCCGCGCCGCGAGCGGATCGATGATCGCCGCCTGCGGGCTGCCCTTGGGCAGGTGCATGTCCGACAGCTTGTGGTCCAGCGAGCGGTCGCGGCCATCGGCGGTCAGGCTTTCGATAATGGTGTGCAGCACGTTCTGCCGGGCGCCGCGCATGGCCGCCAGGAGCTTCTGCTGGTTGGGAATCACCTGCTCGCGGGTGCGCTTGATGAAGTACTCGGCGTCCGGCACCTGCAAATGCGGATCCAGCTGCGGCTCGAGCCAGGCCCGTTGCATGTCCACCAGCAGCAGGGCGGTGCGATCGAGAGTGAATGGCAGGTCGCGGGGCGATTGGTGGGGAAGGCAGACCATCCTTATTTGTCCTCCAGCAGGTGAGTGGCGAATTCGTTGCGCAGGGCGTCGATGCCCTCCAGGCGTCGGTCCAGGTCGGTGCTGCGCAGGGTCAGGCTGGCGACCAGCGCCTCGACCTGGGCCAGCGCCGGCACCAGGGTGTCGAAGGCCGAGGCCGACTCCACCGGGGCACTGATGATCAGGTCCGCCAGCTCCCGCAGGGGCGAGGCGTAGATGTCGGTGAACAGCACCACCCGCGCGTGCCGCGCCTTGGCCGCGCTGGCCACGCGCAGGGCCTGGCTCTGGTAACGGCGGTAGTCGAACAGCAGGACGATGTCCTGGCGCTGCACGTCATACAGGCGGTCGGGCAGTTGCGCGTTGTCGTCCAGGACCACGCAGCCGGGGCGCATCAGGCGCAGGTGATTGAGCAGGTAGCTGGCGAGAAAGTTGCTGAAGCGCCCGCCGTAGCAGTACAGCGCGTGCCGGCTGTCCAGCAGCCAGTCGACCAGGATGCGCACGTCTTCGGGTTGGGTCAGGGCCTGGGTCTGTTCCAGGCTGCGCAGGCTGCCTTGCAGGTAATGGCTCCAGGCATCGTCCCGAGGGACCTGGGCCCGCGGTTGCAACAGGGTGCTGGGCGAACGCAGGCGAGCGTCCATGTCGCTGAGCAGCGCTTCCTGGAACTGCGCATAACCGCCGAAACCGAGTTTTTTCACCAGCCGCACGATGGTCGGATCGCTGACGCCGGCGTGTTCGGCCAACCGCGACATGGGCCCCAGGCCGTTGCGCGGGTAATGGTCGAGCAGGGCCCGGATGACCTTGCGCTCCGAAGGCGTGAGGTCGAGGGCCGGGTCGGTGATCTGGTCTCTGAGAGACGGCATAAAAACGCCTTCGCAAGTGGATGTCGTTTTTGTTTCACTGAAAGTGAAAACAGTATTTATGTAATTTACGCTACATGTCCAGTGAAAAATAAAGGCGCCCTGCAATGCGCCAAAAGGGGGCGTGAAAGCCCCGGTTTATTGGGTGTTCGAGGTTTTTTTGGGCACAGCGTCAGCGCGGCAGGGTGCCGCGAAAGGCGGCGCTGAGGGCGCGCAGGGTTTCCTCGGAGCGGGCGTCGGTGGGCCGCGCGAGCAAGATGATTTCACTGACCGGCAGCACCGGCAGCCCGAGACGTTCGCCGACTTCCACCGCGCCGGCCGGCGCCACCCGATGGGCCAGCGCCGCAACCCCGAGCCCGGCGCTGACCGCGGCGCACACGGCCATCACGCCACCGCCGATAAAGACCTCGGTCCAGGCAATGCCGGCGTCGTCCAGCACCCGCACGGCGACATGCCGCACGCCACAGGGCGCGGCCATGGTCGCCAGCCGCAGCGGGGTGCCCGGCGCCTGCTGCCAGGCCGGCGCGGCGAACCAGCCGAAGCGCTCGGCCACCAGCACTTCGCCATCCTGGCGCGCGCCTTCGTTGCGCACGATGACCGCGTCCAGCTCCTCGCGGTCGAAGGCCGCCGTCAGGTCCCGGGAGGAGGCGATGCGCACCTCGATGATCAGCAACGGATCGTAGGCAGCGATGCGGCTCAGCAGGTGCGGCAGTTCCGCGCCGGCCACGTGGTCGCTGATGCCGATGATCAGCCGCCGCGCCGGCGCCGCCTGCATATCGCCCAGGGCCCGCTCATGGGCGCGCAGCAGGTCGCGGGCGGCCTGCATGAACTGCTCGCCGACCGGTGTCAGGCGCACATGCCGCGGCGTGCGCTCCAGCAGGCGGTAGCCGAGGCGTTCCTCCAGGCGCTTGAGCTTGAGGCTGATGGCGGCCTGGGAGGTGTCCAGCGCCTGGGCGGCGCGGGTGAAACTGCCGAAGTCGGCGATCAGCACGAAGGCGTGCACGGTGTCGATGTCCAGCGGCTTGAGGGGTTCGCTCATATCGAATGCTTATCGCAGATATATATGCCGATATCTTGTTGTAATGGCTGGCCCCGCGCAAGCTGGCAACACCTTCAAGCACAGGAGCATCGCCATGTTGGCCAAACAGTATTCACACCGCCTGCCCGCTGATTACGACATGGGCGTGATCCGCCACCGCGCCGCGGATCGCGGGCCCTTGTGGGATGAGGTCGACGGGTTGCTGTTCAAGGTCTTCGCCGGGCAGGAGCGGGGCGTGCACGGCGCGCGGCATAACCTGTACGCCTCGATCTACCTTTGGGCCGATCCGGCGGGCGCCGCCCAGTTCCTTATGGGCAGCGGTTTCGACAGCGTGATCGACTCGTTCGGCCGTCCGCACATCGAGTCCTGGTTGCCCCTGGACTGGCGTCGCGGGCGTGCCAACCAGGCACGGACGCTCTACCGCGAGCCGCTGGCGATCGACCCGCTGGCGGATCGCGCCAGGTTGCTGGCCGAGCAGGTCGAACACAACCAGCGGCTGGCCGATGACCCGGACACCTTCGCCGTGTTCGTCGCCCTCGACCTGCAGGCCTGGGAGCTGGTGCGCTTCACCCTTTCGGCCAGCGCGCCCGACAGCGCGCGCGGCGCCGAACACTATGAGGTGCTGTACCTGGCCCGGTCGAGGATCGCCAGCTCCTAGATTCGGCTGCGACAAGTTGGGAATCCCTCGGCGGCCCATGATACAAACGCAGCCACATTGCCCGCTGCGTCCATTCAACGTCGAGAGATTCCCCGTGCCGGCCACCCGTTTGACCCTGATCTGCCATGCCCGGACCGTCGCCCAGAAGCGCGTGCGTTTCCCGCTGGACGAACCGCTGGAGATGGACTGGCAGGCGCTGGCGGGCTCGCGGGCTGGCGCGTTCAAGCGTGCGCCGCGCCTGCTCAGCGGGCCGGAGCAACGGGCGCGGCAGACCGCTGCCTTGTATGGCGCCAGCGTGGAGACGGTGGAGGCGTTGCGCGACTGTGACATGGGCCGCTGGCAGGGCCTGGCTCTCGACGATCTGCAGCGCGAGCAGCCCGAGGCCGTGCAAGCCTGGCTGGCCGACAGCCACTTGGCGCCCCATGGCGGCGAGTCGGTGGCGCAGCTGTGCGAGCGGGTCGCGGCCTGGCTGGCGTCGCTGTGCGAGCAGCCCGGGCATGTGCTGGCGGTGACCCATCCGCTGGTCATCCGCGCGGCGCTGGTGCACGTCATGCAGTGCCCGCTGGCCAGTTTCAATGCCATCGATGTCGAGCCGCTGGCCCAGGTCGAACTGCGCTTCAACGGGCGCTGGCGCTTGCGTCTGGACCAGCGCGATTAGCGGGCTTGGCTCGGCGTGGCCTGGGGATTTTTTCGCGAGCAAGCTCGCTCCTACAAAGACAGTGCAACCCCTTGTAGGAGCGAGCTTGCTCGCGATAGGCCGCCCGGCGGCCGCTTTGTGACGCGCCGCGACAACCCGGCCATACTCCATTTCCGATTCGCCATCGAGACCTGCCCCTCGTGAAAACCCTCCTGATCATCGGCATCGGCGCCGGCAACCCCGACTACATCACGATGCAGGCGGTCAAGGCGCTCAATCGCACCGACGTGTTCTTCCTGATGGACAAGGGCCAGAGCAAGGACGCGCTGATCGACCTGCGCCGGGAAATCTGCGAGCGCTACATCGAGCGGCCCGGCTACCGTTTTGTCGAAGCGCAAAGCCCGGAGCGATTGCGCGGCGCCGAGGTGGATTACCAGGCCAGCGTCGCCGAACTGAACCGCGACAAGCAGCGCACCTTCGAGCGGCTGATCGACGAGGAACTGGCGGACGGTGAAACCGGGGCTTTCCTGGCCTGGGGCGATCCGGCGCTGTACGACAGCACCATTCGCATCCTGCAGGCGATCCTGGCCAGCGGCCGCTGTGCGTTCGAGTTCGAGGTGATCCCCGGCATCACCAGCGTCCAGGCCCTGGCGGCGCAGCACAAGGTGCCGTTGAACCGCATCGGCCGCTCAGTGGAGATCACCACCGGCCGGCGACTGGCGGCGGGGCAGGTGAGCGATGCCGACAGCCTGGTGGTGATGCTCGACGCCGAGGACTCCTATCGCCAGGTGGCGGACCAGGACCTGGAGATCTACTGGGGCGCCTACCTCGGTACGCCGGAGGAAATCCTGATTGCCGGCCGGCTCAAGGAGGTCGCGGGGCAGATCCAGCAAGTGCGCAAGGCGGCGCGGCAGGCCAATGGCTGGATCATGGACACCTACCTGCTGCGCAAGCCCGAGGATTGAGGCAAGCGGGAAGCTGCTTCTGCAGGAGCGAGCGGGCGGCGATCCGACTTGCCCGCGATGACGTTCTCCCGCCCGGCCCATCACTCGGCGACCACCTTCTCCTCACGCCCGAACCGTTCGCGGTACGCCGACGGCGGCAGGCCCACCACGCTGCGAAAGGCCACGCGAAAACTCTCCACCGAGCGGTAGCCGCAGCGCAGGGCGATGGTTTCGGTGTGCTCGCTGCCGCTCTCCAGCAACTCCCGCGCCCGGGCCAGGCGTTCGTGCTGCAGCCAGGCCTTGGGCGAGACGCCGGTGGCCTGGTTGAAGCGGCGCAGGAAGGTGCGCTCGCTCATCAACGCCTGGCTGGCCAGGTCGCGCACTTCCAGTGGCTCATGCAGGTGTTCGCGGGCCCAATGCATGACCCGCGACAGGTCGTTGCGCGGCGTGCGGCTGACCGGCGCCGGAATGAACTGCGCCTGGCCGCCGGTGCGTTGCGGCGACATCACCAGGCGCCGCGCCACCGAATTGGTGACGTGGGTGCCGAAGTCGCGGCTCACCAGGTGCAGGCAGGCGTCGATCCCGGCGGCGCTGCCGGCCGAGGTGATGATCTGCCCCGAATCGACATAGAGCACGTCCGGGTCCACCAGAATGGCGGGGAAACGCTCGGCCAGTTCATCGGTGTATTGCCAGTGGGTGGTGGCGCCCCGGCCGTCCAGCAGCCCGGTGGCCGCCAGGGCGAATACCCCGGAGCAGATCGACAGCAGCCGCGCGCCGCGCTCATGGGCGCGCACCAAAGCCTCGCTCAGCCCCGGCGGCAGCGGCTCGTTGCGGTTGCGCCAGCCGGGGATGACGATGGTCCGCGCCTGTTCCAGCAGCTCCATGCCGCCATCGGCCAGCACCTGGATACCGCCCATGGCCCGTAGCGGCCCGGGCTCGACGGCGACGATGCGGTGTTCGTACCAGGGGAAATCGAACTCCGGGCGGGCCAGGCCGAAGATCTCCACGGCGATGCCGAACTCGAAGGTGCAGAGGCCGTTGTAGGCCAGGATCGCGACTAAACCGGGGGCGTTATGCATTTGGCGGGAAGTTACCAGTCAGTGTCTTGTGCGCCACTGTAGCGGCGTCGCTCGTGTCGATAAAGTCTCGCCACACCCACTGTTGTTCTGGAGACGCCGCAATGACCAGCCTGGTTCGTGAAGTTCCCGCCGCCCCCTCGGCCATCGCCCTGATGCATTTTTCCAACCGCCTGACCTTCGAGACCGATTGCTCGGATGTCTTCGGCAGCCAGGAAGCCGGGGAGGTCGACTTCGTCCTGCTGGACGTGCGCGGACCGCTGGCGTTCGAGCGCGGCCATGTGCCGGGGGCGGTCAATCTGCCCGGGCGGCTGATCAACGCCGAGCGCCTGGCGGGCTACTCCCGCGACACCCTGTTCGTGGTCTATTGCGCCGGCCCGCATTGCAATGGCGCGAACAAGGCCGCGGTCAGGCTGGCGGCCCTGGGTTACCCGGTCAAGGAGATGATTGGCGGCGTGACCGGCTGGCTGGATGAGGGCTTTGCCCTCAGCGTCGAGCTGGAGCGGCCGGCGAGCGTGGTGGCGGAGTGCGCCTGCTGAGTCACCGTGGTGCCTGATTGGCGGTCGCTTCGCGCCCGTTCGCAGCCTCGCTGGCACTCGACAGCGGCTACAGTTGGCGTTGTGCGTGTAGCCGCTGCCGAGCCCGCGAGGCTGCGATCGAGGACGTCGTCCTCGCAAAACCGCTGTACCGGGCCTGGCTGAAATACCGCGGCCCGCTCGTATCTAGGATGATTAAGGCCTTGCAAGGCGTTCCGGCGGCGACTGGCGAGTCGCGACTCAGGCGCTGGAACGCGGAAAAATGCCGGGATCGAGGGCATTTTCCAGGGGCCTCGCACTAATGTGGGGCGGCTCGCCCGACGCCTGAATGCGGGTGTGGTTTTTCTATAAGTATTTGTCGCATAAACACAATTTGCCTCCCGGACGCCGCTCTAGACTGCTGGCCACTTCGATTTCCCCCAATCGAACCTTTCTGCCAATAAGAGCCTCCGTCTACGGGAGTTATAAATGAAGAAGCTTGTACTGTTCGGTGCCCTGGCACTGTCCATGCTGTCCCTGACCGCCGTGGCTGACGATGCCAAGCCGATCCGCATCGGTATCGAAGCCGGCTACCCGCCATTCTCGATGAAAACCCCCGACGGCAAGCTCACCGGTTTCGACGTGGATATCGGCGACGCGCTGTGCGAGCAGATGAACGTCAAATGCACCTGGGTCGAGCAGGAATTCGACGGCCTGATCCCGGCGCTGAAAGTGCGCAAGATCGACGCCATCCTGTCGTCCATGACCATCACTGACGATCGCAAGAAAAACGTCGACTTCACCATCAAGTACTACCACACCCCGGCGCGCTTCGTGATGAAGGAAGGCACCGAGGTCAAGGATCCGCTGACCGAACTCAAGGGCAAGAAAGTCGGGGTGCTGCGCGCCAGTACCCATGACCGTTTCGCCACCGAAGTGCTGGTGCCGGCCGGGATCAACCTGGTGCGCTACGGCTCCCAGCAGGAAGCCAACCTGGACATGGTTTCCGGGCGCATCGACGCGCTGCTGGCCGACTCGGTCAACCTCGACGACGGCTTCCTGAAAACCGACGCCGGCAAGGGCTTCGCCTTCGTCGGTCCCGAGTACAACGATCCGAAGTACTTCGGTGGCGGCGCCGGCATCGCCGTGCGCAAGGGCGATACCGCCCTGGCCGAGAAATTCAACACCGCCATTACTGAGATCCGCGCCAACGGCAAGTACAAGGCCGTGCAGGACAAGTACTTCAAGTTCGACGTCTACGGCGAGTAATTTGCCGGGCTGGAAAAGGCGGCTACCGTGAAGACGGCGCCGCCTTTTTTATGGGTGCGATTTCCCCCCGTGCGATGGGGCGCCCCTGTAGCCGCTGCCGAGCCCGCGAGGCTGCGATCGACCCCGCAGGGGGCGCAGGGACCTTGAGATCGCTGAAGGCCTTCGGCCTTATCGCAGCCTGCGGCAGCGGCTACAGAAGCCCGCGCCACCCGGCAGCGGACGACGACCTTTTCACGGCCGCGCAAATGCCTCAGGCTACGGCCCCCGCCGAACTCCATTTTTCTTCCGGAGCCCTTCATGCAACGCATCGACCATTCCTTGCCCTGGAGCCACCTGGGCACCCAGCGCCAGCTCAGCGTGTTCCGTTTTGGCGGCGGCAGCCGCAAGGTCTATATCCAGGCCAGCCTGCACGCCGACGAGCTGCCGGGCATGCGCACCGCCTGGGAACTGAAAAAACGCCTGAGCGAACTGGAAGCCCAGGGGCAACTCAAGGGCGTGATCGAGCTGGTGCCGGTGGCCAACCCCATCGGCCTCGACCAGCACCTGCAAAGCAGCCACCTGGGGCGTTTCGAAAGCGGCAGCGGGAAGAACTTCAACCGTGCCTTCGTCGAACTCAGCGGCCCGGTGGGCGACCTGATCGGTGACCGCCTGGGCAGCGATGCGGCGGCCAACGTCGCCTTGATCCGCCAGACCATGGGCGATGTCCTTGACGCTCTGCCAGCCCCGACCTCGCAGCTCCAGGCCCTGCAACGCCTGCTGCTGCGCCATGCCTGCGACGCCGACATCACCCTCGACCTGCACTGCGATTTCGAAGCGGCGATCCACCTCTACGCATTGCCTCAGCACTGGCCACGCTGGCAGCCCTTGGCCGCGCGGCTGAAGGCCGGCGTGGCGCTGCTTTGCGAAGATTCCGGCGGTAGCTCGTTCGACGAATCCTGCTCCACGCCCTGGCTGCGCCTGGCCCACGACTTCCCGCGGGCGGCGATTCCCCCGGCCAACCTCGCCACCACCCTGGAGCTGGGCAGCATGGGCGACACCCGGGTCGAACAGGCCCAGGCCAACTGCGAAGCGATCCTCGGTTTTCTCGCCGAGCAGGGGTTTATCGACGGCCAATGGCCGGCGACTCCGGACGCCTGCTGCGAGGGCATGCCGTTCGAAGGCACCCAATACCTGTTCGCCCCGCACCATGGGGTGGTCAGTTTCCTGCGTGAGGCTGGCGAATGGGTGGAGCGGGGCGATGCGATCTTCGAGGTGGTCGACCCGCTGAACGACGTCGTCAGCGTGGTGCGCGCCGCCACCAGCGGCGTGCTGTTCGCCCTGGACCGCAGCCGCTACACCGAGCCGGGCATCTGGCAGGCCAAGGTCGCCGGCCGCGAGCCGATCCGCAGCGGCAAGCTGACCAACGATTGAGACGTGCGCCGGCCTGATGATGGCCGAGCGTTTCCCCTACTCGCAGGCCAGGCCACATCGCCAGGCCTGCCCACCCGGAAGGACGTCCCATGTTCAAGTTCCTGGCCCTGTTACTGCTAAGTGTTTGCGCCACTGCCCAGGCGCAGACGGTGCTGCACGACGACCTGCCGCTGCTCTACCTGGAACAGGCCGCGGCCGATTCCCGCGACCGGCCTTTGGTGATTTTTCTCCATGGCTACGGCAGCAACGAAGAAGACCTGTTCGGCCTCAAGGATGGGTTGCCGGCGGATTACACCTATCTCTCGGTACGGGCGCCGCAGACGGTGGAAGAGGGCAGTTACCAGTGGTTTCATAAGCAGGGCGAAGGCGCTTACGACGGGGTGACCGTCGAGCTGGCCGACAGTGCCAAGCTGATCGACGAGTTCGTCCGGCAGGCGCTCGCCAAGTACCACACCCGCGCCGACCGGGTGTTCCTGGTGGGCTTCAGCCAGGGTGCGATCATGGCCTACGAGCTGGGCCTGCGCCATCCCCAGGCGGTCCGTGGGATTGCCGCCCTGAGCGGGAAGATCCTGCCGGTGCTGCGCTCGCAGCTCAAGAGCGGCGCGGGCCTGGAGCGGCTGGCGATCTTCATCGCCCATGGCACCGCGGATATGCGCCTGCCTTACAGCGACGGCTCCGAGGCCGACAGCCTGTTGCGCGGCCTGGGCCTGGCTCCGCAATTCCATGCCTACCCGGGCATTGGTCACACCATCAGCGACACCGAGCTCCAGGACCTGAACCGCTGGTTGCTCAGCCTCAACCCTTGAAGCCGTGAACCCGCCGCGGCCGCTGTGCCGCTGCGCTTACTTGCCGACGATCTGGCTGACCAGCTTGTCGTGATTGGTCTTGTCGCCGATTCGCGAAATCACCTGCACCACCGCCATGCGGTTACCCGAGCCGGCCAGCAGGGTGGAGCTCTGGGTCATGCCGCCGCCCTGGGTCGCGGTGCTGTCGATCTGGCGCAGGCCGAGGCCGCCGCGGGTCATGCTCTTTTCGCTCTGCTTGCTGAAGTCCGGCAGGGCTGCCGCCTGTTGCGAGAGGAAACCCGACACCGCGCTGTCGAGGAACTGCGCGTCGTTGTCCTTGGCCTGCACCGCATCGGGGATCAGGTTCTGCGCGGCGATGACCACGGTCTTGGTGCTGGCGTTGGTGTACAGAGTGCCGGTGGCGCCGGCGGTGCCGCTGGCTTCGTCGCCGGCCGGCAACGGGTTGGCGATAAAGCCCTTGGGCAGGCTGAACTTGAACTTGCCGCCGAGCATCGAGACGGTCTCGACCTTGGCCTTGTTGTTCGTCGGCTGGGCCGCGGACACCTCCAGGGCGCTGAAGCCGGCCAGCGCCGCCAGGACCAGGACCGCGGCGTGTTTACCGAACAGGGACATGCAGATTCTCCAGAGTGAGCGCGTTGGGGCGCGCATCTTCCCACGGCTGTCGCGGGGCACTCCAGCGGGATATGTGGCGGCACGAAATTTCGGATAAAAGGGCGCGGGAGCGACTTCGTGGGGCTTATCGGACGCTCCTCAACCCTGGGCAGAACGCGCCCCCGAGGTCGCCAGCACCGCCCCGGTGATGATCAGCAGCGCCGGCACCAGCAGCCATACACTGGCCGCGCTTTGCCCGATCACGATCAGCAGCAGGGTGGAGATCAACGGCGCCAGGTACGACAGTGCGCCGAGCGTGGCCAGGTTGCCGTGTTTGGTGGCGTGGTCCCAGGCGAAGAAGGCCAGGCCGACCGGACCCAGCCCCAGGCCGAGGATCGCCAGCCATTGCTTGAGGTCCGGTTGCACCGGGCTTTCGAACATCAGGTGGCAGAGCGCCCCGGCCAGCGCCACCAGCCCGCAGATGCCGCCGATCAGGCTGCTGGGCACGCTGCTGAAACGGCGGTTGAGCACCGAGTAGCCGGACCACACCAGGGCGCAGCCGAACGCCGCCAGGTAACCCGCCACCGGCATCGCGCCGACCTGGCTGGCAGCGCGCTGCTGCATGATGAACGCGGTGCCGGCCAGCCCCAGCAAGGCACCGGTCAGTTGCCGGCCGCGCAGTGGTTCGCCGCCGGCCCGGGCCGCCAGCAGGACAATCAGCAACGGCCAGAGGTAGGCGATCAGGCTGGCCTCGGCGGCCGGCGCGGCTTTCAGGGCGAAGAAATACAGCGCGTGGTAGGCAAAGATCCCGCCGAACCCCAGGGCCCAGACCGGCCAGGGCTGGCGCCAGCCACGAAAACCGGCGCGCCCCCGCAAGCCGAGCAATACCAGGCTGGCGCCGCAGGCCACGGCAAAGCTCAGGGCCAGCAACTGGAAGGGGGGAATGCCGGCGGTGAGGGTGGTCAGCAGCGCCAGGCATGACCAGAGGAACACCGCGATCACGCCGATGGCGGTGGCGGCGCCGCTGCGGGAGGGGGCGAGGCGGGTTGAATGGATCGCGGTCATAGACACACCGAGGCAAGGGCGGTGTGGCCAGCATAGAAGGCGCCGCGACGGCGGTATTGATCAGGCCTGCCGAAGTCTTGTTGCAGCCTGCGCCTGAGCGTCGCGAGCGGCCTTGCGCAGGGCCGCCGGGGTCAGGTTGCGCGCCTTCTTCAACGCATGGGTCAGGGCGCTTTGATCGGCGTAGCCGACCCGCTGGGCGATCTCGCTGATGGGCAACAGGGTGCGGCCGAGCAAGTCGATGGCGCGGTCCAGGCGCAGGGTCGAAATGTAGGCGAAGGGCGTGCTGTGCATGTCCCGCTCGAACAGCAGATACAGGGTGCGCTCGCTGACCCCCGCGGCCTGGGCGATGGCGCGGGCGCTCAGCGGGCTGCCCAGGTGTTGCTCGATGTAGGTCAGGGCCCGCACCAGCGTCTGGCGCTGCGGCGCGCTCGGCGTCGGGCGGGTCAGGCAGGCCAGCAGCAGGGCGCTCCAGGCGCTGGCGACCGGGCTGGAAGAGGTGAGCAAGGCACCGCTGTGGTTGGCATAGCCGAGCAGGTGGCGGATCTGCGGGTCGATGGTGAAGAAGCGGGTATCGGCCAGAGATTGCTCGGTGTCGGGGCTATCCAGGTCGAGCACCAGAAAGGTATTACGGCGTTCGGCCAGGAAGCTATGCCGGGCGCCCGGCGCAATCACCACGCCCTGGCTGGCGTCGACCTTGCCACCACGGCCATCCACCTCGATCTGCATCGCCCCTGACTGCGGCAGCACGATCTGCGGAAAATCGTGATGGTGCAGCTCGACCTGCCCGGAATACGAACGCATCGCCAGGGCGACAGTGGGGTGGGCTGGAGTGTTCATGGCGCTGCTCCGCGGATGGCTGCCTCGCATCATGCCTGAAAATACGGAGGCTGTAGGAGCGGTCGGTCGGTGCGGGATGGTTTGGGAAAAGGGGCCGGCTCATCTGTTGTGGTGACTGATATGCCGCTATCGCGAGCAAGCTTCGCACCTACAGAGGCAGGCTGCAAAAGGCCGGGGCAGGGCGCTATCAAGGCTTGGGCCGGTTCGCTGAAACGTCTAAGCTGGGCCACCGTTCCAGCCTTCCGGATGCCCGCGTGAAATTCACCCTCCCCAAAATCGGTACTGCACCGTTCTGCCCGCCGGAAGTCGCCGGCACCATCGTCGTCGATCCCAGTGCGCCGCTGTTCAAGCGCCTCCTGCGCTTCGCCGGCCCTGGCCTGCTGATTTCCATCGGCTACATGGACCCGGGCAACTGGGCCACCGCCATCGAGGCCGGCTCGCGCTATGGCTACAACCTGCTGTTCGTGGTGCTGCTGGCGAGCCTCGCGGGCATGGCGGTGCAATGCCTGTGTTCGCGCCTGGGCATCGCCACCGGGCGCGACCTGGCGCAGCTTTGCCGGCAGCGCTACAGCACCCGCACGGCGCGCACCCAGTGGCTGCTGGCGGAGGTGTCGATCATCGCCACCGACCTTGCCGAGGTCCTGGGGTGCGCCCTGGCGTTCCACCTGTTGCTCGGGGTTTCGCTGACCACCGGGATTGTCATCACCGCCTTCGACACCCTGTTGATTCTCGCCCTGCAGAACCGTGGCTTCCGCCGCCTGGAGGCGATCATGCTGGTGCTGGTGGGCACCATCGGCCTGTGCTTTTTCGTCGAGCTGCTGTTGATCAAGCCGTACTGGCCGGATGTGGCGCGAGGCTTCACGCCATCGCTGGCGGCGATCAGCGAAGCCGCGCCGCTGTACCTGGCGATCGGTATCCTCGGCGCCACCGTGATGCCGCATAACCTGTACCTGCACACCTCCATCGTGCAGACCCGCCTGGTGGGCCGGGACGAAGCCAGTCGGCGGGATGCGATCAAGCTGGCGCGCATCGACACCATCGGCTCCCTGGCCCTGGCGCTGCTGGTCAACGCGGCGATCCTGATCCTCGCCGCCGCGGCCTTCCATGGCACCGGGCACACCGAGGTGGTGGAGCTGCAGGACGCCTATCACCTGCTCGATCCGCTGGTGGGCGGGGCGCTGGCCAGCGTGCTGTTCGGCGTGGCCTTGCTGGCCTCAGGGCAGAGCTCGACCTTCACCGGCACCATCGCCGGCCAGGTGATCATGGAGGGCTACCTGAACCTGCGCCTGCCGTGCTGGCAGCGGCGCCTGATCACCCGCGGCCTGGCGCTGGTGCCGGCGTTCGTCGGCGTGTGGCTGATGGGCGACGGCGCGGTCGGCCAGCTGCTGGTGCTGAGCCAGGTGGTGCTCAGCCTGCAACTGCCGTTCGCCCTTTACCCGCTGATCCGCATGACCAGCGACCCGCGGTTGATGGGCGTCTTCGTCAACCGCTGGCCGACCCGCATCCTCGCCTGGAGCCTGTTCGCCGTTATCAGCGGGGCCAATGCCTGGCTGATTGCGCAGTTGGTGATGTGAGGCAGGCGTCGGGGCGGCGGATTTTCCGGCCCTATCGCGAGCAAGCTCGCTCCTACATGGACGGCGCAGAACCCTGTAGGAGCGAGCTTGCTCGCGATGGACCGCGCAGCGGTCCAGATTTTCAATCCAGTGCCCGAGCAGCGAACCGCGCCACCTGGGCATCCTCCCCGGACTTGACCCCGGACACCCCGACCGCACCGATCACCTGGCCGTCGAACACCACCGGCACGCCGCCTTCCAGCGAGGTCAGCAGGGGCGCCGAGAGAAACGCCGTGCGTCCGCCGTTGACCATTTCTTCATAGCCCTTGGACTCGCGTCGACCGAGGGCCGCGGTGCGGGCCTTTTCCACGGCGATGTAGGCGCTGACCGGCGCGCAGCCGTCCAGGCGTTCGAGGGCCAGCGGATGGCCGCCGTCGTCGACGATGGCGATGCTCACCGCCCATTGGTTGCGCTCGGCCTCGTCCCGCGCGGCGATCAGGATGCGCTGGACTTCGCGCTGACCCAGTACGGCTTTGCTGTGCATGGCGTGCTCCTTTCAGGGCGTAGCTGATTGATGGGAAGCATTCAGGGGTGGCAGGGCGGCCTCGACCAGTTCGATCCAGTGCCGCACCGGGGTACGCCCGGCGCCGTCGAGGTGGGTCTGGCAGCCGATATTGGCGGTGGCTATGACTTCGGGCCGGCCGCTTTCCAGGGCATTGAGCTTGTTGTCGCGCAGTTGCCGCGCCAGCTCGGGCTGGGTCAGCGAATAGGTGCCCGCCGAACCGCAGCACAGGTGGCTGTCGGGCACCTCGGTGAGCTCGAAGCCCAGGCGCTTGAGCACGGCCTCCACCGCGCCGCCGAGTTTCTGCGCGTGTTGCAGGCTGCACGGGCAGTGGAAGGCCAGGCGCTGGTCGCTGTGGACGTGCAACTGTTCCAGCGGTTCGTCGCGCAGCACTTCCACCAGGTCCCGGGCCAGGGCGCTGACCCGCTCGGCGCGGGCGGCATAACGTGGGTCGTGGGCCAGCAGGTGGCCGTAATCCTTGATAAAGGCGCCGCAGCCGCTGGCGGTCTGCACCAGGGCTTCGGCGCCGTTTTCCAGGTGCGGCCACCAGGCGTCGATATTGCGCCGCGCCCGCTCCAGGCCGGCCTCCTGGGCGTCCAGGTGGTAATCCACGGCGCCACAGCAGCCGGCCTCGCTCACGGTTTGCACGGCGATGCCCAGGCGGTCGAGGACCCGCGCCGTCGCCGCGTTGGTGTTGGGCGACAGGCTCGCTTGCACGCAGCCTTCCAGCAGCAAGACACGCCGCGCGTGGGCCGTGGTCGGACGCGCCTTGGCCGGTTGCACCTGGCGCGGCAGCTTGCCGTGCACGGCCTCGGGCAGCCACGGACGCAAAGTGGTGCCGGTGCCGAGCAGCGCCTTGAACAGCGCCGGGTTCGGCGCCAGGGCGCGCAGGCCCTGGCGCAGCAGGCGCTGGCCGAGGGGCCGGGGCACGGCGGCATCGACCACGGCGCGGCCGATGTCCAGCAGGTTGTGGTAATCCACTCCGGACGGGCAGGTGGTTTCGCAGTTGCGGCACGACAGGCAGCGGTCCAGGTGCAGCTGGGTCTTGGCCGTGGCCTGGTGGCCTTCCAGCACCTGCTTGATCAGGTAGATGCGCCCCCGTGGCCCGTCCAGCTCATCGCCCAGCAACTGATAGGTGGGGCAGGTGGCGTTGCAGAAACCGCAGTGCACACAGGTGCGCAGGATGCTCTCGGCCTCTGCGGCGCGGGGCAGCTGGCGCGCCTGTTCGCTCAAGGTGGTTTGCATGCTTGGGGTCTGCGTTCAGAGCTCGGCGTAGAGCCGGCCGGGGTTGAAGATCCCTTGCGGGTCCAGTTGCGCCTTGAGCTGGCGGTGGTAGCGCAGCAGCACCGCCGGCAGCGGCTGGAACGGGCTGTCCACCAGGCCGTGGCTGTAGCAGGTGGCATGGCCGCCGACGCGGCTGGCGAGGTCGCGGATGCGCTCCGCAGGCGCCGCGGATTTCAGCCAGCGCTGGGCCCCGGCCCAATCTATTAACTGCTGGCCGGGCAGCTCCAGAAGTCCCGTGTTATTGGGCAGCGACAGGCGCCACAACGGCAGGCCTTCGTCGAAGAATGCCAGGCGTTGTTCGTTGAGGTTGGCCCAGTAGTCGACGGCCAACGGCTCGCCACCCAGGCGGTCGCGGGCCGCGGCCACCGAGCCTTCGCCGCCCTCCAGGCGCAGGTGCAGGCGCTGGCCGTCATGGCTGGCGGCGCTGATGGGCAGTGGTTGCTGGCCCCAGTCGGCGAGCCGGGCCAGGGCCTTGGCGCTGTCCATTTCCAGGCTCAGGCTGAGGCACTGGCGCGGTTTGGGCAGGACCTTGAGCGACACCTCGGTGAGCACTCCCAGGCAACCGTAGCTGCCCACCAGCAAGCGCGAGAGGTCGTAGCCGGCGACGTTTTTCATCACCTCGCCGCCAAAGCGCAACAGCTTGCCGGTGCCGGTGATCACCCGGCTGCCGAGGACGAAGTCGCGCACCGAGCCGGCCCAGGGCCGCCGTGGGCCGGACAGGCCGGTGGCGACCATGCCGCCGACCGTGGCGCCGTCGCCGAAGGCCGGCGGTTCGCAGGCCAGCATCTGCCCGGCGGCGTCCAGCGTGGCCAGCAGTTCCGCAAGCGGCGTGCCGGCGCGGACCGTCACCACCAGCTCGGTGGGGTCGTAGCTGACGATGCCGCGATGGCCGCGGGTGTCGAGCACTTCTCCAGCGCTCATCCGCCCGAGAAAGACCTTGCTGTTGCCACCCTGGATCAGCAGTGGGGTATTGCCGGCCAGCGCCTGCCCGACCTGTTCCAGCAGTTCGCCGCTGGCGTCGTTATCCGCGTGTGCCGTCATCAGAAACGCTCCAGCTCGGGGAAGGGCAGTTGCCCGGCGTGCACATGCATGGCGCCGAATTCGGCGCAGCGGTGCAGGGTCGGGATGTTCTTGCCGGGGTTGAGCAGGCCACCGGGGTCGAAGGCCGCCTTGACCGCGTGGAACAGGGTCAGCTCGTCGCTGTTGAACTGGGCGCACATCTGGTTGATTTTCTCCCGGCCGACCCCGTGTTCGCCGGTGATGCTGCCACCGACCGCCACGCACAGTTCGAGGATCTTGCCGCCCAGGGCTTCGGCACGGTCCAGTTCGCCGGGCTGGTTGGCGTCGAACAGGATCAGCGGGTGCATGTTGCCGTCGCCGGCATGGAATACATTGGCCACCCGCAGCTGGTATTCGGCGGCCAGCGCGGCGATGGCCTTGAGCACCCCCGGCAGTGCGCGGCGCGGAATGGTGCCGTCCATGCAGTAATAGTCCGGCGACAGCCGGCCCACCGCCGGGAAAGCGTTCTTGCGCCCGGCCCAGAAACGCACCCGTTCGGCTTCGTCGCGGGCCTGGCGGACCTCGGTGGCGCCGGCCCGTTCGAGCACCGCGCGGACCCGATCGCAGTCGTCGTGGACATCGGCTTCGACACCGTCCAGCTCGCACAACAGGATGGCCTCGGCGTCCACCGGGTAACCGGCGTGAATGAAGTCTTCGGCGGCGCGTAGCGCCAGGTTGTCCATCATTTCCAGGCCGCCGGGGATGATGCCGGCGGCGATGATATCGGCCACCGCGCGGCCGGCTTTTTCCACCGAGTCGAAGGCCGCCAGCAGCACCTTGGCCAGTTGCGGCTTGGGCAGCAGCTTGACCGTGACTTCGGTGATGATCCCGAGCAGGCCTTCGGAGCCGGTGAACAGCGCCAGCAGGTCGAAGCCCGGCGCGTCCAGGGCGTCGCTGCCCAGGGTCAGGCGTTCGCCTTCGACACTGAGGATCTCCACCTTGAGCAGGTTGTGCACGGTCAGGCCGTATTTCAGGCAGTGCACGCCGCCGGCGTTTTCCGCGACGTTGCCGCCGATCGAGCAGGCGATCTGCGAGGACGGGTCGGGGGCGTAGTACAGGCCGAACGGCGCGGCGGCCTGGGAGATCGCCAGGTTGCGCACCCCGGGCTGGACCCGCGCGGTGCGGGCGGCGGGGTCGATATGCAGGATCTGGTTGAAGCGCGCCATCACCAGCAGCACGCCCTGTTCCAGGGGCAGGGCGCCACCGGAGAGGCCGGTGCCGGCCCCCCGGGCGACCACTGGCACGCGCCGTTCATGGCAGATCCGCAGCAGTTCCTGCACCTGCTCGATATGCCGCGGCAGGGCTACCAGCATCGGCGTGGTGCGATAGGCCGAGAGGCCGTCGCATTCGTAGGGCTTGAGGTCTTCCGTCTGGTGCAGCAGGTCGAGGTCGGGCAGGCGCTGGCGCAGCGCTTGGAGCAATGCCGCTTTATCGACGCTGGGCAGCGCGCCGTCGACGCGTTCGTCGTAGAGGATATTCATGGGTGGCTAACGACCCTGAGTTGTTTTTATGGGCGCTCGGCTGGCTGGGCCGCTCAGTTGCATCATTGGCCCGGCTGGCCTTACTGTCCACGGGGCCGAACGCTGGTCGAACCAGTTTGTTTTGTCGTCGATGGCGGGTTTTTTATAAAAAGTCAGGTATATCAGCAGGATGGCCTGGCGGTCCGTTTGATCGGGTTTTTTCTTCACGGCTGGTCATACCAGTGGAGGGCGCATGCACAGGAGCGATTCGGGCCGGCACCAGGTGGCGGATGTGGTGTGTGAACGCATCGAACGGCTGATCGTCGACGGCGTGCTCAAGACCGGCCAGCTGCTGCCCTCGGAGCGGCGCCTCACGGAAAAACTCGGCGTGTCGCGCACGGCCTTGCGCGAGGGCCTGAAGCTGCTGCGGGCGCGGGGCATCATCGAAACCGAACAGGGCAAGGGCTCGTTTGTCGCCCAACTGTCGGGGCAGGGCGCGACCTCGGCGCTGATGCATCTGTTCAGCTCCCAGCCGCGCACCCTCTACGACCTGTTCGAAGTGCGCAGCCTGCTGGAAGGCGAGTCGGCGCGGCTGGCGGCGTTGCGCGGCACCGAGGCCGATTTCGTGCTGATCGGCCGCGCCTATCAGGCGCTGCTGGACGCCCACGACCAGGCCCTTGATGCCTCGGCCCACGCGCGCCTGGATCACGCTTTCCACCTGGCGATCTGCGAGGCCTCGCACAACCCGGTGCTGGTGCAGACCCTGCGCTCGCTGACCGACCTGCTGCTCAATTCGGTGTTCGCCTCGGTCAACAACCTCTACCACCGCCAGGCGCAGAAGCGCCAGATCGACCGCCAGCACGCGCGGCTCTACAACGCCGTCACCGGACGGCTGCCGGAACAGGCGCGCAAGGCCGCCATCGCGCATATCCAGGGCCTCTGCGACAACCTGCGGGAGATCGAAAACGAAGAGCAGCGCCTGGTGCGGGCGACCTTGCGCCTGGAAGGCTGGAACTGAAGCCGCCGCGACCAGGGGCCAATGGCGGCGACGGGCAGCCACTACACTGCTAGAGACGCGGCAACATCCGCGTCGTCGACGACCACCACAAAGGAGTCACCCCATGTCCAACGAGACTTGTGCCTGTCCAGGCTGCACCTGCAAGGTCGGCGCCCATGCCATTGTGCGTCACGGCAAGCACTACTGCTGCCAGGCCTGCGCCAGCCACCACGCCAACGGCGAACCCTGCGCCTCTACCAAAGGCTGTGATTGCGCCAAGGGCGCGCATCACTGACGTGCTGCAACAGTGGCGGGGCGAAAAAAAAACAGTGGAGCCTGTCGTGGCTCCACTTTCAATTGTGCGGGGTGCAGATACCGCTTTCGCTGGCAAGGCGGCTGGCCGGCGGCTTTGGCAGCGCACGCCGCACAAGGCATCGACCTCGCTTGGCTCAGGTCGACGGTCGCCAGGTGACGTTCTCGATACCGAATTTTTCCGCCAGGGGCTTGCTGGTCTTTTTCACCCGTTCCAGGCCAAAGCGGCCGATGCGGCCGACACCGGCGTCGCAGCTTGCCCAGTGCCACGCCTCGGCGTTGTCCATCTTCTCCGAGCGGATGATGAAGGACTTGGGGGTGCCGTGCAGGGTGTATTCGATGACGAAAAGTTTTGCGTTGTTCATAGAGCTATCAATCCTCCCTGTGATGGTTTAGTGACCCGCGCGGGCAGGGAAAAATTCACTCGGATTGTCGAGCAAGGGGCTCAGCGGTCGGGCAGTGGTCGGGCAGGCATTCGAACGGGTTATTGCCTGTCGCTGCGGCGCCCGTTCGGATGTTTTCTCGCGGTTTTCCAGGCGGATCGACGGGGTTACCATGGGCCCCCCTTGCTTGACGACGATGCCCGGCCATGGCCCTTGCCGCACCTCCCGACCTCAGCGACACCGACGTACCGGTGCAACCCCTGGCGCGCACCTATCCGCGCGGCCTGTTCATCGAGCCCCACGAACACGCCTGGGGGCAGCTGCTGTACGCCATGAGCGGGGTGATGTGGGTCGAGACGCCGAACGAGGCGCTGGTGGTGCCGCCGCAACGGGCGGTGTGGCTGCCGCCGGGCGTGCCCCACGGGATCCGCGTGGTCACCGACCTGCAGATGCGCAATATCTATCTGCGCCCGTGCCTGGCGGCGACCCTCGACAGCCAGGTGCAGGTGCTGCAGGTGGACAACCTGCTGCGCGAGCTGATCGTGCGCCTGGTGGAGCATGACGGCGCGCCGCAGCCGGAGTACTACGACGCGCTGGTGGGCCTGGCCCTGCTGGAGCTCAAGCGCGCCCGGCGCTCGCAGCTGAAGATCGTCCTGCCGGACAGTTCCGACCGGCGTCTGATCAGCCTCTGCCAGGCGGTGATGGCCGCGCCTTCCCTGGACATTCCCTTCGAACGCCACGCCGAGGCGGCGGGCGCCAGCGTGCGCACCCTGGCGCGGCTGTTCAAGGACGGCCTGGGCATGGGCTTCGCCGAGTGGCGCCGCCAGGTGCAGCTGGCCACGGCCGCCGCCGAGCTGATCCAGGGCGTGCCGGTCGGCACCATCGCCCGCGAACTGGGCTATTCCCCCGGCAGCTTCAGCGACATGTTCCGCCGCGAGCTGGGGCTGGCCCCGTCGCAATACGCGGCCGGGGAAGCCCGCGCCTGAGTGCCTGTCATCCCTGTAGCCGCTGCCGAGCTCTGCGAGGCTGCGACCGGGCCACCGCGTTTATCCAGACCCACTGCATTCTCAGGCTTTGCGCCTGCTGCGCAGTCGATCGCAGCCTCGCGCGGCTCGGCAGCGGCTACGGGGGCTTGGCGGACAGGCATCCATTGTGTGTGGGCGCTGCAATCCCGTAGGAGCGAAGCTTGCTCGCGATGAACGATAACGCGGTATGCCAGACATTCCACGTCGGGGCCATCGCAGCCAGGCTTCGCTCTTACTCGTTCATACCCACAGATTGGCCGAAATCCTGAAGTGCTTGGCCGGTTGCCCGGTTTGGCGTTCCCTAGACTCCCGGCATGCCCAATCGCCGCCGCTCTGGCGCGGCGCACTGCCTGGAGTTCGTCATGCATTACCTCATCTCCCTGGCCATCGGTCTCGGTGTCGGCCTGCTTTATGGCGCGCTGAATTTTCGCTCGCCGGCGCCGCCGGCCATCGCCCTGGTCGGGCTGCTCGGCATGCTCGCCGGCGAACAGCTATGGCCCATGGGCCGGCAGCTGGTGAGCAACTGGTTGTCCTGAGGCCTTTCGATTCTTGTATGTATTCCTGTCCATGGAGGTGCTTATGCACGCCCTGCAATTTTCCAAGACCGGCGATCTCTCGTCGCTGCACTACGTCGAGGTGCCGACCCCGGTGCCGGCCACCGATCAGATGCTGGTGCGGATCAAGGCCGCCGGCCTCAACCCCAGCGACGTGAAAAATGTGCTCGGGCGTTTTCCCTACACCACTGTGCCGCGCATTCCCGGGCGGGATTTTGCCGGGGTGGTGGTGGAGGGGCCGCCGGAGTGGGTGGGGCAGGAGGTCTGGGGCACCGGCAAGGAGCTGGGGTTTTATGCGGACGGCTCCCATGCCCAGTACGTGGCGCTGTCGGCCAAGGGCGTGGCGCACAAGCCGGCGCAGCTGAGCTTCGCCCAGGCCGCCAGCCTGGGCGTGCCTTACACCACTGCCTGGGATGCCCTGGAACGCAGCGGGGTAAGCGCCGGCACCAGGTTGCTGGTGATTGGCGGCGGGGCGGTGGGCAGCGCCGCCCTGGCCCTGGCGAAGGTTCGCGGGGCCCGGGTGCTGGCCGCCGCGCGGCGTCCGGAACAGGTCAAGGCCTTGCAGGCACAAGGGTTCCAGGCCTTGCAACTGGACCAGCCGGAAGACCTCGGGGCGCAGGTCAACGAGGTGTTCGCCGGCGGCGCCGAGGTGATCTTCGACACCACCGGTTTCTGGCTGCCGGCCTCGGTCGCGGCCCTGGCGCCGTTCGGCCGCATCGCCATCATCGCCGCGCCGGTGGACGGTCATGTGCAACTGCCGGCCCTGGGCCTGTATCGCAAGGGCGGTTCGGTGGTCGGGATCAACTCGTTGCTGTACGGCGTGCAGGCCTGCGCGGCCATGCTCGAGCAGTTTGGCCGGTTCTTCGATGAGGGGCTGTTGCCATTGCCGCAGGGGCTGTTCGAATCGCCGCTGGAGCAGGGCGTCGAGCGTTATCACGAGGTCAATCAGGGCAGTGGCGAGAAGGTGATTTTGCTGCCGTAAAGGTGGGGTCTTGTGCGGGTCAGAGGATTGGCGTGGCTTGTTGTAGCCGCTGCCGAAGGCTGCGATCGCCCCGAAGGGGCGCGGCGATCTTGCGTTCGCTGAGGTCCTGCGGACCTATCGCAGCCTGCGGCAGCGGCTACAGGTTGGTTTACGCCCCCGGCACGCCTTTCTCCCACGCCGACCAGTTCTTCAGGATGTCCTGCACCAGCGGGTTGCCGGTGCGATAGAGGTTTTCCAGGGCCGGGACAAAACCGCCCTGGTCGGCGTACTTGAGCAGGTTGTCGACCTCGCTGCCGCCCGGCTCGGGGCGGTCGAAGTCGGAGCCGGCGCGGACCACCGCCAACCGCTGCACGTCCACCCGGCCTTCGCGACTGGCGCGCAGCAGGGCCTCGTAGGTCGAGTTGTCTTCCTGCTGGGTGGTGCAGTACTCGCCCTTGTTGTCGGTCAGCAGGCGGGTCCAGACCTCGGCCCGCTCGCTCAGGCGCGTACCGGAGAACCAGGTGTTGCCCGCCAGGGTGTCGCACTGGGTCACCACCGGCGGCTGGTTGGCCGGGGCCGCTGGGTACTTGAGGCGCCAGGCCGCCGATTCCTTGCTTTCGCTCAGGCTTACCCGACGCGACAGGGCGAAGGCCTTGGCCTGGAGTTTCGGGTTGAGCTCGAAGACTTCGGTCTTGTAGTCCAGCGGCGGTTTCTCGTTCGGCCCCTTGGTATTGATGCCCAGGTAGCCGGTCGGCCAGTCCTTGGGCGCGTCCCGCGAATCCAGTTCCCACTGGGTACCGAATTCCACCAGGTAATGGGCCCAGGCAGTGGTGCCGATGGTTCCGTGTTTAGGGCTGATGCCGGCGATCCCGGCGACCAGGAAATAGCTTTTGCGCAGGTCGAATTTCGGCGACAGCGCCAGTGCCAGGGTCGAGGCCGCGGCGTTGGTCTGGCCCATGCCGGTGACCAGCAGGCAGACGTCCCTGGTATTGCAACGGATCGCCGGGTACTCCGCCGACAGCCCCGGTACGCGCACTTCCTGTTTCAGTTCCAGGCGCTCGATCCAGTGCTGGGCCTCGGGGGCGAACATGGTGATCAGCATCACCTTGGGTTTGATCGGGGTCGCCGGGGCCTCGGCGGCCCAGGCCGTCGAAGCGAGCAGGGCGCCGCAGGCCAGGCCCACGGAAAGGGAAAGACGGGTTATCGCGTGCATGAAAGCCTCCATTGCTTGAGTGATCAGAACTGGTAACCGATGCCGGCGTAGTAACCCCAGCCATTGGACCGGGCGCGGAAATCGCCATCGCCGAAATTCAGCTCGCTGCCGTCCTGCCAGTTGCCGCCGTTGTGGAAGTAGCGGCCGACCAGGGTGAACCGCAGGTGGGTAAAGGAATACAGCAATACGTTGGTGGATACCGTGGCGTTGGCCGTGCGGGCTGGGTTGTCCTTGTGCAGGTCCGAGCCGAAATCGAAGTTGGTGAAGCCGATATAGGTCAGCGACGCGCCGTTGCCGAACTTGCTGATGGGTACGATGTACTTGAGCTGGGCCCGGTAGCCGTCCCAGGAATATTCATTGCTGGCGCCGTAGTTTTCCCACTGGTAGCGCCCGTAGAAGTTGGCCGACAGGTTGACCCGCGAATGGGTATCGATGTCGGTGCCCAGGCCGCTGTACAGGGTATTGGCGCGGTTGGCGCTGTTGCTGCCGTGGTCGTAGATCCAGTCGAAGGCCACGTACCACTCCTTGAATGGGCCGATGGCCAGGCTGCGTCCGGCCAGGTAGTCGATGGAGATCCGCGGTTCGTGTTCCATGAATACCGGCGAGCCGTGGTCCCACACGCCTTTGTCGTGGCTGTTGCCGATGTTGAAGATCTTCGGGATGTCGATGTAGCCGTACAGCTCGAACGGCCCCTTGCGGCCGAAGTACTCGTATTCCAGGTAGATATCGTCGGCCGGCTGCGGGCCGAAACTGATGTCCTTGCTGCCGATCAGGGTCAGGTCCTGGTTGTACCAGTCCGACAGGTATGCACCTTTTGTGGGCGGATTGGCGTCCGGGCTGAGGGTTTCGCCCTGGGCCGAGTCATCAACGCTTTGTTGGCGGTCGACGGTTTTTTCCTGGGCCTGGGCAGCGCTGCTGAGTACTCCCGTAACGACGGTCAGTAGCAGGGAAACAGCCAGGGTGCGACAGGAGGCCGAAGGTGTAAGAGGTCGATGCATTGAAACTCCCTGTTCATGCGGTAGGAAAGCCATGGCTGGCCGGGTTGAGGCGAACTTGTATTGATCGTCGGCTCAACGGGTTCGCGCAAACGTTTGCATATGCTGTACCAACTTCGCTCAGGTGTTTGAAACAAATGAAAAATCGGTGCAGAAACTGACTGTCTTGTTAGGAAATATCCGGAAAATCAAACCGGATACTTCTGAAATCGCTGGGCGGTAAGAGGGTGGGGCATAAGGTGGGCACTTGTGAGGGGATGTATCTGATCTGACAAAAAAGCTGTTTTTTAACTAATTGATAAATAAGAAGTTGATAACTTTTTACGAAGTTTTATCGGTCAATTCTTACCATAGTATTAATGCTATTTAATCCTGCGGTTTCGTCTCTGCCCCCGCAAAGCTCGTCTACGTTTCTGGCACGGAGCAATTTTCGCCACGGTCAGGTATTCGAAGTCAGTGCGTATCGATTCAGGACGTTGCTGAGCGAGCAGTACACGCATTCATGGATGAACAGCTTGGCCCCTTAGTAAGGAGTTGAGCGTGGACAAAGTTCAGGTCAGGGACGCAGTCAATCATCTTTCCCCCCTTTCTTTGGCAGTTCGCCTGGGGCTTGCCGGGTTGCTGCTCAGCCTGGTCAGTCCTTCGGCCATGGCCACCTGTTCCACCGTCGGCAGCGTGGTGACCTGTACCGGAGTACCGGGCCTGCCGCTGTTCCTCAACAACTTTTCCAGCGCCACCGATGGCCTGACGGTCAACGTCAACAGTGGCGCGCAAATGAACGCGACCCTGGGCGGCAAGGTGCTGGACCTGACCGGCAGCACCATCACCCTGAACAACGCCGGGACCCTCGATCCGGCGCTGCTGGGGCTGGTCTCGGTGCTGAGCGGCGGGGCCTTCATCGGCAACGGCGCGGCGGGGGTGGTCAACGTCACCAACGCCGTCACCGGGATCATGCGCGGTACCGGGCAATTGCTCGGCCTGAACCTGAGCAGCCTGGACGGCGCCGCGCTGAACATCAACAACGGTACTGGCGGTACCACCACCATCGTCAACAACGGCACCATCACCTCGACCGGCCTGTCGCTGCTCAGCGTGACCCTGGCGGACACGCCGGTGGTGGCGGTGTACGGCGGTTCCCAGGTGAACATGACCAACAACGGCACGCTGGAAGGCCGGGTCGCCTTCGAGAGCTCCAGCGGCGGCAATACCTTCATCAACACCGGTACCATCCAGGGTGGGGTGTCGATGGGGGTGAACAGCACCAACACCTTCACTGCGGTTACCGGTTCCAGTGTCGGCGTCGGCGATGGGATCAACATCAGCCTCGGCCTCGGCGGCCTGCCAGGGATCAACCTGACCTTCGCACCCACCGGCAAGGTCGATGGCGGCGCGGGCGGCACCAACACCCTGATCCTGCAGAACACCATCGGCCCTGGTGGTGGCACCACCGGCAGTGGCACGGTGTCGAGCGACAATTACATCAACTTCAACAACCTCACGCTCAACAGCGGTACCTGGACCCTGCAGGGGCCCCTGGTCAGCGGCAGCACCACCCTCAACGGCGGCATCGCCCAGTTCGATAACAGCGGTACTTTTGGCAGCGGGGTGCTGACCAGCAATGGCGGGATTCTGCAGGCCAGTTCCGGCGGCCTGACCCTGAGCAACCTGGTGACCCTGGGCGCCGGCGGCCTGACCGTGCAGGGCGGCAACGACCTGAGCCTGGCCGGGGTGATTTCCGGTACTGGCGGCCTGACCAAGAGCGGCGCCGGCCAGTTGAGTCTCGACGGGGCCAACACCTACAGCGGCAACACCAGCATCAGCGCCGGCTCGGTACAACTGGGCAACAACCTGGCCTTCGGCAGCGGCACGCTGAGCATCGATGGCGCGGCCACGCTGTCGACGCCCGGCACCATCACCCTGAACAACCTGGTCACCCTCAACAACAGCATGATCGCCACCGGCGCCGGCAGCCTGACCCTGGCGGGGCTGGTCAGCGGCAGCGGCGGGATCACCAAGAGCGGCAGTGGCAGCCTGCTTCTCAGCGGCATCAACAGCGGGTATTCCGGCACCACCACCCTGAGCGCCGGCACCCTCAGCGTGAGCAACGACAGTGCCCTGGGCAGCGGTGGACTGACCGTGAGTGGCAGCGCCAGCCTGGACAGCAGCGCCGCGGTGAACCTGGCCAATGCCGTGACCCTGAATGCCAACCTGACCACCCTCGGCAGCAATGCCCTGACCCTGGGCGGCGTGCTGTCCGGCACCGGCGGGCTGATCAAGAACGGTAGCGCCGACCTGACCCTGAGCGGTACCAACACCTACTCGGGCGGCACCTCGCTCAATGGCGGCACGCTGCTGGTGGGCTCCGGCACCGCCCTGGGCACAGGCGCCCTCAACGCTGGCGCGGGCACCACCCTGGACGCCAGCGCGGCCGTGAGCCTGGGCAATGCCATCAACCTCAGCGGCGACCTGACCCTTGGCGGGAGTCAGGACCTGACCCTGGGCGGGGCGATCAACGGCGCGGGCGGACTGATCAAGGACGGGGCCGCGGCCCTGACCCTGAACGGTGCCAACGGCTACCTGGGCGATACCGCCCTCAACAGCGGCTCGCTGATTCTCGGTTCGAATACGGCGCTGGGTCTCGGCACCCTGAACACCGCCAGCGGCACCACCCTGGATACGAATACTGCAGTGACCCTGGCCAATGCCTTGAACCTCACCGGCAACCTGAACCTCGGCGGCAGCGCCGACCTGACCCTGGACGGCGTGGTCGGCGGCAGCGGCGGCCTGACCAAGAACGGTGCGGCCAACCTGATCATCAACGGCGCCAACACCTTTCTTGCCGGCACCGCCCTCAATGGCGGCACCCTGACCCTGGGCAACGCCGATGCGCTGGGCAGTGGCGCCCTGACCGTGGGCGGCGCGGCGACCCTGGACAATACAGCCAGCATCGGCCTGGCCAACGATGTCACGCTCAATGCCGACCTGACCCTGGCCGGCAGCAACGCCCTGACCCTGGATGGCCTGGTCAGCGGCACCAGCGGGCTGATCAAGAATGGCGCGGCCAGCCTCACGCTCAACGGTGCCAATACCTACCAGGGCGGCACCACCCTCAATGCCGGGGGGCTGGTCCTGGGCAATGGCGCGGCATTGGGCAGCGGCGACCTGACCGTAGCCGGCGCCGGGACCTTGAGCGGCAGCGGCGCGCTGACCCTGAACAACGGTGTGCACCTCGATGCCAACCTGACGCTGGACGCGAGTAATCCCCTGACACTGGCTGGAGTCATCGACGGTACCAGCGGCCTGATCAAGAACGGCACCTCGAGCCTGACCCTGAGCGGCAACAACAGCTACCAGGGCACCACTGCGCTGAATGCCGGTTCGCTGATCGTCGGTTCCAATACCGCCCTGGGCACCGGAGCGCTGAATACCGCCGCAGGCACCACCCTCGATGCCAGTGCCGCGGTCAGCCTCGGCAACGCCATCAACCTGGGCGGCAACCTGACCCTCGGCGGCAGCCAGGACCTGACCCTGGGCGGGGTCATCAACGGCGTCGGCGGGCTGATCAAGAACGGCACGGCCGACCTGACCCTCAATGGCGCCAACGGTTATCTGGGCAATACCGCACTCAATGCCGGCACGCTGATCGTCGGCGCCAATACCGCCCTTGGCGGCGGTGCGCTGAACGCGGCCGCGGGCACCACGCTGGATGCCAATACCGCCGTCGCCCTGGGCAACCAGGTGAACCTGGCCGGTGCCCTGAACATCGCTGGCAGTGCCGACCTGACGCTGTCCGGCGCAGTCAACGGCGCCGGCAGCCTGGTCAAGGACGGCAGCGCCAACCTGGTGCTCAACGGCAGCAATGGCTTCCTTGGCGGCACCACCTTGAATGCCGGCACCTTGACCGTTGGCGCCGATGCGGCGCTGGGGCTCGGTGCATTGACCGTCGGTGGCGCAGCGACCCTGGACAGCAACACCGCCGTGGCCCTGAATAACGACGTGGCGCTCAATGCCAACCTGACCCTCGGCGGCAGCAACGCCCTGACCCTGGACGGCGTGGTCAGCGGCACCGGTGCACTGGTCAAGAATGGCGCGGGCGAGCTGCAGCTCAACGGCGTCAACGTCTATGCCGGCGGCACCAGCCTGAATGCCGGCACCCTGACCCTGGGCAATGCCGCGGCATTGGGCAGCGGCGACCTGACCGTGGGTGGTGCGGCGACCCTGGACAACAGCGCGGCTTTCACCCTGGGCAACGACATCGTGCTCAACGCCGACCTGAGCGTCGCCGGCAACAACAACCTGACCCTGGGCGGGGTGGTCAGCGGCGGTGGGGCGCTGATCAAGAACGGCCTGGGCGACCTGAGCCTGTCGGGCAACAACAGCTTCACCGGCGCCCTAGATATCAATGCCGGTAGCGTCAGCACCCTGAGCACCGGCGCCCTGGGCAATACCTCGGGCGCCAACGTCAGCGCTGGGGCCAGCCTCAACCTGGGGGCCGACAGCAGCCTGGCGAGCCTGACCGGCAGCGGCGCGGTACAGATCGGCGCGGGCGCCACCCTGAGCGTCGGCGGCGTCAGTGCCAGCAGCACCTTCGACGGCAGCCTGGGCGGCAGCGGCGGCCTGACCAAGGTCGGCAGCGGCACCCTCGACCTCACCGGGATCAACGGCATCACCGGCACTACCCAGGTCAACGGCGGCACCCTGAATGTCAGCGGCTCCCTGGGCAGTGCCAACGTCGGCGTCGCCAGCGGCGCGACCCTGGCCGGCAGCGGCTCGTTGCTGGGCACGCTGAACGTGGCCGATGGCGGTCACCTGGCCTTGAGCTCGGGCAGCACCCTTTCGACGGGCGGGCTGGTCCTCGGTGGCAATGCCAACCTCGACGCCAGCCTTGGCGCACCGTCCACCACTTCACTGCTCGATGTCGGCGGCAACCTGACCCTCGACGGTAAGCTGAATGTCACCGACGCCGGTGGCTTCGGCGTGGGCGTGTACCGCTTGATCAACTACACCGGCAGCCTGGTCGACCTCGGGCTGGACATCAATAGCGTGCCCGTGGGGTTCAGCCTCGGTGACCTGCAGGTACAGACCTCGGTGGGCAACCAGGTCAACGTGCTGGTGTCTGCGCCGAACGTCAATATCCGCTTCTGGGACGGCAGCCAGACCATCGCCAATGGCAGCGTCGATGGCGGCAGCGGTACCTGGAGTACCGCCGGCAGCAACTGGACATCGTCCGACGGCGTGCTCAACCAGGCCTGGGCTGGCGATTTCGGGATCTTCCAGGGCACTGCGGGTACCGTCACCGTCGACGGCGCCCAGACCTTCACCGGCCTGCAATTCACCACCAGCGGCTACAACCTGGTGGCGGGCACCGCCGGTGCGCTGACCGCGGTCAACGGCACTGGTGGCAACACCGCGCTGCGGGTCGATCCGGGCGTCACCGCGACTATCGGCGTGGACATCAACGGCAGCGGCACCCTGGCCAAGCTCGACGCCGGCACCCTGGTGCTCAATGGCACCAACACCTACAGCGGTGGCACTTTGCTCAATGGCGGGACCCTGGTGGTCGGCAACGACTCGGCGCTGGGCAGCGGCCAACTGACCGCCGCCACCGGCACCACCCTGGACAGCAACACCGCGGTCAACCTGGCCAACGCAGTCACCCTCAACGGCAACCTGACGGTCGCCGGCAGCAATGACCTGGCCCTGAACGGCGCCATCGGCGGCACTGGCGGCCTGATCAAGAGCGGTAGCGCCGACCTGACCCTGGGCGGCAATAACAGCTACCTGGGCCCGACCGCGTTGAACGCCGGCGGCCTGATCCTGGCATCCAACACGGCGCTGGGCAGTGGCGCGCTGAACGCCGCTGCCGGCACCACCCTGGATGCCAGCAGCCCAGTCAGTGTGAGTAACGCGGTGAACCTGGCCGGCAACCTGGGCATCGGCGGTAGCGCCGACCTGACCCTCGCCGGGTCGATCAACGGTGCCGGCAGCCTGAGCAAGGACGGCAGCGCCAACCTGACCCTCAACGGCGCCAACGGTTTCCTCGGCGGCACCACCCTCAATGCCGGCACCCTGACCCTGGGCAATGCCGCGGCCTTGGGCCTGGGCAGCCTGACGGTGGCCGGCGCCTCCACCCTGGACAGCAATACCGGCCTGACCCTGGGCAACAACCTGGCATTGAACGCTGACCTGACGGTCGGCGGCAGCCAGGCCCTGACCCTGGGCGGGGTAATCAGCGGCACCGGGGAGTTGAGCAAAAACGGCACGGCCAACCTGACCCTCAACGGTGTCAACACCTACCAGGGCGGCACCACCCTGAACGCTGGCAGCCTGACCCTGGGCGGCGCGGCGGCCCTGGGCAGCGGTGCCTTGACAGTGGCGGGCAATGCGACCCTGGACAACAGCGCGCCGCTGATCCTGGCCAACGACCTCAACCTCAATGCCGGGCTCAGCGTGGCGGGCAGCAACGACCTGACCCTGGCTGGTACCCTGGCCGGCAGCGGCACCTTGACCAAGAACGGCACGGCCGACCTGCTCCTCAGCGGCAGCAATACCTTCAGTGGCCAGTTCAACGTCGCGGCCGGCAGCCTGAGCACCCTGGGCGGCTCGGCGCTGGGCAACGACGCCGGGGTCAACCTGGCCAGCGGCACCCAGCTCAACCTGGGTGGTTCGGCCAGCCTCGCCAGCCTGACCGGTAGCGGCACGGCGCAGGTGGGCGCGGGCAGCACCCTGAGCATCGGCGGCAACAACCTGAGCAGCACCTTCGACGGCAGCCTGAGCGGCAGCGGCCTGCTGAGCAAACTCGGCAGCGGCACCCTGACCCTCGGCGGCAGCAACAGCCTGACCGGCGATACCAGCGTCAATGCCGGCACCCTGAACGTCAGCGGTTCGCTAGCCAGTGCCAATGTGGCGGTCAACAACAGCGGCACCCTGACTGGCACCGGCAGCCTGAGCGGCGCGGTAACGGTCGCCGACGGCGGCCATCTGAGCCTCAGCAGCGGCAACACCCTGACGCTGGGTTCGCTGGTGCTGGCGCCGAACGCCAACCTGGATGTCGGCCTGGGTACGCCGGTGGCGGGTGGCGGGACTTCGCTGCTCAACGTCGGCGGCAACCTGACCCTCGACGGCACGCTCAATGTCAGCGATATCGGCGGCTTCGGCAGCGGCGTGTATCGCCTGATCAACTACACCGGCAGCCTGACCGACAACGGCCTGGTGGTCGGCAGTGTGCCGGGCAGTGTGGTGCCGGGCGACCTGCAGGTGCAGACCGCGGTGGGCAGCCAGGTCAACCTGCTGGTGACCGCGCCCAACACCCTCGTGCAGTTCTGGGACGGCGGGCAGTTGACCGGCAACGGCGCCATCGACGGCGGCAGCGGCACCTGGGCCAGCGGCACCAGCAACTGGACCAATGTCGATGGCACCCTCAATCAGAACTGGGCCAACAGCTTCGCGGTGTTCCAGGGCGCGGCCGGCAACGTCACGCTCAACGGCACGCAAAGCATCACCGGCATGCAGTTCGTCACCGATGGCTACAACCTGATCGATGGCAGCGCCGGCGCGCTGAACGCGGTCAATGGCGCCACCGGCAATACGGCGATCCGTGTCGACCCGAACGTCACCGCCACGATCGGCGTGGCCATCAACGGCGCCGGCACCCTGGCCAAGCTCGACAGCGGCACCCTGGTGCTCAACGGCAGCAATGGCTATACCGGCGGTACCGCCCTGAACGGCGGCACCCTGGTGGTGGGCAACAACAGTGCCCTGGGCAGCGGTGCGTTGACCGCGGCCAACGGCACCACCCTGGACAGCAATGGCGCGGTCAACCTGGGCAATGCCGTGGTGCTGAACGGCGGGTTGAATGTGGCCGGCTCCAACGACCTGACCCTGGCTGGCGTGGTCAGCGGCACCGGCAGCCTGATCAAGAACGGCGCGGCGAACTTGACCCTCGACGGCAGCAACAGCTATCAGGGCGGCACCCAGCTCAATGGCGGCGAGCTGACCCTGGGCAACAACGCGGCCATCGGCAGCGGCGCCTTGAGCGTCGGCGGCAATGCCCAGCTCGACAGCAGCACGGCCTTGCAACTGGCCAACGCCATCAACCTGGGCGCCCAGCTGACCCTGGCCGGCACCCAGGACACCACCCTCAGCGGCGCCATCGGCGGCAGCGGCAGCCTGGTCAAGAATGGCAGCGGTGCCTTGCTGCTCAGTGGCGCCAACAGCTACACCGGCGGCACCACCCTCAATGGCGGCACCACCACCGGCGATACCTCCAGCCTCAAAGGCGCGATCCTCAACAACGCAGCGCTGACCTTCGCCCAGAACAGCGACGGCACCTACAGCGGCAACCTCAGCGGTAGCGGCACCCTGACCAAAAGCGGCACCGGCGAACTGTTGTTGACCGGCAGCAACGGCTTCACCGGCAGCACCAGCGTGCAGGCCGGTTCGCTGCGGGTCGACGGCACCTTGAACAGTGCCACGGTGAATGTTGCCTCCGGCGCGACTATTGGGGGCAGCGGGGAGATCGGCGGGACGCTGCAACTGGCCAGCGGCGCCACCCTGAGTGCTGGCGGCGCTGCCACTCCGTTGTCGGTGGGCGCCTTGAACCTGGCCTCCGGGACGACGCTGGACTTCACCCTGGGGCAAGCCAGCAGTTCGACCACGGTGGTCGATGTGGCCGGCAACCTGACCCTCGACGGCACCCTCAACGTCACCAATGGCGGCGGTTTTGGTGTCGGTATCTACCAGCTGTTCCGCTACGGCGGCAGCCTGACCGACAACGGTCTGGTCTACGGCACGCTGCCAGCGGGTGTGCTGCCTGCGAGCCTGACGCTGCAGACCGCGCTGGCCAAGCAGGTCAACCTGCTGGTGCAGGGCACACCGGGTGAGGTGCAGTTCTGGAACGGTGACAAGATCACCGCCGACGGCACCATCACCGGTGGCAGTGGCACCTGGGGGCCGGGCACCAACTGGACCGACCCGAACGGCACCCAGAGCCTGGGTTCCAATAATCAGTTCGCGGTCTTCGGCGGGCAGGGCGGTACGGTCACCGTGGTCGGCAACCAGGGCTTCACCGGCCTGCAGTTCCTCGACCCCGGCTACAGCCTGGTCGCCGGGGAGGGCGGCAGCCTGAGCCCGACCAATGCCGCCGATGGCACCCTGGCCGCGGTGCGGGTCAACGCCGACGTGACCGCGCAGATCGATGCGCCGCTGGTCGGCACAGGCGGGATCAACAAGCTCGACGCCGGCACCCTGCTGCTGACCGGCGCCAATACCTATACCGGCGGCACCACCGTCAGCGGCGGCACCCTGGCCGGTAACACCACCAGCCTGCAGGGCCGCATCCTCAACAATGCGCGCCTGTTGTTCAGCCAGAACCGCGCCGGGCGCTTCAACGGCGTGCTCAGTGGCACCGGCAGCCTGGTCAAACAGGGCAGTGGCCTGTTGCTGCTCACCGGCAACCAACCGTTCAGCGGCACCGTCGCGGTCGAGCAGGGCGAGTTGCAGGTCGGCGATCGCAGCACCCCGAGCGTGTTCGCCGGACAGGTCACGGTGGCCAATGGCGCCGCCCTGAGCGGCAACGGCAGCGTCGGGTCGCTGGACAACCATGGCCTGACCCAGTCCGGCGGGACTGCCGGGACCCTGAGCGTGGCGGGCAACCTCAGCAACGCCGCGGACGGTGTGCTGGACCTGACCGTGACGTCGCCAACCAGCACCGTGCTCGCCGTGGGCGGTACCGCTACCCTCGACGGCGGCCTGCAAGTGCGCTCGCTGGCGCCTTACACCGGCAACACCACCTACTCGCTGATCACCGCCGGTGGTGGGGTCAACGGTACCTTCAGCAGCACCAGCCTGCCGTCCCTGGCCTTCCTCGACACCTCGCTGGTGTATGGCCCGAACCAGGTCGGCCTGGCGGTCAGTCGCAACCAGACCACCTTCGCCGAAGTGGCGGCCACCCCCAACCAGCGGGGTGTCGCCAGGGCGTTGGAGAGCTACAGCGGCGCCGAAGGTTCGGCGGGCGATGTGCTCAGCGACCAGGTCGTCAACCTGGATCGAGCCTCGGCCCGTGCCGCGTTCGACAGCCTGTCGGGCGAGATCCACGCCAGCACCGCCAGCTCGCTGCTCGAGGACTCGCGCCATGTGCGCGATGCCCTCAATGACCGCATGCGCCAGCCCGGCTGCGGTACCGAGGAGGATGAACTGCGGCGCACCCTGGCGCCGGGGGACAACCGCCTGAGCCGCGAAGGCTGCCAGGACCAGGACGAGATGGTCGGCTGGCTGCGGGTGCTCGGCTCGTGGGGCGACATGGAAGGCGACAGCAACACCGCGGGCCTGGATCGCAACCTGTCCGGCTTCATGCTCGGCACCGACCGCCAGCTTGGCGAGCAGTGGCGCGGCGGCGTTGCGGCCGGCTACACCCACAGCGATATCGATGCGCAACGGCGCCAGTCCGATGCCACGATCAACAGTACCCACCTGGCGGCCTACCTCAACTCCCAGCATGACGCCCTGGCGGTCCGCCTGGGCGCGGCCTACAGCTGGCACCGGATCAGCACCAAGCGCAACGTCAGCGTCGGCAGCTACAACGATCGCCTGAAAGCCAACTACGACGCGCGCAGTGCCCAGGTGTTCGGCGAAGTCGGTTATGCCCTGGACGCGGCGGGCGTAGCGCTGGAGCCATTCGTCGGCCTGGCCTACGTCAACTACGACAGCGATACCGGCCGGGAAAAGGGTGGGGCCGGGCGCTTGAGCGCCAAGTCAAGCCAGGACATCACCTTCTCCACCGTGGGCCTGCGGGCCGGCAAGCGCATCACCCTGGGCAACGGTTCGCAGATCACTCCGCGTGCCGCCCTGGGCTGGCGCCATGCCTACGGCGACACCAAGCCCGATGCCGACCTGACCTTTATCGAGGGCGGTGGTTCGTTCACCACCCAGGGCGTACCGATCGCCAAGGACAGTGCATTGGTCGAGGTCGGCCTGGACTACCAGATCAGTCCCGCCGGCAAGCTGGGTGTCGGTTACTCGGGCCAGCTGTCCCACGACAACCGCGACCATGCCATGACCCTCAGTTTCACCCTCGGTTTCTGATCCCCACCGAGGTTCCTTGCAACCGCCCGAAAGGGCGGTTTTTTTTGCCGCTATGCTTGCAGGCTGGATCGACTGGAGGAGCGACATGCAACTGCTTGCACAACTGCTGGCGCTGGAAAGCGAGCTGCACGACCCGGCTGCGCGCGCGGACCGTCGGCGCCTGGTCCAACTGCTGGCCGAGGAGTTCGTCGAGTTCGGCGCCAGCGGCCGGGTCTGGAACCGGGCGCAGATCATCGAGGCGCTCCTCGAAGAGGCGCCGGCACAGCGCAGCGTCAGTGACTTTCGCGTGCAACTGCTGGCCACCGGCGTGGCGCTGGTGACCTACCGCTGCCGCACGCTGATCGACCGGCAAGCGCCCCAGGATTCGCTGCGCAGCTCGTGCTGGCGGCAGGACGGCGACGCCTGGCGCATGGTCTTTCATCAGGGCACGCGGGCGGCACCGCGGGTCGACGGCCGAGGACACTCCCAGAGGCGAGGGCTCTGTTAGAATCGCCGGTCCACGACTTCCAGAGGTGCCCCATGAGCGAGCCGATTCGCCTGACCCAGTACAGCCACGGCGCGGGTTGCGGTTGCAAGATTTCTCCCCAGGTCCTGGAGGTGATTCTGGCCGGCAGCGGCGCGCAGAACCTCGACCCGAAACTCTGGGTCGGCAACGCCTCGCGCGACGACGCGGCGGTGTACGCCATCGACGAAGAGCGCGGCGTGGTCTCGACCACCGACTTTTTCATGCCGATCGTCGACGACCCGTTCGACTTCGGGCGCATCGCCGCGACCAATGCCATCAGCGACATTTACGCCATGGGCGGCGACCCGTTGATGGCCATCGCCATCCTTGGCTGGCCAGTGAACGTGCTGGCGCCGGAAATCGCCCGCGAGGTGATTCGCGGCGGCCGCGCGGTGTGCGACGCGGCCGGCATCCCCCTGGCCGGCGGCCATTCGATCGACGCCCCGGAACCGATCTTCGGCCTGGCCGTGACCGGCCTGGTGGAAAAGCGCCATATGAAGCGCAACGACACCGCCACCGCCGGTTGCCTGCTGTATCTGACCAAGCCCCTGGGCATCGGCGTGCTGACCACGGCCGAGAAGAAGGGCAAGTTGCGCAGCGCCGACGTCGGCCTGGCCCGCGACTGGATGTGCACCCTGAACAAGCCCGGCAGCCGCTTCGGCAAGCTCGACGGCGTGACCGCGATGACCGACGTCACCGGTTTCGGCCTGCTCGGGCACCTGGTGGAAATGGCCGACGGCAGCGGCCTGACCGCGCGTATTCACTACGATCGCGTACCACGCCTGCCAGGGGTCGAGTACTACCTCGACCAGGGCTGCATACCGGGCGGCACCCAGCGCAATTTCGACAGCTACGCCGACAAGCTCGGACGTATCCAGGCCCTGCACAAGCTGGTGCTGTGCGACCCGCAGACCAGCGGCGGGCTGTTGATCGCCGTCACCCCGGAAGGCAATGCGGCCTTCCTCGCGCTGGCCACCGAACTGGGCCTGGAACTGGCGCCGATCGGTGAGCTGGTGGAACGACAGAGCAACGCGGTCGAGGTGATCTGATGCCCATCGATATCACCGACTACCGCGAAATCTTCCTCAACGACCGGCCGATGATGGATACCCGCGCGCCGGTCGAATTCAGCAAGGGCGCCTTTCCCGGCGTGGTCAACCTGCCGCTGATGACCGACCACGAGCGGCAGCGGGTCGGCACCTGCTACAAGCAGCAGGGCCAGCAGGCGGCGATCGTCCTCGGGCACCAGCTGGTGTCCGGGGCGATCAAGGCCGAGCGCATCCAGGCCTGGGCCGATTTCGCCCGGGCCCACCCCGATGGCTACCTGTACTGCTTCCGCGGCGGTCTGCGTTCGCAGATCGTCCAGCAGTGGCTCAAGGACGAGGCCGGCATCGACTACCCGCGGGTCGGCGGCGGCTACAAGGCCATGCGTACCTTCCTGCTCGACACCCTCGAAGGAGCGGTGGCCGAGTGTGATTTTGTCCTGCTCGGCGGCATGACCGGCATCGGCAAGACCGAGGTGCTCAACCAACTGGCCAACGGCCTGGACCTGGAAGGCCATGCCAACCATCGCGGCTCCAGTTTCGGCAAGCGCGCTAGCGGCCAGCCGTCGAACATCGATTTCGAGAACCGTCTGGCGGTGGACATCCTGAAAAAGCGCGAGCGTGGCATCGGCGGGTTCGTGCTGGAAGACGAGAACCGCATGATCGGCAGCTGCGCCTTGCCGTTGCCGCTGTACCAGGGCATGCAGCGTTTCCCGATGGTCTGGCTGGAGGATGGCCTGGAGGGGCGGATCGAGCGGATCCTGCGCGACTACGTGATCGACTTGTGCGCGGAATTCGTCGCGGTGCATGGCGAGGACGGTTTCGCGCGGTTTTCCGAGCGCCTGCTGGAAAGCCTGAACAACATCCGTAAGCGCCTGGGGGGCGAGCGTCACCAGCGCCTGTACCAGCTGCTGGAGGCCGCCCTGGCCGAGCAGGCCCGCAGCGGCAGCGTGGACCTGCACCGGGCCTGGATCGAAGGCTTGCTCAAGGAATATTACGACCCGATGTATGCCTTCCAGCGCGAAAGCAAGGGCGCGCGCATCGAGTTCGTCGGCGAACAGGCGGCGGTGCTGGAGTATTTGCGCGAGCGCGCCAAGCGCGGTTGAGGCGGTAGCGGGCGGGGCCTTTGGCCCCATCGCGAGCAAGCTCGCTCCTACGGGGGGCGCTAACCATGTAGGAGCGAGCTTGCTCGCGATGGCGTCCGGGCGGACGCCATCGAACCTTGGGTTACAACAACGCTGCGCCAATCAACCCGCACACCACGCCAATCAGCATGGTCAGGCCGGCCACGGTCACCAGCACCCGCGCGTCGAAATCCTTGCGCAGCATCAAAAGCGACGGCAGGCTGATGCTCGGCAGGGTCATCAGCAAGGCCACCGCCGGGCCGGTGCCCATGCCCAGGGTCATCATGGTCTGCACGATGGGGATTTCCGCGGCGGTGGGAATCACGAACAGCGTGCCGACAATCGCCAGTGGCACCAGCCACAGCAGGCTGTTGCCAATCGCGCCCTCGACATGGGGGAACAGCCAGACCCGCGCCGCGCCCAGCACCAGCACCGCCAGCACATAGATCGGAATGGTGCTCCAGAACAGTTGCCACAGGCTGCGTGCCCAGCGGCTGAAGAACGCACCTTCATTGCCCGTGCTGGCCTCGACCACGGCCTCCACCGCCGCTTCCGGCAGTTGTTCGGGACGGGCGATGCGCTGGGCCACCAGCGACACTCCCAGCACCAGCACGATGCCCGCCACCAGCCGCAGCGCGGTGAAACCCCAGCCCAGGACAAAGCCCATGAACACCAGGGTCGCCGGGTTGAGCACCGGGTTGGCGATCCAGAAGGCCAGCGCCGCGCCCACCGAGACATTCTGCCGGCGCATGCTCGCCGCCACGGGCGCGGCGCAGCAGGAGCACATCATGCCCGGCAGGGCGAACAGGCCGCCGCGCAAAGTCGAGCCGAAACCGGCGCGGCCGAACAGGCGCAGCAGCCAGTCCCGCGGGATCAGCACTTGCAGCAGCGAACCGAGGATCACCGCCAGCACCGCGGCCTTCCAGATCGCCAGGAAATACACCTGGGCGTAGGCCAGGGCGGCGTTCAAAGGCGAGGAGGGCTGATCGTTGATGATCGAGGCGCCGATGCTGTGGCTGTCGGCGGCGATAAAGGCCTTGGCGTAGTAGGGCGACCACTTGACGAAGTAGAGGCCGACACACGCCACCAGGACGAACAGGGCGGGTTTCCACCAGAACGACCAGCCCCGGACGGGGCTGGCAGGGGCAAGGCTGGACATGAACAGTGATTCCGGGCAATGACGTTAGGTCGCGAATCTTAGCCTACTCGCGCACCTTGCGCGCCTGTGTAGCCGCTGCCGAAGGCTGCGATCGACCGCGCAGCGGTGGTAAAACCTCGCAACACGGAGTGCCGGGCCAAATCCCGGAATCCGCACCGGCGACTACAAAAGGGTCATGGCCACTCAGAGGGTACGAATCGAGGTGCGAATCGCCCGGGCGCACTCGATCACCGAAGGCGCCAGCTTGCGTTCGGCTTCTTCCAGGGTCCAGCGGCTGCTGGGGATCACCACGTGCACGGCGGCCACCGGCAGGCCCTGGCTGCCGATAATCGGCGCGGCGATGCTCATGTCGCCGAGAAACAGCTCTTCCTGGTTCAGGGCGTAACCGCGCTGGCGGGTGGCGACGATTTCCCCATGGATCGCGTCGATCCCGGTCAGGGTGTGCCGGGTATGGGCCTGGCGGTCGCTGGCCTGGAGCATCGCCAGGGCTTCCTGGTCGGGTAGGGCGCTGAGGTAGGCGCGGCCGGAGCCGGTGCAGTACATCGGGATGCGGCTGCCGATGGGCATGTGGATCGGAATGAACTTGGGCGCCACGAAGCGCGCGACATAGACCATGTCCAGGCCGTCGGGCTCGGTGAGGTTGGTGGTTTCGCCGGTGACCTGGGCCAGCTCGGCAAGGAACGGGTTGGCCACGTCCACCAGGGTGTCGGCGGCCAGGTAGTTGTAGCCGATCTCCATCACCCGCGGGGTCAGCTGGAAGCGTTTGGTCTGCGGGTGCTTACGCACGTAACCGAGCTGCTCCAGGGTGTGGATCATGCGTTGCGCCGAGCTTTTGTTGATCTCGGCAGCCTCGGCGATTTCCGCCAGGTTCATGGTCCGTTGGGCAGCGTTGAAGGCGCGCAGGACCGCCAGGCCTTTTTCCAGCGACTGATTGAACAGGCTATTGGGGGTGTCGCTCATGGCGGTTCCTTTGGTTTTTTGTGTTTTAAATATCGATATTCGATATTTATAAATCTCTTTACGATTTTTGTAAATTGTTTATAGTCGGTCCATGCCTCCTGCCCCCACTTTCAGAGGCCAACCATCACGGACTTCCAACAATAAAATCGTCCAATGGGAGATTCGCCATGCAAAAGCGTTTTCGTGTCCTTGCATTGTGCTGCGCACTCACCGCCGGCCTCGTCGGTTCTGTCAGTGCCGGCGCCGCGCCGGTGTACAAGGTCGGCGCCACCGCCACCGGCATTCCCTTCACCTTTCTCGACGTCAAGAGCCAGAGCATCGAAGGCATGATGATCGACGCCGCCCGCGCGGTGGGCCAGGCCGGCGGCTTCGAGGTGGACATCCAGCAGACCACCTTCGCCGCGCTGATTCCCTCGCTGACCTCGAACAAGATCGACATCATCTCCGCCGCCATGCTGCGCACCCCGGCGCGGGAGAAGGTGGTGCAGTACTCCAACCCGGTGTTCAGCTATGGCGAGGGGCTGATCGTGCGCGCCGACGACAACACCGCCTACACCCGCATGGAGGACTTCAAGGACCAGGTGGTCGGTGCCCAGGTCGGCACGGTGTTCATCGATGAGTTGAACAAGCGCGGGATCTTCAAGGAAGTGCGCGGCTACGACTCGATCCCCGACCTGCTGCGCGACCTGGCGCTGGGGCGGATCAAGGCCGGTTTCGCCGACCGGCCGATCGTCGCCTACCAACTGGCCCAGGGCACCCAGAACAAGGTGCAGCTGGTGAAAAGCTACCAACCGGTGGTGATGGGCGATGTCTGCCTGATCGTGCGCAAGGGCGATGCGCAGACCCTGGACGAGGTCAACCGCGGCATCGCGGCGATCAAGGCCGACGGCTCCCTGGAGCGGATCATCGAGAAGTGGAAGCTCAACTGACCACCCCGCGGCCCGGCCGTCCGGCGGGGTCGCTTCACTCCTGATTGCGCAGGTCCTCCTATGTTTCTCCAGAACGCTCTGGACTTCCTCCCCATTCTGCTGAAAGGGGCGGTGGTCACCTTGCAGGTCACGGCCGGCTCCTTTGTGCTCAGCTCGCTGATCGGCCTGGTATTCGCCTTGATGATGGTGTCCAAGGTGCGCTCGATCTCCCTGTTCGCGATTGGCGTGGTCAACGTCATTCGCGGCCTGCCGATCATCGTGCAGCTGTTCTACATCTACTTCGTGCTGCCGGATTTCGGCATCCAGCTCACGGCCATGCAGGCCGGGGTGATTGGCCTGGGCATCGCCTACTCGGCGTACCAGGCGGAGAACTTCCGCGCCGGCATCCAGGCCATTCACCAGGGGCAGATCGAGGCGGCCGAATCCATCGGCATGCGCGGCGGCATGATCATGCGCCGGGTGGTCCTGCCCCAGGCCTTTCGCATCGCCTTGCCGCCCTATGGCAACACCCTGGTGATGATGCTCAAGGACTCCTCGCTGGTGTCCACCATCACCGTGGCCGAAATGACCCGCGCCGGTCAGCTCATCGCGTCCTCGACCTTCGAGAACATGACCGTCTACACCCTGGTGGCCTTGCTCTACCTGGCCCTGAGCCTGCCGTTGTCCTTTGCCCTGCGTCGTCTGGAGGCGCGCTTCAGCACCCGGAGAAAGTCATGATCGAGATCAAGGGCGTACACAAGAGTTTCGGCAACGTGGCGGTACTCGAAGGCATCGACCTGAGCGTGCAGAGCGGGGAAGTGGTGTGCCTGATCGGACCCTCGGGGTCCGGCAAGTCGACCCTGCTGCGCTGCATCAACGGCCTGGAAAGCTACGAGCAGGGCGACATTCTGGTCAGCGGCGAACGGGTCGACCGCCATGGCAAGACCATTCACCAGCTGCGTACTCAGGTGGCCATGGTGTTCCAGCGCTTCAACCTGTTCCCCCATCGCACCGCGTTGCAGAACGTCACCGAAGGGCCGATCTACGTGAAGAAGCAGAACCCGCAGCAGGCCCGGGAGCGGGCCGAGGCGCTGCTGGAAAAAGTCGGCCTGGCCCATCGCATGCACGCCTATCCGGACGAGCTGTCCGGCGGCCAGCAGCAGCGGGTGGCGATCGCCCGGGCCCTGGCCATGGACCCGCAGGCGATCCTGTTCGACGAGCCGACCTCGGCGCTGGACCCGGAGCTGGTGGGCGAGGTGCTGGCGGTGATGCGCAAGCTCGCCGACGAAGGCATGACCATGATTGTGGTCACCCACGAAATGGGCTTTGCCCAGGACGTGGCGGACAAGGTGTGCTTCCTCCACAGCGGCAAGATCGTCGAGGCCGGGCCGGCGAAGCAGGTGCTGAGCGCGCCGCGCCATCCGCGCACCCAGGACTTCCTCAAGCGCCTGCTCAACCAGGGCGCGGAGGTGCAGGCATGAAGGCCGCCGAAACCTTGCGCCTGCCGCCTTCCTTGTGGGCCGCCACGGCGACGGCGGCGGTCGAGACCCCGGCGCTGGCCGAAGACCTGCGGGCCGATGTGGCCATAGTCGGCGCCGGCTACACCGGGCTGGTGACCGCGCTGCGCCTGGCCGAGGCCGGGGTCAGTGTCTGTGTGCTGGACGCCGGGGAGCCGGGTTGGGGTGCCTCCGGACGCAACGGCGGGCAGGTGATTCCCGGGCTCAAGTACGACCCGGATCAGTTGCTGGCCAAGTTCGGCGCGGCCCGCGCCGAGGCCATGCTGGAGGCGGCCGGCTCGGCCGCCGACGAAGTGTTCGCCCTGATCGAGCAGCATCGCATCGCCTGCGATGCGACGCGCAAGGGTTGGATTCAGCCGGCGTTTTCCGCCAGTTCCCTGCAGGCCATCGAACAGCGCGCCGAGCAGTGGCGTCGGCGCGGGGTGACGGTGGAATTGCTCGACCGCGCCGCCGTCGGTCGGCGCATCGGCAGCCAGAACTACCTCGGCGGCTGGGTCGATCCGCGCGCCGGCAGCCTACACCCGCTGAACTATGCGCGCGGCCTGGCCAGGGTGGCGCAGCAGCAGGGCGTGCGGATTCACGGGCAGACCCGGGTCGAGGCTTTGCAGCGCGAAGGCGGGCAGTGGCAGCTGCGCACCGCCCAGGGCTATCGGGTCCAGGCCCAGCGCGTGGTGCTGGCGACCAATGGCTACACCGACGACCTGTGGCCACGGCTGCGGCAGACGGTGATTGCTGCCAACAGTTTCATCATCGCCACCCGCCCGCTGTCGGTCGAGCTGCGTCAGGGCATCCTGCCGAACGGCGAGGTCTGTTCCGACGCCCGGCGGCTGTTGCTGTATTTCAAACAGGATGCCCAGGGGCGCTTGTTGCTGGGGGGGCGCGGACCGTTTTCCGAACCGAGCCACAGCGGCGACTGGCGTCATCTGGAGCGTTCGTTGCTGGGCCTGTTTCCGCAGTTGGCGGGCACGCCCATCGAGTATCGCTGGAGCGGGAGGGTGGCGTTGAATCAGAGCTTCCTGCCGCAGCTGCATGAGCCGCAGCCGGGGTTGTCGATCCTGCTCGGCTACAACGGTCGCGGCATCGCCTTGTCCACGGCCCTGGGCAAGCACCTGGCGGCGCGGCTGTCGGGGGCGAGCAGTGAATTTCCGTTTCCGGTGACGCCGATCCGGCCGATTCCGCTGCATGGTTTGCAGCGTCTGTACCTGGGGGCGGGGATCGCCTGGTACCGCCTGCTGGACGCCCTGCGCTGAGGGCGGCGCATCAGGTCGGGCAGTTTTCCTCGCCGTTATCCAGGCCCTGCTTGTAGCTGCGGCTGTCGAGGGTGGCCTTGCCGTTGTGCCAGGTCAGGGTCAGCACGTAGAGCGAGTCGAAGTCGTTGGAGGCCCAGTCGTCGGTGATGGTGCGTTTTTCGCCGACGGCTTCGCGCGCCACCTTGTTGATCAGCTCCGGCAGGTAGCCGTGGGACCAGGCGGTGTAGATGATCGAGTTGTGGTAGCGGTCATGCAGCAGCTCATCGGCCAGTTCGCTGGTGTCGTTGGCCGAGAATTCGATGTTCACCGGCAGGCCGAGCTTGATGGCGCTGGGGCTGATGGTCATCAGCGGGCGGATGTAGCTGTAGGAGTTGTCGAGCTCGCCTTCCTCGACATTGCGCGTCGGGTTGGCGGCGAATACGTAATTGGCCTTGCCGAATTTTTCCGGCAGCAGGGATGCCAGGTCGATGGCGCGGTTCAGGCCCTGGCAGTTGAGCTGGCCGAGGCCGCCGGCGGGTTTTTCCGCGTGGCGCAAAAAGACCAGGGTCTGGGTACCGTCCACCGGCTGGGCGCGACTTTCGCTGGACTCCAGCGACAGCAGCAGCCCACTGGTCAGCAGCAGCGCCGGGAAGAACACGTAGGACCGGTGTTGCAGGCGTTGGGTGAAACTCAGCAGATTCTTCATGGATCGTCGGTACTTCAGCGCAATCGGTTAAGGCTGACAAACCTTTCCACGGCGAGCTCCCGCTTCGCGTGGTTTTCCCTGTCGTTGAACGAGTGTTCTACCCGTAGGTAGTGCTCAGAGTCCCAGGACGCCTTTTGGTTCGATCCGGGCATGGGGCTGCGAGCGTGGCCCGTCACTTTATCCGCACCGCTGTCTGGCTGCCGGGAAGCTTAACCACCGGATGTTTCGAATTTAAGAATGCGCGCCGCGGACCGATGCCTGTAATCTAGCGCCGTCGCGCCCGGCCCCGGGCCACGGCCTTTCATCTGACTGTCATTGGAAGCCTGTCATGACCGATCTCCATGCATTCCCCATCACCCAGAAATGGCCGGCGCAGTACGCCGACTGGATTCAGCTGTATTCCTTGCCGACCCCCAACGGCGTCAAGGTCTCGATCATGCTCGAAGAGATCGGGCTGCCCTACGAGCCGCATCGCGTCAGTTTCGAAACCAACGACCAGATGTCCCCCGAGTTCCTCTCGCTGAACCCGAACAACAAGATCCCGGCGATCCTCGACCCCCACGGCCCGGGCAACCAGCCGCTGGCGCTGTTCGAGTCGGGGGCGATCCTGATCTACCTGGCGGACAAGAGCGGGCAACTGCTGGCCCAGGAATCCGCGGCGCGCTACGAGACGATCCAGTGGCTGATGTTCCAGATGGGCGGCATCGGCCCGATGTTCGGCCAGCTGGGCTTCTTCAATAAATTCGCCGGCAAGGATTACGAGGACAAGCGTCCGCGCGACCGTTACGTCGCCGAATCCCGCCGCCTGCTGAGCGTGCTCGAGGGCCGCCTGCAAGGTCGCGACTGGATCATGGGCGAGCGCTACACCATCGCCGATATCGCCACCTTCCCCTGGGTGCGCAACCTGGTCGGCTTCTATGAAGCGGGCGATCTGGTGGGCTTCAAGGACTTCCCCAACGTGCAGCGCGTGCTGGAGCGTTTCCTCGCACGCCCGGCGGTGATCCGCGGCCTGGAAATTCCCAAGCCGGTCTGACTGCCCTCTCTGTAGCCGCTGCCGCAGGCTGCGCTCGGCGACGTAGTCGTCGTAGAACCTGACGACGCGTTCTGTCTGGCACAACGCGTGGGTCCTTTTGCGATGACTGCGTCATCGATCGCAGGCTTCGCCAGCGGCTACAGGTATGTTTTTTTGCAGGTCAGGCCGGTTCCAGGCCTGGCCGTGTTCATTCAGACAAGGACCCGCAATGAGCCGATTCGATTTCAAGCAGGTGGATGTCTTCAGCAACCAGCCGCTCAAGGGCAACCCGCTGGCGGTGGTGTTCGGCGCCGATGAGTTGAGCGACGCGCGCATGGCGGCGTTCGCCAACTGGACCAACCTCAGCGAAACCACCTTTATCCTCGAACCCCAAGACCCGCGGGCCGACTATCGCCTGCGGATCTTCACCACCCTGCAGGAACTGCCGTTCGCCGGCCATCCGACCCTCGGCAGTTGCCATGCCTGGCTGGAAGCCGGCGGCGTGCCCAAGGGCGAGGAGATCGTCCAGGAGTGCGCGGTCGGCCTGGTGCGCATTCGCCGCAATGGCGCCGAGCTGGCGTTTCTCGCGCCGCCCTTGCTCAAGTCCGGCCCGGTGGAGGCCGGGTTGCTGGAGCAGGTGCGCCAGGGCCTGAGGCTGGCGCCTGACGCCATCGTCGACGCGCAATGGGTGGACAACGGCGCCGGCTGGCTGGCGGTGCTGCTGGCCGAGCGCGGCCAGGTACTCGACCTGCAACCCGACTATGCACAGCTCAAGGGCCTTGCGGTCGGAGTGATCGCCCCCTGGAACCCCGAGCGCGATGGCGACGCGGCGCAGTTCGAGGTGCGCGCCTTTATCGCCGGCGACGGCATGCCGGAAGACCCGGCCACCGGCAGCCTCAACGCCGGCATCGCCCAATGGCTGCTGGGCGCGGGGTTGGCGCCGGCGTCCTACGTGGTCAGCCAGGGTTTGAGCATGGGCCGGGCCGGGCGCATCCAGGTCGAGCAGGTCGGCGATGAAATCTGGATCGGCGGCTCGGTGGTGACCTGTATCGAGGGCAGCCTGACGTTGTAGGCGAGGGTGCTTTGCAGTCAGGCCCGGCCTGGCTGTTGCCTAAGTGGCCCTGGACGCGTGGCGATAGCTTCTGGGGGATACGCCGTACCAGCGTTTGAAGGTCTGGGAGAAACTCGACAGGTCGCTGTAGCCCAGTTTTTCGGCGATGTCTGTCAGTTTCAGCGTCGGGTCGCCGAGCAACTCCAGGGCCTCGGCGCTGCGCGACTGCTCCAGCAGGTGCCGGTAACAGGTGCCTTCCTCGTGCAGGCGTCGTTTCAAGGTCCGCTCGCTGAGATTGATCAGGCTGGCCATGCCCGGCAGGTCTGGCGGTACGCCCAGGGGGGCGATGTTCAGGTACTGGCGGACCAGCTCGGCGGTGCCCGTGCGGGGGCTGCGGCGCTCCATCAATTGCGCGCACATCTGCTCGCACATCGCGACGGTGACGGTGTTTGCCTGGGGGAGTGGGCGGCTCAGCAGCGAACGATCAAAGGCCAGGCTGTTGCGGTCGGCGAGGTAGGTGGGGCGCACGCCAAGAATACTGCCGGCACTGGCCGCCACCTGATCGACCGGGCGTTTCTTCTTCAGGGTAAAACCTGCCAGCGAGAACTCGCGGCCAGCTATTTCCTTGAGCAGCACCGCGGCGGCGGCCATGTCGCGTTCGATCACAAAGTCTCTGAGCGACTCGTCCGTCAGCGCCGGTTCGGTGAACGTCAGGATGCCGAGCGGGGGTTGCTCATGGTAGGCGATCCGGGTGAACGCGTAGGTCAGCGGCAAGAAGCGCAGGGCCAGCTTCAAGGCGTCACCCGCGGTCGCGCTGCTGATCAGGCCATAACCGAACAGCCCGTAGGTCGAGAAGTGATAGCGCTCGCCCACTTGATAGCCCAGCCCCTGCGGGTGTCCCGACAGGTTGAGCAGGTTATTGATCAGGCGCAGTTCCTGGGCGCATGACAGCTCGAAGTTGGGATCTGCCAGCCGGGCCAGCGACAGGCCCGAACCGGCCAGCAATCGCGCAGGCGAGAAGCCTCTTTCGCGACCGAAATCCACCATCAGCAGGGCACTGGCCGGTCCCCGCGACAACTCCAGCATGTTCATGCTCGCGACCTGGGTCAGGGAAAGGAATTGGCCTGAATACTAAAGTATCTGTCCCATTACGTCATGGGACTGGCGAGGGCGGGCAAGCATGATGGGCGCGCAGGCTACGCTGATCGGGATTAGCGGGAAACCCTGGGACCTGATCATGCGAAGACCTGTGCCTGCCCATGAAAAAAACAACAAAAGAGGTGCTGCATGCCCCAACTCGAACCTGACCTGCAATCGCCGGCGCCACTCACCGCCGTGATCATCGGCAGCGGTTTTGCCGGCATCGGCATGGCCATCGCGCTGCGCAAGGCCGGCGTCACGGACTTCATCATTCTGGAAAAACAGCAGGATGTCGGCGGCGTCTGGCGGGACAACAGTTACCCGGGCGCTGCCTGCGATGTGCCGTCGCACCTGTATTCGTTTTCATTCGAACCCAACCCCGGCTGGACGCGGATGTTTGCCCCGCAAGCCGAAATACAGGGGTATCTGCAGCATTGCGTACGCAAGTATGAGGTGCAGCGGCATATCCGCTTCGGCGCTGAAGTGCGGGCGGCGCGATTCGACGAGGCCAGCGCGCAGTGGTGCATCACCGAAGTCGGTGGGCGGGTGCATCGCGCTGCCTTGCTGATTAGCGCCACTGGCCAGCTCAGCCGGCCGGCGCTGCCGACGTTCGAAGGCATGCAGGCGTTCAAGGGGCGTGTGTTCCATTCCGCGAGCTGGGATCACGGCTATTCGTTGGCGGGGAAACGGGTGGCGGTGATAGGAACGGGCGCTTCGGCGATTCAGTTCGTGCCGGCCATCGCCGACCCGGTGGCGCAGCTCAAGGTATTCCAGCGCTCGCCGGCCTACATCTTGCCCCGGCCCGATCGCGCCTACAGCGACGAAGAAAAGCAGCTGTTCGCCAGGAGGCCGTGGCGCATGGCGCTGCATCGTGCCGCCATCTACCTGCGCTACGAATCCAGGGCCCTGGGTTTTACCCGCCTCAAGGGGCTGATGAAGTGGGCGGTCGGCCTGCCGTTTCGCCGCTTGTTGAACCAGTCGGTCAGTGACCCGCAGCTGCGCCGGCAACTGATCCCGGATTACCCCATCGGCTGCAAGCGCATCCTGCTGTCCAGCGATTACCTCAAGACCCTGGCCCGGCCCAATGTGCAGTTGATCACCGAGGGTATCGGGCGCATCACCGAGCAGGGCATCGAGACGCTGGACGGCAGGCACCACCAGGTGGATGCGATCATCTACGGCACGGGGTTCGCGGCGACGCAGTTCCTTGCACCGATGACGATCGTCGGGCGCGGCGGGGTGGAGCTGCAGCACGCCTGGGAGCAGGGCGCACGCGCGTATCTGGGGCTGGCGGTGCCGGGCTTTCCCAACTTCTTCATGTTGTATGGCCCCAATACCAACCTGGGGCACAACTCGATCGTCTACATGCTGGAAAGCCAGATATCCCATGTCATGCGCTGCTGGCGTGCGATGCAGAAGGCTGCGGCCACCACCGTCGAGGTCGATGACCAGGCTGAGCAGCGTTTTCATCAACGGATCCAGCGCCGCCTGGCCGGTTCCGTGTGGAGCGGTTGCAAGAGCTGGTATGTCGATGCAGCGGGCAATAACAGCACCAACTGGCCGGGCTTCACCTTGTCCTATCGCTGGCTGACCCGTTATTCGGCATTGCGCGCCTATGGTTTCTCCAGGGCGCTGGCCAGCGAGTCGGGGCAGGTCTACGGGCAGGTGATTGCCGAGCCCCGTGATGGCCTCGAAGTCCTCAGTGCCGGTGTGTTGCGCCAACTCTTGCGGGTGAGCTTCCGGGCGCTGATCGGTCCGCCGCGAAGCATTGCCACCCAGCGGCGTATCGTCAACGGCCTGTCCTGGTTGATGCCGGGCTGCGCTGGCGTGAGCCAGGCACGGGCCCACGTCTCGGGCGTACCGCTGCGAATCCTGACACCGGGCCATGCCGAGGCGGGTGGGGTGATTCTTTATCTGCATGGCGGTGCCTTCTGCCTGGGCGGCCCTGCCACGCACCGCAGCGTTACCAGCCGCCTGGCCCGGGAAGCGGGGATGACCGTCTGGGTACCGGACTATCGGCTGGCGCCGGAACAGCCGTTTCCCGCGGCCCTGGAAGATGCGTTGGCCTGCTATCAGGCGATCCGGGCGCAAGGCTATTCGGCGCGGCAGATCCTGCTGGCCGGCGACTCCGCGGGTGGTTCTCTCGTCCTGGCCCTGGCGCTGACGCTGCAACAGCGGGGCGAGCCCTTTGCCGCGGGCCTGCTGCTGTTGTCCCCGGTGACGGATACGACGCTGAGCGGGCCAACCCTTATCACCCGCCAGTACGCCGATCCCATGCTGCGGCGCGATTGGCTCGAGCAAGGGCTGCGCGCCTACGCAGCGCCTGCCCAGAGCCCGTTGCACAGTCCATTGAGCGCCGACTTGCGTGGGCTGCCGCCGATGCTGATCCAGGTGGGGGACCAGGAATTGCTGCTGGCGGACGCCACACGCCTGGCCGAGCGCGCGCTGCACTGCGGCGTGGCCTGTCGCCTGGAAGTGCATGCCGCGAGGTGGCATGTGTTTCAGTTGCAGGCGTTCTACTTGCGTTCGGCCAGGCAAGCCCTGCGTTCAGCGGCCCTGTTCGCTCGCCGCCGCCTGGACGATCGCGGCGAGCCTTGTGCCGACGCGGTCGCAGCAGCGGCGGTGATGGATGTCGCAGCCCTTGATGGGTAGGCAGGCTGTCTCGATCCGGCAAGGTTGTCGCGAGGATTTTCGGGCAAAAAAAAGCTGCCCAAGATGGCAGCGTTAAAGGAGAGCACGCGTTGCTGATAACGCGAGTATCACTGCGAAAAATGACCCAATGATGACAGTCCCCTTGCCGCCGAACAGCCTTTCGTGACCGGGCTGCGGCAGGACAAGGTCTGTGTGAGCGCAACTGGAGGGCCGGGCGGATCAAGGCGGGCGGCTGTCATCTTGGCGTCATCGACGCCATGGCAAGATCGCCGCAAACCGTCTTTAGTAGTCGACAGGCTGCGGCCTGCCGGTCGATGAATCTGCCAGGAATCCCCCATGAAAGGCGACGCTTCTCTGTTCGCAGCCATTGATCTTGGGTCCAATGCGTTTCGCCTGATGATCGGCCAGCCGGTCCGGCGCAGCCAGGGGTTCATGATCCAGGAAGTGAAGACCCTGCGTGAGCCGGTGCGCCTGGCCGAGGGCTTCCAGGAGGGCGCCCTGGACGAGCTGGCGCTGGACCGGGGCTGGCAGGCACTGGCGCGCTTTGGCAAGAAGCTGCGCGGTTTCGAGGCCGGTCGGGTACGGGCGGTGGCCACCAGCGCCGTGCGCGAAGCCGACAATGCGCCGCTGTTCCTGGCCAGCGCCGAGCGTCACCTGGGGTTTCGCATCGATGTCATTTCCGGGCATGAAGAGGCGCGGCTGGTGTATGCCGGCGTCGCCCATACCGTGCCGGGCAGCGAAAGCATGCGGCTGGTGGTGGACATCGGCGGCGGTTCCACCGAGCTGATCCTCGGGCAGGGCGCCCAGCCCTTGCTGACCGAGAGCATCGCCATTGGCAGCGGGAGCTTCGGCGCGCGCTACTTTCCGGGCGGCGCGGTCTCGGCTCATGCCCTGCAGGAAGCCGAGCGCCTGGCCAGCCTGAAGTTCGAGAAAGTCGCCCGGCGTTATCGCCAGCTCGGTTGGCAGCAGGCCATAGGCTCCTCGGGCACCGCCCGGTTCCTGGCCAAGGTGCTCAAGGCCAACGGCCTGAACGACTATGGCCAGGACGGCATCACCTACGGCGGGCTGTTGCGCCTGTCGTTGCGCCTGCTGGAGGCCGGGCATGTCAAGCGCCTGCGGCTGGCCGGGCTGCAATCCCATCGCCTGGGCATCCTGCCCGGTGGCCTGGCGGTGATGCTGGCGGCGTTCAAGGTGTTTGGCGTCACCCATATGACGCCTTCCGAACCGGGGCTGCGCTTCGGCGTGCTGCATGGCCTGATATGTAACAACTGATGACCGAGCCTTGTCCGCACGCGGCGGGCCTTCCTCCAGACACCTGTTGCCGCCAGGGTGTTCTGTCGCTCTAACTCAACCCTTCACAGGTCACGCCGGGATCAACCGGCGGGGCAACGCCTGCGCGCCGTCGCCGCGGTATTCCCGCCGGCGAAAAAAGGCTGTCATAAAAAGTGCGATTTTGCGCGGCACTATCCCCAGCAGTCTGAAAACAGGGGACATGAACCATGAGTGACAAACGCCGCGTGCTGTTCGTGTGCGCCAGGAACGATGCCCGTTCATTGATGGCGCAAGCGCTGCTGCGCCATGCCGACGCCGAACACTTCGACGCCTTCAGCGCCGGCCTGGTGGCCAGCGAGATCGACCCGCGCACCCTGGAGTCTCTCGAACATATCGGCATCGCCACCGACGGGCTGCGCAGCAAGGCCCTCGACGAGTTCGCCGGGCAGCAGTTCCACTATGTCATCACCCTGTGCGACAAGTCCTCGGAAGAGGCCGCGCGCATGCCGTCCTCCGGCGAGGTGATCGTCTGGAACTTCGAGGACCCGGTCACCAGCGACAAACATGAACCGTTTCGCCACACCCTCCAGGAGATCCACGATCGGCTGCACATGTTCATCACTGTGAAGACCCGCTCGTGATGGCAAGGAACGCCGATCCTCTTTGGCCGAATCGCTGATCCTCCCTCGCTGATTGGCACGGCCGGGTTGCATGCCGGCCAACCCACCCCGAATCCAGACTCTGGACGCCGTGTTCACCCTGGGTTCTCTGCTCTGGCGGTCGCCCACCGCCGGCCGTCTACACTTAATCGCAGGCCACACAGGGCGGCAGCCCTGGGCGCATTCAACCGGTATCAACAAAAACAATAGTCTCGGGAGAAACCTGATGTTTACAGCACTGCGTCGATTCAGCCGCGGCATGGCCCTTGCCGCCAGCCTCGCCACGCTCACCCTCGCAACCCCGGCGTTTGCCCTGGATACGGTCAAGTTCATGGCCCCGGGCTCCGTGGGCGGCGGTTATGACCAGACCGCGCGGGTTTTGGGCAAGGCCCTGCTCGAGGCCGGCACGGCCAAGTCCGTGACCTTCGAGAACAAGGGCGGGGCCGGGGGCACCCTGGGCCTGGCGCAGTTCGCCAACAGCACCAAGGGCGACCCGAATGCGCTGCTGGTGGTGGGGGCGATCATGGTCACGGCGGTGGAGCAGAACAAGCCGCAGATCAGCCTCAAGGACGTGACGCCGATCGCCCGGTTGTTCACCGAATACAACGTGCTGGCGGTGCGTGAGGATTCGCCCTACAAGACCCTCGAAGACCTGCTCAAGGACTTCAAGGCCAACCCGGCCAGCATCAAGTGGGGCGGTGGCTCCAAGGGTTCCATCGACCATATCGGCATCGCCGAGCTGGCGAGCAAGATGGACGTGCCGGTGAACAAGGTGAACTACGTCGCCTACGCCGGCGGCGGCGAAGTGGTGGCCGCGACCCTGGGCGGCCACATCACGGTGATCACCGGCGGTTATGCCGAACTGGCCAAGTACGTGCAGTCCAAGCAGTTCCGCCTGCTCGCCATCGGCGCTCCGGAGCGCGTGCCCGGCATCGATGCGCCGACCCTCAAGGAGAATGGCTACGACGTGATCATCGGCAACTGGCGCGGTGTCTATGGCGCGGCCAACCTCAGCGCCGAGCAGCGCAAGCAAGTCACCGACGCGGTGCTGGCCGCCACCAACAGCAAGGTCTGGCAGGACAATGTGAAAGCCAACGCCTGGTCGCCGAGCGTCCTCACCGGTGACGAGTTCGGCAAGTTCGTCGACGAGGAACACCTGCGCCTGCGAGCGATGCTGGTCAAGGTCGGGCTGCTTTGAGATGGCCGGGCGCAGCAGGGTCGTGCTGTCGCAGTTGGCGATTGGCCTGGGGCTGATCGCCATCAGCCTGGTGCTGGTCGTCGGCGCCTTGCGCTTTCCGCCCGAGATGGGCTTCGTCATCCTCGGTGCCCATGTCTATCCCAGCGCGGTCGCGGCCTTCCTCGGCGCCGTGGGCCTGTTGCTGAGCTATCAGGCCTGTACCGGCGGTTTCCGCGAACTGGCCGTCCACGACGACGAAACCGCCCAGGCCCTGCCCGGTGGCAGGCTGGGCGTGGCCTGGGTCACCGCCGGTCTGGTGGTGCTTGCCGTGCTGATCGACCTGATCGGTTTCGTCCTGGCCGCCGGCTTGCTGTTCGCCTGCTCGGCACGGGGTTTCGGCAGCCGGCGGCCGCTGCGTGACCTGGCTATCGGCATCGCCCTGACCCTGCCGATCTACTGGCTGTTCAACGCCGGGCTGGGCGTGGCCCTGCCACCCCTGTTCAACGCCTGGATCTGAACCGGGCCGAAGGAGGTCACACGGTGGACATTCTCTTGAGCCTGGCGACAGGTTTCTCCGCGGCGCTGGCGCCGATCAACCTGCTCTGGGGGTTTATCGGCTGCCTGCTGGGCACGGCGATCGGCGTGTTGCCGGGGATCGGCCCGGCGCTGACCGTGGCGCTGCTGTTGCCGATCACCGCCAAGGTCGATCCCACCGGCGCGCTGATCATGTTCGCCGGCATCTATTACGGGGCGCAGTTCGGTGGTTCGACCACCTCGATCCTGCTCAATACCCCGGGCGAGTCGTCCTCGATGGTCACCGCCCTGGAGGGCAATCTCATGGCCCGCAACGGCCGCGCCGGACCGGCCCTGGCCACCGCGGCGATCGGCTCGTTTTTCGCCGGGACCATCGCCACGGTGCTGCTGACCCTGTTCGCCCCCATCGTCGCCATGCTGGCGCTGAAGTTCGGCCCCGCGGAGTATTTCGCGATCCTGGTGCTGTCCTTCACCACGGTGTCGGCAGTGCTCGGCGCGTCCATGCTGCGCGGTTTCGCCTCGCTAGGGATCGGCTTGGGCATTGGCCTGATCGGCCTCGACTCGACCTCGGGCATTGCCCGCTACACCCTGGGCGTTCCCGAGCTGGTCGATGGCATCGAAGTGGTGCTGGTGGCGGTCGGCCTGTTTGCCGTGGGGGAGGCCTTGTACAGCCTGCTGTATCAAAAGGAGGAAGCGTCCGGCCGGCATCGCCTGACGTCCTTGTGGATGACCCGAGAGGACTGGAAACGCTCGATTCCCGCCTGGCTGCGCGGCACCCTGATCGGCTTTCCGTTCGGCTCGATCCCGGCCGGTGGCGCGGAAATCCCGACCTTCCTGTCCTATTCCACCGAGCGCAAGCTGAGCAAGCACCCGCAAGACTTTGCCGCCAGCAAAGGACCGGGCGCCATCGAAGGGGTGGCCGGCCCGGAGGCCGCCAACAACGCCAGCGCCACCGGTTCCCTGGTGCCGCTGCTGACCCTGGGCATTCCGACCTCCGCCACCGCGGCGATCCTGTTGGCGGCGTTCCAGAACTACAACCTGCAGCCGGGGCCGCTGCTGTTCCAGACCTCGGGCGAGCTGGTCTGGACCCTGGTGGCCTCGTTGTATATCGGTAACGTTATCCTGCTGGTATTGAACCTGCCGTTGGTCGGGCTCTGGGTGAAACTGCTGCAGATCCCGCGGCCGTACCTCAATGCCGGGATCCTGGTGTTCGCCTCCATCGGCGTGTACGGCATGCGCCATTCGTCCTTCGACCTGTTGCTGATGCTGGCGATCGGCTGGGGCGGGGTGCTGATGCGGCGTTTCGATTTCCCCGTCGCGCCAGTGATCGTCGGCATGCTGCTGGGGCCGATGGCGGAAAAACAACTGCGCAACGCCTTGTCCATCAGCCAGGGCGATTGGTCGATCTTCGTCACCCAACCGATAGCCGCGGCCTTCCTCGGCTTGACCCTGCTGGTGCTGGTGGTGCCCCACCTGCTGCACGCCCGGGGCATCAAATTGCACGAGGATGATTGAGCGGCGAGTGCGATGCGCCAGCCACCGCGGCGCGCCACCTCAGAACGTCATGGCGGGCCCCTAGGATAGGGGCTGCCAGGCGGTTTGCGTCCTGGTCCATTGCCTGCGACGGCGCCGATCCGGACACAGTGCCGAGGCACTGACCCGGCGAGCGGTGCTTTCTGCCCTTTCGATACGCAGCAAGTGAAGGCACAATGCGCATCCTTTTTTTGGCTGGCCTGGCCGGAGGCCTCGAAATGATCAAAACGCCGTACTACCTCATCGACAAACAGAAACTGCTCGGCAACATGGAGAAGATCGCCTACGTGCGCGAACAGTCCGGTGCCAAGGCCCTGCTGGCGCTCAAGTGCTTCGCCACCTGGTCGGTGTTCGACCTGATGCAGCAGTACATGGACGGCACCACCTCGTCGTCGCTGTACGAGCTCAAGCTCGGCCGGCAGAAGTTCGCCGGCGAGACCCACGCCTACAGCGTGGCCTGGGCCGACGACGAAATCGAAGAGATGCTCGACAACTGCGACAAGATCATCTTCAACTCCATCGGCCAGCTGCAGCGCTTCGCCGAGGCGTCCGCGGGCAAGGTCTGCGGTCTGCGGGTCAACCCCCAGGTGAGCAGTTCCGATTACCTGCTGGCCGACCCGGCGCGTCCGTTCAGCCGCCTGGGCGAATGGGACCCGGTGAAGGTCGAGGCGGTCATCGAGCAGATATCCGGCTTCATGTTCCACAACAACTGCGAGAACGCCGACTTCGGCCTGTTCGACCAGATGCTGGGCACCATCGAGGAACGCTTCGGCCACCTGCTGCACAAGGTCGAATGGGTCAGCCTCGGCGGCGGCATCCACTTCACCGGCGAAGGCTACGACCTGGACGCCTTCTGCGCGCGCCTCAAGGCGTTCTCCGAGAAGTACGGCGTGCAGGTCTACCTGGAGCCGGGCGAAGCGGCGATCACCCAGAGCGCGTCGCTGGAAGTCACCGTGCTCGACACCCTCTACAACGGCAAGCACCTGGCGGTGGTCGACAGCTCCATCGAAGCGCACATGCTCGATCTGCTGATTTATCGCCTGAACGCCAAGCTGGCACCCAGCACGGGCGAACATACCTACATGGTGTGCGGCAAGTCTTGCCTGGCCGGAGACATCTTCGGCGAGTACCAATTCGATCGTCCGCTGACCATCGGCGATCGGCTGTCGTTCGTTGACGCGGCGGGTTACACCATGGTCAAGAAAAACTGGTTCAACGGCCTGAAAATGCCGTCCATCGTAGTGAAACAACTCGACGGTAGTGTCGAGGTGGTTCGTGAATTTGGGTTCGAAGACTACCTGTCCAGCCTCTCGTAAGCTGGCGGAAAGGAGAGATAAAGAAATTGAAGAAGAACGTTCTTATCATTGGTGCAGGAGGTGTCGCCAAGGTGGTGGCCCACAAGTGCGCGCAGCACAACGACGAACTCGGTCGTATTGCTATCGCGTCGCGCAACATCTCCAAATGCCAGGCCATCATCGACAGCGTCAAGGCCAAGGGCAGCCTCAAACAGCCCGCTGAAATCAAGGCCTACGCGCTCAACGCGCTGGATATCGAGGCGACCAAGGCGCTGATCCGCGAGACCGAATCGCAGATCGTCATCAACGTCGGCTCCGCCTTCCTCAACATGTCGGTGCTGCGTGCCTGCATCGATACCGGCGTGGCCTACCTGGACACCGCCATTCACGAAGAACCGGGCAAGATCTGCGAGACGCCGCCCTGGTATGGCAACTACGAGTGGAAACACCTCGAGGAATGCCAGCAGAAGAACGTCACCGCCATTCTTGGCGTGGGCTTCGATCCGGGCGTGGTCAACGCCTATGCGGCCCTGGCCAAGCAACAGTATTTCGACCGCATTGATTCGATCGACATTCTCGACGTCAATGCCGGTTCCCATGGCAAATATTTCGCCACCAATTTCGATCCGGAAATCAATTTCCGCGAATTCACCGGGCAGGTGTGGAGCTGGCAGGACAGCCAGTGGACCAGCAACACCATGTTCGAAGTCAAGCGTACCGACGACCTGCCGGTGGTCGGTTCGCAGAACCTGTACCTGACCGGTCACGATGAAGTGCACTCGCTGTCGAAGAACCTCGACGTGCCCAACGTGCGCTTCTGGATGAGCTTCGGCGAGCACTACATCAACGTGTTCACCGTGCTCAAGAACCTCGGCCTGCTCTCCGAGCAACCGGTCAAGACCGCCGAAGGCCTGGAAGTGGTGCCGCTGAAAGTGGTCAAGGCCGTGCTGCCCGATCCTGCCTCGCTGGCGCCGGGCTACACCGGCAAGACCTGCATCGGCGACCTGGTCAAGGGCACCAAGGATGGCCAGCCGCGCGAAGTCTTCATCTACAACGTGGCCTGCCACGAAGAAGCCTTTGCCGAAACCGACAGCCAGGGCATTTCCTACACCGCGGGCGTACCGCCGGTGGCCGCGGCCCTGCTGGTGGCCCGTGGCGAGTGGGACGTGCAGCGCATGGTCAACGTCGAGGAGCTGCCGGCCGAGCCGTTCCTCAAGGCGCTGGACCTGATGGGCCTGCCGACCCGGGTCAAGGACGAGCACGGCGACCGTCCGTGGAACTGATTCACCCCCCGCTGTAAAAAACCAGGTGCGCCCACGGGGCGCACCTGGCTCTCGATTCCCGCTACTCCCTCCTGTCAAGACAACTGCCTCCTGCCTTCAATCCCAGGGGCACCAGCGTATCCGAGCGACGCCAGAAGTAAGCCCGCATCGAGGGCGTGCCACGCCTGAAGACGGAAATCCCCATGCCGAAAAAAACCGAGCACCGCGCTGCCGGTGTGACGCTCGTCGGTTACCTGGAGGGAAATGGCCCGTCAGCGATACTCAAATGTCGGGCGACCCCTCCAGAGGATGATCAGGATGAAGAAACAGAGCAGCGACGCCACGCCGGCAGAGCAGAGCGCTTGCGCTTCACAGCTGATAGACGGGCGCATCGAAGAGCTGGGCGACTGGCGCGGCGAGATGCTGGCCCGGGTCCGGGGGCTGATCCGCCAGGCCGACCCGCAGGTGGTCGAGGAGTGGAAGTGGCGCGGGGTGCCGGTGTGGTCCCACGGCGGCATCCTCTGCACCGGCGAGACCTACAAGAACGTGGTGAAACTGACCTTCGCCAAGGGCGCCGCGCTGGACGACCCGGCAGGCCTGTTCAACGCCAGCCTCGAGGGCAATACCCGGCGGGCGATCGATCTGCATGAGGGTGACAAGCTTGACGAGGCCGCCTTGAAGGCGCTGATCCTGGCTGCCGTGGCGCTCAATAGCTCGCGCTGAGCGGGTGTGCCGCCCGGCAAAAAAAGGCCTGTGTCAAGTCCTCGACACCCACAGACTTGAACCATAAACCTATACGGAACAGTAACTTAGGTCGGATCTTGGCACCTTCGAAGCATGCACGTTTGCCCACCCGTTGGGGCCAGCTAATCGTTGACATACTCAACGATGATCAGAGCGCTTTTTGATGGATTCGTGATGTTCCCGACTCCTGATCGAAAGGCTTGGGTTGATTGATCGCTTCGGCTAAGCGGCAGCGATCAGCGCTCCTTGTTGGCGCAGATGCGTTTGGAAACGATCGGCATAGTCTTCGACAACGGCATCCCTTACGCTGGAGCGCGCCTCAAGCGTCTCACGCCAAGCCGAAATGCGCGCAAGGCCGTCGAAAATCTGCTGTGCGACAGTTGCGTCGATACTCTCGAAGTAACGGAAAAGCGGGGCATAAACCGCATCAACCATTCCAAAGGCCGAGCCATCGAAGAACGGCCCCACGCCTATTTCTGACTCCAGTTTGCCGAGCCGTTCGCGAAATGCGGTGCGCTTGGCATCTGCGGTCGCAGAGTCACGAGCGTGGAGAAACTGCCAGGCTTCAGCTTGCGTCTGTGACGCGAACTCGATCCACGCGCGATTCCGTGCGCGAGCTAACGCATCAACGGGGTACATCGGCGCGCCACCTTGGGTTTCGTCGAGGTACTCGCAGATGACCATGCTTTCAAATAGGATCGCATCTTCCGCATTGTCCTGGCGCACCTTGAGCACGGGGACCTTGCCGGTTGGCGAAACTGCCAGGAACCAGTCTGGCTTGGCTGATAAATCGACATTTATCCGATCGAATTGGATGCCCTTTTCAAGAAGCACAATCGCGGCGCGCTGTACGAATGGGCATAGTGGGTGGCTTATCAGCGTAAGAGCGTTCATTGCTTTTAGTGGCTCTGGATGGTTTATCAAGCGGAAACAGCGGCAGAGGTTTCCCGCGTACCGCTGTTTGCACAGTCTGGATGGGACTGGTTCGTCGCTAAGTGCTGAGGCGGGCGTTCAGTACCTGATTGACTCAGCCCAGGCGATGTTGCATTCGCGCAATTCTTGAGTTGCGCGCTTAGCCATTCAGCAGGCGGCCGCCGTCAAGGACGATTTCAGAGCCAACCGTCCAGCGCGACTCGTCGGATGCCAGATACAGCACTGCCTTGGCCACCTCGTCGGAGGTACCGAAGCGCCCAAGCGGAATGGTTGCTGCGATCTCTTTGTTGAGCTGCTCGCGATAAGCTTCCGGAATACCCAGCTTGTCGTAAAGCGGAGTCTCGACGGGGCCAGGGCTCACTGCGTTGACACGGATGCCACGGCCCAGCAATTCGGTCGAGAGCGTCTTCGACATGTTCAGCAATGCGGCCTTCGTTGCGGCATACACGGACGAGCGATCTGCGCCTGCATGCGCGCTTACGGAAGTCGTCAACACTACGGAAGCAGGATTTGCGAAGACCGGCAACAGCGCCTGCATCAGGAAGTACGGCCCTTTGACGTTGATGTCGAAAGAGCGGTCGAACATATCTTCCGTCCATTCCTCAATGGGCAGCCAGACGGATACGCCGGCATTGAGGAAGGCAACGTCGAGTTGGCCGTAGTGTTCCTTGATGACTTGTGCCAGCTCCTTTTGTGCTGCAACGCTGGCCGAGTCGGCGCGCAGCACCGGCACTTCCGGGCCCAATTCGGCCTGGGCCTTTGCAATCGAATCGGGGTTGACACCCGTTACGATCACGCGAGCACCCTCCGCCAGGAACTGCTTTGCCGTTTCCAGCCCGATGCCACTGGTGCCACCAGTGATGAGCGTACGTTTACCTTGCAAGCGCGACATTTGAATTCTCCGGTGAATGACGACCACCGCGGTCGACATGGAGAAATATGCGCTCATGCTTCGTAGTAGATAAGACTGCCTATTCGCATATAATTCATGCAAATCAAGCATGAATTGAGGCGACGAAGTGGACCGATTTCTTTTGATGACATGCTTCGCGCGTGCTGTAGAAACTGGGAGCTTTTCGGCGGCAGGGCGGGATCTAGGACTGGGGCAACCCAATGTAAGCCGCTATGTAGCGGCTCTGGAGGATCATTTGCAGACGCGCTTGCTCCACCGGTCTACGCGCAAGCTGTCCTTGACGCCGGAGGGCGAACGCTACTATGCGGACATCCGGCGCATCCTGGATGCGGTGGATGAATCCGAATCGTCCTTCAGGAACAACGTCGACCCATCGGGACTCTTGCGCGTAGCCTGTCCGACAGCGCTCGCACACGCGTTTGTGCTGCCGCATGTGCCGGCCTTTTTGGAGCGCTACCCTCAATTGAACCTGGATCTCCAACTCAACGATCGATACGTAGACCTGGTCAATGAAGGCACCGAACTCGCCATTCGCATAGGACATCTGGAGGACAGCGCCTTGCGCGCCCGGCCTCTTGGGTGGTACGACCGGGTCTTCGTCGCCAGCAAGGACTACCTGGCCAAACGCGGAGTTCCGCAGACCCCGGATGACCTACGCGACCACGATTGCATCATCTACACCTTGCTGTCGTCCGGGGCGACCTGGCGATTCCGGGACGCGGACATTCCGATTGCCGGCAGGCTCAGGGTCAACTCGCCCGACGCTGTGAGTGCGGCGGTCGTGGCAGGCCTGGGTGTGGCGCATGGACCTGCGTGGCTGTTTGAGGGCGGGCTGAACAGCGGGAGATTACAGTTCATTCTCACCAACCATGCGGCTCCCCCTGTCCCCGTGCAGATGGTTTATGTCGCCAATAGACTGCTCCCCACGCGGGCTATCGTGTTCATGGATTTTATGGCTGACGTGTTTTCAAAGATTCCAGCCTTGAACGGCAACACCCCTGTGCCGACTCTATAAGACAAGACGACAAAACGTGACCTCTCACGCTTTTACCTAACGCCACGCGACCGGAAGCCGGGTCAGGTTTCGGAAAGCACCGGCCTATGTTGAACTCGCCTAAGTAATTGATAAACCTGCTGTATCGGGCTTAGGCGCAGTCCAGCGAAGTGCCGGGCTGGAGTCATCGTCAAACAAAAAAAGCCCCTTGCCGTTTTCCCGGCAAGGGGCTGGCTGGCCTGGGTCATTCGCCTTTGATCTGCACGACCTTGTCCGCCGTCATGGCGGCGGGTTTTTTCGGCAGCGAGATACTCAGCACGCCTTTGCTGAAGCTCGCCTCGATCTTTTCGGCATCGACCCCCTTGGGCAGGTTGAACACCCGCTCGAAGGAGCCGTAATGACGTTCGCTCAGGTGGTAGCCCTTCCTGTTTTCTTGGGTTTCCTCTTGTTTTTCACCCTTGATGATCAGGCTGCCGTCGGAGAGTTTGATCTCGATATTCTTCTGATCCATGCCGGGTAATTCGGCAGTGATTTCGAAGCTCTCGTCTTTCTCGGTGATGTCGACGGCGGGCATGCCGCGGCCGATCAGTTCGCGCCGCCAGAACGGATCCACATCGAACAACCCGCGGCTGAAGGGTGACAGGCCGGGGCCGCGATTGAAGTCATCGAACAGGTGATCGACCTGTTGCCGCAGTTTTTCCAGGGGTTGCCACAGGTCGCTCATGCTCGAGCGCCGGGTGGCCTTGTCTTCACTCTGGATCGGCATTTTTTTCACGGAGTTGGCCATTTTCGCTTCTCCTCCCGGGTCAAGGGGGCGGGCCGCGAGCGTCCCTGTGGCGACCCGCCACGACAGAACGACAACCGGGCTCACTGCCTGCAAGCCCGGTTCTTGTGCCCGCGACAGCCATCGCGCGAACGTGCTGCCAGGGAGCTCGACTGAAATCCTCGATGTCGTCCCCGGCAGATGATTCGCCCGGGCCTGCTTCTATCGGGCGCAAGGTCCTGCACACGCGGCGAGCAAGTGCCGCAGGCACTGGTCTTCAAGGCCGGCCTGCGCAGCTCTGCGTGTCTTATTTAGATCGAAAATCGACGCGACAGTTTCGTCGTGGAGCATTTGTCTGACAGGCGTAACCCCCTGCTTTCACGGCATTGTTACCAGAGCGCAAACACAGTTTTGGCGACGCGGCGTTTGTGCCGGTCGGGGCTTGGGGCATAAGCTTCGCTTCTTTTGGCTGCGGTCTTTTCGCGCCCAGCCTCGTCTTACTTGGCCTGCCCTGAGGAAGTCCCATGTCCAGCCAGTTCCCCCAAGCCCGTCCCCGTCGCTTGCGCCGCAGCGAACAGATGCGCAGCCTGTTCCAGGAAACCGAGTTCACCCTCAACGACCTGGTGCTGCCGATTTTCGTCGAGGAAGAGATCGACGATTTCGTGCCGATCAAGAGCATGCCGGGGGTGATGCGCATTCCGGAATCGAAGCTGGCCGGGGAGATCGAGCGTTACGCCCGCGCCGGGATCAAGTCGGTGATGACCTTCGGCGTGTCGCACCACCTGGACAGCAACGGCAGCGACACCTGGAACGACAACGGCCTGGTGTCGCGCATGTCGCGGATCGCCAAGGACGCGGTGCCGGAAATGATCGTGATGTCCGACACCTGCTTTTGCGAGTACACCGACCACGGCCACTGCGGCGTGCTGCACGGCCATGAAGTGGACAACGACCAGACCCTGGTCAACCTCGGCAAGCAGGCAGTGGCCGCGGCCCGCGCCGGCGCCGATGTGATCGCGCCGTCGGCGGCCATGGACGGGCAGGTCCAGGCCATCCGCCGCGCCCTGGACGAGGCCGGCTTCAGCCAGACCGCGATCATGGCTTATTCCACCAAGTTTGCCTCGGCGCTCTACGGGCCGTTCCGCGAGGCCGGCGGCAGCGCCTTGAAAGGCGACCGCAAGAGCTACCAGATGAACCCGATGAACCGCCGCGAAGCAGTGCGCGAGTCCTTGCTGGACGAACAGGAAGGCGCGGACTCGCTGATGGTCAAGCCGGCCGGCGCTTACCTGGACATCATCCGCGACATCCGCGAAGCCTCGCGCCTGCCGGTGACGGCGTACCAGGTCAGCGGCGAGTACGCGATGATCAAGTTCGGCGCCCTGGCCGGGGCCATCGACGAAGCGCGGGTGGTTCGCGAAAGCCTGGGTTCGATCAAGCGCGCCGGTGCCGACCTGATCTTCACCTACTTCGCCATGGACCTGGCGCTCGCCGGGATCTGACGCATCCCGGCTGAGCCCTCGCGGGCTCTATCGCGAGCAAGCTCGCTCCTACAGGGTCGGCGCTGTCCTGTGCAGGAGCGAGCCTGGCGATGACGTCAGCCGGCACGGTACAACTATCGAGCCTGCCACCCCCCTCACAGCGTAATCTTGCGCTCCTCGAAATAGCGTTCCAGCACCTTCGGGTCCGCCGACTTTTCCGCCAGCGCCACGTAAGTGTCCGGCCGCAGCAGGTAGAAGCCGTTGCGCGCCAGGCCAGCGGCCTGGTGCGCCGGTTCCCAGTCGAACACCGTCAGCGGTATCTGCCGCTCGGCGCACCAGGCGCGCAAGGCGTCGCTGGTGACGCCGTACACATGCACCTGCCACCCCAGGTAGTCGAGGCTGGCGAAGTTGTCGGTGACCGCGCCGTGGGCCCAGGGCAGGCGATCGCCGCCGTGGACATGGCCGGCGCTGCCGCAGCTCAGGGGCATGTCGCGGTAGTTGAGGGTGATCTGCGACACCGTGCGAAACAGGAACTCGCGCGCCGCTTCCACCGCAGTCACCTTGGGGATCAGCAGTGGCGCCAGGCGGGTGCGCAGCAGGTTGGCGATCGGCCCGTCGGCGGTGACGAAACTGAACACCCGGTCGGTGGTGGCCACCAGGCGCCGGGCGAATTCGATGCGTTCGAACTCGTAGGTTGCCAGCAGGTGTTCCTCGGCCTTGCCGTTGAGCACCGTGGCGAGTTTCCAGGCCAGGTTGATGGCGTCGCCGATCCCGGTGTTCATGCCCTGGCCGCCGGCCGGGCTGTGCACGTGGGCGGCATCGCCGAGGAGGAAGGCCCGGCCCCTGAAGAAACGCTCGGCCACCCGGTGATGCACGCGGTAGGTGGAGAACCAGTTGACCTTGTCGACCTGGACCTTGAGGTTGTCCATGGCGCGCCGGCTGACGTCCTCGAACCTGAGGGTTTGCGCCTGTTCGGCACGTTCGTCGCGCACTGTGCCGATCAGCCGTGCCCGGCCTTCGCCGGCCAGCGGAAAGACCGCGAGGAAGTCCGCCTCGTCGAGGTCCGCGTGCAACTCGCCATTGAGCGCCGGCCCGCGGGCGTCGACATCGGCCACATAAAACACCTGCTGATAGGTGCCGCCGGGAAAGTCGATGCCCAGGGTCTTGCGCACTGTCGAATGGGCGCCGTCGCAGCCGGCCAGGTAGAAGGCCTGGCAGGTTTCCTCCTGGCCGTCGGGGCCGCGCAGCTGGGCGCTGACCAGGTGGCCGTGGTCGATGAAGCCCAGCAGTTCGGTCTGGCGCTCGACCGTCACGCCGAAACGCTGCAGACGCTCGATCAGCAGTTGTTCGTGCTGGTCCTGCGGGTAGATTTCCAGGAAGGGGTAGGGCGTCAGGTCGGCGCCGATGCTGCTCAGGGGCAGATGGGCGGCCTGTTCGCCCTTGACCCAGAGGTTGGCGGCCGGCACCCGGTGGCCCTGGTCGAGGATGGCCTGGGTCAGGTCCAACTGGCGGTACAGCTCAAGGGTCCGCGCCTGCACCGCCAGGGCCCGGGAAGTGGTGCCCGGGCCGGCGGTCTGGTCGAGGATGCGCACCTTGACCCCTTGCCGGCTCAGCCACAGCGCCAGAACCAGGCCGGTGGGGCCGGCGCCAATGATCAGTACGTCGCTGCGGTTCATGTCCTTGCCCTCGTCGAGAGATCAATGTCATGCCGGTTTCGTGTACCAGGTTTCAGCGCTGGGCGAACGCCAGGTTCAGGCCCAGGGCGGCGAAGCTGGCGGCAAAGCTGCGGCGCAGCCAGTTCTGCACCTGGGGCGACTCGATCACCGCCTTGCGGAACAGGTTGGCCAGCAGGCCGTAGACCACGAATACAGCGAAGGTCATCACCATGAACACGCCGCTCAGGCCGAGCATCTGCATGGCCGGCGACGGGCCGTCGTGGCTGATGAACTGCGGCAGGAAGGCCAGGAAGAAAATCGTCAGCTTGGGGTTGAGGATGTTCAGCAGGCACGCCTTGAGCACCAGACCGCCGGCGCTGGTGGCGGGTAAGCGGGTGTCCACGGCGAAGGCCGAGCGGTCGCGCCAGGTGGCGTAGGCCAGGTACAGCAGGTAGGCGACCCCGGCGAACTTCAAACCCTGGAAGGCCAGCGCGCTGGTGTGCAGGATGGCCGACAGGCCCAGCACCGAGGCCAGCAGGTGCGGGACTATCCCGGCGGTACAGCCGATGGCGGTGAACAGGCTGGCGCGCTTGCCGGCCACCAGCGCCGTGGAAATGGTCAGGATCACGCCGCTGCCGGGGATCAGCACGACGATCAGCGAGGTAATGAGAAAATCCAGTGAGAGCATGGCGCAGGGGACTCCAGGGCAGGTAAAGGACGCTCAGGTCTGGCTGAACACTTCCAGCAGGTGGCCGTCGGGGTCATCAAAATACACCCGGCGTCCGCCTTCGTGGCGGTTGATTTCATTGGCTCGCTGCTTGCCCGGGTCGGCCCAGAACGCCAGGCCGCGCTGGCGAATGCGCTGCAGTATTGGTTCGAAGTCGTCGGCGGCGACCAGAAAGGCGTAGTGCTGGGAAGCGATGGGCGGGTCGTTGTCGTAGTAATCCAGGGACACGCCGTTATCCAGCTGCACCACCAGCATCGGGCCGAAGGGCACAGGTGGCGGCAGGCCGAGCAGTTGCACGAGAAAATCCGCCGACCGTTGCTTGTCGTGGCACCAGACGATGGTGTGGTTGAGTTGCACGCTCATGATGGGCCCCGCCTGTTGTTTTTCTGTGGGCGATGAGCTTTCAGATTAGGTGAAATTCGCCGTCGGTCACGGGGAATGCTCAAATGGCCTGACGCTGGCACGGAACAGCGCGGCGCCTTGAGGGTCGATATCCGCGGCGACGCATGCACCTCAAGCGCGGGCCACCTTCGGAATTACTGGGAAGCCATGTCTATAAAACCTCTGCATTCACTTCGCTGGGCCGCTGTCGCAGCCTCACTGGCCCTGGCCGGCTGTGCCGGCCAGTTCGGTTCAAAGGCGCCGGCGCCCAGCCCGGCGCAGGTCCAGGCCCAGGTGGCGCGTCTGTTGCCGGCCAAGGTCGCCGATCGTCAGGGCTGGGCCCGGGATATCCAGGTGGCCTTTACCGCCCAGGGCATCGAGCCGAGCAAGAGCAACCTCTGCGCGGTATTGGCGGTGGCCGAGCAGGAGTCCACCTATCAGGTCGACCCGCCGGTGCCGGGGCTGGGCAAGATCGCCCGCGGCGAAATCGACCGCCGCGCGGCCAAGGTGCATGTGCCGTCGATGCTGGTCAGCGCGGCCTTACAGGTGCGTTCGCCGAACGGCAAGTCCTACAGCGAGCGCCTGGCCGGGGCGCGCACGGAGAAGGAACTGAGCACGATCTTCGACGACTTCATCGGCAGCGTGCCCATGGGCAAGACCCTGTTCGGTGGCTTCAACCCGGTGCACACCGGCGGGCCGATGCAGGTCAGCATCGACTTCGCCGAGCAGCAGGCGCGCAATTACCCCTACAGCGTGGACGGCTCGATCCGCCGCGAGGTGTTCAGCCGGCGTGGCGGCATGTATTTCGGCATCGCCCACTTGCTCGGTTACCCGGTGAATTACCCGCAGCCGCTGTACCGCTTCGCCGATTTCAACGCCGGCTGGTACGCCAGCCGCAATGCCGCGTTCCAGAACGCCCTGAGCGTGGCTTCGGGGATTTCCCTGGCGCTGGACGGCGACCTGATCCGCTACGACTCGATCATGCCCGGCAGCACCGAGCTGGCGGCGCGCGCCCTGGGCAAATCCCTGGACATGCGCAACCCGACCATTCGCAACCAGCTGGAGAAGGGCAACAGCCTCGAGTTCGAGGACACCACGCTGTACAAGCGGGTATTCGCCTTGGCCGATCAGGCCCAGGGCAAGCCTTTGCCGCGGCAGATCCTGCCGGGCATCCAGCTGAAGAGCCCGAAGATCACCCGCAAACTGACCACCGCCTGGTTCGCCAAGCGGGTGGATGAGCGGTATCAGCGCTGCATGGCGAGGTTGTAGCCGCTGCCGCAGGCTGCGATCGGCTGCGCAGCAGACGCCTGTGGGGGTAGGAGTATGACGTTGCATTGTTGCGGCCGCTGCGTCGGAATGCCGCCCAGACCGATCGCAGGCTTCGCCAGCGGCTACAGGGGAATGGTGATCGATAGAGACTGACAGTGCCCTGAAATGAAAAAAGCCCGGCTGATAAGGCCGGGCTTTTTTTCGAGTACTGCGGACCACGCAATCATACGGCGCGACGTTCGATCAGACGATCGGAGCCACCTTCGGCAACACGTCGTTCGATCAGACGATCGGAGCCACCTTCGGCAACACGACGTTCGATCAGACGATCGGAACCACCTTCGGCTACACGGCGTTCGATCAGACGATCGGAGCCACCTTCAGCAACGCGGCGTTCGATCAGACGATCAGCGCCACCTTCAGCAACACGACGTTCGATCAGACGATCGGAACCACCTTCGGCTACACGGCGTTCGATCAGACGATCGGAGCCACCTTCAGCAACGCGACGTTCGATCAGACGATCGGAGCCACCTTCGGCAACACGACGTTCGATCAGACGATCGGAACCACCTTCGGCAACGCGACGCTCGATCAGACGATCAGCACCACCTTCAGCGACGCGACGTTCGATCAGACGGTCGGAGCCACCTTCGGCAACACGACGTTCGATCAGACGGTCGGAACCACCTTCGGCAACGCGACGTTCGATCAAGCGATCGGCGCCACCTTCGGCGACACGTTTTTCAATCAGGCGATCCGAGCCGCCTTCGGCGACCACCGGGTAGGCCGAGGACGCGGCAAAAGCGTTTGCTGCAAGAACCGAGAAAGCGATGCTGAGAAGAATTTGGCGTTTCATGGTGGTGTGCTCCGGGGTGTTGTTTGGTTGGTATGGAGCAGATGTTACGTGGCGGATTTTTTTTGAGAATTTCATTGGGTCGATGGTGACCATCGACGCCAATGATAGCTGCGCCAACCCCCGGAACAGAGCCTCAGGCCGGTTCTTCGCAGGCCTGCGGCGGGCTCCATTGCAGCCCCGAAGCCTGCAACAGCTCTCGGGTATAGGGGTGTTGCGGCGCGCTGAAGATCGCCCGCGACGGCCCTTGTTCCACCACCTTGCCGTCCTTGATCACGATCAGGTCGTGGGCCAGGGCGTGGACCACCGCCAGGTCGTGGCTGATAAACAGGTAGGTCAGGCCGTGGCGTACCTGCAACTCCCGCAGCAGCTGGACCACCTGTTTCTGTACGGTGCGGTCGAGGGCCGAGGTGGGTTCGTCCAGCAGGATCAGCGCCGGCTCCAGCACCAGGGCGCGGGCGATGGCGATGCGCTGGCGCTGGCCGCCGGAAAATTCGTGGGGGTAGCGGTGGCGGCTCCGCGGGTCGAGGCCGACTTCCTCGAGCACGCGGATCACCGCCGCCTCGCGTTCCTCGGCGGTGCCGATACCGTGGGTCAGCAGGCCTTCGGCGATGATCTGTTGCACCGACATGCGCGGGCTGAGGCTGCCGAACGGATCCTGGAACACCACCTGCAACTGCCGGCGCAAGGGGCGCATCAGGCGCTGGTTGAGGATGCTCAGTTCCTTGTTGCCGAAGCGGATGCCACCTTCGGACTCCACCAGCCGCAGGATCGCCTGGCCGAGGGTGGATTTGCCCGAGCCGGACTCGCCGACGATGCCCAGGGTCTTGCCCCGGTGCAGGCTCAGGCTGACGCCGTCCACCGCCTTGATGTAGTCGCGCTGGCGGCTGAACAGGCCCTTGGGCAGGGGAAACCAGACCTTGAGCTCGTCCACCTCCAGCAGATTGTGCGAATAGGCGCTGGGCACCGGGGCGCCGCTGGGCTCGGCTTCGATCAGCAAGCGGCTGTAGGGATGCCGCGGGGCGCGAAACAGTGCTTCGCACTCGGCCTGCTCGACGATCTCGCCCTGGCGCATCACGCACACCCGCTGGGCGATGCGCCGCACCAGGTTGAGGTCGTGGCTGATCAGCAGCAGCGACATGCCCAGGCGTTGCTGCAACGCGATCAGCAGTTCGAGGATCTTGCGCTGCACCGTCACATCCAGCGCCGTGGTCGGCTCGTCGGCGATCAACAGCTCCGGCTCGTTGGCCAGGGCCATGGCGATCATCACCCGCTGGCGCTGGCCGCCGGACAACTGGTGCGGGTAGGCCTTGAGGCGTTTGTGCGGCTCGCGGATGCCCACCAGCTCCAGCAGTTCCAGGGTCCGCGCCCGGGCCGCGCGACCGCGCAGGCCCTTGTGCACGTCCAGCACTTCGCTGATCTGTTTCTCCACCGTGTGCAGTGGGTTCAGCGAGGTCATGGGTTCCTGGAAGATCATCGCGATGCGGTTGCCGCGCAGGGTGCGCAACTGGGCGTCGCTGGCCTGCACCAGGTCCAGGCCGGCGTAGCGGATGCTGCCCTGGGTCTGCACCTTCTGCGCCGGCAGCAGGCGCAGGATCGAGTGGGCGGTCACCGACTTGCCCGAGCCGGACTCGCCCACCAGGGCCAGGCATTCGCCACGGCGGATATCCAGGTCCAGGCCATGGACCACTTCGGTGCCGGCGAAGGCCACCTTGAGGTTGCGGATTTCAATCAGGTTGTCGTGCATGTCAGCTCCGGGGATCGAAGGCGTCGCGGCAGGCTTCGCCGATAAACACCAGCAACGAGAGAATCAGCGCCAGGGCGAAAAACGCCGTCAGCCCCAGCCAGGGCGCTTGCAGATTGCGCTTGGCCTGGCCGATCAGTTCGCCCAGCGAGGCGGTGCCGGCGGGCATGCCGAAGCCGAGAAAATCCAGGGCGGTGAGGGTGGCGATGGCGCCGGTGAGAATGAACGGCAGGTAGGTCAGGGTGGAGGTCATGGCGTTGGGCAGGATGTGCCGGCGCATCAGCTCGCCGTCGCTCAGGCCCAGGGCCCGCGCGGCCTTGACGTACTCCAGGTTGCGCCCGCGCAGGAACTCGGCGCGCACCACGTCCACCAGGGCCAGCCAGGAGAACAGCGCCATGATCCCCAGCAGCCACCAGAAGCTCGGCGAGACGAACCCCGAGAGAATGATCAGCAGGTACAGCACCGGCAGCCCCGACCAGATTTCCAGCAGGCGCTGCCCGAACAGGTCGACCCAGCCGCCGTAATAACCCTGCAACGCACCGGCGGTGATGCCGATCAGCGCACTGATGACGGTCAGCGCCAGGGCGAACAGGATCGACACCCGCGTGCCGAAGATCACCCGCGCCAGCACGTCCCGGGCCTGGTCGTCGGTGCCCAGCCAGTTCTGCGCCGAGGGCGGGCTGGGGGCCGGCAGGCTGAGGTCGTAGTTGACCGTGTCGTAGCTGAAGGGGATCGGCGGGAACAGCATCCAGCCGCCCTGGCCCTCGATCAGTTCGTGCACGTAGCTGCTGGAATAGTCGGGCTGGAACGGCAGTTCGCCGCCGAACTCGGTTTCGTCGTAGTCGCTGAGGATCGGGAAATACCAGGCGCCGTGATAGCGGATGACCAAGGGCTTGTCGTTGGCGATCAGCTCGCCACCCAGGCAGACCAGGCACAGGCCGATAAACAGCCACAGCGACCAGCGACCCCGGCGGTTGGCCTTGAAGTGTTCGATACGGCGACGGCCCAGGGGAGAGAGTGTGAACATCAGGCAGTCCTCGCCGAGAAGTCGATGCGCGGATCGACCAGGCTGTAGCACAGGTCGCCGATCAGCTTGATCAGCAGGCCGAACAGAGTGAACAGGAACAGCGCGCCGAACACCACCGGGTAGTCCCGCGACACCGCGGCCTCGTAGCTCATGCGCCCGAGGCCGTCGAGGTTGAAGAGGGTCTCGATCAGCAGCGAGCCGGCGAAGAACACCTCGATCAGCGCCGTGGGAATGCCGGCGATCACCAGCAGCATGGCGTTGCGAAACACATGGCCGTAGAGCACCCGACGCTCGCTCAGGCCCTTGGCCCGGGCGGTGACCACGTACTGGCGGCTGATCTCGTTGAGGAAGCTGTTCTTGGTCAGCAGGGTCAGGGTGGCGAAGCCGCCGATCACCAGCGCCGACACCGGCAGCACCAGGTGCCACAGGTAGTCGCCGACCTTGGCCAGGGGGCCGAGGCTGGCGAAGTTGTCCGAGACCAGGCCCTGCACCGGGAACCAGTCCAGGTAGCTGCCGCCGGCGAACACCACGATCAGCAGGATGGCGAACAGGAACGCCGGCATGGCGTAGCCGAGGACGATGGCGCTGCTGGTCCAGGCATCGAAGGCGCTGCCATTGCGGATCGCCTTGCGCACTCCCAGGGGAATCGACACCAGGTAGGTGATCAGGGTCGCCCACAGGCCGAGGGACAGCGAGGTCGGCAGTTTCTGCAGGATCAGGTCGGTGACCTTGGCCCCGCGGAAGAAGCTGTTGCCGAAGTCCAGTTGCGCGTAGTTCTTCAGCATCAGCCACAGGCGCTGGTGCATCGGCTTGTCGAAGCCGTAGTGGTGCTTGATCTCCTCGATCAGCGCCGGGTCCAGGCCACGGCTGCTGCGTCCGCCGCCACCCACCGCGGCGACCTCGGCGCCACCGCCCATGGCATGCCCGCCGAAGCCTTGCAGGCGGGCGATGGCCTGTTCCACCGGGCCGCCGGGCGCGGCCTGGACGATCAGGAAGTTGACCACCAGGATGCACAGCAGGGTGGGGATGATCAGCAGCAGGCGACGACTCAGGTAACGGCCCATGTCAGTGCGCCTCCACGGTGCCGCGCAGGGCGCTCATCTGGCGGGTGGTCAGGGCCTTGGGGCTGACCTCCCACCAGGTGTTCAGGCCCTCGTCGTAGATCGGCGCGATGGCCGGCCGACCGAAGCGGTTCTGGAACACCGTGGGCGTGCCCTTGGAGTAGTAGTTGGGAATCATGTATTGGCCCCATTGCAGCACCCGGTCCAGGGCCCGGGCGTAATGCACCATCTCGTCGCGGCTATTGGCCTGGACCAGGCCATCGATCAGGCGGTCCACGGCCGGGTTGGCCAGCACCATGGAGTTGGAGCTACCGACCTGGGTCGCGCTTTGCGAGCCGTACAGGCTGTACAGCTCGCGACCCGGGGAGACGATGGGGTCGCCGCTGCGGGGGAAACTGGTGACGATCATGTCGTAGTCCCGGGCGTTGAGCAGGTTGATGTACTGCGCTGAATCGATGCGCCGCAGGTTGAGGGTGATGCCGATCTGCGCCAGGGTGCGTTTGTACGGCAGCAGCATGCGGTCGAAGCCGCCCTGGCCATCGAGGAAGGTGAACTCCAGCGGCTCGCCGGCGGCGTTCACCAGTCGGTTGTTCCGGGGTGTCCAGCCGGCCTCGGCCAGCAGGCGCAGGGCCTGCAGCTGCTTGTCGCGGATGCGGCCGCTGCCGTCGGTCTGCGGGGCCCGGTAGACCTGGGTGAAGACTTCGTCGGGGATCTGTCCGCGCAGGGGTTCGAGGATCTCCCGTTCGCGGGCGTCCGGCAGGGCGGTGGCGGCCATTTCGCTTTTCGGCCAGTAGCTCTGCTGGCGTACGTAGAAGCCGCGCATCATCTGCTTGTTGGTCCACTCGAAATCCCACAGCAGGGTCAGCGCCTGGCGCACCCGGCGGTCGTGGAAGACCGGCTGCTGCAGGTTGAACACAAAGCCCTGGGCGGCGGTGGGCTTGTCGGGGGCGAGGATCGCCTGTTGCAGGCGGCCGTCGCGCAGGGCCGGACTGTCGTAGCCGACCACGTAACCGGACGAGGAAAACTCGCGGTTGTAGTCGAAGGCGCCGGCCTGCAGCAACTGGCGGGCGACGTCGGTGTCGCCGTAGAAATTCACCGTCAGGCGGTCGAAGTTGTACAGGCCGCGGCTGACCGGCAGGTCCCTGGCCCACCAGTTCGGGTCGCGCTCGAAGCTGATGCTGCGCCCGGCGTCGACCTTGCCGACCTTGTATGGCCCGCTGCCCAGGGGCGGCTCGAAACCGCCGCCGTTGGCGAAGTCGCGGGTCCTCCACCAGTGTTCGGGCAGCACGCGCAGGGTCGCCAGGTCCAGGGCCAGGGTGCGGTTGAGGTTGTTCTTGAAGTCAAAGCGCACCTGCCCGGGGCCTTCGATCACCACGTCCCGCACGTCGCCGTACAGCTGGCGATAGCTCAGGCTGCCCTTGCTCAGCAGCAGGTCGAAGGTGTAGCGCACGTCTTGCGCGGTGATCGGCGTGCCATCGGCGAAGCGTGCCCTGGGGTCGAGGTAGAAGCGCACCCACAGGCCGTCGGGGTCGCGCTCCATGCGTTCGGCCACCAGCCCGTAGACGGTGTAGGGCTCGTCCAGGGAACGAAAGGCCAGGGGCGAATACACCCAGTCGTTGACCTGGGCCACCGCGATGCCCTGGTCGGCATAGGGGGTGATGTAGTTGAACTGGCCGATCTCCATCGAGGCGCGGCTCAGGGAGCCGCCCTTGGGCGCATCGGGGTTGACGTAGTCGAAGTGCTGGAAGCCCGGCGGGTACTTCGGCGGTTCGCCATAGACCGTCATGGCATAGCTGCCATGGGCGGCGGCCAGGGCCCCGCCGGCGGCGCCAAGCAGCGCGGCAGCCAGCGTCAGCCCAGCCAGGGTGCGGGTCAGTGCAGACATGATCGAAAGGTTCCTCGTGATGCCGGAAAGCCTGGGTCGGCAGGGCGAAAAGACCCACGGCGGCGGGCCGCCATGGGGCGCGAATTCGCAATGCGGCCGGGGCCGGCCGGAGTCTTGCGCGGCCCCGGCGGTGCCTCAGAAGTGGTACGTCATGCGCGCGAACAGGGTGCGGCCCAGCGGGTCGGTGTAACGAGGGTCGTAGCCGCTCTGGAAGTTGTAGGCCTGGTTGGAGAACGGTGGGTCGCGGTCGAAGACGTTCTTCACCCCGGCGTCGACGTCCAGCACCTTGTCGAAGGTGTAGCCGGCCGACAGGTCCCACACCGAGTACGAGGCCACCCGGGCATTGGTGGTGCGGTCGTAGTCGTTGTAGCCGGTGGTGAAGCGGTTGCTCAGCGAGGCCCGCGCGGCGCCCAGGGTCCAGGTGCCGGTGAGGTTGTGTTTCCAGCGGGCGATCACGCCATCGCCCTCGAAGTCGCCGACCTTGTCGGTGAACGGCCCCTTGATGGTGCTCTGGAAGTCGTAGCTCTTGACGTAGGTGCCTTGCAGCCCGAGGCCGAACTGGCCGTAGGGGGTATTGGGGAAACGATAGTCCAGGGACACGTCGACACCGTTGGTTTCGACTATGCCCAGGTTGGCGTTGCCGGTGACGATGTAGTTCAACGAACCGTCGGCGTTGCGCACGAAGCGGTCGGCATAGGCGCCGGACTGGTCGAATACCGTGGATTCGGGGAACGGCTGGATCTGGTTGGAGATGTGAATCCACCAGAAGTCCAGGCCCACCGACAGGTCACGGATTGGCTGATAGACGAAGCCCAGGGTCACGTTGCGGGCCTTTTCCGGGGCCAGGTCGGTGTTGCCGCCGATCTGGTTGAGGAACTGCTGGCCGCAGTCACGCCCGCCGTTGCCGCCGGGCTGCACCACGCCGCCGGTACAGAGCACCGGGTCGTTGTAGTAGCCCTGGGTGTAGGTGATGCTGCGCGGCGCATACAGCTCGTACAGCGACGGCGCGCGGAAACCTTCACTGTAGGCGCCGCGCACCACCAGCTCCTTGAGCGGCTGGTAGCGGAACGAGTATTTCGGGTTGGTGGTGCTGCCGAAGTCGCTGTATTTGTCGTGGCGGATGGCGACGGACAGTTCCAGGCTGTCGAGCACCGGCACGTTCAGTTCGGCGTAGGCCGCCCTGACACTGCGATTGCCCTCGACGCTACCGGACGGGTCGATGCCCAGGCTCTGGATGTCACCGGCGAACTCTTCGTAGTCCTGGTGGAATTTCTCCTTGCGGTACTCGCCGCCCAGGGCCAGGCCGGAGGGACCGGCACCAAACCAGTCGCCGATCTCGCGGCTGACGCGCCCATCGAAACCGACGACCCGGCCGACAGCCGTGGAGTAGGCGCCGTGGTAGGCCGCCTGCTCGATGTAGTCCTGGCCGGCCTGGGTCTGCGGGCCGAACGGGTTGAGCAGGCCGCTGGCCAGGCCGGCGATCATCGCGCGGTCGCTGACGTAGCCGTTGGTGACGCTGGAGACCACCTTGTTCTGGTTGTAGGAGGCACCGAGGTTGTAGTCCCAGCCGGCCACCAGGCCGTCGAAACTCAGGACGAAGCGCTGGCTGGTGTTCTGGTCCTTGGATTCCCGCGCACCGGCGGCGGTTTCACGCCAGTTCACGCCGATCGGCTGGCTCGGGTCGAGGCTGAAGTCGGTCGGCGCCGGAGTGATGCCGTTGCCCGGGTAGTAGGGCGAGGAAGAGTCCAGGCTCAGGCCGGTGAGGGGCGCCGGGCCGACCGCCGTGGCGTTGTTGTTGCGCGACCAGAAGTACTCCAGGTTGACGTTGTGGTCGTCGGCCAGCTTGGCGGTGCTCTTGCCGAAGAACGAGGTCTTTTCGGTCTCCGGCACCAGATCGATGTACTCGCGGGTACTGAAGCGGCACAGGCCCTGGCGGGCAATCAGGTTCGGCCCGTTGCAGTTGCTGCCGGCCAGCGGGTTGGTGGCGTTGTCGCCCTGGGTGTAGTTGCCCGGAAAGGCCGTGCCCGAGGTCTGGTCGAGGCCGCGGCCGGGGCGGTAGTCGGTGGCGAAGGAGCGGTCGTTGGCATCGAGGTTCTGCTGCTTGTTGTAGTTGAACACCCCGAGCACGTTGAAGCGGTCTTCTTCCAGGTCGCCGAAGCCCCAGCTGGCGCTCATGTCCTTGCTCGCACCGCCGCCGCTGTGGGTCGGGGTTTCGCCGCCCAGGGTCAGTTGGCCGTCGGTCAGGGATTTCTTGGTGATGAAGTTGATCACGCCGCCGATGGCGTCGGTGCCGTAAAGGGCCGAAGCGCCGTCGCGCAGCACTTCGACCCGGTCGATGGCGGCGAACGGGATCATGTTCAGGTCCACCGCGCCGCCGGCCGAGTTGGTGCCCGACAACGCGTTGTTGGCCAGGCGCCGGCCGTTGAGCAGCACCAGGGTCTTGTTGGCGCCGATGCCGCGCATGTCGGCGAAAGAGGCGCCGCCGGTGGCGGCTCCCACCGAGCCGGCGCTGTTGTTGATCGACTGGCTGCCGGTGATGCGCTGCACCAGTTCGGCGGTGGTGCTCACCCCCTGTTTGCGCAGCTCTTCGGCGCGCAGGATGGTGATCGGCACGGCGGTTTCGGCATCGACCCGGCGGATCGCCGAACCTGTCACTTCGACCCGTTGCAGCTGGGTGGTGGGCGCCACGGCCGCGGCACTGGCGGCCGGGACGGCGGCGCTGCTGTCGGCGTCCTCTTCCGCGGCTTGCGTGGTGCCGGCGCCCAGGCCCATGGCCATCAGGTACAGCGGGACAAAACGGTGCCGTTGCAGCGTGGTCACCAGTGGCTTGAGCGTGAAACGTGGAATGTTCATCAGCATGATTACTTCCGACTTTTAGACGTTTATCGAAATGGCCTTGTGAGCCCTCATTGCTCCGGCTGGGTTGTACCGACCCCGGAAAACCACTTTCTTCAAGCAAGCCGATCCCCTCCGCAGGCGCGTGGCGCCTTGCGGTCGGCCGATTGCGACGGGATTTTTCGAGGCAGTGCCTGGCGCGTCCCTCAGGGGGCGCCAGGCACTGCCTTCATCGGGTGGTCATCACGGATATCCTGGTGATTCCCGAACGTTCGATGGAGGCCATGGCCTTGGCCACCTGGCCGTAGTTGACGGCGGCGTCGGCCTGCAATTGCACGCGCACCTCGCTGTCCTTGGCCTTGACCTCCTTGAGGCTGCTTTCCAGCAGCTCGGGGGCCACTTCGGACTTGGCCAGGTAGAACTTGCCGTCCTGGTCGACGCTGACCACCACCGGGTCTTTTTTCTCGGCGGGGGCCACGGCGTCGGTCTTCGGCAGGTTGACCTTGATCGCGTTGGTCATCAGCGGGGCGGTGACGATGAACACCACCAGCAGCACCAGCATCACGTCCACCAGTGGCGTGACGTTCATTTCACTGAGCACTTCGTCGCTGTCTTGAGTAGAGAAGGACATCAGCTGGCCTCCCGTACGGCGTGGGCGGTCTTGCTGGCGATGGCCTGGCGGCTGATGGCGAAGGCGCTGCGCTGGGCCAGGGCGTCGAAGTCATGGGCGAAGTCGTCCATGCTGGCCGAGGCCAGCTTCAGGCGGCGCAGGAAGAAGTTGTAGATCAGCACCGCCGGCACGGCGACGGCGATGCCCACGCCGGTGGCGATCAACGCATGGCCGATCGGCCCGGCCACGGTTTCCAGGCTGGCCGAACCGCTGGCGCCGATGCTCTGCAGGGCCTCCATGATCCCCCAGACTGTACCGAACAGGCCGATGAAGGGCGCGGTGCTGCCGATACTGGCGAGCACCGCCTGGCCGCTTTCCAGGGCCCGGCGCTCCTTCTGGATCTGCTGGCGCAGGTTGCGCTCCAGGCGGTCGGCGCGGTTGATGGTGTGGGCCAGCTGCTGGGTGGTGCGCGGCGACTCTTCAACCAGCAGAGCTTCGAAACCGCTGCTGGCGATGCGCGCCAGGGAGCCGGGGTACTGGCTGGCGTGCTCGGCGGCGGTGAGCAGGTCCGGGGCGCTCCAGAAGGCCTTGCTGAACTGCCGGTTCTGGGTCTTCTGCCGCAGGTACTGCGCCGACTTGACCAGCAGCAGTGCCCAGCTGACCACGGAAAACAGCACCAGGGCCCAGAGCACGCCGGGGACAATCAGGGATGTCAGGGAATCGTTCATGGCTACACCTCGCATGCGTAAACAGGTTGTGAGTTCAGGTCAGGCCGCGGTCATTGCGGCAATTTGAAATCGATGGTCTGGGTGGCGAAGCCTTCGATCGGCGTGTCGCCGCGCTTGGCCGGGATGAATTTCCAGTTCTTCACCGCGGCCACGGCGGCCTCGTCCAGTTGCGGCTTGCCGCTGGAACGGGTGACTTCCACGCTGCCGGCGCGGCCGTTGGGCAGCACCTTGATGCGCAGCACCACGGTGCCTTCCCAGTTGCGGCGCAGGGCCAGGGACGGGTATTCCGGCGGTGGGTTGCCGAGGCTGGCCAGGCCGGAAACCGCCGCCGATTCCTTGACCGGCCCGGGGGCCGCGGCAGGCGCCGCAGCGGCGGCCGGCTGGCTGGGCGCCGCGGGCGCGGCCGGTGGCGCGGGGGCGGGTGGAGCCGGCGTTTTCGGCGGCTCGGGCTTTTTCACCGGCTTGGGCTTTTCGACCGGCTTGGGTTTTTCGATGGGCTTGGGCTTCTCCACCGGCTTGGGCGGCGGCTTGAGCGCGTCTTCGTCTTCCACCGGTTGCTCGGGTTCGGGCGGCGGTGGAGGCGGCGGAGGTTCAGGGGTAGGCGGCGCGGGCGGGGTCGGGCTGCTCAGCTCGACGGTCATTTCCGGGATTTCCGGGGGCGTTTCCAGTGGCGCGGCGCGGGTCTGCTGGAAGAACCACCAGGCGCCACCATGGAGCAGGGCCGAGACCGTCACCAGCAACAGCACCTGGCGCTTGCTCAGGCCTCCGGGTTTCGATGCATTGCCCTTATAAGGACGGCCCCGCGCAACCTGGACGGCGGCTTCATCGTCCAAGGGCCTCGGCAGGGTTCTGTTCTTTACCGCATCGTTCATTAAAGCTCCCTCGGTCGGATGAAGGGCAATAAGGCACCGTTCGAACATTGGCTGGAATGTTCGAAAGTCGGGTTTAACTTTTTCAAGGGTGAGCAAAAGCCGATAGTTGAACTATCCGGTTGAACGGCCCTGTGCAAACGAGTGGCTTAACGCCTTCGGCTTAGATTGTTCATTACCACTCCCTGGAACATTGTTGTGGGATGAGTTGGTGTTTGTAATGCACCTGTCTCGTACTCGTTACATATAGCAACCGCTATGCCAGATTGTGTCGGTCTTTATGCAATTGGCGACGGCTCGTAGCGCATGTCGCATTTATATAAATTTGCGAGAAAAACTGGCGCAGCAATATATATTCAGCGCCTCGAAAAGTTGACCTTAAATGCTTTTTGCGGGCGAGCCTGCCTGCCCTGGGTTATCCGCTTTTCAGCCGGAAACAGGGGCGATCAGTACCATGGCCAATGCACTAAAAAGTGTCTGGCGAATTGATTTGGTGCAAATAAACAGTGACTAGCCGGTCATTGCCTGGAGGTCCTTGATCTTGTTGTTTTCAGGGCTCTGCGTAGGGCTTCTGTAGTCTTTTACGGCCCGTTCGGGGAGCATTCTTGAGTATCCATGGCGCGCTCGCCTGCCCGCCATTGAGCAGGGCGATGACGGAGCTCTTATTAACCTGCTGGGGGTGCGGATAATTAACCGATGCGTACATTGAATGTATGTAAACAGTGATCTGCTTATGACCCAGTGGTCGATGCATTGATATTGAATTGCCTTATTGTCGGACAACGCTCTGATCATCCACTTTTAACGCGCTTTGGCACGTTTGTTTGTTGTCGAATACGCAACGATAGAAATACGGCTTTCGCTCGGTGAAATGTCACCGAGTGCAAAATGAAGTTGGCTGCTTAGTGGTTCAAAAACAGTCGACGATCGGTCTTGTCGAGGCTTCTTCCGTCGACGCTACTTGGACAGTGGCGAGACCGGCCTGGGGGCGAATGTTTGTGTCGGGATACGCTAGGCAGTACCTGGGAAGACTGGCTTGGATATCGGTACCGGGAGAGGGTGGGCCTTATAACAGCCGCTACCGCCAGCCTGAAAGTTACCCCAGCGACTGGAGCAGGGGGCATCGCCAGAGGCTGGCACAGGCAGCGCCGCGTAGCGTGCGCAAGGTCGATCGTTGATGACGCACAGGGCGCGAGGGCCGGTCCGGGCAGGGCTGCCGGACGAGGCGGAACCAGGGGCGAAACGGTGGAGCCAATAGCGGAAAACGCCGGTGAACATGACTGCACATCGCACATGAGACTTCCTTATCGCCAGTCTCAGCTCAACGAGCTTTTGGCTCGCCGTCTGCACTTTATGGGGACGCGGATAGCGTCCGATGATTGCTATTGGTGCGGGTAGGCACCGTCGATGCGGCTCTTGCGGTGGGTCGATTCGCAAGCTGCAGGTGCATGGGAAAAACGTGCCAGTTCCAGGTACGTTCGTGCAGTTTTCTTCGCCTATGCCCGCCAGGCCTTGTTTGGCGGGACCTGGCGGTGGGCAGCCGATGTTGGCGGGGCAGGGGGCGGCCCGGCTCGCGATAAAAATCCTCGGGACGACACGCTCGCCCGTGCCCATAAAAAAGCCCGGCGCATCAGGCCGGGCTTCTTGGGCTTTGCAGAGTGCTGCGACTCAACGACGGCGCACGAACCGGCGCCACAGCCAGACCCAGATCATCACCAGCGGGAAGGCCAGGATCAGGAACGGCAGCACATAGCTGCCTTTCTCCAGGGCTTCGGCGGTGCCGTAGGCGAGGTTGTCCAGCAGGTTGTCGAACGCGCGTTGCAGTTTCGAGCCGCGCTGGCTGCTGTCGGTGGGCACGAAGTTCAGGGTCAGGCGGTTGGTGTCGAGCCGCCGCTGCTGCCCGGCGGCGACCTGGGCCAGGGCCTGCAGGTCGTTCTCGATGCTCGCCTGTTCCTTGCTCAGGGCGATCAGGTCGCTGACGGTGATGTCCTTGCGCGCCGCCAGCTGGTCGAGGCGTTGCTGCTGGGCCTTGAGCCGTTCCTGCTGGCGCTGCACGTCGGCCACGGCGTCGGCCAGGTCTTCGGCGCTGGTGATGCGTTCGCCGATTTCGGCGCCCTGGGCGGCCAGCGCGACTATCGGTTCGACGCCGTCGGGCACGATGCGCAGGATCACCTGGGCGCGGTACTGGCCTTGTTGCAGGCGCAGGATATTGCAGGCGCCGAATTTGGCGTTTTCGCAGGCTTCGCGGGTGGCGGCCAGGCGCGGCGCGATCTGCGCCGAGGGCAGCGACAGGCTCAGCTCATGTTCGTAGGCCAGTTGCGCGCCGGCCTTGCCCTGGGCGCCGCCGACCGCCACCGAGGACGAACGATCGCTGGGGGAACAGGCGGCCAGCAGCGTGCTGAGCAGCACCACGGCGAGGCTGCGCAGCGGGGTGGGGGTGTCGTCCTGAGGGTGCATGGTCGCTCCTTGAAATAAATGATCGTGCCCGGGGCTGGCGGGACGGCTGCGTATCTTATCGTCGATTGTGCGGGGAGGGGCGGATGTCGTGTCGCCGCGACTTATCGCCAGGGATTTGCCGGATGGATACGGCTGGGCGCGGGCACCGCTTGGGCGTACACCTCAGGGACCGATGACCTGTGCCTCGGTCATCGCCATCGGCAACGGAGACCCGTCATGAGCTCGCTCGAGTTACCCGAAGGTTATGCCCCCTTGTCCCGCAGCAGTCCGCTGCTGGAGCTGATCGGCCCGGTGTATTGCCGTGGCAGCGGCCTGCAACTGGAGATCGGCCTGCGCGCCGACCACCGTCACGCCAACGGGCGTGGCACCGTGCACGGCGGCATCCTCGCCACCCTGGCCGATATCGGCATGGGCTACGCCATGGCCTTCGCCAGCGATCCGCCGCTGCCATTGATCACCGCCAGCATGCACCTGGACTATCTCGGCGCGGTGCAGGTCGGCGAATGGATCGACGTGCGCCTGGAACATTCCAAGCGCGGCCGGCAGATGGCCTTCGCCACCGTCACCCTGCAGGTCGGCGAGCGGGTGGTGGCCAGGGCCAACGCGGTGTTCGCGGTGCCGGGCGGTTGAGAGTGGACGTATCGCCGGCGACAGGTGGTGCAAATGTCCTTTACCACCGTGACCTTGCAGGTGGGTGAGCGGGTGATCGCCAGAGCTGATGCGGTGCCTGCTGGGTGAAGGTGGGCGTATTGCTGGCGACAGCTTTGTGTAGCCGCTGCCGCAGGCTGCGATCGGTCGCGCAGCGGCCGTAACGATGCAGCGCGGTATTGCTGGAAAACCTCGTCGCCGGATTTGGCGGCTGCTACGCAGCCGATCGCAGGCTGCGCCAGCGGCTACAGTGGCGGGGCTGCCGCAGGCAGTTCTCCTTAATCCGCTGGTGCAACTATCTGCTTCCACTCCAGGCCGAAGCGCGCCAGGTACTTGCGCAGGCGGTCGGCGTCATTGGGCTGGGCCTTGGTCTGGCGGGACACGCCAAACAGCTTGCGTCCGGCATCGGACAGGCTGTCGGCCTGGCGGCAGACCTCGATCACCGCCTGCAGTTGCAGGCGGTCGAACAGGTCGAGTTCGACCCTGTCGCCCAGCAAAGTGGCCAGCGGATCCTGCTCCTGGCTCAAGCCCCAGGCATACCGTAGCCGCTCGATTTCTTCTTCGGCCTGGGCTTCGTCGATGCGCCCGCTGTCGGCCAGGGTGGCCATGCGGGTAATGGACGCTGACAGCTCGCGGAAATTGCCCAGCCACGCCGCCTCGCTGGAGCTGGCAAACGCCAGGTAGCGCCGCCGCGCCTCGAGGTTGAAACGCACCAGGCGCCCTTGTTCGCGGGCATGGCGTTCCAGTTCGAAGTCGATGTTCGGCTCGATGTCCTCGCGCCGCCCGGCCAGCCCCGGCAGGTTGAAGGTCCAGAGGTTGATCCGCGCATACAGGTCCTCGCGGAACAGGCCCTGGGCGACCCGACCGCGCAGGTCGCGGTGGGTGCCGGCGATGATCAGGAAGTCGCTGTCCACTTCCTTGTCCGAGCCCATGGGGAAGAAGCGTTTCTCCTCGATGGCCTTGAGCAGCATCGCCTGTTCGTCGAGCCCCAGTTCGCCGATCTCGTCGAGAAACAGCATGCCGCCGTCCGCTGCCCGCAACAGGCCGTCGCGGGCGTTCTGGGCGCCGGTGAAGGCGCCCTTGATATGCCCGAACAGCGCCGACATGGCGCCGTCGCCGCGCAGGGTGGCGCAGTTGACCTCGACAAAACGCCCCTGAACCTGATGCCGGCCGCGCTTGAGTTCATAGATGCGCCGGGCCAGGAACGACTTGCCGGCCCCGGTGGGGCCGATCAGCAGCATCGGTGCCTTGGAGCGTACGGCCACCCGCTCGATCTGTTCGATGGAGCGGTTGAACGCGGCGTTGCGGGTGGCGATCCCGGACTTGAGGAAGGCCAGGCCTTCCAGGCGCTTGCCGGCGAAGCGCGAGGCGATGCGGTCGTAGCGCGACAGGTCGAGGTCGATCAGGGCGTGGGTGCCGGTGGCGTGCTCCTGCGGGTCGCGGCGCCGCGCCGGGGAGGTCTGGATCAGCCGCGCCGGCAGGTAGCGCGCCTCGGTCAGCAGGAACCAGCAGATCTGCGCCACGTGGGTCCCGGTGGTGATGTGCACCAGGTAGTCCTCACGCTCGGTGTCGAAGGGGTAGGCGCTGGTGAAGTCATGCAGGGCGCCGTACACCTCTTCGAAATCCCAGGGGTTCTTCAGGCCCATGGGGTGCAGGCGCACCTCGGTCTGCGGCGATACCTGGCGAATGTCGCTGGCCACCCGCTCGGCCAGGCTGACGTCCCGGGCATCGACGCCGTGGATCAGCTCCAGGCGGTGGATCAACACGTCCTGCTGCTGGCACAGGCCGACACTGGGGCGCCAATGGTTCCAGCGGTTGGCGCCCTTGCCGACGCGATCGAGGGTGGAACCGACAAAACCTATGGCGACCGTGGGCTTGCCTGACATGTTTATACCTTAAGATAAAAAACGATAAACAAAGATATAAAATTATCAGCAGCTTTGTCTCGAAGACTCGCCAAGGAAAAATCATTTAAAAATAAAATCGTTATAAATCAATAATTTAAAAAATAATTCGCACAGAAAAATAAAACTGGCACAGCGGCTGCAATCTCTCTGGCAACGAACAAGACAACAGAGCGAGACGCCAAGATGGCCAACTTCCAGCTGTTCAACACCCAACAGGCCAAAGCGCCAGCGAGCAACACCCTGAACGCCGCCCAGGCCCCGGCCTATGCCTACAACGCCAAGCACCGCCTGGCCCAGCTGGCGGTGACCGGTTGCCTGAACTCGACCTTCTACACCTCGCCCGAAGGCCAGCTGGAAGCGGTGCTGCAACTGGTGAACGAAGTCGACAGCCGTTTCGTCGCCCAGGCCGCGCGTTACGCTCGGCAACAGGGTCATATGAAAGACATGCCGGCCTTGCTGCTGGCGGCGCTGACCGCGCAACGCTCGGCCCTGGTGCCGGAGCTGTTTGCCCAGGTGGTGGACAACGGCAAGATGCTGCGCAACTTCGTGCAGATCCTGCGCAGCGGGGCGACCGGGCGTAAATCCCTGGGGTCGCAGCCCAAGCGCCTGGTGCAGAACTGGTTGAACAGCGCCACCGAACGCCAGCTGTTGCAGGCTGCGGTGGGTAACCAGCCGTCGCTGGCGGACGTGGTCAAGATGGTGCACCCCAAGCCAAGCGAGGCCTGGCGCGCAGCTTTCTTCGCCTGGTTGATCGGCAAACCGGTGGATGTGCAGGCGCTGCCTGAGCTGACCCGCGCCTTGCTGGCCTTTCGCAGCGGTGCGACCACGGTGGTGCCGCAGGTGCCGTTCCAGTTGCTCGGCAACGAAACCCTGAGCCGCGAGCAATGGGCCGAACAGGCGCACAATATGGGTTGGCAGGGGCTGCGCATGAACCTCAACACCCTGGCTCGTCATGGCGCGTTCCAGGTGCCGGGTTGCACCGAGTATGTGGCGGCGCGGCTGGCGGATGCCGCCGAGGTGGACAAGGCCCGGGTCTACCCGTACCAGTTGCTGGCGGCCTACCGCATGGCCGGGGACGAGGTGCCGCAGCCGGTGCGCGAGGCGTTGCAGGATGCCCTGGAGCTGTCCCTGGCCAACGTGCCGGCGCTGCAAGGCGCGGTAGTGGTGTGCCCGGATGTCTCGGGGTCGATGCACAGCCCGGTCACCGGTTATCGCCAGGGCGCCACCACGGCGGTGCGTTGCATCGATGTGGCGGCCCTGGTGGCGGCAGCGGTGTTGCGCAAGCAGCCGGCGGCGCGGGTCATGCCGTTCGAGGTCGGGGTGGTGGATATCCGCCTCAACCCGCGGGACAGCGTGATGAGCAATGCGCAGAAACTGGCGGCCATCGGCGGTGGCGGGACCAACTGCTCGGCGCCCCTGGCGCAACTGGCCAACGCCAAGTGCAAGGTGGACACCCTGATCCTGGTCTCGGACAACGAGTCGTGGATCGATGCGCGGCGCCATGGGGCGACCGAGACCCTGCGCCAGTGGGAGCGGATCAAGGCCATCAACCCGCAGGCGCGGCTGGTGTGCATCGATATGCAACCCGGGGCCACCACCCAGGCGCCGGACCGCGAGGACATCCTCAACGTCGGTGGCTTCAGTGACGCGGTGTTCGATGTGATCCAGCAGTTCACCGCAGGCAACTACGGTGCGCAGCACTGGGTCGAGGCGATCGAGGCGATGGCGCCCTGATCGGCAAGGCATGAGATAAACCGTGCGCCGCTCACCCGGCGCACGCCGAAGAATTTTTGTTCATAGGCCCCGAATGCCGCTGTGACTACATCCAAAGACGTCCCAGCACATGTTGTCAGGGCCTGTGAAGGCACGAATGCCAGTGGCTGTACATCATGGTTATGCCGGTTCGATTCCGGCTATCAGTCACTTCTTTTGTCGTGCCACCTTTTTTGCGATTTCAGCGACGAATGCTGATGGAACTACATCCCAGATTCGTGATGCGGGTTCGAGTCCCGCCGGTGCCTGAAAAGGCGCCGTAGTTCAAAGGTCAGAACACGAGTGCACTGTTTCATCGACCCTTGTCGTCGCAGTTTTTTCTCCCGCCCGAGCGGGATGGCAGCGAATGCCACAGGTACTACATCGTGTCGCGGGTTCGAACCCCGCCAGCCGCAAGGCTGTAGCTCAGTCGGTAGAGCAAATGTGCCTGTTTTCTTGTCGCTGCCCGCAGGCCCTGCCTGCACCGATTGACCTGGCGAATGCCGGTGGAACTACAGGACAGCGTGGTCGCGGGTTCGATTCCCGCCAACCGCAAGGGAGTAGCTCAGTGGCAGAGCGCGCTGCATGTTCCGCCTTCACTGGTCGCCGTTTTATGCCGGACCACCGGCCACCGAACAAGGCTGGATTTTCAGCCACAGAAAAAAAGAGTCAGGAACATGGAACACAAGACCTACCAACTGCTGGAAGTCGCCAACGGCAAGCCGATCAAGATGTGGACCGAGGGCGTGCCCGTGGAAAACGAAGCCCGCCAGCAATTGATGAACACCGCGAAGATGCCGTTCATCTTCAAGCACCTGGCGGTGATGCCGGATGTGCACCTGGGCAAGGGCTCGACCATCGGCAGCGTGATCCCCACCCTGGGCGCGATCATCCCGGCGGCAGTCGGGGTGGATATCGGTTGCGGCATGATCGCCGCCCGCACTTCGCTGACCGCAGCCGACCTGCCGGATAACCTGCACGGTTTGCGCAGCGCCATCGAACAGGCGGTGCCCCATGGCCGCACCTCGCCGCGTAGCGGTCGCGACAAGGGCGCCTGGGGCGACGTGCCGCGCCAGGCCGACCAGGCCTGGGCGGCCTTGCAGCCACGCTTCAAGGCGATCACCGACAAGTACCCGGCGCTGGCCAACAGCAACAACCGCCAGCACCTGGGCACCCTCGGCGGCGGCAACCACTTCATCGAGGTCTGCCTGGATGAGGCCAACCGGGTGTGGTTCATGCTTCACAGCGGTTCCCGTGGCGTAGGTAACGCCATCGGCAACCTGTTCATCCACCTGGCCCAGGCGGACATGCGCCAGCACATCGCCAACCTGCCGGACCGCGACCTGGCCTACTTCGAGGAAGGCAGCCGGCACTTCGACGATTACGTCGAGGCCGTGGCCTGGGCCCAGGATTTTGCCCGGCACAACCGTGAACTGATGATGCAGTTGGTGATCCAGGCCACCCGCCAGGTGATCCGCAAGCCCTTCGACGTGGCGCTGGAGGCCGTGAACTGCCACCACAACTACGTGCAGAAGGAACGCCACTTCGGTGAAGAGGTGCTGGTAACCCGCAAGGGCGCGGTGTCGGCGAAGAAGGGCGAGCTGGGGATCATCCCGGGATCGATGGGTGCCAAGAGCTTCATCGTTCGTGGGCTGGGCAACGAGGAGGCGTTCTGCTCCTGCAGCCACGGTGCCGGGCGCACCATGAGCCGCACCAAGGCCAAGAACACCTTCACCCTGGCCGACCAGATCCGCGCCACCGCCCATGTGGAGTGCCGCAAGGACACCGCGGTGATCGATGAAATCCCGATGGCCTACAAGGACATCGACCAAGTCATGCACGCCCAGCGCGAGCTGGTGGAAGTGCTGCACACCCTGCGTCAGGTGGTGTGCGTCAAGGGGTAGAACAATGCACGACATGGACGCAGTGATAGCGGCCCCGCCCGGCTGGCATGACCAGCTGAGCGACTACGAAGCCCGCCGCGTGCGGGAAGTGATGGACACCCTGGACAGGCACAGCGCCTGGCTGGAACTGAGCCGCTTCGGCAACGGATTCGTGCGGCAGGCCGCGGTGCGTGGATTGTCCGCGCAGCCATCGGCCAAGGCTTTGGCGGCGCTGCTGGAACGTCTCAACGATTGGGTGCCCCAGGTTCGCCAGGAAGCGGCCGTGGCGCTTGAGTTTTACCTGGTGCCAGAGCGTGCCGGTTTGCTGTTGCAGGCCCTGGCGCCGTTGCTGGCCCTGGCCGACAAACAGCGGGCGGATCATGGCGTCACCCTGGAGCGGGCGCGTTCGGTGTTGCTGCTGGCCCAGGTACGGCCCGAGGTGGAAAGCGCCTTTGGCAGCTGTCGGGGCAAAGCCGCGCGCTTTGTCTTCGAGCTGTTGCTGGAAGGCGTGGAGGACCGCGTGGCGCTGCTGGCGATTGCCTTGCGCCACAGCGAAGTCAGCGTGCGGCAGAGGGCGGTAGATGCCTGCGCCGAACTGCCCGACGAGCAGGCGGTGCCTTTGCTGGAAGCGGTGATGCGCAGCTGTGGCGCCAGTGTGCGGGTCAAGGCGTTGCGGCTGCTGTTGTCACGCTTGGCCGATTGTCGCGGGTACCTGGCGCAGGCCCTGCTCGACCCTTCGGGGGCCTTGCGTTGCCTGGCCCATTGGGCCGCGCCACGCCATGGGCTGGACCCACGGCAAGTGCTGCTGGACCGGTTGCAGCAGCCGGCTCCGGGCAACAAGCGCCAGTGGCTGGGCCTGCTGGGGCTGGTCAGGGAGCTGCGGGAGCCACAGGCCGACGCCATGCTGCACCAAGCCCTGGCCTCCAAGGCGCTGACGGTGCGCCTGCTGGCCCTGCAGACCCTCGGCGAACGTGGCGTGGCCCAGCAGCTGGCGGCCCTGGACGATCCGTCGGACAAGGTCTTCAACTGCGCCCTCGACCTGCTGCGCGAGCAGCCCTGGGCGGCGTTCGAAGAGGCCCTGGAACAGCGGCTGGACCAGCACTGGCATGCGCTGCCGAAGGCGCGTCGCTGGGCCTTGCTGGGGCTCAAGCCGGGCTGGCGCCAGTTGCAATACCTGCTGTGTCGCCTGGATCGGGTGGGCAGCGAAGCCGCTTATTGGCGCGAGGCCCTGGCCCGTTGGTGCGATGCCCGCTACGCGATGTTCGACCCGGTGACCCCCAAGCCACTGCGAGAAGCACTGGCGCAGCGGTTGCAAGCGATGGAGGAGGCCGGTGAAGTGCCTCGCGGATCGCTCAAGCGCCTGTTGTGAATACCGATGTACAAGGCGATCAGGCCAGCGCTGAGGTGCTGGCGATCGTCGATTGAACAGGACAAGGAATCATGGAATTCAATGAACGCTACCCGCTGAGCAGCGCCATGCGCGAGCGGGTACTGGGTGAGCTGGCGCGGATCGAGCGCGAGCGTAACGTGCAGGTGTTGTATGCCTGCGAATCGGGCAGCCGGGCCTGGGGCTTTGCCTCCACCGACAGTGATTACGATGTGCGGTTCGTCTATGTGGAGAAGCCCGAGTGGTTCATCCAGGTGGACACCGGGCGGGACGTGATCGAGCGGCCGTTGGACGACGAGCTGGACATCAGCGGCTGGGAGTTGCGCAAGACCCTCGGGTTGCTGCGCAAGTCCAACCCGACCCTGCTGGAGTGGCTGGATTCGCCCCTGGTGTATCGCAGCGAGCCGGCGGCAACCGCGCGCCTGCGAGAGCTGGCGGAGGCCTTCTACAGTCCGCCGGCGGCACGCAATCACTACCTGTCGATGGCCAGGAAGAACTTTCGCGGCTACCTGCAAGGCGACAGCGTGCGGTTCAAGAAGTACTTCTACGTGCTCCGGCCGTTGCTGGCGGTGCGCTGGATCGATCAGGGGCGCGGCCGCCCGCCGATGACCTTCGCCGAGCTGCTGGATACCGTCGACCATCGGCTACTGCTGGACGAAGTGGATGAGTTGCTGGCCTTGAAACGCAGCGCCAGCGAGGCCGCTTACGGGCCGCGGCGCCCGGCGCTGCACGCCTTTATCGCCGCCGAACTGGAACGCCCGGTGCCTAAGCTTGTGCGTACCCATCAAGACAACGCTGTGCTGGACGCCTACTTGCGAGACAGCGTCCGGCGCTACGCCTGAGGAATGTGATGAAACAGGATGTCATCGAACTGGACGGCGCCATTGGCGGCGGCCAGGTCCTGCGCAGTGCCCTGAGCCTGTCGATGCTCACCGGCAAGACCCTGCGCATCCACAACATACGGGCCCGGCGCAGTCGCCCGGGGTTGCTGCGCCAGCACCTGACCGCGGTGCTGGCGGCGGCGCAGGTCTGCGCGGCCAGGGTCTCGGGCGCCGAGCTGGGTTCCCGGGCGCTGACCTTCGAGCCGGGGCCGATTCGCGGCGGCGACTACCGTTTCGCCATCGGCACCGCCGGCAGTTGCACCCTGGTGTTACAGACCCTGCTGCCGGCCCTGTTGCAAGCCCCGGAGCCCAGCCGCGTGAGCATCAGCGGCGGCACCCACAACCCGCTGGCGCCACCGGTGGATTTCCTCCAGCAGGCCTGGCTGCCGCAACTGCGGCGCATGGGCGGGCAGGTGGAGTTGCAGCTGTTGCGTCATGGTTTCGTTCCTGCCGGCGGCGGCGAGCTGGAGGCTTTTATCCAGCCTTCGACCCTGCAACCCCTGCACCTGGAACAGCGTGGCGAACTGCTCGGGCGTCGGGCCTGGGCCTTGAGCGCCGGCCTGCCGGAGCATGTGGCGGAGCGCGAATTGCGCCGCGTCGGCACTCGTCTGGAGCTGCCTCGGGAGCACCTGAGCCCGGTGCGCCTGGATGAGCAATGCGGCCCGGGCAACGTGTTGTTGCTGGAGTTTGTCTTCGAGCACCTGACCGAGCTGTTCAGCGGTTTTGGCCAGAGCAGCCTGCGGGCCGAAAGCGTGGCCGATCGGGCCATCGACCAGGCCCGCGAGTGGCTGGATTCCGGCGCGGCGCTGGCCGAGCACCTGGCGGACCAACTGCTGCTGCCCATGGCCCTGGCCGGCGGCGGGAGCTTCACCACCCCGCGCATGAGCGAGCACCTGCAGAGCAATATCCGGGTGATCGAGGCGTTTTTGCCGGTGCGTATCGACTGTTCGACGGACGCTCACGGGGTGCTGCGCATCGAGGTTCTAGCCCAGCGTCATTGAGCTTGTCCATCACCAGACCCGGTTCTCTGCTTGCGGCAAGTTCTTGCAGGTCAAGGCCGGGATGCGGCTGGAGATCGAACGCTTTGGGATGCTCAATCGCTTGATCCATTTCCTGGTGCGGCGCATGCGGGCTCCCGAGCCGCTGAGCCTTTACCTTTTGAGCTACCGTGGAAGCGTTCTACGTGTGCCGGCCGAGGCTATCCGTCAGCATCCGACCTATCGCCTCGCGGACTTCCGGCACTGGAGTGAACAACCCGCGTAAGCCACCCGTCAGATGTAAGGCCCAGTCAAGCGAGGGGATGGTCATGTATCAACTTTATGGGACACAAGGCTCCGGCTCGGCCATCGTCGAGATCGCCCTGGAGTGTTGCCAGGTGCCGTACCGTATCGTCGAAGCCTCGTCCTGGGCGCCGTCGCCCGGGGCCGACGAGCTGGCGCGGCTCAATCCGCTGAAACAGGTCCCGACCCTGCAACTGCCGGACGGCAGTGTCCTCACCGAGAGCGCGGCGATCCTGATCGAGCTGGGCTTGCGTTATCCGCGCTCGGCGCTGCTGCCCGAGGATGAGAGCGCCCGGGCGCAGGCCATTCGCGGGCTGGTGTTTATCGCCGCCAATTGCTACTCGGCGATCAGCGTGATCGATTACCCGGAGCGCTGGCTGCAGGGCGCCGATGAAGCGCTGAGGGCGCGGGTACGGGACGCGGCCCATGAGCGCCTGCACCGCAACTGGGAGGTGTTCGCCGATCAGTTCGCCACGCAGCTGTACGCCAGCGGTTCACCCCTGGCGGCCCTGGATTTCCAGGCGGCGGTGGTGTCGCGCTGGTGCGGCACGCGCGAGCATCTGCGGCGCGAACGCCCCGAGTGTTGTGATCTGCTGGAGCGCATCGACCGCCACCCGCAGGTGGCACAGGTGCTGGAGCGGCATTGGCCGGACTGAATACGGCAGAGCGCGAGGCAGCAAAAGCCGTCGATGGTTGGGCGCGAGGCTTTTATACTCGCCGGCTTTCTTCAGGCTCATGTTTCATCGCCTATCGCTCATCTGCCCACTTTCAAGAGGAATGCCCCTTGGCCAACGAAACGGATCAGGATTTCTACAACCGCGCCGATGCCATCATCGAACTGGCAAACACCCATATCGGCGACAGCAGCCGCGGCAAGGCCAGTGCCTCGCTGATGTACGCCAACTCGCGTTTCGCCGCCTGGGTCAGCGCCTGCGGTTGCCGCAACGCCGAAGAACTGGCGGCGGCCAAGCAGCAGGCGGTGGATTATTTCGTCGAGGAATTCCGCCTGATGATGGAAGAGAACCTCACCGACTACATCGAGAATTTCTCGCGGTACATGAACCCCCGGCAAGACTGAATCCTTCCCCCTCGACAGGCTTCACAGCCCAGCTGTGAAGCTGTCCCCGCACTCGACTCCTGGCTCTTCGGAGCCTTGGCGCTCCGCGGTTTTTTATAGCCTTGCGGCGTCTGCATCTGGCCGTGCATAGCGCTTTGATCTGAGGGCGGCGGGGCCGCGGCAACCGCTGGTCCAGTTGTCTCCCGGGCGTCCCGGGAGCCGGCAATCGCTCGACTACACTGCGCCTGCGGCAGGCAATCCAGGGGTGTTGAATATCCCTCCGGGATGAGCACGGTCATGAGTTGCCAAGGCATTGCTGCGCCTGTGGTTACACCAGGGAACCTACCCAATCAGCAAGGAGTGCCAAACATGATCGTTCTTCCTCAACGTGTGATTGAAAACGGTACTGTCATCTCGCTACGCGGCGACTCGGGCAACTACATGTCGCGGATGGGCGCGACAGGGCTCGAACTGTCCAAGGGCGCCATCGACCAGTACTGCAAGTTCAGGGTCACCCTGATCCAGATCGGCAACGACAAGAAGCTGGCATTGCAGGGCGACACCAACAAGTTCATGTCGCGGATGGGGGCGACCGGGCTTGAACTGTCCAAGGACAGCATCGATCAGTACTGCCAGTTCTCCTATGCCATCGACACCGCCAGCGGGCAGATTTCCCTGCGTGGCGACAACGGCAAATGGATGTCGCGCATGGGCGAGACCGGGCTTGAACTGTCCAAGGACGGCATCGATCGCTACAGCCAGTTCCTGGTGGTGGTCGAGGGCTAGCGCCAGGCGGTACCCGGCGTCGGGGCAGGTTTTTTGATTGGCGTGGCCAGCACTCCAGCGGCTGGCCACGAAGTCCCGGCGTCGATCAAGGGGGGATACCTGGAAGGGGGGACAGGCAGATCGTCCCCCCGCTTACCTGTGATGTTGCGTCTCAGGCCCTTACAGCCCCATCTCCAGTTCCAGCAGGTCCGCCAGCGGCTGGCGCCGGCGGATCAGTTTCACCTGGCCATCCTCGAACAGCACTTCCGGCAGCAGTGGCCGGCTGTTGTAGTTGGAGGACATGCTGGCGCCATAGGCGCCGGTGTCGTGGATCACCAGCAGGTCGCCGACCCGGGCCTGGGGCAGCAGCTGCGGGGTCAGGCTTTCGTCGTCCTGGGTGAAGATATCGCCGGACTCGCACAGCGGGCCGCCGACCACGGTGGGCCGCAACTCGCGCTGCACCGCCTGGCCGTTGGCGTCGATCAGGCTCATGGCGTGATAGGCGCCGTACATGGCCGGGCGCATCAGGTCGTTGAAGCCGGTGTCGGCCAGTACGAAGTGATGGTTGCCGGCGTCTTTCACCACCCGCACTTCGCTGACCAGGCAGCCGGCCTCGGCCACCAGGAAACGCCCGGGTTCGATTTCCATGCGCACGCCGTGGCCGAGCCAGGCTTCGATTTCTTCGCGGGCCTGGCGCCAGGCATTGGCGTAGCGCCGCACGTCCACCGGCTCGTCGCCCGCGCGGTAAGGGGTGGACAGGCCGCCGCCGATGGAGAAGGCCTCGATGTCGTGGTCCAGGGACTTGACCGCCGCCACCATGGCCGCGCCGACCTGCTCCAGGTGCCCGTAGTCCACGCCGGAACCGATGTGCATGTGCAGGCCCACCAGCTTCAGGCCGTACTGGCGGATCACCGCGAGGGCTTCGCCGACCTGCTCGTGCCAGATGCCGTGCTTGCTGTTCTCGCCACCGGTGTTGGTCTTGCGGCTATGGCCGTGGCCGAAGCCCGGGTTGATCCGCAGCCACACGCGGTGGCCCGGGGATTTCTCGCCAAGCTGGCGCAGCATGTCGATGGAACCGGCGTTGACCTCGATGTTCAGCTCCACCACCCGTTGCAGGGTGGCGGTGTCGAACAGGTCGCAGGTGAAGACGATGCCGGCCGGATCGCCCTCCGGGCTGAACCCGGCCAGCAACGCCCGCTCGATTTCCCCCAGGGACACCGCGTCCACCCGCACCCCGGCCTCACGGATCAGGCGCAGCACCTGCAGGTTGGAGCAGGCTTTCTGCGCGTAACGCACCACGTCGAAGGCCTTCAGTTGCTGGATGCGCACCTTGATGGTCCGCGCGTCGTAGCACCACAACGGGGTGCCGTACTGGCGGGCGGCGGCGGTCAGTTGCTCGGGAGAAAAGGGAATGGCCATGGCAATCGTCTGTGGCGAGGAAAGAGGCCTGCATGATGCCGAGGGCGACGTATTCAATAAAATATCTATTCTTTGTATCTCGATTCAGTTCTGATATGGCTTGTGTGAATCAACGTCTCAAACCGAGGAGCAAGCCGTGGACATTTCCCTGCGCCATATCGAGGTGTTCCGCGCCATCATGCAGGCCGGCAGCGTCACCGGCGCCGCGCGCCTGCTGTTCACCTCGCAACCCACGGTCAGCCGCGAGCTGGCGCGGCTGGAGAGCCTGTCCGGGCTGAGCCTGTTCGACCGCGAGGGCGGCCGCCTGCTGCCGACCGCCCAGGCGATGCTGTTGCTGGAAGAAGTGGAGCGGGCCTATGTCGGCCTGGAGCGGATCAACAGTGTGGCGCAGTCGATCCGCCGCTTCGAGCACGGCCAGTTGAGCCTGACCTGCCTGCCGCTGTTCTCCCAGACCTTGCTGCCGCGGGTGTGCAAGCACTTCCAGGAGCAACACGCCGGCATCGGCCTGAGCATCACCGCCCAGGAATCGCCCTTGCTCGAAGAGTCCCTCAGCGCCCAGCGCCACGACCTGGGCCTGACCGAAAGCGAACACCTGCCACGGGGCACCCAGGGCGAACTGCTGTTCTGCGCCGACATGGTGTGCATCCTGCCGGAAGGGCACCCATTGCTGGCCAAGCCGCTGCTGCACAGCGAAGACTTTCGCGGGGTGGATTTCATCAACCTGTCAGGCCTGGACATTTATCGTCAGACCCTCGACGAGCATTTTCGCCAGGCCGGCGTCGACCGCCGGGTGGTGATCGAAACCACTAATGCCGCCTCGGTCTGCGCCATGGTGCGCCAGCAGCTGGGGGTGGCGATCATCAACCCGCTGAGTGCCATGGAGGAGGCGGGCCGGGGCCTGGCGATCCGCCCGCTGCAGTTGTCGGTGCCGTACCGGGTGATGCTGATCCGCCCGGATTTCCGGCCGTCGTCGATTTTCGTCGAGGCCTTCTGCGCCTCCTTGAAACAGGAGGCGTCGGCCCTGGCCGCGGCCCTCGAGCGTCGATTGCAACGGGAGCCATGACAGGCATTGCCGTCGTTGTCGGCCTAGGCTTGGAGCAACCGGATCCTTTGTAAACCCTGGGGGATGTCTGTCATGGCGGGACCTGCAATGAGCGACACCGGAAAGCCCCTGAGCCGCGGCATTCCGCGCACGGTCTGGGCGCTGGGATTCGTCAGCCTGTTCATGGACGTGTCGTCCGAGCTGGTGCACAGCCTGTTGCCGCTGTACATGGTCGGCACCCTGGGCATCAGCATGCTGGCGGTCGGCATCATCGAAGGGGTGGCGGAAGCCACGGCGCTGATCGTGAAAGTCTTTTCCGGCGCCCTCAGCGACTTCATCGGCCGGCGCAAGGAACTGCTGCTACTGGGTTACGGCCTGGCGGCGCTGACCAAGCCGCTGTTCCCCCTGGCGAGTTCGGCGGAACTGGTGTTCAGCGCGCGCCTGCTGGACCGTATCGGCAAGGGCATTCGCGGCGCGCCACGGGATGCCCTGGTGGCGGATGTCGCCCCGGCGGAAATTCGCGGCGCCTGTTTTGGCCTGCGCCAGTCGCTGGACACCGTGGGGGCGTTCCTCGGCCCGATCCTGGCCATCGGCCTGATGCTGTGGCTGGCCAACGATATCGCCCAGGTCCTGTGGCTGGCGGTGATCCCCGCGGCGCTGGCCGTGGCGCTGTTGGTCTTCGCCATCCGCGAACCCGAGCATGCCCCCGGCAGCCGGCACTTCCAGTCGCCATTGCGGCTGGCCTCGCTGCGTCGGTTTTCCCGGCATTACTGGTGGGTGGTGGCCATCGGCGCGGCCTTCACCCTGGCCCGTTTCAGTGAGGCGTTCCTGGTGCTGCGGGCCCAGCAACTGGGCTTCTCCGCCGCCTGGGTACCACTGGTGATGGTGGTCATGGCCGGGTTCTACATGGTCTCGGCCTATCCGGTCGGCAAATGGTCGGACCGCATCAACCGCAGCGCCTTGCTCAGCGTCGGCCTGCTGTTGCTGATCCTCGCCGACCTGGTGCTGGCCTATGCCGAGTCGGTGCCGCTGGTGCTGCTCGGCGTCGCCCTGTGGGGCCTGCACATGGGCTTCAGCCAGGGCATCCTCGCCACCCTGGTGGCCGACACCACGCCCGCCGACCTCAAGGGCACGGCCTTCGGTGTGTTCAACCTGTTGAGCGGAATGGCCCTGCTGCTGGCCAGCGTGATCGCCGGCTGGCTGTGGCAGGCCCATGGCGCGGCGCTGACGTTCTACGCCGGGGCCGGGTTTGCCGGCTTGTCGTTGCTGTTGCTGATGGGCAAGCCGAAGTCGCCGTGACAGCCTCTGGGGGGCAAGGCGCTAACGGCTCTCGCCAGGCTGGTCGGCCGCCAGGCTCCAGACAATCGAGCTGAGGATGCCCAGGTCGAGCAACAGGGCCTGCGAGCGCAGAACCTTGCGCAAGGGGGTGTAGTCGGCCTTGGTCGCCTTGAAGCTGGACCTTTCCAGCACATGGATATGTCGGGTCACCACAGTGACGGCGAGGTTGGCCAGCTGCTTCTCGGTGTCGGGCACCGCGATATCCAGCTCTTGCAAGCGCTTCTGGAAGGCGCTGATGGCGTCTTTTTCACTGTCATCCCGGGGCTGGTAGAGGATCTTCTGCTCGGGGGCGCTTGCAGTGACTTTCTTGTACAGGGCGACCGACTCGTTGAAGTGCTCCAGGGCCGCTGCCTTGGCCTCGGTGGCATGCAGGGTGTCCCGCAGTTCGAGGTACATCAGCATTTCGTGGGATTTCTGCAAGCCTCGGTGCAGCTCGGCGCCGGCGTTGGTCGAGAGCTTCTCGAGTCCTTTTCTGTCCGCGTCGAAGGAGGGGCCAGCACTGGCCTGGAGGCTGACCAGCCCCGCCAGCACTATGCAAAAGCCGGCGTAGAGCAGGCATCTGATCGGGCGCATGTTCCGCTCCTCGTTATCGGGTCGATGAAGCAGGCGAAGGGCTGGGTGGCATGCCGGGCTCTGCCCATGGGGGCTTGAGCGCTGTGATCCGGCTTCGACGGATAAGGCTCCACGCATCGGCCTGGACTGTTTCAGCCGTGAGTCAGTGGGCAGGAAGGCGTGGAAAACGAGTCTCGCCAGCCGCATGAGTTGAATGTAGCTGACGGATGGGTGGCTGCCAGCGGCCTCTGTCCGGCGTCTGCCGGGCCGCAAAATGAACCCGGCGCACCATGGGGTGCGCCGGGCGTATTGCCGGCCAGCCGCCGGATGTCGTGGGTCCGAGGGCCGGCCGTGGTGCGCGGTAAGCGTTAGCGTTCGATGGCCAATGCCACGCCCTGGCCGCCACCGATGCACAGGGTGGCCAGGCCTTTCTTGGCATCGCGCTTGAGCATTTCGTGCAGCAGGGTCACCAGCACCCGGCAGCCCGAAGCGCCGATCGGGTGGCCGAGGGCGATGGCGCCGCCGTTGACGTTGACCTTGCTCGCGTCCCAGCCCAGTTCCTTGCCCACCGACAACGCCTGGGCGGCGAAGGCTTCGTTGGCTTCGATCAGGTCCAGCTGCTCCAGGGACCAGCCGGCCTTGTCCAGGCAGCGGCGGGTGGCCGACACCGGACCGATGCCCATGATCGCCGGGTCGACGCCAGCGTTGGCGTAGGCGGCGATCTTCGCCAGCACCGGCAGGCCCAGGGCCCGGGCCTTGGCCGCGCTCATCAGGATCACCGCGGCGGCGCCGTCGTTCAGCGACGAGGCGTTGCCGGCGGTGACCGTGCCGTCTTTCTTGAAGGCCGGCTTGAGCTTGCCCAGGGATTCGGCGGTGGTGCCGGCGCGCGGCTGCTCGTCGGTGGCGAAGGCCACGGGTTCGCCCTTGCGCTGGGGAATCAGGATCGGGGTGATTTCATCGACGAAACGCCCACCTTCGATGGCGGCCACGGCCTTCTGCTGCGAGGCGGCGGCGAAGGCGTCCTGGGCTTCGCGGCTGATGGCGTATTTGTCCACCAGGTTCTCGGCGGTGATGCCCATGTGGTAGTCGTTGAAGGCGTCCCACAGGCCGTCGCTGATCATGCTGTCGACGATCTGGCTGTGGCCCATGCGCAGGCCGGTGCGGGCACCGGGCAGCACGTAGTTGGCCAGGCTCATGTTCTCCTGGCCGCCGGCGATGATCACCTCGGCGTCGCCGCAGCGGATCGCCTGGGCGCCCAGGTGCAGGGCCTTGAGGCCGGAGCCGCAGACCTTGTTCAGGGTCAGCGCCGGCACGGCGTGGGGCAGGCCGGCCTTGATCGCGGCCTGGCGCGCCGGGTTCTGCCCGGCGCCGGCGGTGAGCACCTGGCCCATGATCACTTCATCGACCTGGGCGCCGTCCAGGCCGGTCTGGGCCAGCAGCTGGCGGATCACCGCGGCGCCGAGATCGACCGCAGGAATGTTCGCCAGCGAACCCTGGAAACTGCCGACCGCGGTGCGGGTGGCGGCAACGATTACGACGTCTTGCATGGTCTGGTTGCTCCTCAGGCGAACTGCATTTCAGGCACGTGGGCCGGCACGATCAGCTTGCCGGCGGTCTTGCCGACGATTTCCTCGACGCTCACGCCCGGGGCGCGCTCCTTGAGGATGAACGCGCCGTTCTCGATCTCCAGGTAAGCCAGGTCGGTCAGCACGCGCTTGATGCAGTTGGCGCCGGTCAGCGGCAGGCTGCAGCGCGACAGCAGTTTCGACTCGCCGTCTTTCGAGGCGTGGGTCATGGTGACGATGATGTTGTCCGCGCCGGCCACCAGGTCCATGGCGCCGCCCATGCCCTTGACCAGCTTGCCGGGGATCATCCACGAGGCGATGTTGCCCTGCACGTCGACCTCGAAGGCGCCGAGCACGGTGAGGTCGATATGGCCGCCACGGATCATCGCGAAGGATTCGGCGGAAGAGAAAATCGACGCGCCGATGCGCGCGGTGACGGTCTGCTTGCCGGCGTTGATCATGTCGGCATCGACTTCGTCGTCGGTGGGGAAGGCGCCCATGCCGAGCAGGCCGTTTTCCGATTGCAGCATCACTTCCATGCCGTCGGGGATGTAGTTGGCCACCAGGGTCGGGATGCCGATGCCGAGGTTAACGTAGAAACCGTCCTGCAGTTCGCGGGCGACGCGTTGAGCCATTTGTTCGCGGGTAAGAGCCATTTTTTATTCTCCGTCAGTCGTTGGGCGGGCGATTACTTGCGCACGGTGCGCTGTTCGATGCGTTTTTCGAACGTGCCGCAAATGATCCGGTCGACGTAGATGCCGGGGGTGTGGATCTGCGTCGGGTCCAGCTCGCCCGGCTCGACGATCTCTTCGACCTCGACCACGGTGATCTTGCCGGCGGTGGCGGCCAGCGGGTTGAAGTTCTGCGCGGTGTGGCGGTAGACCACGTTGCCGAAGTGGTCGGCTTTCCAGCCTTTGACGATGGCGAAGTCGCCGGTGATGGATTCTTCCATCAGGTAGGCGCGGCCGTTGAATTCACGGGTTTCCTTGCCGTCGGCGACCGGGGTGCCGACGCCGGTGGCGGTGAAGAAGGCCGGGATGCCGGCGCCGCCGGCGCGCATCTTCTCGGCGAGGGTGCCTTGCGGGGTCAGCACCACTTCGATTTCGCCGCTCAGCAGTTGCTTCTCGAACAGGGCGTTTTCACCGACGTAGGAGGCCACTACCTTGCTGATCTGCCGGTCTTCCAGGAGCACGCCGAGGCCGAAGCCGTCGACGCCGCAGTTGTTGGAGACCACGGTCAGGTCGCGGGTGCCGCGACGCTTGATCTCGGCGATCAGGTTTTCCGGAATGCCGCACAGGCCGAAGCCGCCGGAGATCACGGTCATGCCGTCCTTGAGACCTTCGAGGGCTTCCTCATAGGACGCCACGCGCTTGTCGAAACCTGCCATCTGCACATCCTCTTGTTATTGGTATTTGCGTTGCCAGCCGGCTGGCTGGCCGTATGAAGAGAGTGAGCCGCAGTGTTGCGCCAGGGGATTGATTTGTTAAGTTGATTTTTAAGGTTGATTGATAGATAAAACTCAACAGTCGATCCCGAGGGCAGAGCATGACCGTCAAACAGATCCGCGCCTTTCTGGCGGTGGCCCAGAGCCTGAGTTTCGCCGTGGCCTGCGAACGCCTGCACCTGTCGCAGTCGGCCCTGAGCCTGACCATCAAGGCCCTGGAGGACGGCCTCGGCGGACGCCTGTTCAGCCGCAACACACGCAATGTCGCCCTGACCCCGGAAGGCGAGGCGCTGGTACCCCTGGCGCGGCGCCTGATCGCCGACTGGGACAACGCCGAGGACGAACTGCGCCAACGTTTCACCCTGCAGCGCGGGCGGGTGACCCTGGCGGCCATGCCGTCCTTTGCCGGCAACCTGCTGCCGCCGATCCTCAAGACCTTTCGCGCGCGTTACCCGCAGGTCAACGTCACGGTCAACGACGTGATCAACGAGCAAGTGCTGGAGATGGTCCGCGACCGCCAGGTGGAATTGGGGGTGGCCTTCGAGCCGCAGCAAAGCGCATCGCTGCAATTCACCCCGCTGTACATCGACCGCTTCGTCGCCGTGGTGCCCAGCGATTCGCCCCTGGCCGAGCTGAAGGACATCGACTGGCAATCGCTGCTGAAACAGCCCTTCATTACCCTGCAACGGCCGTCCACGGTGCGGGTGATGCTTGAAGAGCACTTGCTGGCGCGGGGCATGAAATTGCCGGTGGAATTCGAAAGCCATCAACTGGCGACAGTGGGGCGAATGGTCGCCAGCGGTCTCGGTGTGAGCGCGGTGCCGGCCCTGTGCGCCGGACAGATGCGCGAGCTGGGCGCGCGCTGCATCACCCTGCGCGACCCGGTGGTGGAACGCGCCATCGGAGTGCTGACCAACCCCGGGCATGAACTGTCGAGCGCGGCCCAGGCGCTGTTCGACATTCTGCGCGGAGCCGGTCTGGCTGAGCGCCTGTCGGGGGTTGCCTAGGAGCTCAGGCGCTCGGCCAGCAGCGGCAACAGCTGTTCGCAGGAGGCGGCGATCTTCAGGTCCAGCAGCTCGTCGGCGCGGGTCTTGCCGAAGTTGATGGCGATCAGCGGCTTGCCCTGGTCGGCCATGACCTTGCACAGGCGAAAGGCCGAATAGGCCATCAGCGACGAACCCACCACCAGCAGGCCGGCGGCCTGCTCGATGCTGTGCAGGGCCTTGGCCGCGGTGGCCTGGGCCACGTTTTCGCCGAAGAACACCACATCCGGTTTCAGCCGCTCGCCAGCGCAATGAGGGCAGCGGGGCACCTGGAAACGTTCCTCGAACACCGGGTCGAGCAGGGTGTCGCCGTCGGGCGCCTGCACCGCGTCGACGCCGGCCAGGTAGGGGTTGTGCAGTTCCAGCAATTGCTGGATCGCCTGCCGATCGCTGCGTTGGCGGCAATCCAGGCAGACCACCCGGTGCAGGTTGCCGTGCAGTTCGATCACATCGCGGCTGCCGGCCTGGTCGTGCAGGGTGTCGACGTTTTGGGTGATCAAGCCGGCGATTTTCTGCCGCGCCTGTAAATGCGCCAACGCCTCGTGGGCCGCGTTCGGCCGGGCCTGGCGGATCCGCGGCCAGCCGAGCATGGCCCGTGCCCAGTAGCGGCGCCGGGCCTTGGGCTCGGCCAGGAACTCCTGGTACATCATTGGTTGCTGGCCGCGCCGCACGCCGTCGTTGTCGCGGTAGTCGGGAATCCCCGAAGGGGTGCTGATGCCTGCGCCCGTGAGGACCATGAAGGGGCGCTCGGCCATTAGTCGCTGCAACTGCTCCAGAGGGGTGTCCAGGGTGTCGGTCATGTGCGTCCTCGTACTCCGGCGGTGGCGCTGCGGACCGCAGCGAGGCCATACCTTGTGCCTGACGAGGAGTTTAGACAAGGGCGCGGGAGCTGGACGGTCGTGCTGCCGACCAGCTCCCGGGGAGGCGATTCAGGAGGCGTGCGGATTGTCGTCCTGGGGTTCTTCGCTGTCTTGCTCTTGCCCCGGCAGTTCGGTGATCACGCTGAAGTCACTGACTTCCACCGCGCCCAGGCCGTAGCCCAGCAGGTGGAAGGAGAAGGCTTTGCGCGATTCCGGGTTGGCGAAGCTGAAGTCCATTTCCAGCGGCTGGTCGGGGGTGACCAGCATCTCTTCCGGCAGGCCCAGGGGCACGTCTTGCTCGCGCTCCTTGCCCTTGAGCAGGATGTAGGCGTTCTGCTGCGGGTCGGCCGAACGCACGGTGAAGCGCACGCGGGTCAGCGAGCCCTTGGGCATTTCCAGGTACTGCGCGCCGATCAGGTTGTCGGCCCAGTCATCCTTGATCTGCGCCTGCAGCGGGATGATCGCCGGGCTGCCGAACTGGTAGTGCAGGTTCAGCGGCGATTGCAGCAGGGTGCGGTCCAAACCTTCGGCCCGGGCGCTGATCTGGCGCGCCCGCAGGCCGCCATACTGGCCCTTGAAGGTGGCGCTGTCGGCGATGAAACCGGTGCTTGCGTAGTAGCGGCAACGCTGCTGGAAATCGCACTCGGTCAGGGTGCCCTGGCCATCGTGATAACGCAGCTTGCCGTTGGTGTAGGACATGATCTCCCGGCCCAGGGCGTAGTCGCGAAATAGCGAGCGGCCGCTGAGGCTGTCCGGTACCTGGAAGCCGAAGTAGTCGAGCACCGAGGCGCTCAGGTCGACATGGCCGTAGGTCCCGGACTTGAGTCTGGGTAACTGCGCCTGCTCCGGGGCGAGCATCAGGTTGAAGCCCCAGGACGAGGCCAGGCGCACGCCATCGATGCCGTGGGACTCGTCCGAGGTGATCACCACCAGGGTATCCTTGAGCACGCCCTGGCGCTCCAGCTGGTCCATGAATTCACCGATGGCATCGTCCAGGTAGGCCACCGCGGCCTGCTTGGGTGTGTCGAAGCGGTTGAGGTATTCCTCCGGCGCGGAGTAGGGCTGGTGGGTGCCGACGGTCAGCAGGGTGAGCATCCAAGGCTGCTTCTGCTTTTTCAGCTGGCCGACATAGTCCAGCGCGCCTTCGAAGAAGGCCTTGTCGTCCTTGCCCCAGGGGAAGTCCAGGTAGTTGGCGTTGCTGAACCACTCCAGGCCGTGGGTCGAGTCGAAGCCGATGTGCGGCATGATCTTGTCTTTGGCCATGAAGCGCAGGCCGGCGCCTTGCAGGTAATGGGTATTGAAACCCTGCTTGCGCAGCTGGGCCGGCAGGCAGGCCTGGTTGCGCTGGCTTTGGGTCAGCAGCTCGATGCCCTTGGGCGTACCGTTGTCGAGCTTGTCGTAGTCGCCGCAGAGCATGGCGTACAGGCCGCGGATGGTCTGGTGGCTGTGCAGTACGTAGTCCGGGGTGTTCATGCCGCGTTCGGCCCAGGCGCTGAGCTTGGGCATCAGGTTGTCCTGGTAGCGGCTGTGCAGGGCCTCGCGGTTGGTCTTGATATAGGCCCCGGGAATGCCTTCCAGGGCGATCACCAGCACGTTGCGCGCCTGGCCCGGGGCGGCCAGCAACGGCTCGCCGTCGAGGTCGAGCTGGGTCAGGCCGGCCATCTGCACCGGCAGTTCGGGCACATCGCCTTCCAGCCATTGTTCCAGCTGTACCTGGCCCTGGCCGGCGGCGGCCGCGAGCAACTGGTGCGGCAGGTTGAACAGGCGCCATTGATCGGCTTCGCTGGGGTTCAGGTATTGCACGCCGCCGTGGGCCAGCCACAGCAGCGCCGGGGCGGTCCAGGCATGGCGTGGCAAGCGCGGGGCGCGGGTGCCGCGGGCCGCCCATTGCACGCCCAGCCACAACGCCAGCCCGGACAGCAGCGCCGCCGCCAGCCAGGGATGGGCCAGGCCGCCGCCGGTGGAGTTGCCGACGAACTGTGGGTCGAACAGGTAATGCAAGTCGGAGGCATTGGGCAGGCGGCCCACGGCGCTGACCAGCTCGGCGCTGGCGATGCTCAGCAGGCTCCACACCAGCAGCACCGGCAGGGCCAGCCACCAGGGCCGGCGGTACAGCAGCAGGGTCAACAGGCCCGCGGTGCCCAGGTCGGAGAGATAGCCCAGGGGGTCGGACCAGCCGAGCAGCGCGCGCGCCACCAGGGGCACGAGCAGCACCAGGCTCAGCAGTGCGCCGAGGGGGGCCAGGGGATGATGGAAAACACGCCGGATGAAATTCACGAAAAACCTGCCAGTCATTAAATCTTCACGCAAATGTGCGCCATGGTAACAACAGCCGGCGGCAAGACGTTTCTTATTCGCGAGGGAAATAAGCTTCAGGGCCGCTGCTGAAACGGCCCGGGGCGCTGCAGGGCGGCGGCTTGAAGCCTGTATTCAGGCGCCTGGCGGCGGGGGCTGGGAAGGAGGGATGGCACTTGGATTTACTATTTCAGAGTGTTTAAAGACGCGCGGCCCCAGGGTTCAGCGCGCCCACTTGATGATCAGCCGGGCGAAAAAAGCGCCGCTGACGATCACCGCGAACAGCCGCAGGGTCTGCATGGCCAGCACCAGGCCGACGTCGGAGTGGGTGTCCACCGCGATGATCGTCATGGCGTCCAGGCCGCCGGGGCTGGTGGCGAGGTAGACCGAGAGGAAATCCTTGTCCAGCCAGTGCGCCAGCAGCCAGGCTGACAGTGCGCAGAGGGCGATCAGCAGCACCGCGCCGAAGATCATCGCCGGCAGGCGGGTCCAGACGTAGCGCACGGTCGGCCGGTCGAAGCGCAGGCCGATGTAGCAGCCGATGGCGCCATAGGCCAGGGCCAGCAGCCAGCCGGGCAGGGTGATGTGCAGCAGTCCGGAGACCTGCAGCGCGCCGCCGATCAGCAGCGGCACCAGCAGGGCCCCGGCCGGCACCCGTGAGCCGAGCAGCACGCCGAGCACGATGATGCCCAGGGTCAGGCCGAGGTTGAGCAGGGTGAAGGTCTGCAGCACCACCTCGGTGCTGTGGGCCTGGCTGCCGCCGGCAGGGACGCCGATCCAGTGGCCGGCCAGGGCGCCGATCATCACCACGCAGACCACTCGCACGTACTGCATGGTGGCCACCACCCGCGAGTCGGCGCCGAAGTCGTCGGCCATCGCGACCATGGCCGAGGCCGCCCCCGGCGCGGTGCCCCAGGCCGCAGTGCTGGGTGGCAGGCCGCCGAGGCGCACCAGCGCCAGGCCGACCAGGGCACTGAGGCAGACGGTGAGCAAGGTGGCGAACAGCATCACGTGCCAGGACTGGGCCATCGAGGCCAGCACGGCCATGGTCATGGAGTGGGCGGCCAGGACCCCGACCGAGCCCTGGCCGAGGCGAAAGGCCTGGCGCGGCACGCGGATGCTGGCGCCGCTGACGCCGAAACCGATGGCTACCAGCATCGGCCCGAGAAACTGCCCGGCGGGCACCTCGAAGTGGTTCAACAGTTGCCCGGCGCTGCCGGCGAGGATCAGCAGCGCCAGCCATTGCAGGGCAAGGGGCCAGGCGGACAGGGACAAAGGCGAGGGACGAGGCAAGGGCATTCTCCAGCGCGCTGGCCGTTCCTGTTGCGGGACCGTTGCTACCAGCGCTTCGGAGCAAATTATTGATAGCGCAATTGATCAAGTCTAGTTTCTAATTGTGATCAACTAATAACTCTGGTTTATCGATCATGGACCTGCGCGACCTGACCTATTTCGAAACCATCGCCGAGCTCGGCCACCTCGGGCGCGCGGCGCAGAAGCTCAATCGCAGCCAGCCGGCGCTGACCAAGAGCATCCAGCGCCTGGAAGAGTCCTTCGGCACCAAGCTGTTCGAGCGTGACGGGCGGCGAATCAAGCTGACGGCGGTGGGCCAGTTGCTGCAACAGCGCGCGCGGCAGTTGCAGCAGAACATCGCCGAGACCCATCGCGAGGTGCGCGATTTTGCCAGCGGCGTGCTCGGAAATATCCGCCTGGGCTGTGCCGCCAGCATGGCCGAGCACTTGCTGCCGCAGATGACCGCGACCCTGCTGGAGCGCGCCCCGGACATCACCCTGAACCTGGTGATCGGCCAGGACGACGTGCTCCGCGAGTCCCTGCGTTCGGGGCGCCTGGACATGGTGATTTGCCCGCTGTCCGAGGGTGACCCGCACCTGAGCCATCACACCCTGTTCGAAGACCAGGCCGTGGTGGTGGCCAGCCGCGACCACCCGGTGTTCGACACGCCGATGCGCCTGCAAGACCTGTGTGACTACCGTTGGGTACTGCCGGGAACCGGAGTCTCGGCCCGCCGCTGGATCGACAATGTGTTCCAGAGCCACCAACTGCCATTGCCGTCGGTGCAGATCGAGACCAACACCATTTCCCTGCTGCCGCGGCTAATCGCCAAGACCGGGCTGCTGAGCTTCCTGGCCCGGGAAACCCTGGACGACTTCAAGGGCATCGCCCACCTGCGGGAAGTGCCGCTGGCACAAACCCGCATGCATCGCAGCATCGTGGTACTGGTGCGGACCGAAGGTTACCTGTCGCCGGCGGCCCAGCTGCTTTTGGATTTGCTCAAGCGCGATGGGCGGCAGTTCTTCACCGCGGGTTAAACGGCGCCTGGTAAGGGGCTACACACTGTGTGCTTCGCTCCTACAGAAGATAGGTGTGCGGGGGAATGTAGCCGCCCAAAGGCGGCTACCAGGGAGGAGGCTTACTCGCCGCGAATGTACTGTTCCAGCTGGCGGATCAGGTTGGCCTGTTCGGCGATGGCTTCCTTGACCAGGTCGCCGATCGACAGCAGGCCCAGCAACTGGCCGTCTTCCACCACCGGCAGGTGCCGCAGGTGGCTGTCGGTCATGATGCCCATGCAGGTTTCCACGCTCTGGTGCGAGTCCACGGTGATCACCGGCGAACTCATGATCGCGCTGACCGGCGTGCCCACCGAGGAGCGGCCGTGCAGCACCAGTTTGCGCGCGTAGTCGCGTTCGCTGATGACCCCGACCACTTCGCCGTTCTGCATCACGGGCAGGGCGCCGACGTTCTTCTCGGCCATCAGCATCAGTGCTTCAAGCACCATCTGGTGGGGCGCGATGGTGTGCACTTGCTGGTTGTGCTTGGCCTTCAACTTCAGTACTTCAGCGACGCTCTTCATGGGGCGCTCCTGTTGTTTTGCCCTGGGCGGTCTGGCGCCGCCCCGCGGGGGTCTCTACAGAATCGTAGAGACTGAACGAAGGGGCAAGGTTGAAAGCGGCACCCACAGAAGGAAAAACGTCACTGAATCGTTTCTTCCCGGAAAACGCCCCGTCACAGGGCATCCAGGCACCCCTCAATGGCCGAAGCGCGCCAGGGAAAATGCACTCAAATCGATCTCGCTGCGTCCGTCCACCAGCCGCTGGGCCAGGGCTTCGCCAATCGCCGCCGAGTGCTTGAAGCCGTGGCCGGAACAGGCGCTGACTACCGTGACGTTGGCCAGGCGCGGGTGTTCGTCGATGATGAAGTGCGAGTCCGGGGTCACGGTGTAGGCGCAGACCGCGGACTTCACCAGTCGCGGCGTGACCCCGGCGATAGTGGCCAGCACCAGGTCGCGGTACATCGCCTCGCTCTGCGCCGCGCTGACCTGGCGGTCCAGGTTGTCCGGCGTCGAAGTCTCGCGGTACTGCTCGGTGGCGATCTTCATGCTGCCTTCGCCGGGGATCGGCGGAAAGCCGTAGCAGGTCTGCTCGTCGCTGGCGCCGTGGACGATAAAACTCGGCGAGTGTTCGGGGAAGATCAGCGGTTCCGCCAACTGGTACCAGTACAAGGTCTGCCGGCACACCCGCAGCAACTTATCGAACGGCGCGCCGAGCAATGGGCTGGACCACATGCCGGCACAGACCACCACCTGGGCCGCGCTGATACGCCGGTTCTGGCAGGTGACCTGCACCCGGCCCGGGGTGCTGTCGATATCCAGCACCGTCTCGCCGGTGATCAGGGTCGCGCCCAACTGGCGGGCCAGGGTCAGCTGCGCGTCGATGCAACGCTCCGGCCGCACATAACCGCCGCCGGGCTCGAAGTAACCCAGGGCGCTGTCGTGGATCGGCGCGAACTGCGGGAAGCGCTGGCGGATCTGCGTGGCGTCCAGCACTTCATGCTCGATGCCGAATTGGCGGGCCAGGGCCAGGGTGTTTTCGGTGAAGTCCGGCGCGCCGTCCTGGCCGCCCGGGGTGGCGCTGGAGGTCATCACCAGTACCCCGCATTGCTCGAACAACGGCGCATCCTGCTGCGCTTCCAGCTCGCGCCAGATCTGCTGCGCACGGATCGCCAGCGGCACATAGGCGGCGCCTTCGCCCACGGCCTGGCGGGTGATGCGGGTGTCGCCATGACTCGAACCCTGGTCGTGGGGTGGGGCAAAACGGTCGATGCCGGCCACCTTCACGCCACGCTTGGCCAACTGGTACAGGGTCGCTGCGCCCATGGCGCCCAGGCCTACTACTACAACGTCGAACTCGGGTGTCTGCATGGCAGTGTCCTTGAATGTGGCGGCTCAGCGGCGATTGATGTTGGCCAGGGTCATGGGCGCGATGAGCCGATGGAACGGTGCCACCGGCAGCATGTACAGGCGCCCCAGCAGGTTGCGTGGGTGGACCACGGTGGACAGCACCACCGGGCGTTGGCCTTCGGCGGTCAGCGGCAGGCGATTGAGGGACAGGTACACGTCCAGGTGCTGGTCGCGGTCCACCAACAGTACCTCGTCGGGGGCCTGGGCAACCAGGGTGAAGATGCCGACCCGGTCGTCCGGCCGGTAATCCTCGTCCGCCCTGGTCAGGTCGATCTGCGTCAGGCGCCCCAGGTCCTTGAGGCCGAACAACTGCACCACGCGGTTGCGCAGGCCCATCATCCGGTCGATCCAGGCCGGGGTCTGGCTCATCAGGTTGAGCAGGTGGCGCATGGCCGTGCGCTCGGGGTCGTTGGCCAGGACCTGACGGCAATCGATGAAGCTCGCCCCGACGGCCAGGTTGGCAATGCTGGAGTGGCTGGGCAATGGACAAGGCTGGACGGCGGTCTGCATCGATACGTTCCCTGTAGAAGTGGCGGCGCCTGGTTGCGCCGCGAGCGGCAAAAAATAGCATTGTTTGTGGTTGGGGGACTCACCGGATGATGCAGCGACCCTGTAGCCGCTGCCGAGCCCGCGAGGCTGCGA